>NZ_KB905289.1 GCF_000378745.1 Prevotella amnii DSM 23384 = JCM 14753
TTGGTGATTCTTCATGATGCAAAGATAACAAATACTTATGAAATTATGTGCCTGAGAGGAGAGGGCTTGCAACTGGGTTTTAGGACTGACCCCTTAAAAGTGTGTAAGCTATTCTTCTCTTTTATCCTTTGTATTTCCATTTTCGTTTATATTCTTCCAACTTTTAAACTGGTATATTTTCTTTTTGTAAGCATTTTTTGTTTCTTCCATTGCCACTGATCCCAAGAGAAATATAACAGCTTGTGCTGATGGCATGGATGTTCTCATATTGATAGTCCTTTTATACTTTCTGTTGAGTCTTTCAATCCTGTTAGTCGTGTATATACACCTTTGCACTTCTTTTGGAAAGTCCATATATGTGAAATATGCCGTATTTCTTTCTGCCTTGTATTTCTTGAGGGTTGGATACTTCTTTTCCCATCTGTCTACAAAAGTAACAAAATGTTCGTATCCCCACAAGGAATCCATACTATCATCTTCCATACGAAAGACTTCTGAGAGTTCACTGGCTATGGCGGGCTTGTCCTTGTGGGCAACACTATTGATAACCTGACGCTTGAGGTGTGCTACACAAAATTGATGTGCGGCACAGGGGAAAGCAGCACAGACGGCGTTCTCTATGCCTGTTAGTGCATCAGAGATAACCAGGTCTATTTCCTTAACTCCTCTATCTTTTAGAGTATCAAGCTCGTCTTTCCAGCATAGGGCACCCTCGGTGGGATGGTTGACTACTGAAAGCACCTCCCTGCTGCCATCCTCAAGTACGACCAATATCGTATAATAGGCTTCTTTTGACACCTGTCTGTCCCTACGGGTGGAGATGAAGGTTGCATTGATATAGACTGCCAGATAGTGAAAGAAAAGATTACGGCAAAGCCATTTCTCGACATCATCACGACAACTGTTTGCCAAATAGGAAACCTGTTGTTTGCTGTAGGAACGACCATAGACACACTCATAAACCTCGCCTATCTGTTCTGTTGTGAGTCCCTTCGTATAAAGAAGATTGAATAGACGCGCGCGTTCCTCGCTTTCGTTACGTATCAATCCAAGAAGGACAAGGTAGAAATTACCACTACGGCTACGGGGAATGCGAAGAGAAAACTCAAAGCCATGACTGTACCAGCGACGACTACGAAAGCCATTGCATTGTTCATCTTTGTTTTCACTGACGAATAATTCACGCTCGTGAAACATCAATGAATTCATGATTAAAGACTGAAGAGTTACAAAACCCTCACTACTGCTTGTGTAATTAGAAATAATTTCCGAAATTTGTAATTGTGTAAGTTCCATTTCTTATCTTATTTTATATTTCAAATACAAAGATAATAAAAATATGGGCTTACACACTTTTATATGACAGTACCCGGTGAATTCAACTAGAAAGTGTAAATTTCCCTTATGTCGATGCCGAACTGGACAATGGAGAGGGGCATACCAATACTAAAGTGAAGGCAGTGAAGTACCCCTTTATCCATTAATCATGTTCCGAAAAGATTATCCTATGCAGCTATTTCACATGCATAAAAGATTCTATACAAAGCATTCTTGAACATTAAATATGTTAAATGTCAAGCTGATTTTTCACCAGTTGGTAATAGACGCCTTTTTTACTAATCATGGTTATATGGTCGCCCTGTTCACAGATTTTACCATCCTTTAAAACAACTATATTATCAGCGTTTCGCACAGTGCTAAGTCTGTGGGCAATGATGATGGCAGTCCTCCCCTTAATAAAATTATTCAAATTTTCCATGATTTCATGTTCATTATTAGCATCGAGAGAATTTGTGGCTTCATCCAATAAAATATACTTAGGGTTTTTATAGATAGCTCGCGCAATGAGAATTCGTTGTTTCTGGCCTAAACTTAGACCATGACCATCGTTTCCAATTCTTGTTTTGTACTTCAACGGTAATTCTTCAATAAAATCATTAATATTAGCAATTTTAGCAGATTTCTTAACTAATTCTGTATTTGATGGTTCAATTCCCGATGTAATATTATTTTTAATTGTATCAGAGAAGATATAGCCTTCTTGCATAACAGTGCCGCAACATTTTCTCCATTCTCTTTTATTCATAGATTCCAAATTGACTCCCCCAATTTCGATGCTCCCCTTATCAGGACAATAAAACCCAAGAATCATCTTTAGGATAGTAGTTTTTCCACTACCGCTAAGGCCTACAATTGCGGTTACCTTGCCTTCTGGTATTTTTAGATTGATATCATTTAAAGTCGGTTTAGAGCTCAATTTGTCATATCTAAACGTGACATGGTGCAATATAATGTCACCATCTAGCATGGAGTCCGTGCCTACTTTGGTCTCATCATCTTCATTTTTTTCCTCATAAACATACTGAAGTCTGTTAATACTTAATTTTGCATCTTGATACTGTCGAAAGAAATTAATCAATTGTTCGACAGGACTATTCAGCATACCTACAATATACTGAATGCTTAGCATCATGCCAAAGGTTATTTTACCTTTGACAACCAAGGTTGCTACAAGTGCTGTTATGATGAGGTTTTTTACCTGATTGAGGAAAAAACCTCCAGATTGCTGATACTGAGATAACTTAAGACCTCTTATCGATAGGCGATAAATATTTCGTTGTATACTCTCCCATTCCCATCTTTTTTGTTGTTCGCACACATTTAATTTAATTTCCTGCATTCCTGATATTAATTGAATAACACTACTTTGATTAGCAGAATTCAAAGAAAATATCTTATGGTCAAGTAATTCCCTTCTTTTCATGAATCTCCATACCCAGCATATGTATAATACACTTCCAGTAAAAAATATTAAAGCAACTATCCAGTTATATATGAGTATGACTACACCTAATACGATCATACTCACAATTGAAAACAAAGTGTCAAGACTTGAGTCTGTCAAAAATGCCTGGATTATCGAATGGTCATTGATACGCTGTATAATATCGCCATTAAGTTTAGTGTCAAAAAAAGATATTCGTAATTTCATCAATTTCATTAAATAATCAGAAATCAAGGCTATGTTAGTCTTAGTCCCAATAATCAACAATGTCCAACTACGAATAAAACTGACAATAGCTTGACCACACTCTAAAGAAAGTTGCCCAATAAGGATTAGCAGGATGATATTAATGTCTTTTCCCTTGATACCCCAATCTGCAATTGCTTGTGTCAGAAAAGGTAACATAAGTTGAATTGTTGCACCACAAACCATCACAGACAGTAATAGTATTATCTTCCTTTTATATGGCTTAAGATAAGAAAAGAGAAATACAAGTGTTTTCTTTTCATTTCTCTTTAATTTTTGATCTCCTCGCTTTTCATAAAATAATGGAGTAGGTTGTAAGGATAAGGCGACACCTGTTGATTGACCATGTTCATCTGTGCCATTCAACCAACTTGAACTAAATTCCCATTCATTAAATACCATTCTAACTCCGCCAGCAGGATTAGCAATGTAAAACGTGCAACCCTTCTTCGTCTTCTTAATTTTATATAGCACTGTGAAATGGTTTTGATTCCAATGAAGAATACAGGGTAACGGCATCTCATCAATCAATTGAATAAGGCTCAATTGAGTACCAACAGTATGGAATCCAATTTTCTCGGCAGCTATACTAATACCATATAAAGATACACCTTCATTAGATATATGGCATAAATCATGAAGGTGTTCTATATTATAGTTTTTGCCATAATACTTACTAATCATGGCTAAACACGTCGGACCGCAGTCCATTGCGTCATATTGTTGCAAAACTGGAAATCTCTTCATTTTTTGTCATTGGTTGGCTACTATCAATTTCCTAGTTATATCTGTAAAGCCTTCAAGGGATATCCATATGTTAGGAAGCATCTCCGGTTGCGTTACATCCCAATGATATAGAGCAGGGAAAGGATAGTTTTTTTTATCTGCTTGCAAGATATAAACAATAGCGTAGAAATTACCCTTAAGCATTAGACGATCAACACACAACACTCGTTTCTTTGATGGCGAGATAATGAGGTTTCGCCAAAAGTCTCCAATCTGTAGTTTACGTTTGCCATTCCATTCATCAGCTAATTCTACTACACAATCACCATTGATATTCAGAGAGTAGTTAGGCGCCCACTCTTGATTTTCGCTGTTAAGTCTTAAGATAATAAATTTATCAGCAGCCACAAATTCTACCCTCTTGTCCTTAAATGGTAGTTGGTTGATGCTTGCTTTAATCAAATCATAAGCCGCATATTGATTATTAAAATTCGACTGGTTTATAAAATTTAACGTATAACCACCAGTATAATTAGGCGACAGTAAATCTTTTCTCAACGGATATTTAACATTCGTCTTAAAATTGATGACCTCAAATGTATTTTCGTTCACGCTTAGCTCTGATGGATCTATAAATTCGAAATTAGAGCTACTGCATCCTATAAATAGGGAAGTAGCCAACATTATAACTATTACAGATTTCATTGTATATTTATTAGAATCGATGTATTTCATTTGACTTGGTATTTGAAAGATGTTTTTTTTGTTTATAATTAAAAGTATAAGAAACCAGAATGAAAATATTATCGTTATCTCTATTGCTATATGAGACGTCATTTATCAAGCCACATTTCGTTGTACTAGTACGTGAGCGAGGGCATAAAACATTGTTCATTGATAATGTAACAAACCAATTTTTTATATTTTTTGAAAGCGAAACTTGAGTATTCCACTGCTCTGTAACCTCCCTAAAGAGAGAAGAATTCTTGCCATAATAATCCACAAATAGCATAATACTTAAATTGTTTTTTAACTCGAAAGTATTATGCACTTTGAAATTCACATATGGATGATTGAAATGATAGAGGGCATCCATATAAGTATATGAGAAAGTTTGCCCACCAAGTCCAATCTCAAGGTACGGAGTATAGAAACCAAAATGCTTCCACCAGTTTACCCCAGCACTCCAGCGTTTGTAATTTGATATATTTACAGCCTGAGATAACACAATATCTTTTGACGCTCCCATTAAACTTCTCTTCATTGCTATGTCATCATTAACGAAATCACATGAAGCGATAAAGCGTAATTTTTTGTATGATGCTAACATATTAATTGAATTCGTATAAGAATAATCTAACATGGAATTTCCTTGAACATAGTAGTATCGACTTTGATATTCTATGTTATCATTCAGTTCACCATAGTTTGGTTTTCTTACGGTTTGTTTATAGCCCAACGATACACTAGTAACATTATTTGGATGAAATGAAATATTTAATGACGGGAATAAATTATTATAATCACGACTTTGAGATTTCTGTTTCATATTCCCGACAAAGTACTCCCAACTAACATGTTCATAACGCAACCCTGCACTCACAGAGAATCTTCCTATTGAGGCATTTAGATTAGTAAACGCAGTCCCAAGTATTTGTTCATTTTTATTTACTGTATTCGCCATTTCGGTTTTGATGTTTTTTTCATCAAAATCGAAAATTTGTTTATAATGTGAATAGGTGAATTCACCGCCATAATTAAAAGACACTTTACTTGTTAACGGGGTATTAATGTCTGCAACAAATGAATTCATTAAATAATGAGACTTACTTTTAGTTGAAACATCAACATCATTTTGATCCTTGTAGAAAAGTTTTCTATCCTGTGTACCGACTAAAATATCATCCGTTAAATCAAGTTTAGTTTTTCCAATAAAAAAGGTGTAAAATGTATTCGTAAGCCATTGGATAGGAACATTTTTAGATTTGGTTATTCCTTCTGTGTGGAAGTCGTTTACTCCATTCGTGAAATGATCAATCATCGCATTATCAATAGTATGATTATGCGTGTATTTTGTAACCCTTGTATTGAAACCAACAGTCTGCTGGATTGAAGGCTGGTAAGTGAGCCCTAAGTTTCCATTCAGAAAAGTCATGTCATAGTCTAAAGTCGTACTATTAGTATATAACTTTGTTGGCTTACTAATAATGGATGTTCTATCCTCTGTTTTTTCCTGAGTTTTATAATTGGCATGACCTATTTCTCCTGTAATTTGCCACTTGCCAGAATTATACACTACAGATCCTCCTTCGTTATTGGAGAATTTTCGACCTCCAGTAATACTCGTATATGCATTACCTCCCACCCCATTAGGATTGTCTACTGTAAATATCTTAATTACCGCCTTAACATCTGAAGAATATCCTGATCCGGGATTTGTAATCACCTGAACTTTTTTAATTCTATCAGAATTTACAGTCTTAAGGATATTTGTATCGTAGACTTTTCTATTATTTAAATAAACAATAGCCTCACCACGGCCAAATACATTGTACTCACCGCCACCACCTGAAACAAATGGTATTTGGTTCATCAAATTATCCAATGTTCCCGCTTTAGCTAATATAGAGTTTTGAACATTTGCAGTAATGATATCATTTTCATTTTTAAAAAGACTATGTTTGCCTTTCACGATGACTTCGTCAATTTCGGCTAACATTGTTTTCAAGATAATACGTAGAGGCTGTTGAACTTTTTTAGAAAGGCTGATGGTGTCAGCAGACATGCCTACATAAGAAGTTATAAGGTAACCTGGATTTTTTCCCCCTTTAATTGCTAAAGTAAAAGTTCCCTCAGAAGATGTCGTAGTTCCTACCACATAGTGCATACAAGAATCGACTTGTATAACATTTGCTAATTTAACGACTTTTCCATTGTTATCATAAACAATACCCTTAATCGTATGCTCCTGAGCAAACATAGACACAGATGATAAAACAAGGAAAGAAATAATCAAACTTGAAATCTTCATATCTAATCAGTTTTTACTTCTAAAAATCGGTTACTATATACATTCTGGACAATCAGGTGGAAAATATTCTCCCTTATAGCAGTAGCATTAATATCTCCAGCAAGTTTATTTTCAATTATATAATCACACAATTCATTACCAGTTATGTAATCTTGGAAATAGGCTAAGAAAGATCCCCAACGTTCAAGTTTCTTGCTTTCACAGTTACGATTCAACCAATAAAAGTTTCCGTCAAAATTCAAATTGACATCCTCCCTTAATTTGAAAAGTCCCTTGGTCATTAACTCTTCTTGAGTTTTATACACCTTAAGCTTTTTGTATGAACGATTGAAATCATCAAAATATCTCATGGATTTCTCATTGATATTGTAGTGCATACCTTGACTTTCCAAGTAATCAAGAATAATGCGATACTGCCGTGGGAATTCACTTCTCAAACGATATTCCATTTGCTCACAAATAAAATTACACTGCTTTATCAAGCCAACACAATGGGTATAATTAACAGTGAATTGGGCAGTTTCCAAATTAATATATTGAGAAAAATCTGAGCAGTCGTTATTTTCTACCATGTATGCTGTAGGGATTGATTCTTTCTTGGCCATCTCAGAAAGCAGTAGTTGCTCAAAAATGATATTGAATGTACCATCTTTTCCTTTTTTTGCCAAAATATAGGGTACTGCATCTTTAACTGAATCCATTGCCATGTGAGCATAACGCTGTATGAATTCAATATTGTTACCACCAAAAAGTCCCATATTAATAGATTGTCTACATTTAGAATCTAAAATTATCTTTGGACACACTGGTACATTTTGACGTAAGAAGTCCAATGCTTCTGTATAATCATCAGTAGCTTTTGGAATAATCCATTCAATATTCTGACCTACAAGTTCAGCTTTTTCTATTTTTTCAGGGAACTTGTCTGAAATGAAAATATCATTATCAACGTGTAAAAAAGGTTCGTTTTGTAAGGAGTATGTAATTATTTTCCCATATGCCCAAAACGATTCGTCCATATCTAAATCGTTAAGAACATTATGGAAACGAGTATAGGGAAGATGTAATGCTTCTTTGAAAAGATGCATGCCAAAATCATCTGTGTATAATTCCACATCATCATAAAACTCCTTTAAAGTCAAGCAACTATATGACATAGCTGCCAACGCATAACGAAGGTTAGGCCAACCTCCATTGAGACGGTTCTGATATGTTTCTTGATTGGATTTTAAAAGAGGCTTACTCCAAAAGCTCTGTATAATTTTCATTCTAAATAAGGGTTGTAGTGACACTTTAATGGTGCTGACAAAGGGTCATTAGCATCTTTTACATAAGCACGACAGTCTTGACACATGTATCGCAACTCACTATCTTTACATTGCTTAATTTCGTCTTTTTGCACCTTCCATATTTTCTGGAATTCTGGATTATTAGCTACATTAAAAAGTTGACATTGCTCATCAAATAGACCGTAGCTTCTTTTCATAGATGGACAATTTTTTATATTACCAAATCTGTCAATAGAAATTTTTCGGTTCAGGCAATTGTTATAAGATAGTGACTCTAAATACAATTCCGTTTTTGGTAACATATACCAAGGAGAAATCACACCACATTGCTCCTCTGATGTGATAGATTCAGAAGTATATATTATATATATCTCCTCACTATCATAGATTTTCTCTATCCCTTTGGGACAACTAGAGACAGTAACTTTCCTTATTCTGGGATTGGCATATCGAAGTTGCAAAATGTTCTCAAGTTGCATTTCTTCTGTATATGGGAATAGCAATTCTAAATCACGAATACACGTTCTTTTTGTATATGTTATTACAGATAACAAAGAATCCAATCTCATATCGTTATAAAAACGAAGTTCAAGATTTTCGCAGCCTATGTCATGCAATTGTTTAATAGCCTTTTGCAAATCATATGAAGAATTGCTATCGTAATCAAAAATAGCATTTGTAATCAAATGTGGTGCCTGAACTTTAGCACTTATTGCCTTAAATTTTACTTCATCCTTATCACAGAACAATCCTAAATCTTTCTTATTGAGGAAATTCATATACTCTTCTATCGTATCTTCATTACCTGGATATTTTTTTAGGATTTGACCTAATGAGAGATGCTTATCGTGTTTTAAAATATATGAAAGTGAATGAGGAATTAACACATAAGATTCTCTCTGCAAGTCATAAATAGCAGATTTATTCTTCCCATCGACAACCTTACAACATGGGAAAAGTACAAAGTATTTATTGTGATTAAATTTCATATTTTTTTAATCTGTAGCTTCTCGGGTGTACTCAGGTATCTTGATATGTGTTTTGAATAGACCATGCAAAAATAATCTAAATTGAACTTGTCTGGACAGGTAGCAGTACATTGTAGTCCTGCTATATCTTTTGCCTTAGAGTTAACTATAATCTTCTCTGCTAGCAGATAATTCAAACTTAATAGTCTTCTCGTATCTTTGTCGACAAATCTATAAAACTTTTGTTTCATATATTAACTGATGAATGTGTAGTATCCAGATTTATAAGTCTTTTAGCAACTATTTTATGGAGTCCATAATTACATGGGAAATCTATCATCCCAAACTGACCTGTAGGGTTTATTTCCAAGAAATAAAGCTTGTTGTCAGTGCCCTTAATCATATCTATTGAGCCACAATTCAAATGAAGATTGTGCATCAACTTACTCAACCGCCGTTTAGTATCCACGTCAAGGTCGCAAGGAACATAGCGATTAGGTTTATCCCAATTATAATTTCTAAAATCCAATTTTGTCTTCTTGTCACTTTGAGAGAAAATAGCCATAGTATAGAAACGTCCACAAATATAGAAAATACGAAGTTCGTACTTCTTTGCAATTGTTTTCTGCACTAGTGATGGCATGAATATCTCTGGCAATCTATCAAAACTCCTTTTATCCACCATAGTAGTGTACATCATACTCTTATGATTATCGCCCCATGAGGGCAAAATTGGGTCAAGAACAGATTTCGATATTACTTTTCCTACTAAACTCTTTAAGTCATTCTTAGAATTGAGAATATAAGAGTCAGCTATATTTAGACCACATTTGCTGGCTTGATAAAGCACATCAAATTTATTGATATTTATATATTCAGGGTCAGTTAGCCAATTTCTGTCTCTCAAAGCATAATTAAAGAAGTCTATAACCTTATGGAATTCTTTCGTAATGTGGTTAATAAGTTCTTCATTAAGTTTTTTAGTCTTACAAATTTCCTTGTAAGTATTGGAACATCTGAAGAAGCCATATTTTCTAAACCAAACTGCACCGATATTTTCCAATGGGATTTCATTATTATCGAATAAGCATTGAAATTTAGAGCCCGTAAGAGAAATCTTTATCTGCTTATTGATAAAGTCATTGGTGTTAATCCTCATGAATGGATGCTTGTAATACTTAAGCCAATCTTGAACCAAATCAGCACTTAAATCACCATCATTGGTAAGAATCAAAATCATTTTACTTTCTACTTTCTAAAAGTAAGAGAGCACGTGTATAAAGCCATGCTCTCTCATTCCCTCTTAGTTACTTTATTGGCATGTGGAATTAATCGCCATAAACACCATCAGCAGAAGCACTACCGTCATCACCAGCATGACCATTAGAATAGCAAGTCACAGTATTTAAACTGTAGCCACCCTTGAGACGTTTCATTTTCTCAACATCAATTGCGCTGAATTTAGGCGCAGTAATCTTTTCAAATTTTTTCATTTTTAATAGTTTTTTAATTATATTGCTGGTTTGTTTGTATATCACCAGCGAGATATGTTTATCTAGAAAAACGCACAAACTTAATAAAAATTTTTAGGATAACAAGAATAGATTGGATGCTAATTGCTGTCCTTAACATAAATTAAGCATTCTTACAATTAAAGTATCAGGTCAGCAATACCATCGATAACCACAAGATGGATACCTCCATGTCTATGGTGAAACAGGGCCATGCTCTCACGAATGATTTTCAGTCTGTCTTTGCGGGAGAGCGATGCAAGGTAAAGCGAATGGTAAAATTGTGGCACAGACTCAACGCCAGCTCTCCGAAGAGTCTTACCCAAGTTTTCTTGTAGTTGTGCCTCGGACTGCTCCGTATCATAGTGAAGCACTGTCATGCCTTTGGGATTGGCTGTAACATCCAACCCCAGGGTTTGCTCAGCCTGTAACCGTTCGGCGACAAGTGTACCCGCAAGAATTGCGGATATATAGACCCCAGTTCGGGTTAAGCCGTCTATATTTTGATAAGTTAGGAGCATTATTCCTTGTTAGAATCATGTGCACTATAATACATCCCACTCTATCATGAATGGGATATGATTTAGATAAAAAATGTTGCTTAAAACAACGCCAACTGTTTAGAGTCTTCTATGCAATATCCCTGGAGAGCTTCTAGCTTGTTTTCAAAGAAGCAGTATGCCCCCAAGGCAGATACAAGATTCATGATAAAGTTTGTCACAGACCTATGGCGTGAATGTACAATTTGGGCAGTGTTTTTCAGAAGATCATTGATGGTTTCTATGATATATCTTTTGCGCAGCATCATTCTATCATAGAAAGGCATGAGTTTGTTTTTCATATTTACCCTGAGCCCCGTCACCAACTGAATACCATCTTCAAAAAGAAAGTCAAAAAGTTTTTGTAATATGTATCCTTTGTCAGCGAACAGTTTGCCATACAGACGTTTGGCAAGAACCTTGAAAACCTTTGTGTCTTTGTCACTTACATTTGCTCCAGTAAGAACGAAAATTATGATTTCCCCTCTGTCATTACATGCCAGATGAAGCTTGAATCCGTGACACCAGCCCATTGTTCCTTTCCCATTTGTTGCAACGCCTTTGAACACCTTGTTGGCATAGCGTCTAAGATTGTGGTATACAGGAATCATTGTTGAGTCAACAAATGTAATACCTGTACATCTTCCAAATGCACGCAGATTAAGAAAGAACATAAGAGGGAAAAATACCCTACTTTCAAGTTCAACAAAACGGTTGTAAGAGACAGCGTTAGGGAAGTACGTCTTAAAAGTCCCCTTGATGAAGAATAAGATAATAGTGCTTGAAATTACGAAATGTTCCGAAATGGAAATACAATAAAATAGTCATGATTTCGCTGTCGGACAAGGAAGCCTTACGCCTTCTACGCTTCGTGGTATCGTCACCTAAAAGCAGTTTTCCGCCATTTTCAGCTTCAAAATGTTTACAAAAATCATCTATAACACAGAATAATTCAGTAATTTTGTAATCGGTAGTCTGCATAAGTATATTTGTAACTGTTTGATTATTAACTATAAAGGTACAAACTGTTTATGAGACTACCTTCTTCTTTATTTACTTTTTTGCGTTTTCTTATCCCGAACTAAGGTATCAATTTCTACTGAACCGAAAATTTTCCTAACTCTTTTCTACTGACCAAATAACAAAGTAGAAGGTAAATACTTATACTTTATTAGTATTTACCTTCTACTTTGTTATTTAAAAAGTTTTATAAGGTAGTAATAATTATTTATTACTTCTCAATAGCAGCAACACCAGGTAGAACCTTTCCTTCAATAGCTTCAAGCATGGCTCCACCACCTGTTGATACATAAGACACTTTATCTGCTAATTTAAATTTATTAACAGCTGCGACAGAATCGCCTCCACCAACAAGAGAGAAAGCACCATTCTTTTGGGTAGCCTCTGCAACATACTTAGCAATTTCACCAGTGCCATGTGCAAAGTTTTCAAATTCAAAAACTCCTACAGGGCCATTCCATAAAATAGTTTTAGAACTAAGAATAATTTGTTTCCATTCTTCTAAACTTTGTTCAGCAGCGTCCATACCTTCCCACTCATCAGGTATTTCATTAATAGGGAATACTTTTCGTGGAGTATCATTAGAAAAAGATTGCCCACATACAGTATGTGTAGAAAGAGAAAGTCTAACACCTTTTTCTTTAGCTGCAGCGATAACATTTAATGCTTCTGGAATTAATTCATCTTCATGTAAAGACTGTCCTATTTTTCCACCTTGAGCTTTTATAAAAGTATATCCCATACCTCCGCCAATAATAAGGTTATCTACCTTATCAAGCAAATTTTTGATAACAGCAAGTTTTGAACTTACTTTTGAGCCACCTATTATTGCTGTAAAAGGATGCTGTGCATTCTTTAAAACGTTGTCTATAGCAGAAACTTCTTTTTCCATTAAGAAGCCAAGCATTTTGTGCTCAGCATCAAAGTTGTCTGCAATGACTGCTGTCGAAGCATGTTTACGATGAGCTGTTCCAAAAGCATCATTTACATATACATCAGCATAAGAAGCTAATTTCTTAGCGAAGGCTTTCTGACGTCCTTTCATTTCTTCCTTAGCAACATCATATTCAGGAGTTCCCTTTGCTACATCTACGGGTTTACCTTCTTCTTCAGGATAATAGCGTAAATTTTCTAGCAAAAGAGCTTCACCTGGTTTTAAAGCAGCTGCTTCGGCATCAGCATTACCTGCGTCTTTAGCAAACTTTACTTCAACTCCTAACGCTTCGCTTACATTTTTAACAATTTGACCTAAAGAAAGCTCCATTTTTACTTTTCCTTTAGGTTTTCCCATGTGGCTCATCATTATTAAAGCACCACCATCAGAAAGTACTTTCTTTAAAGTAGGAAGCGCACCACGAATACGTGTATCATCTGTAACATGACCATTTTTATCTAATGGCACATTAAAATCGACGCGAACAATTGCTTTGTGTCCACTGAAGTTGAAATTATTAATTTTCATCTGTGTTAAATATTATATTGTTATACTTTTTAAATTACTACAAAAATACAAAAATACATCGGATTGATGAAATCATATCTATTCTTTTTATTATTTTTGCATTATAAAGAAAAAAGTATGAGAAATTCAGTAATAATAGTAAGTGGGGGATTAGACTCTATAACCCTTTTATATGAAAAAGCTGACGACATAGCATTAGCTATTTCGTTTGATTATGGTCAGAATCATTCAAAAAATGAATTACCATTGGCAGAATATCATTGTAAGAAATTGGGGATACCTCATATAACAATACCTTTAAAATTTATGAATGTGTATTTGAAAAGTTCTCTTTTAGAAGGTAGTGAGGCAATACCTGAGGGGCATTATGAAGAGGAAAATATGAAATCGACAGTAGTTCCTTTCCGAAATGGAATAATGCTTTCTATTGCTATAGGGATAGCTGAAAGTCATAACTTAAAATACGTAATGATAGCTAACCATGGTGGAGATCATACTATTTATCCAGATTGCAGACCAGAATTTATTTCAGCAATAGATAAAGCTGCGTGCGCTGGTACATATATTAATGTGCAGGTAGTAGCACCTTATACAAATATAAGTAAAACAGAAATAGTGAAACGAGGTGTGGCTTTAGGAATAGATTATAATAAAACGTGGAGCTGTTATAAAGGAGGAGAAAAACATTGTGGAAAGTGTGGTACTTGCGTAGAACGAAAAGAAGCTTTTCTTAAGGCTGATGTAAATGATCCTACAGAATATGTTGAGTAAATAAAAAAATACAGAAATTAAATACTAATAGGTAAGTATTTAATTTCTGTGTTTTTTTATTTATCCTAAGTATTTCATAAGTACACGAGCATTACCGCTTTCGCGTATTTTCTCAATAGCTTTTTCACGAATCTGACGTACGCGCTCTCGTGTAAGTGCCATTTCTGTTCCAATTTCTTCTAAACCTTTTTCTTGGCAGCCAATACCAAAACACTCTGTAACTATTTTTATTTCACGTTCTTTTAATGTGTTCTGAAGTACAGCACGAAGATCATCGGACATTGATTCGAAATCTACACCTTTATCTGTACGCGAATCTTCTCCTGACGAGAGCATATCACTCATTGAATTATCGTCATCATCACTAAAAGGAGCATCAATGCTCATGTGATGGTTATCAGCACTTTGGCTTTGACGTATACGTGCTTCATCAATACCTGTTATTTCTGCTAATTCATGAATAGATGGGCGTCTATTATGTTTTTGAATAAACTCATTGGTAACTTGATTAATCTTTGAAATAGCCCCTACCTGGTTTAAAGGTAAACGAACAATACGGCTTTGTTCAGCTATTGCTTGAAGAATGCTCTGACGTATCCACCATACAGCGTATGATATGAATTTAAAGCCACGTGTTTCATCAAATTTTTCGGCAGCTTTTACAAGACCTATATTACCCTCATCGATTAAATCAGTCAAAGATAGACCTTGATGCTGATATTGCTTAGCAACAGATACTACAAAACGAAGGTTTGCCTTGATTAGTTTTTCTTTAGCACGTTCTCCCTTAAGACCTCCTTTATGTATTTCTTGTGCTAATTCTATTTCTTCATCAACTGTAATCATTGGCTCTCTACCAATCTCTACCAAATATTTATCAAGTGCCTCGCTAGAACGATTAGTAATACTTTTTGAAATCTTAAGCTGTCTCATGAATTATAATGTCTCCAAAACTAATATTATACAATTAACCCATTATACATAAATGGATTGCAAAGGTACAAGAAAAAAACAAGAATTCTTATATAAGAAAGATAGATTTAATGTTATTTAATCTAAATATAGCAGTAATGATATAGGTATGGTAAAGCTATATTATAGGGAAATATAGTAGAAACTTACATTTAGTGAAAACATACAGAAGAATAATTGTGGTTATGTAACAAAGAAAAATACCTGTGGGCTGTTACATTTAAGAGGAAACTGTAATTTTTAAATATTAACAATATACTTCAAAAAAATGTTGTTTTTCAGATATTATTTGTATTTTTGCCACATCTTTAATAGCAGTTATCGCTAATTTATACAACATAAAAATACTAAATTAAATGAAATTTTATACATTTCTTCTTTCTATGATGATAGGACTTTGTAGCCCAACTATGGCACAAAATAATGATGTTACACTAAAAATTATAGAAACATCTGATATCCATGGTTCTTTTTTCCCATACGATTTTATAACACATTTACCTAAAAAAGGCTCTATGGCGAGGGTAAGTAAATATGTAAATGATCTAAGAAAGAAATATGGGGATCAAAATGTTTATTTGCTTGATAATGGAGATATTTTACAAGGACAGCCTATATCTTACTATTATAATTATATAGCAAAGAACAAAAAAAATATTGCTTCTATGGTACTAAACTATTTAAAATATGATGCAGCTACTGTAGGTAATCATGATATAGAGACTGGGCATGCTGTCTATGACAAATGGTTTAGTGAATTGGATATGCCTATTTTAGGTGCTAATATTATAGATACAAAAAGCTGTAAGCCTTATGTTTCCGATTATTGTATAATTAAGAAAAATAACGGTGTTAAGATAGGAGTTATAGGAATGATAACTCCTGCTATCCCAAACTGGCTAAAAGAAAATATTTGGAGCGGATTACAGTTTAAAGAAATGGTGAGATGCGCAAAGGAGACTATTAGGAAAATGAAAGCCAAAGATAATCCAGATGTTATTATAGGATTATTCCATTCAGGGTGGAAAGGTGGTATTATTACCAAAGATTATGCTGAAGATGCTTCTAAAGATGTAGCTAAGCAAGTAGATGGATTTGATATTGTTTTCTTTGGTCATGATCACACACCGCATAATTCGGTAGAAACGTCTTTAAAGGGTAAAAAAGTGGTATGTCTTAATCCTGCCAATAATGCACAAAGGGTAGCAGTTGCCACTATTACTTTATCAAGCAAGATGAAAGGGAACAAGAAAGCTTTTCATATTAAGAATATAGAAGGAGAGCTTGTTGATGTTAGTACATTGGGGGTAGACACAAATTACATTAATCATTTTCACAAAAATGTAGAAGAGGTAAAACTATGGAGTGATAAGGTTATAGGATATTTAAAGAACACGATATATACCAAAGATTCTTATTTTGGCAATTCTGCTTTTAATGACTTGATATTAAACTTAGAATTAAAAATAACTAAGGCTGATATAGCCTTTAATGCTCCTCTTTTATTTAATGCATCTATTAAAGCAGGACCAGTAACAGTAGCAGATATGTTTAATTTATATAAGTTTGAAAATCAGCTATGTACTATAAAGATGACAGGTGAAGAGATACATAAATATTTAGAGATGAGTTATGATCTATGGGTAAACACAATGAAAACACCTAATGATCATCTTTTGTTGTTAGCTGATACTAAAAGTGATGCTCAGCGATTAGGATTTAAAAATTACTCGTTCAATTTTGATTCAGCTGCAGGTATAAACTATACTGTAGATGTAACAAAGCCTAAAGGACAAAAAGTAACAATCCTTAAAATGAGTAATGGCGAAAAGTTTGAAGAAAAAAAATGGTATACAGTAGCCGTAAATAGTTATCGTGCTAATGGTGGAGGAGAACTACTTACAAAGGGTGCAGGTATTCCACATGAGCAACTAAAGAAACGTATTATATGGGAAAGTAAGCAAGATCAGCGTTACTATCTTATGAAAGAAATAGAAAAGGCAGGAACTATAGCTCCAGAGGCTAACAATAATTGGAAGTTTATACCAGAAGAATGGGTAAAACCTGCTGCTGAACGCGATAAAAAATTACTTTTCGGAGAGTAAAGTTTTATTTTTTACACATTATATATATAGAGAAGACGCTGTGAAATATTGGTTTATATTTTATAAAGATAATATTATACTAAAGAAAGAGGGAAATACTTATAACATTCCTTTTGCAGAAAAATCTCCAATACCCACATATTCATGGACACATATAATGGATATAACACCTACCGAAAATGGTTATAAGGTGAAAGCGTTTAGTATAAATACAGCTATTATAAATGATTCTCAATATGAAATGTGTAAGCTCCGCGAGTCTTTTTATAAATTATCTAAAGAGCTTTATATAAAAGCAGGTAAGTGTTACGAATTACTTTATTGGGATAAAAACACATCATTCTGTGGTATATGCGGTGGCATTATGAAGATGAATACCAATATATCTAAACTATGCACTAATTGTGGGAAAGAATTTTGGCCACAACTTTCAACAGCTGTTATAGTACTTGTTCAGAGAGGAGAAGAAGTGTTATTAGTGCATTCACGTAATTTTAAGACTAATTTTTATGGTCTCATTGCAGGTTTTGTTGAAACTGGTGAGACTTTGGAAGAAGCTGCTCATAGGGAAGTTTTAGAAGAAACAGGAATAAAAATAAAAAATTTACGATATTTCTCTTCACAGCCATGGCCTTATCCATGTGGATTGATGGTAGGATTCTTTGCCGAATATGATAGCGGAAGACTTCATTTGCAAAAAAGCGAACTGTCAAAAGGTCATTGGTTTTCAAAAAACAATCTTCCTACTATTCCAGAGCCATTGTCTATAGCTCGTATTATGATAGATAATTGGTTGAAAAATAAAAAAGAAAATAAAAAACAAAACTAAAAAAAAGTATGACGTTCTTATTTAAAGTGTTAGGATTCGATCCTAAGCAGATGAAGCTTCGCACTGAAATTATTGCAGGAGCAACTACCTTTTTAACGATGAGCTACATCTTAGCTGTTAATCCCGCTATTCTTGCTTCAACAGGTATGGATAAAGGTGCTCTGTTTACGGCTACAGCCTTAGCCTCGGCGATAGCTACTTTCTTGCTCGCTTTTATGGCAAAACTCCCTTTTGCACAAGCTCCATCTATGGGGTTAAATGCTTTTTTCGCTTATACTCTTTGTCAAGCAATGGGATATACATGGCAACACTCACTTGCCATTATGCTTATAGAAGGGTTTGCTTTTATTCTTATTACTTTTCTCAATGTTAGAGAGATGATATTATCTTCCATTCCTTATAACTTACGTTTTGCTATATCTGCAGGTATTGGAATGTTTATTGCTTTTATTGGCCTAAAGAATGCAGGAATTATTGTTGCAAAAGAAGCTACCTTTGTAGGTTTGGGCGCTTTTACACCTACTTGTATAATAGGTGTTATAGCTATATTGCTAAGCGGTGTACTGATGGCAAACAATATAAAAGGTTCTCTTTTTTGGAGTATAATTATAACAACTATTATAGGTATACCTATGGGAGTTACTAAGTTTTCTGATGGTTGGCTTCCTTTAGCAATGCCACAAGATATTTCTCCTATCTTCTGTAAATTTAATTTTGCAGGTCTGTTAAGTTTAAAAACTTTACTTGTAGTATTCTCTTTATTGTTGGTTAATATTTTTGATACCCTTGGTACTTTGATGGGATTAGCAGATAAGACTGGTATTATGTTGCAAGATGGTAGCATTCCTCGTGTAAAAGAAGCCATGATGAGCGATGCTATAGGAACTACAGTAGGAGCAGCTTTAGGGAGTTCCACTATTTCTACTTATGTAGAGAGTGCTAGTGGTGTTGCAGAAGGTGGAAAATCTGGTGTAACCTCTTTTACTGTTGGATTGTTATTTGTATTAGCATTATTCCTTTCTCCTATATTTATGATTATTCCCAGTGCTGCTACTAGTGGTGCTTTAGTAATGGTAGGAGTGTTAATGCTTGATTCTGTAAAGAAGATTAATCTACAAGATATATCAGAATCGTTCCCGGCTTTTATTACAATGATAACAATGGTGCTTTGTTATTCTATTGCTGATGGTGTGTGTCTTGGCATTTTAGCATATGTAATTATTAAAATTTGCACAAAAAAGTGGAAAGATATCAACTTAACTCTTTGCATTTTATCTATCCTTTTTATACTCTATTTTATTAATAATTAGACATTGTGTTTTTATTCTTAACACTCAAGATCTCTTAGAAAAAATATATAATTAATTTTGTATTTGTTGATGGGATTATATTTTTATAGGCTATTTTTTGTATATAAAAAAGCTATTAAGTTTATAAGCTCTTCCTCATAATACTCTAAAGAGTAACTGTTTAAGAAAGAAAACATGGTGACAAAGAAGGTAAAAGGTGATAAAGTGAAGTGTAAAATAGCTTATTTTTGATGCTTTTTTAATTTATTTTTGTATCAAAAATAAGCTATTTTTGTTTTTCATATACTTATTATAGCTATGTAAAAGATTGTTTTTGATATGATAAAAGTTACTGTATAGGTATGTGAAAAATCATATTTTTTTTAAAAAGATAATAGCTTATATGGTTAGAAGATATTTATATATCACAAATTATAATAATCTGTCTGTAGGTTGTTTGTTATTATAATCTAACTTAGAAGGAAAAGTGTAGTTGTTGTTTATTAGCTTTGTTGTATTGTATATAATATTATTTTTTAACAATTTTGCAATGATAAAGGTTTTAGCTTATGCTTTTGCTGAGTAAGAATGATGTCGAAGTATTAAATAAGTTTAATTTAAAAGATAGTATAGTTATTTTAATTATATAGTAGTATGTATTAATAACTTTCTATAAAGAGGACATTTAAATGTTTTTTTTCTTTGTAAAATAAATTAATTTATAGCGTTAAAGTTAGATAATTTTTTATAGTTTTTGGTGTATAACCACGTTTTATTTTATTATCTTTGTATGTGGATTTCGATAACTTATAGACTTAAAGAAGATATATCAAATGGCTAAAATCAAAACTATTGGTGTGCTTACTTCTGGAGGAGATGCTCCGGGTATGAATGCAGCTATTAGAGCTGTTACTCGTGCTGGTATTTATAACGGTTTTACTATCAAAGGTATTTATCGTGGTTACGATGGTTTGATAGCAGGCGATATAAAAACATTTACAACAGAAAACGTAAGTGGAATTATCGGGCAAGGCGGTACAATATTAAAGACGGCACGTTCTAAAGCTTTTGAAACGCCAGAAGGAAGGGCAAAGGCTTATGAAACAATACAGAAAGAAAATATTGATGCTCTTATTGTAATAGGTGGGAATGGTTCACTTACAGGAGCAATGATTTTTGCTCGGGAATATGATATATGTTGTATAGGTTTGCCTGGTACAATTGATAATGATTTGTTTGGTACAGATAACACTATAGGTTATGATACTACAATGAATACGATTATGGAGTGTGTGGATAGAATAAGAGATACAGCACAAAGCCATGAGCGTATTTTTTTTGTAGAAGTTATGGGTCGTGATGCAGGCTTTTTAGCTCAAAATTCGGCTATAGCCAGTGGGGCAGAGGCTGCAATTATCCCAGAGGACTCTACAGATGTAGACCAGTTGGCTCGTTTTATGCAACGTGGAATACGTAAATCAAAAAAGAGTTGTATAGTGATAGTTTCAGAAAGTCCAAAGTGTGGTGCTATGTTTTATGCAGATCGTGTGCGTAAGGAGTTTCCTGATTATGATGTGCGAGTATCTATTTTAGGGCATTTGCAGCGTGGAGGTAGGCCTTCTGCGCGCGATAGGATATTAGCCGGGCGGACAGGTGTAGGAGCGATAGAAGCTATTTTGCAAGGTCAGAGAAATATTATGATAGGTGATAGAAATAATGAGCTTGTTTATGTTCCTTTGTCTGAAGCTATTAGAAAGGATAAGCCTTTTGATAAAAAATTAATTAAAGTTTTAGATGAATTAAGCATTTAATAATGTTAGATTCAAATTTTGTTAGAATATTAAAAATAAAAAAATAAGATATTATGTCACAAATAATCGGACGTATTTCACAGATCATTGGTCCTGTTATCGATGTTTATTTTGACACTCAAGGTGAAGAGCCTGAAAAGGTATTACCTCGAATCAATGATGCTTTACGTGTAAAGAGGTCAAATAAAGAAGATCTTATAATTGAGGTACAGCAGCATATAGGCGAGGATACTGTACGTTGTGTTGCAATGGATAATACAGACGGTCTGCAACGAGATTTAGAGGTCGTACCAACAGGTTCGCCTATAGTAATGCCTTCTGGTGATCAGATTAAAGGAAGGATGTTAAATGTTATAGGTCAGCCTATTGATGGTATGGAAGCTTTAAGTATGGAAGGTGCTTATCCTATTCATCGTGAAGCTCCAAAATTTGAAGAGCTTTCTACGAGGAAAGAGATATTATCTACAGGCATAAAGGTTATTGATTTATTGGAACCTTACATGAAAGGTGGTAAGATAGGCTTATTTGGTGGTGCTGGTGTAGGTAAAACAGTACTTATTATGGAGCTTATCAACAATATTGCTAAAGGGCATAATGGTTATTCTGTGTTTGCTGGTGTAGGTGAGCGTACTCGTGAAGGAAACGACTTGATTCGAGATATGTTAGAGTCGGGTGTTATTAAGTATGGTGAGAAGTTTCATGAGGCAATGCAAAAAGGCTTATGGGATTTGTCTTTGATAGATAAGGAAGAGTTAAAGAAATCGCAGGCTACATTAGTATATGGTCAGATGAATGAACCTCCTGGGGCTCGTGCTTCTGTAGCTTTGTCAGGCCTTACAGTGGCAGAGGAGTTTCGTGATCATGGTGGCAAAGATGGAGAAGCTGCTGATATCATGTTTTTTATTGATAATATATTCCGTTTTACTCAGGCTGGTTCAGAGGTTTCAGCGTTGTTAGGTCGTATGCCTTCAGCTGTTGGTTATCAGCCAACATTAGCAAGTGAAATGGGAGCTATGCAAGAGCGAATAACATCTACGAAAAATGGATCTATTACTTCAGTACAGGCTGTTTATGTTCCTGCCGACGACTTAACTGACCCTGCTCCTGCTACAACTTTCTCTCACCTTGATGCTACTACGGTATTGGATCGTAAAATAGCAGAGCTTGGAATTTATCCAGCAGTAGATCCATTGGCAAGTACTTCACGTATTCTTGATCCATTAATAGTAGGTAAAGAACATTATGAGTGTGCTCAGCGTGTAAAAGAGACTTTACAGCATTATAATGAGCTTCAAGATATTATAGCTATTTTAGGTATGGATGAGTTGTCTGATGAAGATAAGCTCGTTGTAAATCGTGCGCGTCGTGTACAACGTTTTCTCTCTCAGCCTTTTACTGTGGCAGAACAGTTTACAGGTATTAAGGGAGTAATGGTGCCTATTGAAGAAACTATAAAGGGCTTTAATGCTATACTTGATGGCGAGGTAGACGATCTTCCTGAGCAAGCTTTCTTAAATGTTGGAACAATAGAAGAAGTAAAAGAAAAGGCTAAAAAGTTGCTGGCTGCAGCACAAGGCTAATTTTTACATAAGACAAAATAAAAAAGCTTTAGATATGCTAACACTCAAAATTATTTCGCCAGAGCATATAGTATTCAATGGATTAATTGATCGCATTTTAGTGCCAGGTGAGAAAGGAGACTTTGAGATTTTAACAAATCATGCTCCAATTATTTCTACTTTAGTAGGAGGAAAAGTGGTTTATACTGTAAATGGTGAACAACAAGAGTTGGATATTCATGGTGGTTTTGTCGAAGTTCAAAAGAATGAAGTCAATTTATGTGTTGATATTTAAAGATGTGTTTTAAGGGCATCAAAAGATAGACAGTAAAGAAGGGTAGAATGGAAACAGATAAAATAGCATCTACATATCGTAAAAAGAATTTCTGGATTATTGCGGGAATAACACTAGTTATCCTTCTATTAGTCCTAATTATCAAAAAGGAGTCTTTATATGGTATAGTTGTTTTTAATTCTGTCTTTGCGCTGTTTTTAAGTAGCACTTATATACAGATATGGAAGTTTATAGCAAAGCAGTTCCCTGCACGGCTTAGTCATTTTTATTTAGCAGCATCGGCTATAAGGTTACTTCTTACCTTTATAGTGGCTGTAATAGGAATAATGTTACTAGCAAAAGTAAAATTTGAGTTAATCAGTTTCTTGTTAATACTTTCAGTTTATTATATCTCCATATTAGTGTATGATACAATGTTCTTTTTCTTCTATGAAAAAAATAACAGATTAAATAATAAATAAGGATGAAATTATTCAGGCAATACCTCTGTTTAATATTACTACTTTTAGCAAGCTGCCAATTGTTTGCTAAAGATATGTCCAAGAAATCACAGGTGGATGTAAAAGAAATATTGTGGGGTCATGTAAAAGATTCTTATGATTGGCATATTACAGATATAGGTTCTGGCAAACACAAAACTTCATTAGTAGTCCATTTACCTATTATAGTAAGGACTACAACAGGGTGGCATGTGTTTAGTAGTTCTGAGTTTTCAGAGGCAGAGCGTCCTAATGAGGACAGAGTGGGTCCATATAATTTGGTAATTAAGAATAGTAATGATGCCGCTAATCCTAATAAAATTGTAGAGAAGGTAGGTAAAAGTGAGGTTAGGCCTTGGGATTTTTCTATAACAAAAACAGTTTGCATATTATTTATAAATGCAATAATCTTATTACTTGTTATCTTAATTCCTGCACGATGGTGCAAAAAGCATAAGATGGACGATCCTGCACCTAAAGGATTTACAGGTTTGATACACATGTTTGTTCAGAATATTTATGAGGAGGTCATTGTAGCATGTATGGGTAAAGAGGCTAAAAAATATGCTTCTTGGTTACTTACTTGTTTCTTCTTTATATTTGTATCTAATTTGATGGGTATAGTACCATTCCCTCCTGGTGGAGGAAATTTAACGGGTAATATTACTTGCACATTCTTTCTTGGAGTAACAACATTTCTAATAACTAATTTTACAGGTTCAAAGGAATATTGGAAAGAGATTTTTTGGCCAGATGTTCCAACATGGCTTAAGGTGCCTGTTCCTTTGATGCCTTTCATTGAGTTATTTGGTATATTTACCAAGCCGTTGGCTTTGATAGTTCGTTTGTTTGCAAATATGTTAGCAGGCCATGCTATAGCTTTAGCTTTTGCTGCAATTATTTTCATTATGTTTGGTATAGCTAATAATGCTATAGTAAATTGGTTAGCAGGTAGCGGAATGTCAGTAGTAAGTGTTGCTATGAGTGTGTTTATGATGTTGTTAGAGTTGTTAGTAAGTTATATTCAAGCACTTGTATTTACTATGCTTAGTGCTGTGTTTATTTCATTGGCACATGTAAAGCCACATCATCATGAATCTTAAAAAAGGAATAAAATAAAACAGAATATTAATAAAACAATTAAAATTTAAAAACTATGTTATCATTATTATTAGCAGATGTTGCCTTAGCAAAGTTTGGAGCAGCTATTGGCGCAGGTTTAGCAGCTATTGGTGCAGGTATTGGAATTGGTAGAATTGGTGGTGATGCAATGGAAGCAATGTCGCGTCAGCCAGAAAAGATTGGCGATCTTCGTTCTTCTATGATTATTGCCGCAGCACTTGTTGAAGGTGTAGCCTTCTTTGCAGTAATTGTAGCCATTTTGGCAATAGTATTGTAAAAGGTTTATTTATTAGAAAGATTGAAAATTAAAACAGAAAGGACAAAAGACAGCGTATGGATTTATTAATTCCTAGTATTGGTCTGCTTTTTTGGATGACTCTCGTCTTCTTAATAGTTTTCTTTATCTTGAAGAAATGGGGATTCCCTGTTATATTAAAGATGGCAAACGATCGTAAGGAGTATATTGACGGGAGTCTTCGTAAAGCTCAAGAAGCTAATGAGAAGCTCGCCAATATACAAAAAGAAAGTGAATCCATTTTGCAAGAAGCTCGTGAGAAGCAAGCCTTAATATTAAAGGAAGCTACAGCTACTCGTGAGGCAATTGTAAGTCAGGCGCATGATAAGGCTCGTCAGGAGGCTTCTCGATTGATATCAGATGCTAAGATTGTAATTGAAAATGAAAAGCAGAAAGCTCTTCGAGATATTCGTAATCAAATGGCAGAATTAAGTATCAATATTTCAGAGAAAATTCTCCGCAATAAGTTATCAAGCTCTGAGGTACAGATGGATTACATTAATCGTTTGCTGGATAATGTTTCTTCTTCAAATAATAAAAGTAACTAACATCTTATGGATTTAGGCATTATATCGGTTCGTTATGCACGTGCGCTTTTAAAGAGTGCTACACAAATAGGGATCGAAAATCAGATCTATAATGAGGCGCAGAGAATATCTGAAAGTTATGTTCAGGTAGTAAATCTGCGTAGTACTATAGAGAATCCTATGCTTTCAAAAGATACAAAGCTACATTTATTAATTACAGCAAGTGGTGGAAAAGGTATTTCAGACTTGATGCTTAATTTCTTAAAAGTAGTTCTTAAAGAGGGTAGGGAGGCAATCCTACAGTTCATGGCGATGTCTTACATAACGCTTTATAGAAAGCAGAAGAGGATTATTCGTGGGAAATTGACCACTGCAGCTCCTGTTACTCCATGTATTAAGTCAAAGATGCAGAAGGTTGTAGAGGCAAAGACACAAGGGACTGTAGAATTTATAACAGAAGTAGATCCCGATATTATTGGAGGTTTTATTTTGGAGTATGATACCTACAAGATGGATGCTAGTGTCAAATCGAAGTTGAGGAGTTTTCTTTCTCAGTTAAAAAAGTAATTAGAAAATGTCAGATAAAATAAGACCAAGTGAGGTGTCTGAAGTTCTCTTAAAAGAGATTCAAGGCATCAACTCTGAAGAAAAGTTTGATGAGGTCGGTACCGTATTGACTGTAAGCGATGGTGTTGCTCGTATATATGGGCTTCGAAACGCAGAGGCTAACGAGTTGCTAGAGTTTGAGAATGGTACTATGGCTATCGTGATGAATTTGGAGGAGGACAATGTTGGTTGTATTCTTTTAGGTCCAACCACGGGTATAAAGGAGGGGCAAAGTGTAAAGCGAACACATCGTATAGCTTCTATTCGTGTTAATGACAATTTCTTGGGTCGTGTAGTTAATCCTTTAGGTGAGGCTATTGATGGTAAAGGCGAACTTGATCTTACCAATTCCTTTGAAATGCCATTAGACAGAAAAGCTCCTGGTGTTATTTATCGTCAGCCTGTAAAAGAACCACTCCAAACAGGAATAAAGGCTGTTGATTCTATGATTCCTATAGGTAGAGGTCAGCGAGAGTTAATAATAGGTGATCGTCAAACAGGTAAAACAGCTGTTGCTATTGACACTATTATTAATCAGAAGAGCTTTTACGAGGAAGGTAATCCCGTTTATTGTATATATGTTGCTATTGGTCAAAAAGCTTCTACTGTAGCTGCTTTAGTGCAAACTTTAAGTGATCATGGTGCTTTACCATATACTATAGTAGTTAGTGCAACTGCAGCTGATCCTGCAGCAATGCAATATTATGCACCTTTTGCAGGGGCTGCTATTGGTGAATATTTTCGTGATAGAGGTTTATCAGCATTGGTTGTTTATGATGACTTATCTAAGCAAGCAGTTGCATATCGTGAGGTTTCTTTAATACTGCGTCGCCCTTCTGGTCGTGAGGCTTATCCTGGTGATGTGTTCTACCTTCATTCTCGTTTATTAGAGCGTGCAGCACGTATTAATAATGAGCAGGAAATAGCAGAGAAGATGAACGATTTACCAGACTCTTTGAAAGGGCACGTTCGTGGAGGAGGCTCACTTACAGCACTTCCTATTATCGAAACTCAAGCAGGTGATGTATCTGCATATATCCCTACTAATGTTATATCTATTACAGATGGGCAGATTTATCTAGAGTCTCACCTCTTTAATCAAGGATTTCGTCCTGCTATTAATGTCGGAATTTCAGTATCTCGTGTTGGTGGGTCTGCACAGATAAAGAGTATGAAGAAGGTTGCAGGTACGTTGAAGATAGATATGGCTCAGTATAGAGAGTTAGAGACTTTCTCTAAGTTTTCTTCTGATATGGATAATGTAACAGCTATGACTTTGGATAGGGGACGTAAAAACAATCAGTTGCTTATACAGTCTCAATATTCACCAATGCCTGTAGGGGAACAAGTAGCCATACTTTATTGTGGTGTGCATGGTTTGATGCGTGAAGTCCCTGTGGATAAAGTAAGAGAATGTCAGGATTTATTTTTAGAAAGTATGCGTTCTAATCATACTGATATTATTAATACTCTTGCTTCAGGTGTTTTGACTGATGATATTACTAAAGTGATAGAGAGTGTAATGGCTAATATAGCTGGGCAATTTAAATAGAAAGGTTAGATAGATGCCATCATTAAAGGAAATAAAAACTCGAATAGCCAGTGTAAATAGCACGCGTAAAATTACAAGTGCTATGAAGATGGTGGCTTCTAGTAAGCTTCATCGTTCGCAATCGGCTATAGAGAGTATGCTTCCTTACGAAGGAATGCTAGAGCATATTTTAAGATCATTCTTAGAGGCGACTCCTGAAATTGAAACGCCATATAACCAGGAGCGTCCAATAAAGCGTGTGGCTCTTATTGTCTATTCTTCCAGTAGTTCGCTTTGTGGCGGATTTAATACCAATATTATTAAGGCTATGCATAATGCTGTTAGGTCTTATAAGGAAAAAGGATTTAGCAATAAAGATATAGTTATTTACACTATAGGTCGCAAGGTTTATGAAAAAGCTAAGAAAATGGGCTATACTGTTGTCAATCTTTATTCAGATTTAGCAGAAAAGCCTAGTCTTAAGAGAGCACGACAGTTATCTACAGAAGTTTGTCAAAAGTGGATAGAAGGAGATTTTGATAAAGTGGAGCTTGTTTATCATCATTTTAAGAGTGCAGGAACGCAAATACTAACTCGTAAGACATTCTTACCAATAGAAATTAATCTTAATAATGGTAATGATAAGAACAATGGTTCTGTTTCTTTGGAGAAATCTTCTGATAATGAGGAACAGTCTTTAAAAGATTTGTCAAAAGACTACTTTTTGGTGGAGCCAGATATAAAAACAGTATTAAATACCTTGATTCCACGTTTATTAGATAATATGATATATACAGCAAGTTTAGATAGTAATGCCTCAGAGCATGCTGCGCGTATGGTAGCTATGCAAACAGCTACTGATAATGCAGATGAATTGTTACGTACACTTAATTTGCAATATAATAAATCAAGACAAGCATCAATTACTTCTGAACTTCTTGATATTATGGGTGGTTCGGTAAATAATTAATTTTTTGTATATGTATTAAATCTAATAGAAGAATTAGCTAATATAGTGGAAAGTTGATTAAAAAGTCCCATTTCTTATTTGTTTTATAGAGATGGGATTTTTTTATACTTATTTAGTGTATTGTTTTATTGGCTTTGGATACTATTTTAAAAAAATTTATTGCTGTCCGCTAAACTTTTGGGTAAGATACAAATTTAGGGCTGACACTTCTCACGAGGTATCAGCCCTTTTGGTTATTTTTGTTTTTGCAATATAATAAATATAACCATGAGCAAAGATAGTCATTTTACCGGACAGCCGGTCTATAGTCAAGTATTAAAGTTACTCGACAAAGAGAAAATTCTTCAAATAAGCCACGAAACGAAAGGAAGCGAGGCTTACGTGAAGCGTTTTGACGGCTACCAACATCTCGTCGTAATGCTGTTCGGCATACTCAAACACTTTGATTCTCTGCGCGAACTTGA
>NZ_KB905290.1:0-25196 GCF_000378745.1 Prevotella amnii DSM 23384 = JCM 14753
TCGCCCGTCAGCACAAGGCTGGTGTGGTTACGGCACTCACGGTCGTCCATTGCATTGGCGACCACTGCCACGAGCCACTTGGTGAGATATGGTAGCCATTTTTCATGATTGCGCACCACAACGCAACTTGCCAAGTCAGGAATGGCTTTCAGTGAAAGGGAAGAAATATCACAACAGCAATTGTTTTCATTATTGCCACTACTGTCATGATTACAACTATCGCTATTGCCACTATTATTACCACAGATATTACCAATATCCCTCAAGGGCAATCCCTTGAAATACTCCTGTATAGGGTTGATACGTGGCGAAAAGCTGCTCTCTATAATGGAATAGAGGTTGTTGGAAGATGTGATAATCCCCACATCGTTGTCAAGTTCCCTGCGGAGCGTGTTGATTTCATAGCGACCCACTTTTGAGAAGTGAGCATCTTCCTTGCTTCGGTATTCGGTTCGCCCCAACACCGTGTTGTACCTAAACTCATAATAAGAGGAGAAATAGGTTTCTATCTCACCATTTTTGGAGGAAGTCTTCCTTTGCTTGGGCGTATTATTTTCATCCACTGAATTGCCTTTATCTGCGTTCCTTTTCATTATATGCTTGGTTTGGTTTCCGAGAGTGAAGTTATGAAGAGAACTGGAAAGTTCCAAGCATTCGGAGAGTGCTTGCATAATGTTGCGCAAATTGGCAATGAATTTCTCACGGATTTCTGACAGGAAACTGTCGGGAAACAAGGATTTAAGCCCCAAACAAGAGGACAAGTGTGTAAAGGATGCAAGAAAGGCAGGTGCTAATTTGCTACAATACGCATCGTATTGCGTCGGCTAAAAGGATATGATAAAATGGAGTAAAGAGACAAAGAAAGAGAGCGACAATCCTTTTGTCCTTTCATTGTTTTTCCCTCTATTTCCCTACTGTTCCCTTGTGCTTTGAAGTATGACAAACTCATCCTACTTTTGCAGGCAGAAACGTGCGGTGAAACGCAGAACAGGCAAAGATATTGTCAATAACAATAAGACAGAATTACAAACAAAATAACAATAAAACTATGGGATATTTTATCATTACGGATTCAAATTGGGCGAGGCTGAGGAATGAGATACTCTGTCTTGCTGAAACCTGCCACAAGGCATTTGGGGAACAGAGCAGGCACACCGATTGGCTGCACAACGGCGATGTATGCAAGTTGCTTAATATCAGTAAGCGCACATTGCAGCATTATCGTGATACAGGCGTGCTGTCATTCTCCCAAATCGGACACAAGTGCTACTACAAGCGTGAGGACGTGGAGCGGCTGTTGCAGACTAAATCGGAGAAGACAAAAACAGACAGAATAAAGAATAACAAATAAGACAAGGGTATTATGGAATCAGTAAAGGACTTGAATATGGAAGCGGATGATATGCAGGTGGTGCTGTCCGCACTTGAAGGAGTGAACAGACGGATAAAGGAAGTGGCACAGACACACAAACCGCTGTTTGAAGGAGAGCATTTCCTGACGGGCAAGGAGGTGTGTGAGCGGCTGTATATCAGCCCACGTACCTTGCAAGACTATCGGGACAGGAGGATTATTCCTTACACACAGTTTGCAGGGAAGATACTTTATAAGGAGTCGGATTTGGAAAAAATGTTGGAGGAGAATTATAAGAGGTAACGAAACCTCTGCAAAAGTCCGTAAAAAGAAGAATAAAGTGAATATAACTTACTGATAATCAATCATAGTTTTTCTTCTAAAAATAGTTTTGCAGAGGTCTCGGTAACAGGTATATTGCAAGTAGCTATTCAGCGACAAAGGACATAAAACAATATTAATAATCAAATAGTTACTTGTAATTACTAGACATTTCAATCCGTATATCTTCAGTAGAAAATCCAACAAAACCACTTTTCGATATCAACTTTTGCCTGATACGATATTTTGGAGATAGTACTCAAATTAGATTATAATCCTCTACATATTGTATGGCCTCAGTAATATTGCTAACTCCAAGTTTTTTGAATATGTTTGTTCTGTGAGTCTTGATTGTAGTTATCGAAACAGAGAGATACTCTGCGATGTTCGCTATGCTTTTACCATTTGCACTTTGCCCAATAATAACTTTTTCCATATTAGTTAAATGTGAATTATTGGTTTGCACCCATTTATCGTTTCTCAATTCAAAATGATAGTCAACCCCAGATAACTTAACCAAGGCGTTCCCTATTTGTTTTCTTGTTGAATACGTTAACATACAAATTCCTAGTGTAATATGTTTGTTACTGTCAATTAAGTAATGATTAAAAAATAACTTGGTACATTTTCAGGCCAAAGACATCGGCATTGAACAATGTATTCAATTCGATATTAGCAGTTCTCATATATTTTATTTAACCTCAAATCCGCAACTAAGCCCTTGAAGGTTCTTATTGCGTTTACACGTCCTCTCATTACTGAATTTGCAGATAATTTGAACTTGAAGCACCCACTTCTGCCTACAATATCCCCTTACCCCACAATGTGACTTGAGGCAATACACAATATCATTCCCATAAGTTGTAGGCACTATCCAAAATCAGTCTGGAAAACATCTGCGTAAGCATAATTACAGGTATAGATATTCAGCACATACCGCCTTGATGTCTTGATCCACTTGGCTGGTACAGAGATAAACCTGAAGACAAACGCTTTTATGCGACTTGTTACATTGAGTCCGAACTTCTTTACGTCAAGTCTTTGAATAATGGCCTTGTAAAAGTTACGGATAAGTGCTGTAAGAAGAAGGAACACTGTGTTCTCTGCCATGAAGGATTTGGGCAATCTGTCCCACCCGAAACCATTGTTCATATCATCGAAGATACGTTCCTTTTCTCCACGAGGGTTATAGAACTCGACAATTTCTCTTACGGAAGAATCATAGTCGTTAGTCAGGATACAACGGTATGTGTATTCTCCTTCCCAAAAATCCTGCACACCATCCATCCGTTTCTGTCTTTGAATCACAAGTCGATATGCCTTACCTTTCCACTTCTCAACAAGGATAGAGTTCAATTCAAACTCAATGCCATTGATTTCTTCAGTTTTCCAGCCTTTGAGAGCAAAGGTGTCATTGTAGATCGAACTGCAGCGGTTAGCACGGATATAGAAGGACTTGCAGTGTTTTTCTATTTCCTCCACGATTTCCTCGGAACATGATCCACAATCAGCTCTGAAGCGATTGATAATGAGCCCATTCTGTTCAAATCTCTCAAAGAACCTCTTCAGCGTGTCCTTCTGATGGAAACGAACATTTGTGTTACCATCGCTATTCTCTATACCGACTATCAAATCGCCAATAACCGCCACGCCAGGGCGATAACCAAGGAACTTCTTGTATGTAGGCTTTGCATCATACTTCTCTGTCTCTATGAACTGATGGTCGAAATCAACATCATACATCTCACCCTCTTTCAGTTGGCCAGATGCAAATATACAATTGAGCAATAAAGTATTGAGAGTGTCAGCCGTATTGAAATCGTAGGTCTTGCCCATATCTGATGTGTATGAAATGTTTTCTTGCGTCAACTCCTTTATCGCCCTGAGGATAGTATCAGAGCTACAAGTGCGAAGTGTCGGATGAAGTGAGAGGTGGTTCATCAAATGAGTAGTGACATCCTCAATACATGAACCGCCACAGAAGTAGATACTCATGAGAGAACGGATGATTTCGCTGTACTGATAACCGAACGATCTACACCTTAGACCGAGGGTTGAGTCGATGACAGATGATAATGTGGAGTCAAATTGCTCCATGATTGAAAATAATCCCCCAAAAGGAGTGAGTCTCTCAGATTTAATTTGTATCTTCGCCATGTCTATCGTTGGATTCTCTTGTTTTTTTTTGCAACACTAAGATAAGTGAAAATTCTGACATGGCAAAATCCTGAGCAACTTTTTGTTGCTCAGGTACTTAAAAAGTTTAATTTATAATAGTGTTGCGGAATTAAGGTTTAATTAACTGATACGTAATGATATACGTTGTTGTTTAATTCTTTGTTGTCGTTTATTTTTTGTATCTTTGCCCTTGCGCAGGGCGCAGGTGGAAGCATACAAGAGAAGACATAGCGAGTGCGACAAATCAGGGAGTTTCCCAGAAGTCGCCAATCTGGACGAACGCCAACGCAGGTTGTTCTGTGCCCACAAGGCGATGGAACTTGGAACGCACGGCGTGAGTCTGGTCTGCAAAACATATCATGTCACCAGAAATACAGTGTATAGAGGTATTCACGAGCTTGAGAGCGGGGACACAATTGCTGCCGGACACATAAGGAAGAAAGGTGGAGGCAGAAAGAGTATTCTCAGTGTTCATCCCGAGTATATCGACATCTTCCGGGAGATTACGGAAGATGCCATAGGCGGCTTGCCGCAAGATGAGAGCGTACGCATGCTTTTCTATTCGCCTGGCATCATAAGAGACAAGATGGAGGTGGATTACGGAATAAGCATAAGCTATCACACCCTCAAACAAATCATATCCAAAGAGGGATTCAAGAAACGCACTCCGAAGAAGTGTACCTCGATGGCAGAGTGCAATAAAAGAAACGAACAGTTCGAGAAAATCTCCGCAATGAGAAGCATGTGTGAAGAAAATCACATACCCGTCTTCAGTATAGACACGAAGAAGAAAGAGTTGGTCGGCCCATTCAGAAGAGGCGGACAGGTATACTGCGACAGGTCGCCGCGATGCAGGGACCATGACTTCCCCTCCTTTGCAAGCGGCAAAATCATTCCCTATGGCATCTACGATGTTCAAAAGAATACTGGATACATGAGCTTCGGAATAAGCCATGACACAGCCGGGTTCTTCTGCGACAACTTCAAGTACTACTGGTATCGTGTGCTCCAAGACATCTATCCACATGCAACTGCCATCATGTTGCTCTGTGACGGTGGAGGTTCCAACAGCAGTTCCAGCAGGCTTTTCAAGCAAGAGCTGATCAAACTTTCCGAAGACCTCCATATTGACATAATAGTGGCGCACTATCCCCCGTACACGTCGAAGTGGAACCCCATTGAACACAGGCTTTTCTCTCAAATCACCAGAGTATGGAGTGGTATTTCCTTCGAGAGCGTTGAGCAGGCATGCGAACTTGCCGCAGAGGCCAGAACGAAATCCGGCCTTTGTGTCTTCACCAACATCAACAGAAAGAAGTACGACACTTCTCGTTGTGTGGATAGCAATTATGATGATGTCTGTCAACGGCATATTACCTTTGATGAAGAGCTACCGAAATGGAACTACAAGGTTTCATGGAGAGACAAAAAATACCAAGTTATTTTTTAAACGTTACTAAGTAATGATTAAAAAATAACTTGGTACATTTTCGGAGCCGAGGCATCGGTCTTGAGCAGTGTATTCAATTGATGAAAAACTCCAGAAATGGAACTATATGGTTTCATGGAGAGAGAGAAAAAAATACCAAGTTATTTTTTTATCATTACTAAATGGTTTTAAAAACGAAGTTGCATTCCCGTGTAGATGGAACGTCTGTTATAGTGTCTGTATCCTGTTATCGTAGAATAGTCTTCGCTGAACATTATGGCGCTTTCATTCTTGATGTCAAAGATGTTGTTGACAGTCAGAAAGAATATTAAATTGGATGATTTTAAGGTCAGCACTTTGTTGTAAGAGAAGTCAACGCTGCAATATCCTGAATATTGTTTCACATTATAATCGCCATATAAAGGTTTGTATGCCCCTGTTTCATTTATCTCGGCATTTATTATCGGGCTATAATAAAGCCCGGGCCGGGTTAAGCAAGACAGTGAGACAGTGCCTGCTTTCTTATGATAGTAAGAAATAAACGCTTTTATTAAATAGTCCATCCGGTTGTACGAGTTATACCATTTGCCCCCATTTCTGAATTTGGAATAGAGATAAGTGTATGCAAGTGAACCTGTCAAATTTTCGTATTTCTTACTCATACTGATTTCCGCTCCCCATATTTTTCTTAATAATCTTTCGGAAGTATCTGTTTCAGAAAAGTTTTCCTTCAGATTTTCTTTCTTATGATATGTAGCCAACCGGAGATTGAAATCATTTCTCGAAAATGAATACTCCAATGAATACTGCCTCGTTGATATGGAGGAAAACTCCTGTGTGTTGTAATATGGGGTTGCATATCCGTTATACTTCCCTAAAGAGGCCAATATAGAATTATAATTATTGAATGAATATTTTATGTTCGTTTGATAAGACCAATATCCGGATTGTTCCTTGACAGGTATATTTTTTCTGATTCCTACACCTAAAGTTAATTCGTTAAAGATCTGCACTCTGTTATACAGATAAAATTCGAGGTTGTTGTTTGATATACTGTTTTCAAAATAATAACTTGGGTTTTCAGGTTTTACCGCAAAATAATACTTTGGAAACCGGCTCCGGTAATTTTGCTTGGTATATTCATGTGAAAAACCGGATTGTAAATTCCATGACGGAGTGAAATAATATTTGAAATCGAAGTTACTGTATACATAGCAGTTCTTTTGCTTGGATAAAATATTGCCAAATTTAAAGTCCTCGTTTGAAAAGTCTGTGCCATTGTTTATTGAGATAAATCCTTTGCCCAATTTGTATTTGAAATTCAGAATATTGAAATTTCGTCTTTTACCTGCATCCACTGTCCCTGAAAAAGTATAAGAATAATCATTAGCCAGATACTTTTCATTAATAAAATAGGAATAAAGATTGATGCTTAACCTTTTGGTTAATTCTGTATGAAAATTCAAACCGGTATCTTCTGATGAAAATTTATTAATATCCTTATTATTTGCATTGACCCATAAATAAGGTTTAGAAAATTGATAATTTCCATATATCTGAAGAAAACTTTTTTTATTAATGGGCTGAGAGTGGAGGAAACCGATATTTGCAAGTGATAGAGAGAGAGCCGTTTCGCTTGCTGACAACTTCTTTATTGTGCCTATCTCTACCAGGCCCGCAGTTGCATTGCTGTAGACCAATGGGGGATTACTGGCATAGACGTTTTGCTCTTCTATCATTTCTGTATTGAACAGACTGAAATTTCCGATTCCATTTATCTGGGAATTGCGTACGGGTTTATATACCGGTACTTCATTTAACATCACTCTTGACATATCGCCGGCACTTCCTCTCAATTCGACATTGGCACTTTCTGATACATTGGTGGATGCAGGAAGGACAGTGACCATTTTCAATGCGTCACCGGCAGAAGAAGGGGTATTATAAATATCAAATTTAGAAACTTCTTTTATTGAGAATTCTCTTGATAAAGATGGATTAGCCATAATCACTACTTCTACAAGCATCTGTTGATCTTCTTCCATAACGATTGATATCTCTTTGCTTGTATCTAAGTGCACTGTTGGAATGATTTTGGTTTTCAGACCTAAAAAAGAGATGATCAACGTATCATTGTTGAAACTATGGCTTTGACACCGGAGAATAAAATATCCATTTATATCAGAAATGGTTCCCTTATCAGGTTCTTTTTTCAGATAGACATTGGCCGCCAATATAGGTTCACCTTTCTTATCTGTTATTTTTCCCTGTATATTCGCATCCTGCGCATATATATATGATGACCTGATTAAAAACAGGAGAAACAAACTGAATAAATGGAAGTCTATTCTCATGTTCGATCGGATATTTAGCTATTTATAAATCGTTTGATTTTATCTTACCTATGTAGGTGGAGGGTTTATTTATTGATTATTTTTTTGTACTCACCAATAAAGTAACTGTTCGGGTATTCTTTTTCCGCCATTTGTACATATTTCCTGGCTTCGTTCATTTTTTTGTTCTGGATGTAATATCGGATTAATAGTTCGAAAGCATATTCTCTTCCCCAAGTAGGCAGATATGGGTTTTTTATGCTTTTAGGCACTGTTGAAATAGCTTTTTTCAAATAATACTCCACTTTTTTCCCACCACCGAAACTCGCGGGTGTATAGAAATCATTGCTGCCCAGAACGTACCATCCTCTCAGATTCGTTGAATCAAGCTTCAAAGCTTTCTCTGCATTTCTTGTGATTTTAGATGAAAGGACTCCGGCGGCCATTCCTGAAGTGAATTGTATATAAAAACTTTGGGTCAGAGCCAGCAATGCATAATCTTCCGAGTTCTTGTTATTCATTTTTTCCAGAGTTATATATGCCTCTTTGATAGCTTTTTTGCTTTTGTCTTTATCTCCCAGCTTTGCATAAAAGACGCTTTTATAATAATTGACGTAAGATTTCCAATAAAGTACGATGTTATTTTGACTTTTCAGTTTATTTAGCTTTTGGGAAATACTGTCAAGAGGAGAAACGGAATTCCGGGCGAAACAGTTGTTCATGGCTGTCTCGATTTTGTCTTGGATGCCATTTAATATATTCTCTGGAGTTCCGACAGAAGAATTACGGTTCATACCGGTTGCATGCGTACTTGTAGTGATAGTTGCAATGGCAAAGAAAGTAACAAACAAAACGATAAACTTTTTCATATTTTTTCTTTTTAACGAGTTGATAAATTAAAGATATATGTCAATTCACAGGATGATAGAAGGTAAAAGGTGAGGTGATAATAGAGCAATCACCACAAATACCCAGCCTACGAACTGCAAATACCATATATTGCTATACATATATTTTTGAATAATAAATGAACGGTTAGCCTCTATTTCTTTGTAAGTTAATTTGTTACCTACTTTGAGTTGTAATTTTAACCATTTCATGTATTTGTAATAGCAAAATAATTTTGTGTAATCCGAGAAGAATGGATTCGTTTCGAAAATCAGTTGAGTGGCGAATGCCATATAAACCGGATAAGGGACTTTGAACATACTTCCGTAAATCATTAGCATAACGAATAAGAACCATGTCATAGCATTGCCGCTTATCAGGAATAAAAAATTCTTTTTATTAGACACTTGTGCGTTGATGACAGAAACATAAATATGAGGCAGAGGTTTCCAAGTGCCCCCTATTTTGTCTATTTTCATATTTACGGCCTTTGCTGTCAATACATGAGCCAGTTCGTGGAGCATCATCAGGATAATGAAAGTAATTATAAATGTGATCATTGTTTACTCCTTTTTACTTGAAATCTTTTGAAACAAAAATAGAAAGCTATCATGAAAGCCGCGGCCCACAAAGCCAAATACAATGTATAGGTATAATCACCTCTGAGAACTTTCAACACGGGCGTAATCGGGGAGAATTCCACAATGCCTTCGAATACGGGATTTATTTCTGTCATCGGATAAAATGTGTCACTTAAAAATATCAGTCCAAAATAGATGATGTTGATTAATCCTTTTTCGCTTTCAGCTTTCATGTTGGTGAAAGAGAGCAGTAAGCCCAAGAAAGAAAACTCTATTAATCCCAATATTGATCCTGACAGTATGGAAAGGTATTGCGGCACGTTTAATGTCACGCCAAATATGGCTCTACCTAATATAAACAGTATTACAAAAGAAAACAGGATGTAAATCATCCGGCTGAATACCAAACTGATAATATGAGTAATGATGTTGTAAGGCATTACTTTTATGAACTTCATGACTCCTGATGTGTAATACTGTTTGATAACCCCGCCAATAGCGAATAATCCGTCACTGGCTATGGTCATAGCGCAAATTCCCGTCAGCAAGAATACACAATATTCTTTGTTGTTGATTCCCCATATACTGGAAAATATAAGGAAAATAAATGCCGGAAATATCACCGTAAAAAATACGGCTTGCTTGATTCTCATGGAAGAAAGCAATTGATAATAGATTGAAGCTATGAGTACTTTCATCTTTCTGATTTTGTTAAGTAATGATTAAAAAATAACTTGGTACATTTTCGGAGCCGAGGCATCGGTCTTGAGCAGTGTATTCAATTGATGAAAAACTCCAGAAATGGAACTATATGGTTTCATGGAGAGAGAGAAAAAAATACCAAGTTATTTTTTTATCATTACTAAAATTTGATATATATCCTCTAACTCAACAGGCATAAGTGAAAAATTGTAGGTTCGGGTCTGAACCTTTTGTAATGTTTTGGTATCTTCTCTCTTCAAGTATATTTTGAGGAATTTATCATCTGGGATGACCAATACATTTTCATCATTTTCAAAAGGATCAGTGCCGGACAGTTCTTTAGAGATGACAATCTTTTGCTGATATGCCGACTCATTTATCAATTCCTGCGGGCTCAATGCTTTCGAGATAATTTTCCCTTCGTAGATAAAATAGATTTTGGTTGCATATTTTCCGGCTTCTTCCCAAAGATGTGTCGTGAACAGGACACCCCGGTTTTTGCTTTTGAAAATATTCCTCCAGATAACCTCCCTTATCATCGGATCGAGATCGGCGGTCGGTTCATCCAGAATCAACAATGACGGGTTATGTAATACGGACAAAAAAATGGCAACCCTTTTTCTTTCCCCTTTTGAAAGTTGATAAAAGAACCTATTCTTTATCTTATCTAATTCAAGGAAATCGTAGATGTCTCGTGGCAATTCCGATATGTTATAGATTCTTCGAGTGAATCCGATTATTTCTTTGACTTTTAACATGGGGAAAATAACCGGATTATCCCAAAGCACACCAATATTCTGTTTGTTCTGGTCGAAGTTGCCTTTTCCGAAAAATGCGAAATTGCCGGATGAACATTTCATCATATTACACAACAACTCAATGAATGTTGTCTTTCCGGAACCGTTCTGTCCTAATAGAGCTACAATTTCTCCAGGATTAACTTCCAGCGATACATTGCGCAGGATGGAAGTACCCTGAATCGAAAAAGAAATATTATTTGCTTGTAACATTGTCATCTTGAACCTCCTTGTTTTTTCCAATTACAATCACATTTTGCACAGTTTCAAAGGTTCCGTCAGCAGAGAGGATCTGGTTGATGTTGTCATCAACGTAGCTTCCCAGAACGCAAGAGCCAAGTTCGAGAAATTCGGCGAGTAACGAGATGTTCTGAGTTAAAAATCCAACTTCCTGAAGTATAAATCGGTAGCCTCTGTCGCCATATTTGATAAGTACTCTCTCAAAGAAGGACGTGATGAAGAACACGCAACTACAATGTTGCAAATCCACGAAAGGTTCTGCTACGAGATTTTCTCTTAAATATTCCATATAATCTTCTTCTTTGATGAATTCGAGAACTGACTTATTGGGGCTATAATGGTAAATTCCTTTAGGCAATACACTTGTATTCAAATATACGTATAATTCAAGTGGATATAAGGCACCTGCAGATGGAACCGTTCTGAATCGTAACGTAGCTTCTGATTCTTTATTAAAGTCTTCTCCGCTAATTCCATAGCTATAATGGCAGAGTAGCGCCAGCTCGTTGAGCGAAATGGAGTAAGGAGAATAGGCTCTTCCGGAACGGCGCTTAGCAAGGATATTGAATAGATTGGTTTTTTCACTACCAGGCATCTCTTTGAGATAAGGTTTCAAATCATACTCTTTGCTGGTGGGAAACACTTTATATGGTTGGCACGAGCGTTGGTGGACGTATTTATTGGAGAAACTTTGGATACTTTCAACTTGTTTGCGAATCAGAAACTTATCAAATTTCACATTCTCGTTAAAAATCAAAGCCAACGATTCACCAAAATTTTTAGCTCCATATAGTCCTGAATCTAAGCTTGCTATTAATGCTTTTGATTTTATTGTTTTCATATTATTAAGGGAATGGATGTGGATATACATTTAATTCTTCAAAAGGATAGCATTTGTAGCCTAGTTCCTGCGGTATCGTATATAGTCTTTTTCCGCCCAGGAAATAAAAGGAATACGCACCACCCATTTGTATTAATTGAGGAACGATAACCCTCAGACAATAGAAGCCTGCCTGATTTACATCAGGAGTCGTGATGTCTTTTACTAATACATTGTAACCTTTGGACTTCAGTACGCTGGTAATGTGCCGGATGTTCTCTTTGGTTGAGCGTGCAGACTCTTCAAGAAAATCAATCTTTCTGGTCGGCTTTGTTTCCGTCCAGATTTTGAAGACCTCGCACAGTTCTGGTTTTTTTATATATAGTATAGAATGGTCTTCGAAATCCAGTAATGTATGAAAGTTTTCAGAAGGCTGCCAATTCTTTTTCTCTCCTAACAAATATCTGAAATAGCTGACGCTTTGCCCCATTTCGAGAATAACTTTCTTCAATGCTTCGCCATAGGTGTCTCTTGTCGCAGTGCCTACGGCTACAAATTTACCATATTCGGCTTCACCGAAACAGATACCATAAACTGTCGGAATACCTAAATCGTAAGTTATATCCATAAAATGCCACTCGTAGCTTGCTGGAAAACGCTCATGGATAAAATGGCTGATATCCTCGTCTATAATAATTTTTGGAGCGCTTATTTTCTGCCACCAAGTGAGAGAAAACGAATCTCTTTCAATGACTTCATGTAATGCAACCAGCAAAGCCTTGTCCCAATTCGTATGTGCTGCCAAGCCTGTTGATGTACTTACATTTATCCATTGCTTTTCACATGACCAGGGAAGATAGATGCATGCTCCGGGAACCCAGGTTTCTTTCCCATTAGTAATATCCATGCATTTATCCCAATGTAATTCGATATTCTCGTCGAACCGATGGAGAGGATAATTTTCCTGGGCATATTGCTTCTCATGGAACAAGGCATATTCCGAGGGCGGTATAGCGTGTACTTTTAGATTTTTATAAGAACTTAGGATCATATTCTCTTTATTGTAGAATACGGGGCAATACCTTTCTACCGTTTCACCTAAAGTTCCCATAAATGACTTTTGCAGATCAAAGTTACATCCGCTACTTCTTCCTTCATACTTTTCTGCTCCGAAAGCCAGAGTGTTGCTGGGCCAAATACCAAAGCTTACAAGTTTAGGATCGTAATTGAGCCTGGGTAATTTGGATACATGATTTACGATTCCAAACTGATTGGAAATCAGCATTGTACCTTTAATCAGAGAGTTGTTGACTGCATCCATTGTTTTTTTATGTTAAAGAGTTACTGATTCGAGCCACGGAGCCGGATTATAATCCAATGCTGGTTTACATACATGACAAATCGGAGCTTTTATAAAAGTATGCTTTTCTACTTCATAATTGGACGGATTTATCAATATACAACACTTCCAAGTTTCCGGGGGATACCAGGCATAAAGAAACTTCAGCATATCTGCAATTACAATAGCGGAAGCCATATCCTTTACTACCGGTTGGATATTCAAGTCTGGTTTTGCTGATGCTTTCTCTGTTTCAAGGTATTTAACGTAAGAGTCATTGAAGTTGATGAATTCGTCATTGCTCCTTATTCTATTTTTGTAACAATCATAACATCCTGTGTATTTGCCGTGGAAAATCGGCCCAATACTGAATTTTCCAGAGAAAGTCAGTCCTTCAATCAATAACCATGGTTTGCTGTGTTTCAATGCCTTCTCGTTGATAATGTGCATTTTGTACGGATTCCAAGTCAAAGAATCAACAATGATAAAATCGCTGTTACAGAGGATTGACTCAATTGTTTCATCCGACAATTCATCTATTGAGTAGATAACAAAATGTTCTATGTTATATTCGGATGATTTCTCTTTCACTTGGTTGCCAAAATCTGTATTGCCAATATAAGCAATCTTCATTTCTGAAACCGGTTTGTGATTGACTTCATTATATATATCAGAAATAACAGTGGCACCTTCTGCTTCGAAATTCAGTTCATCTAGAATTCCACATTCTTGTAACTCTTTTACTACATCCAAAAGTTTGTTATAGTCAGCCTTATTTAATAGTTTTTGGATTGTTGAAAAAGATATTTTATCCCGTGTATCGTACAATCTGATCAAGTCTTTAAAAATCAGTTCTTTTTCGGAATCTGTAAATTCTATGGTTGTTGTATCTGTTTTGGTTCTTACTTGATACAGTTTATTGTCATTATCGAAGAATATATCAAATTGTTTCATTGTTTTTTAATTTAATGGGTAAAATCGAAACCAGCTATCTTCCGCTTCTTCCTTTCGTGATGAATCGAAAGATAGTCTGGCTTCAAAAACAGACTTGTTGATTTTTGATAGTTGTTTGAATAACTGCTAAAATCTCATTCTGCGTAACAGATAAATGTGAATAATCGTACCATAAACTAATAATCGTAGTATATGTGTGTGATTTCACAACAACCTCGTTTTTAATGATTTAGAGAATAGCTGACTCAAAACGAGCTACACTCATTTGGCTACTATTAGGCTACAGCAGCCTGTTCCATGGATGCACTGGAGGAGAAAAGTGACCAGCAGCAGCAACATGAATTGCAATTACAGCAACAACCTGAAGCAACAACTTTAGCTGCATAATTTGTGTGGCTTAGTAGTTTTTTCGTTTTCATAATTGTATTATTTTAAAGAAACCTACTCGTAAGCTTTTCGGTATCCGCTCCTGTTTACACAGCCAGGACTGTTTCATATATTTCATTTACAAAATACACATATATAATGTGTGGCAAATATATGGAAATTCTTCGAGATATGCAAGGATTTCTCAAAAAAATAAGCGCCACAGCTTGTTTTTAGTAATGATTAAAAAATAACTTGGTACATTTTCGGAGCCGAGGCATCGGTCTTGAGCAGTGTATTCAATTGATGAAAAACTCCAGAAATGGAACTATATGGTTTCATGGAGAGAGAGAAAAAAATACCAAGTTATTTTTTTATCATTACTAAACAAGGGGTCAACGAGGCATGTATCATTTGCTTACATAAAGAGGTATTTATTGAAAAGTCAAAATGCAAGACAGAGGACTCTATACGGGCATAGTTTTTTTGTAACGCGAAATACGATTTAAGAATATTGCTCAAATAGCTTAACTGCCTTTCATCAAGTATATTATCAATTCTTCCTCCGTTATCTCTAAATCTTTTTTGTTGTAGAGTTGAAAAAATAGATGGTGATATATATAGAAAAGTATATTGACAGAAATCAATCAGAACTATTTTTCCATATCCAAGCCTATCAGTAGCTTGGGCACTTTTTATATAAGGAGAATAATCACTGGTGGCTTGACTCCGGATACTCTGTGTGTTGTCGTCTGCCTCTTTTAACCCTTTTAAAATATCGAAAATCGTCATTCTATGGAGTTTTTTACGTGTTCACGTTTTTTGACTATATAATGTTACATGAAAGATTATATATTATCATACAAAAGTATGATTTTGCAAGGAAACCTGCAAGAAAACATCGAAATTATTTGAACTCAACTATATATTTTTCTAATTTTGACGACAAAAGAATGCAATGCCTGAAGCAGTAAGAAGGCGATTAAATGTTACATTAAATGAAAAACCAAAAACTTTTTTCAGTTGAGGAATTATCCTTAATGGAGTCGCTTGAAGTCAAGGGTGGAGCTTCTGAAATGGCAGCCTCTCAGACAGGATGTTCTAACAATGTTGCCGGATGCGGATGTGATGTTATTATTGTGACAGATCAATCTCAACCGGGGGTACAACATGCTTAATGAACAGTTCTACATCATTTCAACGTGTACCTGAAGGTATTTCGTGGTAGATGATAATGAAACTTCAACACTTTAAGAGCCATATCGTTCATTACCATACTTGATATGGCTCTTTTATTTTTTTACGGGATGTTAATTAAGTATTGTAATATATGAAAGCAAGTAATTATAACTATATAATATACCAAAATAACCAATCTTATTGGTACAATGGGCTTGAACACACTTATTTTAAGCTTCCCAAGGATTTAGGGTTAAAAATAGAGAGGCTACTCACAGACAAAGAAAGAATTGAGTTCATCCCTAAAGTTCTAAAAGACAAGCTATCAGCAAGTGGTTTCATTGTGCCGGATAATACTGATGAGCTTTCAATAATTAGGAAAAGATATTGTGATTCAGTAAACAAGAAGAACTATCTGTTAATCATTCTACCAACCTTGGATTGCAACTTTAAATGTTGGTATTGCATACAAAATCATATACCTTCAAGAATGTCGAAGAGTACAATGGAGAATGTGATGACACACATCAAATATATGATTGATGTACAGAATATAGAATCACTTCAAATCGAATGGTTTGGTGGTGAACCGTTAATGTACTTAAAACAAATTATAAAGCCAATATGTGAATTCGCACAAAAAGAATGTGAGAAAAAAGGTGTAAAATATTCAACAACAGCTACATCAAATGGTTACTTCATTTTCCCCAAAAACATTCCATTAATTCAAAAACTTGGCATGACGCGGTTTCATATTACATTAGATGGACCCAAACAGAACCATGATAAAGTAAAATATCAGAAAGGTTGTGATTCTGCATTCGATCATGTTCTAAACAACATCAACCAATTGCTCAGCAATACAAAGGCTGTTAATATTCTATTGAGAATTAACTATACTGACGAGAATCTAAATTATGAAATAGTAGATCAAATCAACCATCACATTACAATGGCTAATCGGGGAAGAATAACGATTACCCCCAAAAAAGTATGGCAAGAAAAGGTAAGGAAAGATAGATATAAAGACATCGGAGAACTTCTTAATTTATTTGAACAATCTGGTTATAACACAATACGTCTGGACGTTATCACAAACTTCGTTCCATGTTACGCTAGTCGTAAGTATTATAATGCCATTAATTTTAATGGTGATGTTATAAAATGTACGGCATGCAATGATTTGTATGAGAACAAAACTCATGGCATTATTCAAAACGATGGTTCTATTTCTTGGAACATGGATTTTATCAGAAAATATGAGGTGAAATCCTTTGAGAATAAACGGTGCTTACAATGCAAACAACTTCCAATTTGTATGGGGGTGTGTCCAAGGGATAATGAATATGTAAATGCGTGTAAATTCGATGGAATGGATATCAATTTGGAAGATTCGATGGTAAATTACATTGATTCAATGTGTAAATAATTTATATTATGGTGGCAAGAATTTTCACAACGTTATGGTTTGCCTTTGTAGTCTCGTTGATAAGCAGCAACGCACAGAACAGGATATACGGTACGGTGACCGATCCGTCTGGCTGTCCATTAGCCGGCGTTGACTGCGTATTGGCCAGCTTATCTGACACGGCAGCCATTGCTCACACGTTGACGGATTCAAAAGGAACCTTCAGTTTGAATGTAGACGAAGACGGACAGTTCCTGTTGAAATTCTCTTGTTTAGGGTATCGGCCACAACAGCTAACGTGCAAGCGTGGCGATGTCGGAGTGGTCAAGCTGACAGAAAGCATACAGAACCTTTCAGAGGTCACTGTGTCGGCTCAAGGGCTAAGAAGCTTCGGCAACGCAGACATCATCCTGTTAGACAGGCGTGCCAGACAGATGGGAAACAACGCTTTGGAGGCCATCAGTAGCCTGCCGCAATTCAGACTTTCAACAAACAGCGGTGAACTGCTGACGGCAGATGGTAAAATTGTCTTGGTGCTGATTGATGGAATCAGGAGGTCGGTACGTGAACTGATGCTGCTCAAAGCCGACGAAATAAAGACCCTGCACTACTATTCCAATCCGCCTGCAAGGTTTGCGCATGAGAAGATAGGTGCTGTATTAGATGTAGCGACTAAGCGCACCAACAAAAGGCACTATTCACTATATCTCGACACCAAAAACAGTATCACCACAGGATATGGTACCAACTTGATTTCCACCAGTTATAGCGATTCGCTCAACAAGGTGTCTGCGGCATATTTTCTGGACTACAGACATCTTGACCGGAACACCATGGAAAACCGTTATGTCTATCCGGATGTGACGAACGATTACAAGGGTCTGTCGGGTAAATACACTGGTACCTACCACATAGGACAATTATTCTATCAGCGTTTCCAAAACAGCAACCTTTTCAATATCACTTTAGAATATCGTAAGTTTCCGGCTACCCAGCAATACAGTCAACAGCTCTTGCGGACGGGTACATTGGAAGATGCCAACCACAGAAGGCTTCAAAGTGACTTTTCATCCATATCGGCCAACATCTACTTCGGACACACCTTCCGTAAAGGCAACAGTCTGTCGGTCAATGTGGTGAACACTTATTTCAAATCCAATTCGAACAATAATCTAACAAACACCTCGGGAACGGGAACGTTTACCAACGTCGTCGACAACAAGTCTTACTCGCTAATAGCAGAAGCACTTTATACTGACAAACTGTGGCAGGGAAATATACAGATAGGAGCCTACTATCAATACAAAAACCTGCGTCAGACAGACGGGGCATCCAATTTGTCGACAGTGAATACGCAAAAGGAATACCTATACGCCGACTACACCAATCAATGGGGGGCATTGTCCTACAACCTGGGAATCGGTGTGGAGAACAACCGATATAGAACTGCGACGAAGGCAATAGCCAACTACATCCTTATGCGGCCTTCTGTTTCTCTTAATTACCAGCTGCACAAACACAGTTCGCTACGCCTGACGTCGTCCATAGCATCTGCGGTTCCTAACGTCGGTCAGCTCACAGATAGTCGTACCGTCGTGGATGAACGATTCTATCTACAAGGCAACAGCAGTCTGAAGCCCTACCATTTCTACCGCACCGAACTTAGCTTCCAGTATGCGTCGGCCAATAATATCTGGTTTGTCAAACCTTCCGTCAGCCATGCCTACTATCCCAGCAAGAATATGACAGTTGTTTCCGCTGACGGTTCGGACTTCGTGAACCAGATTGTGGGCATCCGCCATGTCAACGAGTATGGCGCATCGCTTGTTCTGAGTTGCAGACCTTTCTCCTGGCTAACTTTGCAGCCTTACTATAACTATCTGTCTTCCAAATACAATACGCCTAATCAGCGTGTCAACCACAATCTGAACAATGTCGGAATCTCTTGTCAGGTGGTGGCAGGCAAGTGGCAGTTCATTACCAACCACAATCTACCGATGACCACTGTTGAAGGTGATGTCTTTGAGAAGATTGGGTATAATGCGAACGCATCCCTTACCTATAAATTAGGTGCAATCACCGTGGGTGCCATGTTCATTTACAATCCCGATCCTTCCAGGATTTATGCGGACACTCCTTCATTCCATTTCGTAGAAAAGACCCGATGGGGTAATTTCAAAAATCTTGTGGCACTGACTTTCGTCTATTCTTTGTCAAAAGGCAATTCACGAAGGCATCTGGGTAAAAACATTAATAATAGAGACAACGACTCCGGTCTTACCAAATACAACACAGCAAAATAAATGTCCTTTTATTTTTATAGGCAACATGACGCCATGCAGTGTGGGATTGCCTGCATGGCTATGGTCTGTAAGTATTATGGTAGAAAGTGTTCATTTGAAACTCTATCAAATACCTGTACTATAACCAATGAGGGTGTTTCAATGCAGGCTTTAAAACAATTGGCAGAAGCCTTAGGTTTTGATGTGCTATGTGGAAAAGCAAGCTTGTATCAAATAAAAGACATAAATTATCCTTGCTTACTCCATTGGAACCAAAATCATTTTGTTGTACTATACAAAGTTAAAAAGAACGGATTCTACATTGCAGACCCTGCAAAAGGGCATGTAAAATACGACCTCGAAGTATTTAAGAAGCATTGGGTCAGCACTCAATCGGACGGTGAGGAGAAAGGAATAGTCATGTTCTTGGAACCCACACCAGCATTTTATGAAAAGCAGATGGAGGAACAGCCAACAGAGGAACGCTCGTTCAGATTCCTCTTTGGCTACATCAAGCAATATCGCAAGTACTTCGGGCAGATTGTCTTAGGTTTGCTCGTGGGCAGTTTGTTACAGCTTATTCTGCCTTTCCTCACCCAGTCTATCGTGGATGTGGGCATCAAAAACCAGAATATCGGTTTTATATGGCTGATACTCTTAGGACAACTGATGCTTACCGTGAGCCGTACTGCCATCGACTTTATTCGCCGTTGGCTGTTGCTGCACATCTCGCTGCGCATCAACATCTCATTGGTAAGCGACTTCTTCATCAAGCTCTTAAAGCTGCCGATGTCATTCTTCGATACCAAACTGATGGGCGACCTCATGCAGCGTATGGGCGACCACAGTAGGGTGAACACGTTTCTGACGCAACAGACGCTCAGTATCGTGTTCTCACTCTTCACCTTTGTGGTGTTCAGCATCGTACTGCTATCCTATAATTGGCTCGTCTTTGCCATCTTCATGCTCGGCAGTCTGCTTTATGGCGGTTGGCTTGCACTCTTCCTCAGGCGCAGAAAGGTACTTGACTACGAACTCTTTGAGCAGCAAGCCATCAACAACAACAAGACCTACGAGTTTATCACCTCCATGCAGGAGATAAAGCTCCAAGACTGCGAGCAGCGCAGACGCTGGGAATGGGAGGACGTGCAGGCAGACCTCTTTGGAGTGCAGATGAAATCGTTGAAACTCCAACAGACACAAGAGGCAGGCAGCATCTTCATCAATGAACTGAAAAACATCGTCATCACGGTGGTCGCAGCAACAGCCGTCATTCATGGACAACTCACGCTGGGTATGATGCTTGCCGTGCAGTATATCATTGGGCAACTCAACTCACCTGTCGAGCAGTTGATGAGTTTCTTCTATTCGGTGCAGGATGTAAAGATAAGCCTTGAACGTATCAATGAAATCCACCGTATGGATGATGAGAACGGAAAGCAAGGATTGGAAACAGCAGTGAAAGAAGAAAACGAAGGCATAGACCTTGAAAACGTAAACTTCAAATACGACCCTCACGCACTGAAAACTATTATAGATGATGTTAGTCTCACTATCCCCAAAGGTAAGGTAACAGCCATTGTGGGCGCATCGGGCAGCGGTAAAACAACGCTCATCAAACTCATGTTAGGCTATTACCCCGTATTGGGAGGTCAAATAACTATTGGCGGAACAGATGTAAACGCACTTAATAAGAAATGGTGGCGCAGGCAATGTGGCGTGGTGATGCAAGACGGTGTGATATTCTCCGAGAGTATAGCAAGGAACATTGCCGTAGATGACGGCGAGATTGACAAGGAGCGATTGCAGAAAGCTGCTGAAATAGCTTGTATTCATGACTATGCAATGGGACTGCCCTTAAAATACAACACTAAGATCGGTCGCGATGGCGTTGGTTTGAGTCAAGGACAGAAACAGCGTATCCTGATAGCAAGGGCAGTGTATAAGAATCCCGACTATATCTTTCTTGACGAAGCCACCAACTCGCTCGATGCCAACAATGAGCGTATGATAGTAGAACATCTTGATGAGTTCTACAAAGGCAAGACGGTGGTTATCGTGGCACACCGCCTAAGTACGGTGAAGAATGCTGATCAGATAGTGGTATTGGATAAAGGCAAGGTGGTAGAAATTGGCAACCACGAAGCACTCACAGCAAAGCGGGGTGCATACTATAACCTCGTAAAAAATCAGTTAGAATTAGGCAACTAACAGCAGAAAGGAATATTATGGCAGACAACGAGATAGAACTCCGCAGCGAGAAAGTAAGGCATATCATTGGCGAGATACCGTCAAGGATTGTCCGTTATGGTATCACGATAATCACCATTGTGATATTGGGACTATTGGTGGGCGCATATTTTATACCTTATCCCGAAACCATCAGTGCAAAGGTGCAGATGACAAATGCCCATCAAGGCACAATAACCGTTCCCTATAAATACGTGAATACGATAGCAAGAGGAATGACAGCGAACATCGAAGTTGAGGGTTACGATGCAGAAACATACGGAGTTGCAAATGGTGTAATAACAGCCACATCGCATACACCCCGACAAACGGCAGAAGGCAGCGTATTCACGGCACAGGTAAGGATAACGGATTGCAGGTATAAAATTATCAGCGGAATGGTGGGCACGGCATCTATACTTATAAGCAATGAAAGCGTGCTCCAGAGGATAGTCAAGCAAATAACAAATAGCATATAATTCCCTTTTTAACCGTAATGAAGCAGTGAAAGAAGAAAGGCAAATGTAGTTACTGCGTAGTACAATTATTTTGAGCAGCCAACTACACGTTAATCCTTTCTCTTTCACCGCTTTAACTCTTATTGTAGTAATGTAGTAAGATATAATCGGTGAAAGAAAAAGGAAATATATTCATTAGTTCTTGGTATTGCCTAACAGGAAGATTGGCGTTACAATGGCAGACTCTGTCTGCAATCTTCTACTGATGTACTTTCTGAATAAATGCGCTTCCATGCTGTCCAATAGAAAGGACAGGGCAATGATTGTTGAGAGCGGATAAAGTGATGCATAACCAACACACTCTCTACCATTGATAACTTCTTCTTGGCCTGCACCCCTTTCATCGGGATGCAAGTTGGAAGATTTTATTATCGCTTGAAGCCTATGATTGAGTTTTCTCCACGTCACACCGAAGAACCTCGCAAGTTCTCCCTCCGTCATGGCAATCTCGCCTTTACCCTTGTGGACAACCTGCATATTACTCCCCCAATCAAAGTAACTGCGATGATTGTACGTGCTATTTTTGCTCTTTGAATTATTGCTTGCTTTCATGCCGTTTCCTCCATTTTACAGGTTGCAAAATCCGAAGGTTCACAAGCCTCTCTCTCCGCTTTAGGTACTCTGAAATAAACATCAGAGGGAAACCTAAGAAAATCGTAAGTATCATAGCTACAAGTAGTTATGATACTTTTCTTTTATACCCATCCCAAATTTCAGAGTATGCACGGAGGGGGCAGAAACTCCCAAAATGCTCTAAAAAGGCTACAATCAGGCTACACATTTTCAAGGCAAAATAAAAATGTAGCCAAGAGTACATACAGAGTACATAAGGAGTATGCGTAAATTATTGCTATTCAAACAAATATGTTGAACTTTGCAGCGTGATTACAGAGGTGTTTTTGTTACCATACACCACTTCGGGCAACAATGTGTCCGACAAGCTACGGCTACAGATGGCAGGTGTTAGGACAAGACTTCTGTTCAGGCTACAACTAAAAGCAGTAAAATGTATGAAAGCAATTTTCAGAGCAGTCTTCTATCTCAGAAGCAATTATGTGAACAAGGAGGGCAAGACCCCTGTCATGCTGAGAATCTATCTCAACAACGAACGCCTTTCCATCGGCTCGACGGGCATTGCTGTCCAACAGTCCCAATGGGACAGGGAGAAGGAACGATTGAAGGGAAGGACAACTGAAGCACTTTCCACCAACCTCGAACTTGACAACATTCAGAGCGGACTCCAGACCATCTTCAAGAAAGTCGAGATGACGGACGAGGTGTCCTTGGAGCGTATCAAGTCGGAGTATCTTGGTAAGAAGGAGGATGTGGACACCCTAATGAGCCTCTTCAACAAGCACAATAGTGACGTTGCACGGCAGGTAGGCGTGTCGGTCGAAGCTGCAACCTTACAGAAATACAACGTCTGCAAGAAACACTTCTCAAATTTCCTTCGTGATAAATACGGTCGGTCTGACATCCGCCTGTCCGAACTCGGCTATATCGTGATACACGACTTCGACATTTATCTTCGAACGGTTGTCGGACAGAATCCCAACACCGCCACGAGGATGATGAAAACCTTCAAGACGATTACCATTCTGGGCAGGAAACTTGGTGTCCTGCACCATGATCCGTTCCTCAACATCCGTTTTCACATGGAACCGGTCAATCGTGGATTCCTCACAGACGAGGAAATCCTTAAAATTGCGAACAAGGATTTCGGCATCGGTCGTTTGGAACTTGTAAGGGACGTGTTCGTGTTCTCATGCTTCACGGGACTTGCGTACATAGACGTGTACAACCTCGCTCCGGAAAACATCGTCACGCTCAACGGCAAGCAGTGGATAATGACCAAGCGGCAGAAGACGAGCGTGGAGACCAACGTTCTTTTACTCGATATACCCAAGAGCATCATTGCAAAATATAGTGGCAAGACCTATCGTGACGGCAAACTTTTCCCCATGCTGACGAATCAAAAACTGAACAGTTATCTGAAGGAAATTGCCGATATTTGCGGTATCAAAAAGAACCTGACCTTCCACCTCGCCCGGCACACATTTGCCACGATGTCCCTATCCAAGGGAGTTCCCATCGAATCCGTAAGTAAGATGTTAGGACACACCAACATCAAGACAACGCAAATCTATGCCCGTATTACCAATAAGAAGATAGAACACGATATGGATGAGCTGGCTGACAAGTTGGGTACTTTCAATACGGCATTAGGCATTTCCCAAAAATAATGTATATAACCCTAAAATTTTGAATTTATGACAACGACAAAGAAAGAACTTTCCTACTTCCGTCTGAAGTTGGAAGCGTATCTCGGAGAGCATTTCCCTGAGAGAGAGAATGACAATGCGTTTATAAACGCTCGCGCAGACGAGGCATTGACGGCTTACTGCGATGCCGTGGCGCAAGGTTTCTCACATCCCGAAGCAGAGACGATGGCAAGCGAGGTGCTGTACCACAACCTACACTTCTCAAAGTATGATACCCTTGTTTCCGTACTGGAGCAGGAGTTTGAGAAGGAACTGCCAAGTCCGCTTCCCGAAAGGTTAGCACTAATTTTGCTGAACAACAAGGCAATTCAAGCGGTATTTGCCAAGTACGAACTCACGGACGACTTTGCGGCAGGTACAGAATACGACAAACTGTACACCGAACTGACCGGTACAATCGTGCTGCTCATTGAGATCAATGGTCTGCCAACGATAGGCGGTGAGAACATGGTTTGATACTTCACCATCGGGGGCTTTTGTAGTGTCAAGAGCCAAGATAAACGCTCCACTCCACACGTCAAGAGTTTTGCAAACACTTGTCTTTGTGTTGTGTGCGCATCTTGTTATCGCTCTTGAAACTATTAAAAGCCTCGATTATGAATAATACAATCATCATGAATCAAGACATTCACACACCTGCCTTCATCAAGGCAGACGCATCGAACAAAACCGATAAGAACAGGCAGCCGCCGACTTCTTCCAAGCAAGTCCGCCGCTTTGGTTGGACACGCTTCATCGAACTCGCCGTTCTGCTTTCCATCGTTATCGGTGCGATTTACCTCATCTCGAAGATAGTTACGCCGCAAGTCGTAACCGCCGTTTCGATTATTCTCGGTTTCCTGATACTACGCTTCATTGTCAAAGTTATTCTTCAAGTAACCTTTACAATCCTGCGTTGGCTGTTCTGGCTTGCCGTCATCTTGGCAATCCTGCTCTGTGTACTCTAAGGCACAAGGAAAGATATTCTTCGATTCATTCTTCTTTATGGGTGGTTATCTC
>NZ_KB905290.1:26696-28393 GCF_000378745.1 Prevotella amnii DSM 23384 = JCM 14753
AAAGGAAATCACTTGCAGAGTGGCAGTAAATCATATTGTGGAACTCACAGAGGAGGAGAAAGCCGAAGCAAGGCAAGAAGCCATCAAGCAGTACCAACGTGAGGAACTCGCCAAGATACAGAGCCGTAACGCACGAGTGAAGAAAACCGAAAGCGCAGCACCCCAAACACAACCGTCACTATTTGATTTTTAAGCCTATGAAACCAAGAAACAAATATGAGAAGGCAGTCCTTGCCGAGAGTAAGCACCTTCGCCCGATAACCAAGACACAGAGCAAATGGGCATTCCGTGAATGTATAGACCATTTCGCCTACCGACTGCCCAAAGGTCGCACAACGTGTATGGATTGTGGGCATAGTTGGACAATAGAAAAGCCTACGGACACTTGCACCTGCCCCCATTGCGGGGCAAGGTTGCAGGTCAAGGAAACCTTTCAACGCAAGATAAGACAAAAGCAATACTTCACAATACTTACCACTTACGGAGAATACCAAATACTAAGAATGTTCCTCCTTTCTGTGGAAATGGAGAAAGGTTGCAAGGCATCTTCATATACCTTTGAAATCGGTCAGTATTGGTGGAACGCACAAGGAAGAAAAACGATTATTGCTGTTCAACGAACATTAGGCAGATACATTGACACCTTTTCTTTCTGTTCGCCAATGGCAGTACGCAACGACAACGAAGCCTACCGCCATATATCGTACTCACCGATATATCCCAAGTTCAAGGTTACGGACACACTCCGCAGAAATGGTTTTGAGGGAAACTTCCACAATATAGTGCCTACCGAACTTATACCGGCACTGCTTTCCGATAGCCGTGTGGAAACCTTGTTGAAGTCGGGGCAAATCCCGCTACTCAAATTCTTCATGCACAATGGTCGAAGAAGCATTGATAGCTATTGGGCATCTATCCGCATCTGTTTGCGAAACGGCTACCATATAGAGGACGGAAGTCTATGGTGTGATATGGTGGATATGCTCAATCAATTAGGCAAGGATATTCACAATGCCAAGTATGTTTGCCCCACCGACCTAAGAGCAGCGCACGACCATTACCAAGCCAAGAGCAGAGCGATGAAAGAGCGTGAGAACATTATCAAGAAGCGTAAGGAAGCAATAGAAGCCGAACAAGAGTACAAGCAACTCAAAGCAAAATTCTTTGGCATAGAGTTTACTGACGGCATTATCCGTATCCACGTTTTGGAGAGTGTGCAAGAGCATTTAGAGGAAGGCACGGCAATGCACCATTGCGTATATGACGCACACTATTACAGCAAACCGCAGTCGCTTATCTTCTCTGCCACAAAGGACGGAGAGCGCATCGAAACCATTGAGGTATCATTGGAAACGATGAAAGTGGTACAAAGTCGTGGAGTGTGCAACAAGAACACCGAGTACCACGAACAGATACTCGCCTTGATGCAGAAGAATATGAGAATGATAGCACAGAGAGCAACCGCATAACAATCCTATAATAACAACGATTATGGCGACATACAAGACAATAGAGAAAATTCCAACGTGGAGTTTAGGCTACCTTATCAATGGAGATAGTACAGGACTGACAGACGAAGAAATCGCACTCGCAGACCAATGGAGTAAGGACACCAAAGCGGAGGTTATATCGCCCCACACAGACATAGAGGGGAATATGCAACCTTATTTTACCCACGTTCCAGCCTTTGGACTACC
>NZ_KB905291.1 GCF_000378745.1 Prevotella amnii DSM 23384 = JCM 14753
ATCAGGCGAATAGGATGAGCCGGGCGACCATTATTGCTGCAATACAAAGGAGAGAAAGCATTTTCAAAACACTCCCAATTAATCTTATTACTAAGTTGGAAAAGGGGATGTTGATGACTAAGCATGTCCTCTAAAGAAGAGAACAAAGAGAGCTGTTTGGATGTACGTTTAAGCATAAATATCTGCAAGAATTATAATGTAAAGGTACAAAAACTTGCAGATATTTGCAAATAATTTATAGCATAATATACTATGAATCAGATGAATATTAGGCTTTTAAGGGTGGACTATTTAAGAACAAAAATAAATTATTTTCACATCATTTTTAATTTATTTTTCAACTAAAAATAAATTATTTTTCTTCACCAGATTTGTTTTTTCCCTTACTAAAAAAGTCTCTTTTACTCTTTATATAATAAACTGTGTTTTATGTTTTTATATATGTTTTATACCTAATCTTATTTTTTCAGGAAGTCCATACATAATAGATGCCTTAATTTCCTTTGCTGATAGTTTCCAAAATAGCCTGTAATGATTTATCTTTCTAAAAAAAGCTCTGATAAAATAAAGACCTCCTGAGCGAAAACCTTCAGGGACATTATCTTTACCAAAGTTGCCTCCAGCAAGTACTATCTTTAATATTCTTTCTACATACTTGCGTTCTTTCTTTTCTAATTCTATAGGAAACATTTCTTTAGGCAAATTAAATTTATCTACAAGTATCCACCCAATAGCAATGAAAGCTTTTCTAAAGCCTAACTCTGTGAGATGCTTATCAAGTAAAGTTCTGTTTACATCTTTATGGTAATGCTGAAGAAGACAAATCAAATCGCAAAAATGACGAAATCCCACTCCTAACTCTACCAAGTGATGATACATATGTAAAAACGTGTAAAGCAGATTTAACGTTGGTGCTAAAGTAGGTATATCTGTATTACATATTTTCACCATTACAGGCTTATTTGCAGCAAGAATATTATCCCAATACTGCTGATTAGCAGAAGAAAAGAAATGCATCATGTTATAATGTAACTCAAACAACACATTATTATGTGTAAAACTATAGTGTTGCTTAGAGTCTTCAGCGTCAAGTTTTACCCCCCACTCTGCCTTTATCAATGTCTTTGCTCTATCAAAATGCTTTTTATCTACATAAAAATCTATATCACCAGGCAAGCGTTCTTGTCTATGAGGATATAATGTAGATATTGTTTGCCCTTTAAAAATAAGATGTGGTATAGCATTATCTGATAACAACTTACTTATAGCAGTTAGCTCTTTCGATACTTTTTCGTTTAACAACCTAATACGTTCAGATAATGTAAATACCTTAAAAGCATCTATTCTATCAAGTAATACCTTTTCTCTTATTAATACTCCTGCTACCATTCCATCTACGGTCTGCTTACGAGCTAAAGACATTAAAGATACATACTCCGTATGCGATAATGACTTAAAGGGTAAAGAGCTATAACCAAAGCTCTTCTGCAAAAGTAGATATAACAAATTCATATCAGATTTATTATAATATAATGAGAAAAAGATAAAATATAAAAAGTAAAGATTAATCTTTAAAGCAAAGGAAAGTTTTCTGATAACAACTCTGATTTCTTTTTTATGACAACATCATCATACATCATCATTATAATATCCTCTTCATAGTTTCCTATAATACTTTTATTCTTCTTACCATGAATATTATTAAGTATTAGCTGCACGAAGTCTACTCCTGCACCATAAGCATGCAAATAAGCTCCACCAAAGCGAGGATTAATCTCACTCAGATAATACTCACCATTTTTATAAAAGAAGTCCATATCACATGGTCCATTTAGCTCTAAAACAGAACATACTTCTTGTACAAAATCAAACAATTTATTATCTTTAAAAGATATTGTTTTACTTGCCCCTCCTATCCTACTTTCTATCTTCTTTTTAGAAAAAACAGCAACAGGCTCATGAGAAATACAGTCTACATAAACATCTGCATCACAGTCGCCACCTGTCATTAATTCCTGAATAATATAAGTAAACTTGCCATCACAAAACTTTTCTTCTGCTTCTTCCCAATTATTAACTTTTCCTATCCCAGCACTGCCACTACCAGAAATTGGCTTCATAAAGACAGGGAAACTTATTTCACCTTTTTCTAACCCCTCTTTAAAACTTTCAAGAGAATTGTACGTTAACACTGTACGTACTCCTTTAGTATATAAATACTTAAACATTTCATATTTATCAAAACATAAATGAGCAGTCCAATCTGCCGGGCAAAGAGGAAGAATATCTTTCTGTAAAAACTCTTTACGATGTTTTGATAACAATTCTATTTCTGGATCTATAAGTGTAGTAATGGCATTAACACTTTCCTTGTTACAAATATCAAAAACTTTACTTATATACTCTGGTGCATCAATACGTGGCATAAGATAGCTCCTATCAGCCATAAACAATGCAGGCGCAACTGGTGAAAGGTCGGTGGCAATAATTTTCCCACTTTCCTTCATAGACTTACGAAAGTTTTGCAATAATTTTACGCGACGTCCACAACTACAAAATAATATATTATCCATATACTTAATATTTTGATTTCATTATAAAATCTTTTTCTGTCCATTCTTCTCTTACTACACAATATTCATCTCCCCTCTTTACATATATAACAGGAAAGTAATGAATAAAAAGTGGTGTAAGACACAATGTATAAGCTCCCACTCTGTTAAAAACTATTTTATCCCCGAGACATAGTGTTGTTTCCCCTTTCTCTAATACAAATAATCTATCGTTTTCAAGACATGTTAGTCCTCCAACAAGCTGCTTATGCTGACATTTTTCTGAGCTTTTCTTATATATAAATGATTTGAAATAATCTGTTTTATGAAATAAAGGGTCTACATCATTTCTTGTCCCATCAGTGGTAACAACATTTTTATCATTATGGTGTTTTACATCTATTACAGTACAAACATAGTCAAATGCTGATGCTACAATAGCATTACCTGGCTCTACTATAATCTTATAATTGTTATTGCTATGCTTTAACACATCATAAAAAGCATCTACATAGTCTGCATAAGTAGGCTTACCTGGCATTTCACCAAAATATCCTCCTCCTAAGTCTATATATTCTATATTTAGATTATATTTATTAATAACAGATAAGGCATAAGTTAAAGTGTTTTTATAAAAATCTACACTACGAGTCTTAGAAGTACGGTGTATATGCAAACCCACTAAGCGAACATTACTATATTCAGATATTTGTTGTATAGCATTCTTAAAATCTGCAGAATCTGCAGAAAAGCCAAATCTACTATCATCTTCTTTATGATTTTCATCTAATGGAGATATTTTCGATATGTCTATATTTAGTCTTATACCAACCTTATAAATCTCATTACAAGATAATTCCCTTAACCATTCTATTTCTCTGAAAGATTCTATGTTTACAATACCTTTATGCTTTAACACATCAAGAAAAGTATCTTTAGATTTCATCGGACCATTATATATAATATGGTTTTTAGGAAATCCACAAGTTAATGCTAATCGATATTCATGATAAGAAACTACTTCTGCATAACACCCATTATCTTTAGCTATTTTAAGACAATAAGGTAAGGAATTGGTTTTTACAGAGTAACCTATAATACTATTTGGAAATTTAGTATCTAAAGCTGTTTTAAAACCATAAATACTTTTTTTAAGTTCTTCTTCTTTTAAAATGAAACAAGGTGTAGATAAATTGCTTATAGTCATCATTTTTTCAATTACTTCCATTAAATTCTTCCATTGTAACAAGACCTTCCTGCGATATGCCATCACGCTTGAGTACCGACTTTATAGTAAACCAAATAACTTTTAAATCTGTTATCAACGAAACATGATCAACATACCATACGTCATATTCAAACTTTCTTTTCCAAGTTATTCCATTACGACCATGACATTGAGCCCAACCCGTGATACCAGGTCTAACTTCATGCCTACGCATCTGCTCTTCAGAATATAATGGTAGGTATTTTACTAATAATGGGCGTGGCCCTATTAAAGACATATCACCCTTTAAAACATTAATAAGCTGTGGCAACTCATCTATAGACGTTGAACGTACAAACTTTCCTACTTTAGTTATACGCAACGTATCTAAAAGTAATCTTCCATTTTTATCACACCTATCATTCATTGTCTTAAATTTTATTACTTTAAAAATCCTACCTTTATATCCTGGTCTTTCTTGATAAAAGAAAGCTCCTGAACCTTTATTAGATATAAATAAAATAATAGCTATGGATATAATAAATGGAAAAAGTAATACTAAAACTATTAATGATATAAAGAAATCGAAAAAACGTTTAAAAAAAAGTTTATACATATTTTATAAAAATATTTAATCTATAGTATAGTCTTCTTTCCTACCCCATAATAGAGCAAATGGTTCTTTTTCCATTTCTCGTTTAAAATCTTTCAATTGCTCTATATATGAATATTGCGGGTGATAGTTCAATTCTTTTACTGTTTTACTAATATCAAAAGCATTTTCTAAAGGATCTTGTTTTTCAGGACAATAAATTATTTTTGAAGGTTTATTCTTTGGTGAAAAGACCTCTATGATACCTTTTATTTGCTCTTCAAGTGAGACTTGCCATCCGTTCCCTACATTATAAATTCCACCATCTATATCAGCTGTAAGGCAATTAGAAACTAACTGAACAAAATCTTTTATATATACCATTTCTTTCTTTTTAGAACAATCGCCCCATATTTCTATAGGCAAGCTTTTACTAGCTCTATCCATTAACATTCTAAAAGGCATAATTCGTTTTTTATAATCTGCATAATGATATGCATTTGGGTGATATTCATAAATTGTAAAAAAACGGAGAATAAATCTAGAGATACCATAAGTTGCATGCCAATGCTCTATTAAATCTACAGCTGCATTTTTTGCTATAGTATATACAGCATGATCCCCTGTCATAGGAAAACTTCTTTGTAGATCAGCGCCTAACTTTCCTCCTTTTTTAAATTTATCAAAATAATTAGATAAATCATACGGTGTTTCTGGGAATATTATTTTTTTACAGTTATGCTTATTCATAAACTGAAGAACATTTAAAGTTCCAAGTGTTATAGAATCTATCAAATCTTTTGGATCATATTCATACCTAGAAGGTAAAGATCCTGCGAAATGCGCTACAGCAAATAAATCACCCACTTTAATTTTGTCAAATTCTTCACTTTTTTTTATATCTAAAGAGTAATAAGTCATACCTTTTGAGGCAAAAAAGTTATTATCATCTTTGCGTCTACCTACAGCTATAACATTATAACCATCGTTCTTTAATTTTACACTTATATAAGCACCTATATTTCCAGTTGCGCCAAATACAACAACTGTCTTTAATTTATTTTGCATAGATCAAACTTTTATATGTTTTTAATAATTCATTCCAAATATATTTTTGCTCAAATCTTTCAGAAACTATTTCTCTACTTCTTATCCCCATTTGCTTACATTCTTGCTTATTGTGATAAAAACTTTCCATCTTTTGCATAAGCTGCATATAATTATGAGTAGGTACAATTACTCCATTTTCATTATTTTTTATAATCTCATTCGATCCATTTATATCAGTAACAATAGATGGTAACCCCATTGCTCCTGCTTCAAGAACAACATTTGGAAAGCCTTCTCTATAACTAGGTAAAACAAAAGCATTTGATAAAGCATAATATGGACGAACATCTTTTTTCTTACCAACTACTATTATAGAATTATTATTTTCAATTTCATTATAAGTCTCTTTTCTCAAAGGATCTAACTTCTCTTCATATGAACCTACTAACAACAACTTAACATTCGGCACCTTCAATAATTTAAAAGCATGAACTAATTCATTAATTCCTTTATCTGCAACTATTCTACCTACATATAAATATACAAAATCATATGATTTTATACCTAACTTCTTTCTATTTTCATTATTGGTATCTATGTTTTGATATAATATAGGATCCCAATAATCTAAATCAATACCTCTTACATTACCATTACCTATAATATGTAAGGGTTTGTTAGTTATTTTAAAATTATACAAATCATTAGCAACACCTCTACCTTCAGGATTAATATAAGTAGCACAAAAACACAAAAGTTTATCCATATAAATTAATATTTTTTGCTTAAATCCAGTTGTTGTTGGGAAAACTAATCCTGTATATGTATGCATTCTTATTGGAACCCTACATATCCATGCTGCTAACATTGATACTAATCCAGCTTTTGGTGTCATAGAATGAACTATAGTTGGCTTTTCTTTATAAAAGACCCATATCATTTTTAATAATGATTTTAAATCTTTTACTAAAGATATATGTCTTTCCATGTTCAGTGCAATGGTTTTAACCATTTCACGCTCTTTTATAATATTTAGTTCTGGCAAAGGAGATGAAATAGCTACTATATTATAATTTACAGAAAGCCACTTTAGCTGTCCTTTACAAAATGTTTCTAGAGATTCAGGAACGGTTGAGATACGTATTATCTTCTTTTTCATATTCTTATTTATTGCAATAACAAGTTATTATAAACCTCTAAATACCCATTAACAGTGGTATCTATATCAAATAGTTGTGCCCTTTTATAACAGGCTTCTGCTACTTGCTGATAATAAAGACTATCTCCCATAAGTTTTAATATTTCTTCAGCCAATTTTCTGTCATTCTGATAAGGAAAGAGAATGCCAGCCCCTATAGTAGTTTGATGTAATCCCTTAACATCACTCGCTATAAAAGGCTTATTCACAGACATTCCCTCTATACTTGCCAAAGATAAGCCCTCATAACGAGAAGACATAACTATAATATCAGAAGCCTGCAACAGCTCTGGCACATCGCTACGCACGCCAAAAAGCCTTACTCGCTCTCTTAAAGACAACTTGCTTATAAGATTATCTATCTCGTTTCTACGTACACCATCACCTAACAACCATACCTTATAGTTAGTTGGCAGATATTGTAAAGCTTTTATTAAAGTATCTTGATCCTTACCCACTCGAAAACCTGCAACCATTGATATGATAACATCTCCTTCTTTTTTATACTCTTTATTAGGTCTTGCAGAATGAAACCTTTCTATGTTTACACCATTTGGTATAGTTATAACCTTACTATCATACCCTATATAATCTATTAACAACTTTGTTGCTATTTCTGATATTGATATTATTTTTTCATACCTACTATACATCCACTTATCAAATGGTTTTAACCACCACTTAGAACGTCTACGGTTTTCTGTGCTATGCTCTGTTGTTACTAACTTACACTTACATGGTATTATCATCTTAGCTAATGCTACAAACAGCTGACAAGCAGTATTATGTGTATGAATAATATCATATTTTTTTAGAAAAGGACATATCTTAAATATAAATCCGACCCTATACACACTACCTTTTCTTGCTAAAGAATAGACATTAATACCATTTTTACGTAGCTTTTTATAAAAAGGAGTTTCGCCTCCTATAAAAGTAAGAACATCTACTTCAACGCCCTTATTATTAAGTAAAGGAACCATCTCTGATATAAGATTCTCTGCCCCTCCTGTTTCTAATGATGTTATCACATGAAGTATTCTCATATTTCTGAAGCTGATTCTATTAACCTTTTTATCACAACTTTTGGCGCTAACCATTTTTCGTAATATTCTCGAGCTCCTTTTTCTAATTTTAATCTATAAATAGAATCATTCTTTATTTTTAAGACAGCATCATATATTTCTTCAGGTTTATAAACAAAATGAATACTCTCACCGTGTATCAACCCTTCACCAGGCATCTCACGCGTTAAAGGAGTAGAAATTATAGCTTTACCCATACATAAATACTCTGCTAATTTCCAGCCATGACATCCACATACGCTTGGAGTATTAAAAACAAGCACACTTTCTTTAGTCTTCTTTATATAAGTATCCATGGATATCCTTTTCTTATAAATAAAATTTTTATATAAGGTTAAATATTTAGGATAATCTGGCATTTCTGCTAAAACATCTGTGCCACCTAAATAAAAAAGTCCTCCATCTATTTTCATACCTGCTTTCTTACAAGCCTTTAAAAATTCTCCGCGATACATATTAGTATCTGTTTCTGCAAATTGATTATACCATAAAGTAGAAGCATGAAATATATAATTATCTTTTAATATATATTTTTTTTCGTAATCTTGTAAAGTTCTTCTTCTTATAAACGTGTATAAATAATCTAAAAGAACATCTTTCAATGGTCTAGATCCTTTTCGTCCTATTATATATCTCTTTATTGCTAAAAATATTGTAAATAATAAATTATGATTTCTTAATCCAAAATGAGGTCCAATAATCACTAACTTTGAATATTTGATATTATCATTAAAAGCTACATTTACTTTTGCATAAATATTACACCAATCATATCTTTGAGTATGAATAGTAGCCTTATCTTCTGTATCTATAAATATCTTTAATATCTTATTTTTATTTCTTACTATTATCGGTACACCTTGTTCATAATCTATTCTATCTGAATATGATAAATCCTTAAAATAATTTACAGAATATTTTAAATTTCTTTTCCCAATATTACAAGTTGCTCCCCACAAAAACTATGTGGAATATTTATAACCTGCTCGAGGGTCTACGTAAATTTCCATTTGCATTTTATTTTATATGAAATGTATGTAAGATTTTTCTTATCCACATATTATCAAATCCCAAGGCGTCTGTAACTATAATTCCTTTATAGGTATTAAAAGTATGCATTCCTATAGGAAGTTTTGGATTAGTAGAATATATCCTTCTTACTTCCTTAAATTCTAAACTTTCGATATCTAGTTCTGATGTTTCACATAATGATTTACCATTACATGTTATCTCTTGTAATGTTATAGCATGACCATATTGAATATTACACTCTTGTGTTGGTCTATACATTTTTCTATTGTGTACAAAAAAACAACCTGCCATACGAGCCACATTTTCATTAAAGACCTTACTACCTATTAAAATGAATTTACACACCCCTTTATCCCATTTATACACATAAAGAACGTTACCATTAGCCATAGGCTTTTTAGTACAAAACATATAAACATCTTTTCCTATTTTTATAGGTACAGCATCTGCTACATCTTCTTCTAAAACAATAAAAGCATCTTCAAGTTTATTTATGGAAAAATTATACTTATATATTTTAAGTTTTCCTGATTCACCATTTTCTGGCATAATATAAACAAAATTACCCTTTTCTTCTTTGTCAACCTTCTCCCTTTCAAGGAACCAAGGCTCTCTAATTATTACAGGAAAGCTCATATGCGTACTAAGCTCTTTTACAACTTCTACTTTCTCTAATTTATATGTATGCCTATCAATTATCAATTTAGAAATTCGTCCTTTGTTCAATCGTTTTGTAAATTCTTCTGCTAAAACAATAAAACAAGAATCTGTTACATCTAAAAGAAAAGGATCTGCAAACCAACTTTCTTGTATATTATGCTTCATCCATTCTATATGTATATCTTTCTTATATAAAATATCATCTAAAGAAGTATTAATAAAACCTATATTCCATCGCTCTGCGCTTAAAGTTTTTATATACTGTTTAATACACATAATAATTATATATTATATAATCTCCTTGTTAATATTAATTGAAATAAGTTTTCCTCTTTGATAAAACAACTTGTTCCTTATATTATTATACTCTCTTATCTTTCAAATACATTATGTATCCAAATAATTTAAATATACCCCATACAAATCCAATATTCTTTACTATTCTTGATCTATCAGTTATACAGAAATAAAATCTCCAATAATTAATAGCATTTTTCATTCGTTTTATAATTGGTATGTCAAAGGTATTATATAATGCATAATACCAAGTTGTTAATATTGGACTTTCTTTTCTAATTTTAATTATATTAGCAGTTAATCCATCAGGTTGATACTCTACAGTATATATTATCTTATTAAAATAATGATAAATATATTTTTTAGAAATTCTCAACCATTCTAAATCTTCTGGACAAAATTTTTCACCTTCTATTTCAGGAAATGGTATCTCTTTTAAAATAGATGTTCTGAAAACTTCTTTCATATCACCCTTATAATTATATTTACACAAGAAATCCACAAAAGAGATATTTAATGTTGAAAAAAAAGAACCTTCTGCAACTTTTTTACCATCCATAAATTCATCAAAACCAACAATTGCACCTATTTTAGGATTTGACTTTACCTTTTTATATTCATTTGCAACTATTTCTAAAGATCTTGAAGGAAGTACATCATCAGAGTCAGCTATAAAAAATAACTCTCCCATAGCATGCTTAACGCCTTCGTTTATAGCCGTATGTTTACCTCCATTTTCTTTTTTTATATATCTTATAGGAAATTTTAAATTATGAGATAACTTTAATTGTCTAATAACTGTTTCAGTATTATCCGTAGAGCCATCATCAACTATAAGCCATTCAAAATCTAAGTAAGATTGACAACAAAGACTATTATACAAACGTTCTAACAAATTTTCCCTATTGTAAGTAGGTGTAAAAATAGTAATCAACATTATCGGTAAAATTTATTTTCGGTATAACGTTCATCATATTCATGGCTATAATAAATATATCCATTTGGTTTACCGTTTGTTAAAAAAGTTTTATAAGGAGCATGCATCGGAGCCCATGCTATAGTAATTCTGTTAAATAAGAAGAATAATACAACTAAAACAAAAGGTTTAAGCCATAAAGGTATATTCTTAGCATAACATAAATGTTGAACAGTATAAATAAGACCCATAAAGAAAAACCAAGTTATACGTCCACCTTGTCCAAAACGCATAAAAAGTAGTAATAAAGCACAGAAAACAAAACTCATATTGGTAAATACTATATCTTTTTTTGAATATCCTGTTTTGCTATAATTTTTCAGTATAATAAATAAAAAGAATGCAGCCTCTAAAACATATTCTATTCTAAAACCCTGTGTTTCATTTTCATATTCATTAGCTCTTGTAGAAGAACTTGCCATCAACATTTGAGGTATAGGAGTAAGACCTAATAAAAAACAAATAACAATAAAAATAATAATAGTAGATGGTGTGTATCTACGTATTGGAATAAAATACATTACACTAAATATTATAGCACTATTATGAAAACTATATGCTAATAATACCAATAAAAAAAACTTTATTGGTTTTCTTTTCCATATATAAGGTATAGCTATCCACACTATTCCCGTTGCTATCACCTGACGTAAATATGTCATTGTAAAATAATATAACAATCCAAGAAAAATAATAACAGCAAAAGGATATCTCTCAAGGTACCTACGAAAACTAATAAAATATAAGAAATAAATAAATAAAGTTGTAATTAATATATATATATATCTATTAGCAGTAACATAAGATACTAATATCTGCCAAGCAAAGTAACCGAACTCTTTACCATTAACTAAATATAATAACCGTCCATAATTATGACTACTTCGCGTTTCATCCGCTATTGTATCAAACATTTCTCCATATATATAACGATCATATCCACCTATCATATCTCCTAGTCCTACAAATAAAGCTAAATATAGAAAGAAAAATGCAAGCAAAATTTCTGATTTACCTTTTTTATCTATAAACAGATAAATCATACCTAATATAAAAACAAGATAAAATGGAAACATATTTCGTACTCAAAAAAATAATTATATCTATTATACGCTATCTACTTAATAAAAACTGCATTACACTATATTGCTGTTATCCCCCCCCGTTTCATAAGTTTTTTTCGTGATAAAGCCTCCTTTTCTCCTAATGACAACCATAAAAGGACTATAACAAATATAACTATATAAATAAACATATTCTATTATTTAAACTTATTAAATAAGAGTGTAGCTGCTTGTCTTCTGCTATGATGCGACAGAACATTTTCTCTACCAGCCTTTGCTATTTGCTCATATAATTCTCTTTTTAAAGGAATATCCTTTAATATTTCGATAACATCTTCTGCTTTAGCATATTCTAAACAAGACTTTCCGTTGTCTACGAAAATATTTTCCATAGCATAAGGTGTGCCTAATACTAGCAATCCTGAAGAGAGTGCATCTAAAACTTTTCCTTTTGTTCCTGTTCCTATAGAAATAGGAGTGATCTGAATATCATGTTTAGAAACCTCTTCTATATAATCTTTAGCAAAAACCACCTCATTAGTTATAAAGCCACTTAGGGCTAAATGTTTCACATGTTCTTCCCAGCCTCTACCAAGAAATGTTATAGTATAGTAACTTGACAACTCCTTATGCTTTAAAAGTTGGCTTACCAGCTCATCAGAAGCCTGCTTCATATATATATTATATTGTCCAGCTATAACAATACTCAATTTTTCTTTTTTTAAACAAATACTTTTTTTACTGTATAACTCGTAGTGAGGGTGATAGAAAAAGGAAGCTCTTATTTTAGTATTGTTATTCATTAAGGTTTTCAAATCTTCTTTTCCCACAAGCATATACTGAATATTATCACTATTATCATACGCTTTTTCTAAACGAATATACTTCCTATACATTATAGCCTCTCTCCAAAATAAATGAATGGAATGAATAACAAACCGTTGCTTCAGCATTCTATAAAAAAACAACGATTCACAATCTGGCAAAACATGTACTCGCTTATACTTCTTAAATTGCTTTGCTACTCTTGACAGCTCTTGCCCATATATCCAAATACCATCATAATTAGCTTTATCTATAGATATAAAAACATCTTTTGGTATCTTCAGATAATAGTATATTGGCATTGCAAGAAGTAATCTTATAATAAGCAAATTATATTTTAAAACATAAAATAGCCACTTTGGTTGTGATAGTATATGAATCCTAACACCTAACGTTTTTTCAACTTCAGCTATCTTGCTTTCACTGATATCATTATAATTGAAAGTATAAATATCTATATCAATATCTTCCTTTCGCTCTATCATCATGTGATAAGGTAGAGCAGAAGCCCCTCTAACATTCTCTGCAGTAGGTGTTAAACTTGTTAATAGTGCTATTTTCATTTACTATAATTATTTTATAAAAATGCAGTATATACTACAATGAAGATTAAACAGTTATATTTAGAAAATTGTTATTCACAAATAAATTTTCCATAAAAATTAGATCTTTTTTATTAATATAACACGTCAGTCAAACATTTCTAATACCTGCTCTACTATAGGAGCCATATCATAATATTTATATTGAGCTAATCTTCCGCCAAATATAATTTTATCTTCCTTGTCAGATAGCTGCTTATACTGCTTATATAAAGCTATGTTTTTATCATCATTTACTGGATAATAAGGCTCCATGCCAGGCTTCCACTCTGTAGAATATTCTTTTGAAATTACGGTCTTAGGGCATTTATACACATCACTACCGAAAAGCTCAAAGTGCTTATGCTCTATGATGCGTGTGTATGGGACTTCTTTCTCAGTATAATTTACTACAGCATTGCCTTGCCAATTAGGCGTATCAAGAGTTTCCTGCTCAAAACTTACTGTACGATACTCCAAATATCCATATTTGTAATTGTAAAATTCATCTATCTTTCCTGTAAAAACTATCTTTTCTGCAATACTTTCCCATAAGGTACGATCAGTAAAAAAATTAGTTTCTATCCGTGTTTCTATACCTGCAAGCAAACCTTGTATTAACCTGTTATACCCTCCCTTAGGAACACCTTGATAGCTATCATTAAAATAATTATTATCAAAAACAAAACGAAGTGGAAGTCGTTTGATAATAAAAGCAGGAAGCTCTGTACATTTACGACCCCACTGCTTTTCTGTGTAGCCCTTTATAAGTTTCTCGTAAATATCTCTACCTACTAATAAAAGAGCTTGCTCCTCTAAATTGCGAGGCTCCTGTATTCCTGCTATTTTCATTGCAGCAACAACCTCAGCTCTCTGTTCTTCTATCTTCTTCCAAGCCGCAGTAGGTGTTAATACTCCCCACATCTGGTAAAACGTATTCATATTAAAAGGCAAGTTATATAGCTTACCTTTATAATTTGCAACAGGAGAGTTAGTATAACGATTAAACTCCGTTATACTGTTAACAAAGTCCCATACTCGCTTATTATTTGTGTGAAATATATGTGCACCATATTTATGAACACTTATACCTTCTACCTCTTCACAATAAAGATTCCCTCCCACATGTGCACGCTTATCTATTACCAAGCATTTCTTACCTATTTTTGTGGCAAGATATGCAAAAGTAGAACCAAACAAGCCAGAGCCTACAATGAGATAATCGTATTTTTTCATATTTATACTAAACACAAGCAATGCAAAACAAAACACTATAAAAGAGACATTATCCCCTCTCCCTATAATCAAGCACATTTTACTGATTATCGGTTATAAAAAAAAGAGTGAACCTTATCTCCGCTTAAGAACATAAAACAAGAATAAATAATAGAATGTTAATGATGTTTTTATCCTATTCTTTATATAAAAGCTTATCCTTCTTGAGATATTATATTCGCAGATGCTTTAGTTACACATTGCCCTAATAATGTACAAAGATAGGAAAAATAATTAATACTCAATGTAAAAATATTGCAAAAACTCTATATCTATATACAATTTATAATGCCGTAGAGTAAAGAAGCAAGTATTTCTCCTATTTTATTCATATTGCATTGATTTGGCTGGATTAATTCTACTTACTAAATAGCTTGGAGCAATTAGCACTAATACACATACTATCATAGTAATAATATTAAGGGCTAAGATAAGAAGAATGTTTATTTCTACTGGAATAATATTCACATAATAGGTTTGCGGGTCAAGTTTTATAAATCCTGTATATCTTTGCAACAATATTATACCTACTCCTATAATATTACCAAAGAGTAAACCTTTTCCGATTACAAATGTAGCAAACCATAGAAATATATGGCGTATTTGCTTATTCCTACACCCAAGAGCCTTCATGGTGCCAATCATTTGTGTACGTTCAAGGATAATAATTAATAATCCTGACACCATTGTTACACCAGCTACTGCTATCATCAGACCTAAAATAATCCATACATTCATATCCATAAGATTAAGCCAAGAGAAAATTTGCGGATACTGACTAATAATATTAGAAGCAGCATAAGTGTTATTGTATTTATCCCTTCTGTCCTTAACAAGATGTGATATTTTATTAGACTCTATATGGAGATTATTAAAATCTTTTATTAACAATTCTACTCCACCATATTGATCATCTTTCCAACCGTTAAGTTTTTGTGTTGTATAAAGATCTGTAAAACATATTTGTGAATCAAATTGCTTCATATTTGTGGCGTAAATGCCTGCTATTTTAAAATAACGCATACGCACCCCTTGTCGATTTAAGAAATATGCAAAAGCTTTATCCCCCACATGAAGGTTTAGCTTTTGAGCTATTGTTTCTGATATAACTATTTTGTTTTGGCTTTTTTTATCAGAAAAATTAGGAATATTACCCTCTCTAAGGTTTTCATGTATAAAAGAAAGATCATATTCAGGACCAATACCTTTAAGCATAATACCTAAAAAATCGGAATTTGTTTTTAATACCCCTTCAGTATAAGCATATCGCTCTACTTTTTTTACACCATCTACCTGTGTGAGTCTTCTTGTTAAATCTTTATTAATAGCTATAGGATACTGTTCTGCTCCATCTATATTTAAAATATTTGTTACAATAATATGACTGCCAAAGCCAACAACTTTATCTCTGATAGAATTTTTAAACCCTAATACTACACTTACAGAGATAATCATTACAGACAAACCTATAGTTACTCCGAGTGTGGCTATTCTTATCGCAGGCTTAGAAACTTTATTATTTAGACCTCTACCTCTGGTATAAATTTTTCGTGCAACGTAAAGAGAAAAGTTCATTTATATTATAATTTTATGACATAAAATATAATCTAAAACATATTCAGCCTATATAATTTTGCTTTTATAAGCATTCACCTGTTTAGAAATATTATTACTATCTATCATATTCTACCAGGATATTGTTCTAAAGCTTTCTCAAGGATAGTTAGAGAGCGTTGTAATTTTTCGCGCTTAAGAACATAAGCTATCCTAACCTGATCAATACCTGCATTATGTGTAGAATAGAAACCACTGGCAGGTGCCATCATAACAGTTTCACCATTATAGTTAAACTCCTCTAAACACCAACGGCAGAAATCATCTGCATTTTTTACAGGTAGTTTTGCTATTGTATAGAATGCTCCCATAGGCATAGGCGAATATACTCCCGGTATTTTATTTAATCCTGCTATTAGACAATTTCTTCTATCTACATATTCTTTATAAATTTCACGATAATATTCTTCTGGTGCATTAAGGCTTGCTTCTGCAATAATTTGTCCTATTAAGGGTGGAGAAAGGCGAGCCTGACAAAATTTCATAACCGTTTTCCTCACTTCTTCATTTTTTGTTATAAGAGCTCCTATACGAATACCACACTCACTGTATCTTTTAGAAACAGAATCTATAAGAATAGTATTGTTATCTATCCCTTCTAAGTTCATCGCAGAGAAATAAGGCTCATCAGTATAGGTATATTCACGATACACCTCATCAGAGAACAGAAATAGATTATGCTTAGCCACTATATCTCTAATTTGTTTCATTTCCTCCTTAGTATATAGATACCCTGTTGGATTATTAGGATTACAAATCATAATGGCTTTAGTATGTTCGTTTATTATTTCTTCAAATTTTTCTATTGGAGGTAGTGCAAACCCTTTTTCGATAGTAGTAGAAATAGGACGTATTTTCGCTCCAACTTGCATAGCAAAAGACATGTAATTAGCATATGATGGTTCTGGTAGAATAACCTCATCACCTGGATTTAAACATGTCATAAAAGAATACAGCACAGCCTCAGACCCTCCTGTTGTAATAATAATATCATCAGCAGTTAAGTTGATATCATATTTTTTATAGTACTCACATAATTTTTCACGATAAGATAGGCACCCTTGTGAAGGAGAATATTCTAATAATGTACGATTAATATTTTTTAAAGCATCTAACCCACATTTAGGAGTAGGCAAGTCGGGCTGACCTATATTAAGATGATAAACCTTCACACCACGTTGTTGTGCAGCATTAGCAATAGGTGCTAATTTGCGAATAGGTGATTCTGGTATTTTATTACCACGTATAGAAATATTTGGCATAGCCTTAAATTTTAAATTTGTTTTTTAAGTTTATCTTAAAGTAAAAGCAAAGTATTTTTCTTATTACTCTTCTTACCCTGCAAAGATATATAAAAAAAACATTCTAATACTATATTTCCAAATTTAACGTATTTTTTTTTACTATATAATATACACTTAACAGCATTTACCTTTACTCATATCTTTTTCTTATTATCATACTATCTACATTAGTTAGAATTAATATTTTCAATTACTCTTATTCCTTACCATAGTAAAAGTTATAATACAATGATAAATTAATATTACGCTTATCGCTTATTTAAAACTCATAAAATATTAAAATATCAAACGATCATTTCTAATATGAAACCCTGATTTTTTTGAACATTCTATATCTTAGCTTCAATAAAACACTACATTTTATAAAAGAAAAAATTATGTTTTACTTTAAAAAAGATGTCTGCTTATTTTTAAAAATAATTTATTTTTAAATTGTTTTTAATTTATTTTTTCACCAAAAATAGATTATTTTTAAGTGTGTTAGTTGATTTTTACCATAGCTATAAATGCTTTTTTACTATCTTATATGTATACCCTTAATAGTAAAAACCAAACAGTAAAAAACATATATACTACATTAAACTTTTATATGTTAAATATCCCGTTCTTATTTTTATGAGCTAAGTGATATGTGCTTTTAAGTTTTACTTACCTACTATAAATACGAAATAACCCTTATACGTTTAACAACATATAAGGGTTATTTGATAACATGAACCACCTTCTGGTATTAATATTTTAGCTTATATTTGCCACCAATGCTTCTTTTTAGGTGGATTATAATATTTATCTTGACTTGATTGCCACGTTTCGTTATTTTTTATCATATTGTATATAGTGCCCCAGTCTGGTAAGCCTCCAAAGTTTCTATCATCTATAAACATATCTGCTTTTATCTTACGAGAGAAATGATTGTTTTTATGCTTTTCCTCTTCAGGATAATCTTTATTGACTGCATAAAACTCTATTCCTCTATCACGACACCAGTTTACAGCATCTTCTAACAATATTCCTTCTCTAACAGTCCACAAAATAAGGCGATGACCATCATTGATTAGCTCCTTAAGAGTGTCTATAGCAAAAGGTATCTCCTCCCCTATTTTAGGATATTTATGTTCTACTATTGTTCCATCAAAATCTATTGCTATAACCATTTTTGCTATTTCTTTATAGAATTGTCATTCTTATTGCCATAATGGCTATTATTATAACTTCCATATCCACCATACTGCTTATTAGAGTTGTAATAGCCATATTTACCATAACGCCCATATTTACCATATTTGCCATAGCCATATTCATAACCATACTTCTTTTTAGACATATCAATGCCATTAATAACAAGCGACATCTTAGGCAACTTCTTTTCTACAGCAAAGCTATTAACCATGCCAAAAGTAGCTTTAGGAGTATAGTCTGCACGACATAAGTAAACAGTAGCATCAGCTACTCGAGCTATTTGTAAAGTGTCTGTTACCAACCCTACAGGAGCTGTATCTACAATAATATAATCATAATTTTCTCTCAATATCTTAAATATATCTTCTAAAGACTGACGTGCCGTAAGCTCTGTAGGGTTAGGAGGTATTGGTCCTGACATTAATAACTCTAAATTAGGATGCACTCCAGAGGGCAATATCTGGTCATAAATACTTTCTAAAGTTGGGTTATTTTTCACCAATAAATTAGTTATACCATGTTTATGATCGCTTATTTTAAACAGCTCTGCCAATCGAGGACGACGAATATCAAGACCAACAAGAATGACCTTCTTTCCCAATAGGGCAAAGCTCATAGCCAAATTAGAAGCTATAAAGGTTTTACCTTCACCCGATGTGGAAGATGTAAATAAAATAACTTTCTCATCTTCCTGCAACATAAACTGCAAATTTGTACGCATTGCACGAAAAATCTCTTCCATCTGATTATTTTGATTTTCATGCACTACTATATCTGCTTTACCCTTTGCATTATTACTTGCTATTGCAACATCAGCTAAAATAGGAATACGTGTAAGACGAGTAACGTCTTCATGCCCTTCTATCTTATAGCGTAATAAGCTTATTAAGAACAAAATTAAAGAAGGAATCAATAATCCTATAAGAGCTGCTGTACCTAAAATAACAGAAGACTGTGGGCTAACCTGCCCCACAAGCTCAGGATCGTCTATCAACTTTCCTTTATCTGCTGTTGCTGCTAAAGATATATTATTTTCTTCACGCTTCTGTAAAAGCATAAGAAAAAGCCCTGATTTCACTTCTTGTTGTCTACCTATCTGCGTTAAATCTTTTTCTTGTTTAGGAGCTTCTGCCACTTCGCCTGAGAATTTATTATACTGACCAGCAAGAGCATCTCTTTGAATTAAAAAACTTCTTTTAGCTGCACTTATGGCGTCTCTAATGTTTCGGTTCAATACTCTAAGCTGATCGCTCAATGGCTGTATAACAGGTGAATTTTCAGAAGCACTTTTTAATAAACGATTACGCTCTAATACCAATTCATTATAACGATCTATCAACTTTGCAGAACTTTCATCTTGCAATCCTACATTAGAAGGAATAACCTGTGTAAGATTTCGTGAAGACTTTTCAATCTCAGAAGAAATTGTATTAAATAATTCTATCTGTGTTTGAATATCAACTAATTTCTGTTCATATACATTTTGATTTTGAAAAGAATTAGCCGAACTAGCCTCAAGCGCAATCATACCATTTTCTTGTTTATATTTCTGCAACTTTCCCTCTGTCTTGCTAAGCTCAGCATTAATCTTATCTAAACGATCATTAATAAATTGCTCTGTACGTATAGCAATAGTGTTTTTGTCTTCATTAGCCTGCAAATTGTATTCTACGATTAACTGCTTTAGGTAATCTATAGAACGCTGAGGAATAGCATCTGTTATTTGCAACTGCGCTATAGATGATGCTTTTGCATCTTGAGCAACTTGTAAAGATCGTGTGTATCTCGCTGCTGCCATTTTAGGAGAAACTATGGTAACATTTTCAAACTGACCATCATGTAAAGAGCGATTATCATTATACGTAATTGTAATATTACCTGCACGGGTAATAAGGGTTATAGGCAAAGTAGATACTTTTCTATTAATACTAAATGGACCACGATGAGAGAACTCATCTATAGGTTCATAATACGTACCTGTTATATTATAATAATTTCCCTTACGTGCAATATTTAAAGATATAGGTGCATTCAATTTGTCTAAATGAGCAGAATCAATATCTACTGTGATAGGTTCGTTTTTATAGAAACTATATTCTTTTATTCTACCCTCTGTTGTATAAGTTGTATATAATTTTAGATTGCGCACTGCAGCACTGGCAAGTGAACGCGATGTTAAAATTTCCATCTCATTATCTAATCCATTAGAATTAGAAATAGTACCTAAATTACTTGCATATTTTATTGATGAAGATCTATGATTATCAGCATCTTTTACCAACAACTTAGCTGATATCTGATACATAGGAGTAGTGTAGCGTAAAAATATTTTAGCTAACCCTATACAGATAATAAGTGATAAAACAAACCAATACCAATTTAAAATTACTACTCTATAAATAGTCTGAATATTAAACAAATTTTTATCTTCTATAGCATTATAATCTCTTTTATTATCTACTGTATTATTCTCTTCCATGTTTTTTTATTTATTTCAATGCTTTTTTATTTATTTCTCATTTGCCAAACGAATAAGATATTTACCATATTCATTCTTTTCCATAGGAGCTGCCTCTTTTAAAAGTTGCTCTCTATTTATCCATCCTTTTTTATATGAAATCTCTTCTAAGCATGCTACTTTCAAACCTTGACGCTTCTCTATACATTCTATAAAGGTACTTGCTTCATATAAACTATTATGTGTACCTGTATCAAGCCATGCAAATCCACGTTGTAAAGTTTGAACCATTAATGCCTTTTTCGATAAAAACTCTTGATTGATACTCGTTATTTCATATTCTCCACGCTCTGAAGGCTTAATATTCTTTGCTATTTCTATAACACTATTGGGATAAAAATACAGACCTACAACGGCATAATTACTCTTTGGATTCTTTGGTTTCTCTTCGATACTTAAGCATTTTCCATCTTTGTCAAATTCAGCTACGCCATATCTATAAGGATCGTTTACATAATATCCAAAAACAGTTGCCATATCATTATGCTCTACATTTTCAACGCTTTTACGAAGAAGCTGACTGAAACCTGCACCGTAAAAAATATTATCTCCTAATACCAAGCAAACACTATCTTTACCTATAAACTCTTCACCTATAACAAAAGCTTGCGCTAAACCATTAGGCGAAGGCTGCTCTGCATATTGAAAGCTAACACCATATTGGCTGCCATCACCAAACAAATGCTTAAAATAAGGTAAATCAAAAGGTGTAGAAATAATTAAAATTTCTCTGATTCCTGCTAACATTAACACTGAGATAGGATAATAAATCATAGGTTTATCAAAAATAGGAATAAGCTGCTTACTTATACCTTTAGTGATAGGATAGAGGCGAGTTCCAGAACCTCCAGCTAAAACGATACCTTTCATATATTTTACTTAATGTTTGTCTTAAATATGCGTTAAAAAAAGGTTATATCATATTGTTACACAAAAGCCCTACATGAAAACGTTATTATAGCATTACAAGCCTAACACTTCTTCAAAAAGTTCTTCCGTTAGCATACATGTTCGCAAAGGTAATAAAATAATATTTGAAACAAAAGATTATAGAAGAAAAAAAAGGCTACTTGTAGATTTTCTTGCTTAAATTTATTAACTTTGCATACTGAAATACTTTAATTAAACATATTATTGTTAATAAAATTATATACAAAAAGAATGGGATTTTTTTTAAAACTATTTAAGAAAGGGGAAGAAACTTCGCCACATATTGGAGGCATGGAAGATTACATGACGCTAGTAAGAGTTTACTTTCAAGCATCATTAGCTTGTCATTTAGGCATAACTAATCTGGCTATGCTTCCAGACCTAAGAACTTATAAACAAACTTTTCATATACCTACAACAAACAACAAATTAGGATTAAATGAGAAGGCGAGTATAAGCAAAACAATGAAAAATATTTATCAGCTAAATGATAACTTCTTTAATGAAATTGATAAAAGTATAAAAAAGAATTGTAAGAAGTTTCAAGATGTTCAAGTATACCTTGTACAATTTCAAGGTTATACACAAGAATTAATGATGCTTATTGGCAATTTAATGAAGTTTAAGCTGCGTGTACCAGGATTTTTTAAAAGAGCTATTTATTCGATGACAGAGAAGACAGTAAATGATATTTTTGAAAAGAATGATTTTTCAGATGCAAGCGTTATTAAGTCTGTACTATCTGTACGTAAATATAATAAGCGCCTAAACTTTTCTAAGGCATGGACAACAGATTTTATTTACCAAATAGTACTTTTAGCAAAGAAAGAACCTAAACCAAAAGAGGATAAACAGCATAAATAAATAAATATGAATAATTTGCTTAAATAAAAACTTTAAAGTAACTTTGTTCACAAAAAGATAAATAAAGGTAAAGATATGAATGCGAATGAAAAGATCTTGAACACATTTGCCACTAGGGTTCGCCAGTTAATTCTACAATATCTTTCTATAAAAAAGGAGAATAACGAGCTATACAATATGGTTAATGAACGGGATCAAGAAATCTTAAAATTGCAAAAACAATTAGCTCAGTCGCAGTCTGATTACCAAACTTTAAAGATAGCACGAATGATAGAAGTTTCTGATAAAGATATAGAAGTGGCACAAAAGCGTGTTTCAAAGCTGATTAGAGACATTAATAAGTGTATTACATTATTAAGCGACAAGTAAAATTAAGCGGCAAGTAAAAAAGAGAGTTATCAAGATATGGACGATAATAATAAATTGCATATTCGACTACATATTTATGACACTGAGCTTCCTGTGGGATGTCCACGAGACGATGAGGAATATTATCGTTCTGCAGCTAAACTCCTTAACGATATGATGAATACATATTTTACACGCTTCAAAGGGAAAAAAACGGATAAAGAAATTCTATACATGGTTATGTTTGATGTTGCATTACAATTAAAACAAAATGAGGATAGAAACGATACTGCTCCCTATGATAAATTATTAAGCAAACTTACCACAGAATTAGAAGAAACTCTTGAATAGAACATTAATATAAATTCTATAACATACAAAATATTAAATGAATCCAATAATAGTTACTATTATAGCTTTAATCTGTTTTATTATAGGTTGCGTAGGAGGCTTTGTTTTCTTTAGATATATCTTAATAGGAAAATATAATGAAACTATTGATAAAGCAGAAAAAGAAGCTGAAGTTATTAAAGAAAAAAAGTTGTTAGAGGTTAAAGAGAAATTCCTTAACAAAAAGAGTGAATTAGAAACTGAAGTTCAACAGCGAACTCAAAAAATCCAACAAAACGAAAACCGCTTGAAACAGCGTGAGATCTCTTTAAATCAGCGTCAGGAGGAAATAAACAGGCATAAACAAGATGTTGAACAACAACAAGTCCATATAGACAATGAGAAGAAATTACTCCAAATAAAACAGTTAGATTTAGAAAAGATGCAAGGGCTAGAGCGTGCAAAGTTAGAAGAACTTTCTGGTTTAAGCGCAGAAGAGGCTAAAAGAAGACTTGTTGAAAGCTTAAAAGATCAAGCAAAACTTGATGCAGCATCATATATAAACGAAATAGTAGATGAGGCTAAATTAAATGCTAATCAACAAGCAAAAAAAATAGTTATACAAACTATTCAACGTATAGCCACTGAAACAGCCATAGAAAATTCAGTTAGTGTTTTCCATATTGATAATGATGAGGTAAAAGGACGTATTATTGGTCGTGAGGGTCGTAATATTCGTGCTTTAGAAGCTGCTACAGGAGTAGAAATTGTTGTTGATGACACACCTGAGGCTATTGTTATTTCTGCTTTTGATCCAGTAAGGCGTGAAATATGTCGATTAGCACTTCACCAATTAGTTACCGATGGACGCATACACCCTGCTCGAATAGAAGAAGTTGTTGCTAAAGTAAAAAAACAACTTGATAACGAAATTATAGAGACAGGAAAACGCACTGCTATAGATTTGGGTATTCATGGTCTTCACCCGGAGCTAATACGTATTATCGGTAAAATGAAATATCGCTCTTCATATGGGCAAAATCTTTTACAGCATGCACGCGAGACAGCAAACCTTTGTGCTGTAATGGCCAGTGAGTTAGGTTTAAATCCTAAAAAGGCTAAAAGAGCAGGTTTACTTCATGACATTGGTAAAGTGCCAGATGAAGAAACTGATCTGCCACACGCTTTATATGGTGGTAAAATAGCTGAAAAATATAAGGAGAAACCAGATGTTTGCAATGCCATAGCTGCTCATCACGATGAAACAGAAATGACTACCCTATTAGCACCTATAGTACAAGTATGTGATGCTATATCAGGCGCACGTCCTGGTGCTCGACGTGAAATTGTAGAAGCATACATTAAGCGTTTAAATGATCTTGAAGCTATTGCTATGAGTTACCCAGGAGTAACAAAAACTTATGCTATACAAGCAGGTAGAGAGCTTAGAGTTATTGTTGGGGCTGATAAGATGGACGATATTGAAAGTGAAAAATTAAGTTCAGAAATAGCAGAGAAAATACAAAACGAAATGACTTATCCTGGACAGGTTAAAATAACTGTTATTCGTGAAACACGTTCTGTAGCTTATGCCAAATAACAGTTAAGATGCTTTTCAATATTTGTTTTTACTTTACAAAATTCTTATCTTTTATATAAATATATTTTTTTAAATAGAAAATAAGAATTTTGTATTTCATACAAATTCTATTATCTTTGTATTATAATTGAGTGTAATATATCATTAATTATAATACAAAGATAATAAAAATAATGCCGACAAAATTAGACCATACTTTTCAGAGCATTATCTCAGATCTAAAAGCAAAAAAGTTTGCTCCTTTCTATCTATTAATGGGAGAAGAATCTTATTTTATAGATAAGATAACCGATTTTATTGCAAACAATGTTCTTGAGAAAGATATGCGAGATTTTAATCAAACTATTTGTTTTGGTTCAGATGTCTCAAGTACACAAGTAATAGACATTGCAAAGCGTTATCCTGTAATGGCAGATACCCAAGTAGTTATTGTGAAAGAGGCTCAAAATATCAGGTCGTTAGATGCTTTAGAGAAATATCTTAGTGGCAATATTTTAAAATCTACTATATTAGTATGGTGCTATAAAAATGGCGTTATAGATAATAGAAAAAAAATTGTAAAGTTAGCTAATTCTGTAGGAGTTGTTTTTGAGAGCGTAAAGCTACGCGATTATCAGCTACCTACCTTTATTCAAGAGTATCTAAATAAAAAAAATGTAGCAATTGATCCTAAGGCAAAACAAATTATAGCAGATGCTGTTGGATCTGATCTTAACCGTTTAACTTCAGAATTAGATAAAGTAATTATATCTCTCAATAAAGAAAACTTACTCATAACACCTGAAATAGTAGAAAGAGAAATAGGTATAAGTAAAGACTTTAATTCTTTTGAACTGCGAAATGCCATAATTCAAAAAAATATTTTTAAAGCCAATCAAATTATTAAATATTTTAGTAATAATCCTAAAGCAGGTTCATTATATTCAGTACTTCCTATTTTATTTTCATATTTTCGAAATTTAATGATAACTCATTATCTTCCAGGAAACAAAACAGAAGAAAACATTGCTACTGCAATAGGACTAAAAAATAAGTGGGGAGTAAAAGATTATTTAATAGGGCTCCGAACTTATAATGCTCGCAAAACAATGGATATACTTAGCAAGATACGTGAAATAGATGCTAAAAGTAAAGGCTTAGACAACCCTAATACAGGACCTAATGAACTCATGAAAGAACTTATTTTTTTTATTTTACATTAGGGAAAAAACACCATCATATTTTATCATATTCTATAACATATAAGTTTTTTATTCTTCAGTATTACTGTCTGATAAAATAAACATCTTCACTCATGGTTATATTTTTATTTTTCTTCCTCAAATATATCCTGCATTGATTATCAGCAAGTTACATCTGTATGGTACAAAAATGTTTCGACCTATAGCTCATTTTGCAGGATAGAATCCTCCTTAACTACCGATATACACTGGTGTTCTCAGCAATTCAAACGTTTCAGAGATATTTCGACCTTTGAAATCGTTCAATAGCTCATTTTGCAGGATGCAATATAGCTTAATGTTCGATAAACATTAACTTCGCTGGTATTTGAAAAGCCAAAAAGCGAAGTTATAATGAACAAGAAAAAATGCCCAGTGTGTAAGAGTAAACACACCGTGAAAAACGGAGTGCGTTATGGAAAACAACTGTATTTGTGCAAAGATTGTCAT
>NZ_KB905292.1 GCF_000378745.1 Prevotella amnii DSM 23384 = JCM 14753
ACTGCTTTCCCACGAAGGGGAAAGTCCTGAATAACACGCTCGCTGGTAAAACCATAACTGCTTACAGTGCCTAACTTATGGTCTGACTTTTCCATAAAGTTACGCTCGTCAAGCCAAAAGTCAATCTGCGAAACACTCTCTTGAATATCGACAACATCAAAGTAGTCGGCAAGTACATCTGGAAAGATGCAACGTAATAATTGGTGATTCTTCATGATGCAAAGATAACAAATACTTATGAAATTATGTGCCTGAGAGGAGAGGGCTTGCAACTGGATTTTAGGACTGACCCGAAAAATGTAAGATAAATAGCAAATAATACCACATGGAATTTCTACTTACCCGCCATCTACCATAATCATACTTAAATTAATATTCAAAGACTAAAGTACCAAAAAAATTAGGACAGTGGAAGTCTGGTTTTGGAAGTTCTATCTTTTTCCATGATAGAAAATGCGGATTATCTGTTTTATCACCGCATTTATAGAAATTAGCTTTCATTACTAAACCATCAAGACTCTTAATATTATGCTTAAAAAAAGATGAAGCAGGTATTATTAACGATAACTCCCAAACAGATTCCATATTATGTATTACTCCTAAGGCTCGCCTTCCTAACGAAGCCCAACGATCAATACAAGATAATATACTACTATTAGCAGCTTCTCTTTTTTCTCGTTCCTTTCCGTAGCATAATAATATCGATCCTATGCAATTTGCTTCTATATTATAATATCCCTTTTTATCATCGGGCATTACAAAAAATTCGCAACATGAGTCTTCCCAAACATTACCAAGGTCTGTATCTTCTACACTTCGCACACAATTCTCTTTTACTTTATAATGAAGATAAATGTTTTTACTATCATGTGCTATAGCAAACGTTACATTGGGCTGATATGGATAAGTTTCACTCCAATTAACAACGCTTATGTTTTGATACTCAACATTTTCCACCTTAAACAGTAATGGAATATTAACTGCTTGGGTAATACTATTTCTTAATCGTTTAACCTTTATTTCGTTTATCATTATATAAATTTATTTATATATTCTGTCATCATTTTTTCATGAGCTATCATATCATTATACAGTGCTAACTGATTTTTACTTCTTATAAGATTATGTTCAGAATAGTTTACTTTATAATAAGTATCACCATTTATATAATCGGTTAAGAAACGCACACACTGCATGTATGGAAATAATGCTGCTGCATAAGGAAGATGTTTTATTTCTACATCTGTTAAGAATTTACCTGCTATCTCTATATATCCTTCAGTAAAACTTTTAAATATATCTTCTTTTAATCCTACTTCATTTATTTTAGGAGAATCCTCTTCCACATAGTTAGCACTGGTACGAAGGAAATCGCCATAATCTGAAAATATAAAACTTGGCATAACAGTATCTAAATCAATAACACACAACGGATTGTCATGTTCATCAAAAAGCATATTATTTACTTTAGTATCACAGTGGCATATACGTTTAACTAAAGCTCCTTTTCTATATAACTTTTCAGATAGGCACATTTTATCAGCATCATATAAAAGGGTATTAACAATATCTATTACTCCCCTTACCCTACCCTTTGTATCTGCTTTTATAGCTTCTTGTAATTGTAGTATGCGCAATTCAATATTATGAAATTGTGGTATTGTTTCTCCAAGATTTTCCTTAACATCAGAGAGCAGAAACTGAAAATTGCCAAACATTCGTCCACATTGATATGATGTTATAGTGTTTATATCTGTTTTAGTAAAGGAATCGTTTATAAAAACACTTATACGCCAATAGTTATTTTGATTATCCTTTGTATAAGTTTTACCATTATCTGTTTTAAGAAATTCTAAACATTTCTTTTCTATATCTGCTTCACCTGCTTTTAAGAGTTTCCCTCTAATATGACCAGTAACTATCTCTATGTTATGTTGTAATAAGTTTACATCTTTAAAAATAGCATTATTAATGCGCTGCAACACATATTTACGTTTTTGGTTAGCAGTGCCTATCACAAAAGTTTCATTTATCAAACCATTTCCTAATGGTTTGATAAATGTTATTTTTTCTTTAATGTTGAAATGCTTTATTATATTAAATAAATTGTTCTGTTCCATAGTTTTATTTCTTCTATTATGGACGATCTTTTTTATTTGTACCAAACTTAGAAGGCTTATCCCCCATTATAAATTCAAGATTTCCGCCCTTCTGAATATCTTTAAACATAATATATGAACGAGTATAAGGTTTGCCATTAAGCCTAACGCTTTGTATATATTTGTTAACCTCACTATTATTCTTAGTAGTAATAGAAAATATTTTACCATTACCTACATTTATTTTAGCCTTATCAAAGATAGGTGAACCAAAAACAAACTTACCTCCTGCAGGCTCTACCTGATATAACCCTAAAGAAGAGAGTATATACCATGCACTCATCTGACCTACATCCTCATTGCCACTCAATCCATCTATATTATCATGATACATATCTTTCATTACTTTACGTAATAAAGGAGCTGCTTTATAAGGCTGCCCAACATAATTGTACATATATATAATATGGTGGCTTGGCTCGTTACCATGAGCATATTGTCCTATCAAACCACTAATATCTGGAGAAGCCTCTTTGCCCATATCGCCTGTAACAATAAAGAGTGAATCGAGCTTTTCCACAAACTTTTTTTCACTACCAAAAGCCTTTACAAGTCCATGTACGTCATGAGGAACTAACCATGTGTACTGCCATGCATTACCCTCTGTATAATCATCTTGCCTATGTATGGTGTTAAAAGGATTAAACGGCTCTCTAAACGTACCATCTGATAGCCTACCACGCATAAACCCCGTTTTCTTATCAAAGTAAAATTTACGATAGCTCTGACTTCTATTATAGAAATATTTATAGTCATCTTTCTTGCCAAGTTTTAAAGCTACCTGTGCTACACACCAGTCAGCTAAAGCATATTCCAGTCCTTTAGCTACAGTTTCTTTATCCTTATCCTTATCAACAGGATCATATCCATATTTTTTTATATTTCCTAATCCACGTTCACTTAGCAATTGCGAACTCTTTGTAGCTTCAAGAACCTTTTTCATATCCACATCAAAACCTTTTAAAGCTATATCACAAAGCACAGGAACGCAAGGATTACCTACCATGCAATCTGTCTCATTACCCATTAAATGCCATACAGGAAGTTTGCCTTGTTCTTTATAAATATGTAAGAATGTTTGTGCTAAATTCTTTTGCATCTCTGGGTGTATTATAGTCATCAATGGGAAAGCTGCACGATAAGTATCCCAAAGAGAAAAAGTAGTATAATTAGTAAAACTTCCCTTATGTATCTTTGCATCAGCACCACGATACTCTCCATTTACATCAGAAAACACCGAAGGAGCTATCATTGTATGATACATTGCTGTATAAAATATTCTACGAGCATGCTCATCTTTAGTAGAAATAGCTATCTTTCCCAACTCTTTATTCCAATCGTTCTGAGCATTAGTTACTACTTTAGTAAAATTCCATTCAGGTATTTCTGCATTCATGTTCTTACGTGCATTTGCTATACTAACAGCAGAAAGCCCCACCTTTACCTCTACAGGCGCCCCTGTAGGTATAGTTTCAAAGACCCAAATAGAATCTTTTTCATTTTTTATTTGCTTTATTGGTTGGCTAAACTCGGCTACAAAATAAACATTCTGATCCTTTGCCCAACCAGTAGAATTGCGCACACCACTAATAACTCTATCAGATTCTTGCTTCATTTGGCAAGATGTCATTTTATCCCAACCAATACCTTGCCATAAATTTAATACTATATATCCTTTTTTGATATTTGCAGGATAACTATAACGATGATACGCAACTCGTTTAGTAGCAGACAATTCTACCCTTATACCGTTTGCTAACATTACAGAATAATAACCCGGAGTTACATATTCTGCTCGATGTGCAAACTTTATTTCACGTTCATCTTTCCCTATAGTTGGTAATAAAGATATATCTCCTAAATCTCCTATGCCAGTACCACTTAAATGTAACTGTCCAAAACCTATCACCGTAGAGTCGCTATAATGGTATCCTGAGCACCAGTCCCAACCTTGTTTCTTTTGCGTAGGACCTGCCTGAACATACCCAAAGGGAACATTAGCTCCTAAAAACACATGACCATGCCCACCTGTGCCTATAAAAGGATCGACATATTGTGTATAATCTTGCGCAAAACTATTACCCAAGATCAAGATAGTAAGAAATAAAAAAAAGAATGTTTTTTTCATGTTTTTATAATTGTTTTATCTTATTACTATAACTATATTACGTTTATTATTAGATAGTTATTTGATTTCTTTCACTAAATCGTTTAACTTAATTGTTTCAAAGGTTATTTGTGCTGCACTACTCTCATATAAAATCCCTACGGTTTCTTTATCTACCATTGTTAGGCAAGTGTATCCCCAGCTTGTACCTTCGTCTAAAAGCATCTGATTAGCTTCTTTCCATGTTAAGCCATTATCAAGACTGGCTTTAACAGTGATGTTGTTTCTGTTTTTTGTAGAATTGGGATTAGAAAACAATAAAATATCTTTTCCTAAGCAGTTATTTTTAGCACTTACTTTTATAAGGCTTGCCATACATATTGGTTCTATCAAAGCAGAGCGAGAAGAAGAATGCTCTTGCCAAGTTTCTCCCATATCGTTAGTTGTCATTATAGCCCTACTCCCACCACGGTTATCACGCATATTTAACATAAGTTTGCCTTGCTTTAGCTCCACTACCTGTGCCTCTGTAGTGTTTTCTTTTGCAGGATTACTTACTTTCCATGTCTTTCCATGGTCTTTGCTATATATTATCCCTGCATGAGGCATTCTGTTTTTATCTATAAACTGCATGGGAAATACCAATGTTCCATTGTGCATTGTTATGCCCCTACCCGGACCTTCTAAAAGAAAAAAGGAAGAAGATTCCTTCACTTCTTTTGTTATATTGATAGGTTCTGACCATGTTTTCCCATCATCTTCACTCTTCACTATCATCAATTGTGCTGTATGATCTTTATCCATTCCGGGTTGTGAACTAAACCATGCTCGCTGATTTCCCATGCCATGTGTCCATGTCCCTATGATCCATATAGTGCCCCTTTGCTCATCTACTAATATAGCAGGATCGCCTACACCGTTTTGTGCCTTTGGTAGCCCACCATTTTCTCCAAAACTCATCGGTATACGCATAGGCTCCCACGAGGCTCCCTTATCAGTACTTCTACTTAAACCAATCTCTATATACTCCTGTAAATCAACACTATTATTATGTCTTACATCATACGTAGCTAAAAGCGTTCCTTTATTGCTGGTTACAAGTCCTGGAATACGATAAGCTGCCACGCCATCATCACCTGCATGACGCACACCTATAGCTGTTTTATAGCATTTATTTGCTTTAGTATCACCTGCTAAAATAGCCATAGAATTGTCTATTACAGCTTCTTTTAATCCCACTTTTATTTTTTCATTCAATGTAGAAGATGGTTTCATTTCTATACTTATCCAAAAAAAGTTCACTCCAGGAAATAGCTTCTGTTTTGCTTTAAGTGTTACTAAATTGTTTTTAGGGGCTACTTCATCACGCTTAACAGAATAAGATGGTAAAGCAAATAATGTTCTGTTAGGTGTAAAATTAGTAATATAACATGCAGGTGCAAAACGTTTCTTTGATGCATCTTGCCTTGCCTCTGTACCACCATAATATAGCTTTACAGCTTTTATATGCCTTAAAGATTCCGAAATGGGCAAGTCGATAGTTATATTATCCAACTCTTTACTGTTTTTTGCATCAATACGTAGATACATCAAGACATTGTCTTGCCGCTCTATTAATATGGGTACTATCTGCTGTTGCACCCATAGTGTATCTTGTGCATAAGCAGTGAACATGATGCAAGAAAAAGCTATCATTATACGAAAACGTAAAGGTATCTGTCTGAAAATATTTTTCATATTAATTATTTTTATATTTTTCTTCATTAACTCTTATCTCATCAGTAAATATCCAACCTCCTATAATATTACCCTTTGCTTTTAAACGTAAGTAACGCCCTTTAGCCTGTCCTTTCCAGCTATAAGGATATATACAATAGACTTGCTCTTTTTTTATCTTAGGATCTCTTTTATCTATGGTAGTAAATATCTTATTATCTGAAGAAACTGATAATTCTATTTCGTTTGGAGTAAATATCCATACTGTATTAATATGTAAGAAATCAGCCTTTACAGAGCTAATATCTATATCTTTTCCAAAATCTATTACTACATCAAAACCATTGATAAATCCCTGCCAACCTCCTTCTATGTATCCCCAATCGCCAGCTTTGCCATTAACTAAAGTAGAATCGCCTTCTGCACGATATTTTTCAGCATAAGGAGCATTATAAATAATATTCTTATCTCTTGCATCATGTTTATATATTTTACGGGCTTGCGGGCGAATACCTTTTTCGTTAGCCAAATCAAAGGGATTAAAGCCCCACGACTTTAACGTATCTACTGCTGTTATTGCACGTACACGAAACTTGTTGTAATCTTCTTTCTGAGCTGCCCAGCCTGTTTCTGCTATAGCAAGGGCTCGTGGATAAATCATATATTCCGCATGTGCAGAGTCTTCTACATATTCTGTCCATAAACATGCTTGCAAACCAATTATGTTGCTTTCTACTTGAGTACCTTTATATTGTTTAGGAACAGGATCATAACTATAGATACGACGTAGTGGCAAATATCCGCCTTGTGCCTTAGGCTGCGTGTTAGGGGCATCTTGAAACATGTCTATATAACAATACCCTACTGGGGACATTACTACTTTGTGTCCTAATTTTGCAGCTTTTAGTCCATATTGTTCGCCACGCCAAGAAGTTACGGCAGCATTAGGTGCTAACTCTCCTTCCATTATCTCGTCCCAACCTATAAGTTTACGACCATTTTTATTAAGAAATTGCTCTATACGATGAGTAAAATAGCTTTGCAATTGAGACGTAGAAGTAAGCTGAAGCTCATGCATCTTTTTCTGGCACCTTTCGCATGTTTCCCATGTAGAGCGCATAGCCTCATCACCACCTATATGTATATACTTAGACGGGAATAGCTTAATGACTTCTTTTAACACATTTGTCATAAAAACATAAGTGCGCTCATCGCTTGGGCAAAGATCCTCATGAGAATTATTCTTCTTAGAGCATGACAGCTCTGGATATGCAAAAGTAACCTCTTCACTATGTCCTGGCATCTCTATTTCGGGTATTATCTCTATATGTCTGTCTGAGGCATAACGCACTATCTCTTTAACATCTTCTTGAGTATAATATCCCCCATAAGCATTAGAATCTTGCTTATGAGCAAAACCTCGCTCATCTTCTTTACGCCATTTATCCCAAGAAGAATAAGTGCGATAGGCTGTTTCTCTTACCAAACGAGGATATTTCTTTATTTGTAGACGCCAGCCTCCACCATCTACTAAATGCCAATGAAAAACATTTAGCTTAAAATATGCCATAGCGTTAAGCTGCTTTTTAATAAAATCTTTTGTCCAAAAATGGCGTGAGCAGTCGAGCTGTAAGCCGCGATACATAAAGCGTGGCGAGTCTGTTATAGTAGCACATTGTATCTTACCATTAGTAGTTAGCTGACGAAGAGTTTGTAAAGCATAGAATAATCCACAAGCTGTTGGAGCTGTAACGTATATATGTTTTGCATCTATCTGTATGTTATACCCCTGCTGTTGCTGCGTAGGTAGATAGCCTTTAGGTAGATTTGCCTTATTAGTACATGTTAAAGTTAATGTTTTTTTATTATCTTCAAAACAGCCATTAGCACATGACTTAAGTAAATGTTTAGAAGAATGTTTTAATATTTTGGTAAATCCAAAAACCTCTTTTATATAGTGTTTTAGCCTATTTGCATCACTGTGATCAGCATTTATATACACTATCACATCCGAATCCCAGCTAAAAGAACCTTTTAAAGGAGTATAGCTATTAGGTTTAGGTATCATATCTTGTGCTATTGTTAAATTGAAAAACATTAACAAAAGCACAGCTGAAAAAAGTATTCGTTTATTATATTTCATCTTTATATTATTTTTCTCTTTGTTATAAAATTGTTCTGATTATAAAAGCATTAATACTAAACGAGTATTTTTATTTTATATTATCAATCATATTCAGGTAAAATGTTATATTGTAAAATATCATCTTTTTATGAGTAAAAGGTTGTCTTTGAGTGGGTAAAAGGTCATCTTTGGGTAAGTAAAAGATAATCTTTTAAAAGCTAAAAGTTTATATATTTTTTTATAATAGTTCATTTACTGAAGATAAATTTTTACATGTCCGGCTTTTATAAGTTGGTCATGTGTTATTCTAAAGCTATGATATGGCTTACCGCCAAGTTCTATTTTTCTTATTATCTCTGCCTTATCATTGTTACTAATAGTTTCTATAACAAGTTGTTTCTGTCCCCATTGCTTTTTATCTAACTTTATAGTTATCTTACTAAAAACAGGAGATGTAAAAGTATAAGACGGGTTACCCGGACAATCTGGATAAAATCCTATCATATTAAACACAGCCCATGCTGACATTGTCCCTGTATCATCATTACCAGGAATGCCTTCTGGAAGATTCTTAAAGTTTTCCTTTAATATTTTTCTCACTTCTTTTTGAGTACGCCATGCTTCTCCTTTAAAATAAGAAAAAAGATGAGCGTAAGCAATATCAGGTTCGTTAGCAGGGTCATAATAATGCTTATCAAACACCATTTGGAGCTTGTTTACAAAGGCTTTATGTCCTCCCATAAGTCTTGCATAGCCCAAAACATCGTGAGGAACAAAGAATGTATAGTTCCAAGCATTTCCTTCATGAAAACCAGGTGAAGGCTCAAAGTTTTCCCCTTGCTTAGGATTAAACTTTGTAAGGAAAGTACCATCAGGTAGCAAAGGTCTTAATGTTCCACATTGCTTATCATAATATTTGCGATAATTGAGCGATCTGGCATAAAACATTTTAGCATCTTTCGCTTTACCTAAAGCTTTAGCAAGACGAGCTAAAGCATTGTCAGCCACATAGTATTCCAAAGCATGCGAAACAGAATTATCATATTTTTCACGAAGTGGTACATACCCTTTTTGCATATAGTCGTCATTATCTGGACGCAAAAGATTTTTTCTTCCTTCTGTTGTTGCCGATTTATAAAAAGCCTTATATGCTTTATTTATATCATAACCTCGCAAGCCTTTAAGATAAGAGTCGGTTATAACAGGAATAGCAGGATCGCCCTCCATGGTATAAGTCTCACGAGAAAAAAGCTCCCATTTAGGCATCCAGCCATGCTCTTCATACATATTTATCATAGTACGAATCATGTCCCGCTGTTTTTCAGGATATACCAATGTTAGAAGTTGGTGTACATTACGATAAGTATCCCATAGAGAAAACACGGTATATCTATTTCCTTTATCGAGTGTTTTTATTTTATCACTTTCTATAGCAGGATACTCTCCATTAACATCTTGTAATATGTTAGGGTGGATAAGTGTATGATAAAGAGCTGTATAGAAAATAGTTTTATCATTTTCGGTACCACCCTCTACTGTTATTTTAGACAAATTTTCTTGCCATGCTTGCCGAGCTTCAGTATATATCTGCTCAAAAGTCTTATTTTTTTGCTCTATATCTAAGTTTTGCCGAGCATTTTCTATACTTACGAATGATACTCCCATTTGCACTTCTATTTGCTCATTTTCATCAGTATCATAATTTAAGAACACCCCTATATCATCACCTGCTAAGTCTTTCTTATAATCGGTATACAACTTATATTTACCATTATCCTTATCCCATTGACTTTCTACACCTGTCATAGGGCGTTGCTTTTTCCAATAACCTGAAGAAAGAGGTTTTTTCTTAGTACGCATAACAAAATAAATAGGAAAAACAGCTTGTGGATTATAGCAAAAAGTACCTAACAGCTTCATACCAACAAACTCTGTATCGCTCACCTTCTTTATATAAGCCCCACTCTCGTTAGTAAGCCCTTCACCAAGATTTAACAATATATGGCTTTTACCTTTAGGAAAGGTAAAACGTGCCAAAGAAGAGCGAAGAGTAGCTGTAACTTCTGTCTTAATATTATAATCGGTAAGAATATTAGCATAATACCCTGGCTGTGCCTTTTCGTTTTTATAACAGCTACCATACTGTTTATAGTCTACTTGCAATGCTCCTGTAGTAGGCATAAGCAATAAAGACCCTGCTTCAGGGCAGCCTACTCCGCTTAAATTGACATGAGAATAGCCTGTAAAAAAAACATTATGATATTCATACGGTGTAGACCACCAGCGTGAGTCTTTATCATATTTATTTTTAGAACTGCCCATTACGTTAAAAGGTACTACCGACATTAGTCCGTTAGGACATACTGCACCGGGATTAGTAGTGCCAAAATTAGACGTTCCTATAAAAGGGTTTACATAGTCTACCACATCTTTTTTACTCTCTGAAAAAGCCATAAGAGAAAAGAAAGTAAATAAGATGCAAATATATTTCCGCGATTTACCTAACATCTATGCTATATTTTTGAAAATAAAAAAACAAAAATCGACATTTAACACCCTAAAGATACATTATATATATATCCGTAGGTGTTAATGTCGATTATACATTTTAAACAATAGAATTGCGCTTAGTATACTCTATAATCTCATCTATATATCCAAAAGCAATCCCTACTACTGTGTCAGCAGCACCATAATATACAGCCACACGCTCTGTATCTTGTAAGGCTGCACATGGAAACACAACATTAGGTACATCGCCAGACAGCTCATAAGGTGCAGCAGGAGCAAGCAAATAAGGCTGTGTGCGATAAAGAACCTTAGTGGGATCATCTTTCTGAAGTATTGCAGCTCCCATAGAATAACGGAAACCATTACAGGTATTTATAACTCCATGATAAAACAACAGCCAGCCTTCCTTTGTTAAGAAAGGCACAGAGCCTGCGCCTATCTTTGTACACTGCCATGCACTCTTAGGAAAAGGTGTTACCTTCATTACACAACGATGCTCGCCCCAATACTTCATATCAGGAGAAAAACTTATATATATATCGCCAAAAGGCGTATGACCATTATCGCTTGGACGGCTTAACATAGCATACTTACCATTTATTTTCTCAGGGAAAAGCACGCCATTACGATTAAAAGGCAAAAAAGCATTTTCGCACTGATAAAAAGTTTTAAAATCGAAAGTATAACCTATCCCAATAGTAGGACCATGATAACCATTACACCATGTTATCCAATAACGATCTTCTATCCATGTTACACGTGGGTCGTATTTATATTCCGACTCTATCATCTGTGTGTTTCCTTGCTCAAAAGTTATAGGATCGTGGTTAATATCCCAATTGATGCCATCTTTACTAAAACCCGCAAAGATATTCATCTGTACCGACTTGTTATCGCAACGAAAAACTCCAGCAAAACCATCTTTAAAAGGCACTACTGCACTATTAAAAATACTATTTGATGAAGGGATATGATAACGATCAATAATTGGGTTTTTAGTATATCTCCACATTACATCTTTACACTCTGTAGGACGCTCTTCCCAAGGAAGCAAACTCTTTAAATTAGTCATTAATCTGTATTTTAAGTTTAAGTTTTTGGTATATTTTGAGTGTAAAATTACTAAGAATATACTATACTTAACCTAAAGAAGAGCACTTTTTTGCTTTATTTTGGAGAGCAGCCACTTCTGCTTAACATTTATTGTTAATATATATATAGTAGTGGGGTAATATAAGAGTATATGTTAAGAAAATACTAAAAAGCAACCCATCTCGTTAGTTTTCATATTTACATTATCTAAAAAGCCTATCAATCTTTTCTACCTTCTCACCGCCCTAAAATATACATTTTAGTTTGAATAAAACAAATAATGAACAAAAAACAGGCAAAAATCATAATAAATAAGGATTGCATAGTACAAAGTAAAATCATAACAAATAGGTATTGTCAGATTAAAAACTTAGCTTTAACTTTGCAAGAAATTAAGTTAATTTATTTTTGAATATGAAAAGTTTTAAAAATGTAATTGTGCCAGTAATGGCATTTTTTGTAATGGGACTTACATCATGTAGCAACAATGAAGATGCGGCTACATACAGTGCAAACGCTCTAAAAAACACAGAGTTGATGAACATTCTGAAGCAAAAAGGCTATCAGTTTGATAAAGATGGGAAGTTAGAGCTAAACGATTTAGCAAACAATACCACTTCTCTTGACCTTAGTGGCACTAAGCTAAAAGATATTAGTGGTTTAGATATCTTTCCTAACTTAAAAGAAGTAAAGTTATCTAATAATGGTTATGGTCCTGTATTCGACTTTAACAAATTGCCAAAACAAATTACTTCTGTAGACTTAACAGGCAACAAGATATACGATTTTGAAGGTTTGGTAAATGCTAAATTGGAAAATGATGAGCTAAAAACAACTGTTCTACACAACTTTACAAAACTTTATTTACCTGCTACAGCAAAATATAATGTAGAAGACTTAATGCCTTTCTATAAAGAAAAAGGTAAAGAAGCTGATATACAGATAGCTGATGCTGATGGGAAATTACAGAAATATAACACTATAAGAAATATTCCAGATCCTGTTTTCAGGAGTTATATAAAAAAAATATATCCAAGCATGTTTATAGATGATAGTAATATAGACTTTTCTAAACAACCATCTCTTAGCGATAATGGAAAAAACATCACGCTTTATATGCCTAATGACATAAAAGGATTAGAATCTATAGAAGGTTTTGAATATTTCGTAAATAATCCTTATTTACAAAAGATGGTTGTAGCAGCAATGGGAGAAGGCTCTTATAAGATAGGTCATTTGATGCCACGAGAAAATATAAAAGGTTTAATGCTTAGCAATACAGAAATAGAGGAAGGAATAGATCTTTCAAAAGCTAAAAATCTTGGCAACCTAACTATAAGTAAATGCTCAAGTATTACAACGCTTGATCTATCACAGACTAAGATTTGCAATCAAGAAATAAAAGATTTTGATGTTTTTGTTTCCAATTGTTTAAATATTACACATTGCCCTAACTTAGAAGCTATAATATTCCCTAACCCATCAACAGACTGTATTGCAAACATCATTTTGGGAGACTTACCTAAACTTAAAAAAGTTGATTTAAGTATGATTAAAGCTACTGAAGAAATAGCATTATTCTTAGATAATACAGAAATAAAATATCCTGAACTTAAAAATTATTTCAGCAGCGCAGAAAATAAGAAAAAAGAATTAACAACAGACCAAGAAAAAGTTTCTGTAACAGTTTCTAAGAAAATGCTTGATACTGATTCTTTTAAAGAATTTATCAAAAAGTATGGAAAATATTGTAATGATGGATATATGTCGTACCAAAAAGAATTTGATGCTGGTAATTGGTTAAAACCTTCTGATATTGAAGAATAAAAACTAACGTTTTTTACTTTATTTTACACACTTAACAAAATTAATTATGAAAAAGATCATTTTTATTTGCATAATGCTTCTAAGCACGGTAATGACTATATCAGCACAACAGGATATAAAGGAGGACTACTTAGGTAAATTTACACGCATTTACATGAATGGTGAAAAGTCTGTGCCTGATAATTCGGTTATAACTAATGTATTACACCCAAACTCTTTAATTAGTCTTCACATAGATCCTTTCCAATTAGGTAAGATGCCTGGTAGTATTGAGCTTGATGCAACTAATATTAAGATAAACCCAGATGGTAGTTTTAATCAGACTGTTTACAATGCTATTAAACTAACAATATTAAGAAAAGTTACTAAATTCAATGCTGTTGTTTCTGGAAATATAAAAAATAATGTTCTTACATATAAAATAGAAAGTCTAAATGCTTTTTATTTGGGATTTTCGTTCACAGCAATTGTAGAATTTCAAGGGGTAAAAATAAATAAAGAAAAATAAAGTAATATTTAAAACTATATATAATATATTTTGGGAAAAATAAAATATTTACTTTTTTTTAGTGTATTCTTTCTGCTCTCATCATGTCATTCTGATGAGAGCCTTGAAAGGAAACCTGTAAAAGAAGATCTGTTAACAGAAGCAAAGAGCTTTTTAAATGGTGATATTATACTAAGCACCAAAGCTACGATGAATGGAATAGATAAAACTTTACTGCCCTCTGGGTGCCCTACAAAATTCCATTTTAGTTGGGATTCAACAGATAAGAACATACTTACTATTAAGTTAGATAAATTTACTGTTGGAAAAATGCCTTTTGTCGTAACCTTTGCCTGCAATACAGAAATAATGCAGCTTAATTCTTTTGAAAAAGATGAATATAAAGGTGATAGCTGGATAAAATTTAAAGGCAAGAATGGTTATGTTATTGCCGATGATGGTAAAAGTAATGAAACGGCAAACGGAAGTTTTGTAAAAGGATACTATAATGTAAAAACTCATGAGATAAACTTCATTGTAGACTATAATATGATGAATGTACGTTCAGAATGTTTCTTACAAACTATAGATAAAAATCGTATAAATAACTACACGGCAGAGTTTAAAAAATACGAGGAAGATCTTAAAGCCTACAAAAAAGACCATGGTTTGCAATAAGTATTTTTGATATAAATAAAAAAAGGAAATGAGAGGCTTTAAAGTTCTTTCATTTCCTTTTTAACAAAAAAAAAGAATATGATGCATAAGAAAAGACTTTTATTATCTTTCCTTTGCCTATTTATAATGCTATCAATACAAGCACAGCGGCAAGTAAAGATAACTATACTTGACAAGGATACGCAGCAACCTTTAGTAGGAGCCACCGTACAATATGCTACAAGAAAAGACCTTAAAGGTTACCTACAAACTGTTACAGACATTGATGGCAATGCTATATTAAAAGCTGAAAAAGGAAAAGGTGTATTTTATAACATCTTAGCTGCAGGCTTTATTCCTATAAAAGGTTACGCAGCACCACAAGAAAACAATATAAATATAGTTATGCGTGAAGATGTGTTACACTTAAATGATGTTGTTGTAACAGGTTCACGAACAGAACGCCCCATCAAGCTCTCTCCCATAACAACGCAGGTCTTAGGAGGAAAGAACCTCGTAGATGCAGGATATAGCGATCTACAACATGCCTTGCAACAAGAAACACCAGGACTGAATATTCAGAAAGTAGGGTTTGGTAACGAAATATCAATGCAAGGTTTAGACGCACGGCATGTTCTCTTTTTGCAAGATGGCGAACGCATGACAGGCGACATGGCAGGCAATCTCGATTATGAACGCTTTAATCTACATGCTATAGACCGTATAGAGATAGTAAAAGGTGCAAGCTCTACGCTTTATGGTAGCAGAGCTTCAGGAGCTGTAATTAATCTTGTATCAAAAAAAACTAATAAGCCTTTAGATATTCAAGCAGGACTACGTTTGGCACAAATGAACGAACGTAATTATAAAAAGCCACATCCAAAAGACTTTCTATATATGTTTGAGAAAAATTCCGATCGCCCAAATCTACAAGGATGGCTATCAGCAGGATTTAAGAAAGGTATTTTTACCTCTCAAACCGATGTATGGTATAGTGAGAGTGATGCTTTTTATCTTTATCAAGCAGAAAAAGATAAAAAAGTCTATACGAAAGAGGCAAATCCTTTCTTGCCGCATGATATTATTTTAACAAGCATTGCTAAACGCTCACCTATGGGTATTGAAGGTACTGAACATATATCAGCAGCACAAAAGATATATATCGAACCATGTAAAGACTTTTCAGCACAGATTTATGGCTCTATGTTTTTTATGAATTCATACGATTTGATACAAGATATGAATTTTTCACAAAGTCGTGATTATATGACAGGTGTAAAACTAAAATATGATGTAAAGGATTGGTTCACTATAAAACTAAGTTTGCACGCTGATTTTTATGACAGATTTAAACGCCACGAACGTGAAGACATGCGCAAAAAAGTGTACGAAAGCAAGATATTTCAGCCACGATTATCCATTATATCGAATTATTTTGACAAACATAGTATCACCTTTGGTATAGAACATACCAGTGATGAGCTTACTAGCGATAGGTTTGTTAATAGAAAAATGACTACCCGTGCACTTAAAGAAACAGAATATTTCCTGCAAGATGAATGGACTATAAACAACAAATGGATGTCATCATTAGGGATACGTACTAACTTTTCAAAAGCATTCGGATTTATGTATATGCCTAAAATAGCTGTAAAATATTCTCCTAATGATAATTGGGCTATACGTACCACCTACTCTATAGGTTATAGAGCTCCAAGTATTAAAGAGCTATTTTTTAATTGGGACCACTTGGGTATGTTTCAAATTAGAGGTAATGAAGAGTTAAAACCTGAAAAAAATCATTATGTTTCAATAGGAGCTGAATATAGTAACAACAACTTTTTTATAAATATTAATACATATGGTAATTTTTTCAGAAAGAAAATAGAAGGTGTTTGGCGTATTTATGATATGCAATATAACTTTGAATATACTAATCTTAACAATCAAAACATCATAGGATTAGAAGGTATCTTAAAATGGCATTTCTTAAATGCATTTACTTTAAACGCTACATACAGCTATGTTAATGTAGGCAAAGAAGAAGGTGTACATATAAACACAACATCACCACATGCTGCTACTGGAAGTATTGATTATATACTAAACAGACCTAATTATCGCTTAAAAACTATTTTTAGTGCTTCCTTTATGGGTGAGAAAAACTTTGATATTCAAGACCGAGTATGGGTAGAAGAACATAAAAAAAGCTATGATGCTTATTTTAGATGTAAGCTACCTTCTTATATTATGTGCAACTTATCTGTAGTGCAAACTTTATATAATAAGGTGAAAATTACTATAGGAGTGGATAATATTTTTAATTATATACCAAAGACATTAGGTTCTGGTGTTACAATGTTTAATATCCCGGCTACAAGTGGAGCAAAAGGATATATACAATTAGAATTTTTAGTAGATGATATAGTAAACTCGTTAAAACGTAAAATATGAAACGATATATTTTAGAGATACTCACAATACTCTATACTATGTTTTTTGCATCTTGTGTAAAATATGATGCTGAACCATTTACAGGGCATGTCCTTCCGAGAGTAACAGGATATATAACAGAAGTAACCAACGACTGGATGTATTTCAATTTACGCACAGGAAAAATTTTTAACAGAAATAAGCCTAATGAGGATATCAAAGAAGGTGAACAGAAAAGCAGATTAGATTGGGATATAGCTTTCTGCGGCTACCGTCTACGAACAAATAGCGGAACTTCAGGTAATGGTAAAGGTGGCGCAGCCGATCTTGGTTATAGTGGTTACAATACTTGGGAAACAGTAAAACAACTGCCAAAAAACTTACAATGGGCTGTAGACAATCATTCTATATATATTACAATGTCAAAAACCGATTGGAACAAGTATCTAATTAAGAACAAACTCGACTTTAAACAAAACCCTTGGTTTGATCCTAATAATGGCCCTAAGGTAACACTAACCGATGCAAACCCCATTCTTGCAGAGGCTCTCACTTTCACAGGTCCACCACCTGTGTATTCACCCTCTTTCCATACATATGTTATACGCACAGCTGATGGACAGCATTATTTTAAATTACAAATAGTTAGTTGGTATAAAACAGATACAGAAATAGGAGATACCGGCGGAGAAATTAGTTATTACTTAGATGAATTAAAATAAAATGGAACATAAAAAACAAAAAAGATATTGGTGGCGCACATTTGCATCTTTCCTCTTAGTGCTTTTTACAATGCCTTTAGGTCATGCTTTAATGATTTTAATGGAAAAATTTATGAGTCAAGAATCTATGCACATCGCTGGATTTATGATGGGATTAGTAGGACTAATAATAGTAATAATAGGTGTATTTGTAAAAGGCGATACACGGCAAACTTTATGGGGACTATTTGGCGGACTACTCTTTTGGACGGGTTGGGTAGAATTCCTTTTTCTATATTACGCCAGACGTTATGGCGTTCAGCCAGAAATAGAAAATGGTGTAGTAGTTACTAAGCCTGAATATCTTATAATGCCTGCATCGTTTGGACTATGGATGATGGTTATGACAATGTACATATTTAGTACAAAAAATGGTTGCGACTTTATTACATGGATTCAGAAAATAGCTTTTCGTAGCAAAAGAAAAGTAATAGCCATGCAACCTATGACACGACATACCAGCATAGTAACTTTTATGGAGATAAATATGATCTTATGGGGACTTTATTTATTATTAATGTTCTGCTATGATAAAAACTTTTTAGGAGATCATAACCCTATAACGTTTCTTATAGGAATAGGTTGTTTCGTGGGCTCTATATTCATGCTGCGACACCAACTACACATTGCTGCATGGGGAGCTAATATACGTATGGCTATTGCTACAGTAATAGTGTTTTGGACTCCTGTAGAAATTCTTGGACGCATAAATTTCTTTAAAGAATTTTGGATAGAGCCTGAAAAATATGTATGGCAAATGATAATTATCCTTATAGTGTTTCTTTCACTTGGCGTTTACCTTTGGATAAAAAGCAAGCAAAGAAAGAAATATAAATAATTATTAGATAAAAAATTTTTTAATAAAAGTAAGGGCTTATACCTATTATATAGAGAGTATAAGCCCTTTTAGTAGTTTTATTACTATCCTATAAAACTCAAGAAAGAGGATAGTAATATTCTAATACATATTATATCGACTTAAAGCCTTTTGTACTATTGTTAGCTAAAATATCTTTTAAGCTCATTTCCTTACCGCCATGAGCTTCAAAAGCTTCAAGCATTTCTTCTTCACCTTCGGCTTCCTTTTCTGAATGAAAGAACTTCACTGTTTTATTTTTCAACTCTGCTAACCCCCACCCTATCAAAGCTAATAAGAGTAAAGCAACAAGTCCAAATATAGGAGTAATCATATCGTTTTTGTTTTTTTATTTTAATACAAAAGTACATTAACTTTTTATAAGTACCAAATTTTCGATTAGTTTTAAGTATCTTTGCAATAAATATAAAGCATAAAGATACTACTCTTAAAAAAATAATGACTCGCGAAGAAAGATATAAAATTGTAATGGACTACTTCCGCTCACACGTTGGAGAAGTTAGTACCGAACTAATATTTGGATCTGCTTTTCAGCTTCTATGCGCTACTCTATTATCAGCTCAATGCACTGATAAACGTATAAATGCAATAACTCCAGCTTTATTTTTACATTATCCTAATGCAAAAATCATGGCTAAAGCAAAAATAGAAGAAATATACGAATATATAAAAAGTGTATCATACCCAAATGCTAAAGCTAAGCATCTAGTTGAAATGGCTCAAATGCTAACAAATAGCTATGATGGCGAAGTGCCATCTGACCCTAACGAACTAATTAAGCTGCCTGGCGTAGGACGTAAAACTGCTAACGTTGTACAAGCTGTATGGTTCGGAAAGCCTACCTTAGCCGTTGATACCCATGTCTACAGAGTAAGTCATCGCTTAGGATTAGTACCAAAAGACACTAACTCGCCACGCAAAGTAGAAGATTATCTTATGAAACATATAGATAAAAAAGAGGTTACAAACGCACACCATTGGATATTATTACATGGTAGATATATCTGTAAAAGCATACGTCCATTATGCACTAAATGTCCTTTCGATATATTTTGTCCAAAACTTTTAGATAACAGCAAACTAAGATAAGTCCTATGGATATTAAAAGAATACAGACATTCCTCAATGGTATTAATATTAATAATAATAGAGAATGGTTCCAAGAACACAAAACAGAATACGACATAGTAAGAGCCGATTTTGAGCAAAGTGTTTTCAAACTTATCACTGCTATATCAAAATTTGATTTAGAAATAGCTCACCTTGTTCCTAAAGATTGCACGTATCGTTTTTATAGAGATATAAGATTTTCACCAGATAAAAGTCCTTATAAACGCCATTTAGGAGCATATATCTGCGCAAAAGGACGAAAATCTCTACGTGGAGGTTACTATTTTCACCTCCAACCAGGTAACAATATCATTGCTGTAGGCTGTTATTATCTACCTACAAACATACTAACATCTTGTCGTAATGAGATTATTGTGAATATTGAAGAATGGCTGAAAAATGTAGAAAATAACAATTTTGTTTCTACTTTTGGTAAGGTAGGAGAAGGAAAATGGGACGGGAAAAACACAGCTTCTGATAAAGGATTTGGTTTAGATTTTTTAAAAACATGTCCTAAGGGCTTCCCAAAAGACTATCAATACATAAAATATCTTCGCATGAAAGATTATTGCTGTTGGCTAAAACTAACTGACGACTTCTTCTTACAACCTAATTGGGAAGACCAGCTTGCAAATATATGTAAAATAGGAAAACCTATGATGGACATGATTAATTCTGTTGTAGATGATTATGAATAATATTTATAAAAAAGCAAAGCATTAAAAACGTTATATCTTATATTAAGATAACGTCTTTGTAAATATAAAGAGAAAATATAACATATTATTATCTCTCAAAATATTTTTTAGCTGCTTTTGCTATACTTTATCTAATCTAACATCAGCATCTAAACTCTCCTTTAGCAAATCAGTAACAGTACGAGAGATATTATAAAGAATAGTAAGATTTTGCTGATTAGTTTGCTTTGCACGTTGTTTTAATAATACGTTCCATTTTTTAGCTTCCGAAAACTGTAAAGCAGATGTATGTATATTAGCAGATGTATGTAAATTATTCCTTACTTGCTCGATAACAGCAGTTATATGCTTACATATATCTATATCTTCTTGTGGTAATTGTTTATCATAGTAATGGGCACCTAAAGCCGATACATATGATAATAAGGAGTGGTGAAGATAGGTTAAAATATATGCCTTTTGTTGTAATAATCGCTTCTTTTTAGGTTCTACACCCATTCCTTGCCATGCCATAGCAAGCGCATTATCAGCATAATGTGCAGCACGACGATTATGGTAATATACTGTACCTTGCACATTTGTTGCATATATAGTATAAAAATATCTACCTGTTTTCGTGAGAGCTTCATCAAGATATTGTGGTATATGTCTATACTGCCAGTCAGGCCATAAAAAGCGAACACTTATAAAAGAAATTACAGACCCTATTAAAGTATATAACAACCTATACCCTGCCAAACTTATCTGATAACCACCTTGCAGATTAAAAGAGCCTATGACAAATGTAGATATAAATATTACTGCTATAGTATATCGCTTTCTTACCCAATAAAAAAAAGTGAATATAGAACCTAATGTAACTAAAATTTGTCCCTCAATAGAAGGTAAAAGTTTGGCAAAGACCGCACCTAACAATACCCCAAAAAAAGTTCCAAAAATGCGTTCAGGAAGACGTCTACGAGTGGCAACATAGTCGCGCTGGCATACAAAAACTGTAGTAAGAATAATCCATACCCCCTTCTCTAAATGGAATATTTCCATTAAAATATAACCTAAAAGCATACATAACGATAAACGTAAAGCATGACGGAAACGTAAATTGTCTATACTAAACAATGAGCGTAATCTCTCTATAAGCGGGGCTGGTTTATACTGTAAGTCGTCAAGTGGAATCTTATAACCAATAGATGTATCTTGTAAAGAAATAAGTAAAGACTGTATATGTTCTAAGTTGTTATAAAGTAGCGATAGAGAATTATATTCAGGATCACTCTTGCTCTGCTCTAATTGCATCTTAACCATGTCATGTGTCCAACTCAATGAGGTTGGTAAAACAAAGTTTTTATCTAATAACACGTTAGACCCAAAACGCTTTATAGTCTGTGCTTGTACTTTCATATATTGCCCAAAACCTTCTAAAAGTAGAACATTCTTACAACGTTTACTCAAAACATCATAACGCTGATGAGTAGAAGTAGCACGTTCGTGAAGCTGCTGAAGGATAATCCACTGTCTATAATAAGGCGAAACACCGTCTAAAGACTTTCCCTCCAAAACATTAAGAAAATTATAAAGCACATTCTTAAACTTATCTACTCCTTCGCCTACAGCTATATTTTTACTTGCCAAACGTGGCTGCATATACTTATAGTCATATTTTGTACATGGGAAAAGAGAGGCTTTTAATAATAAATATTCGCCAAGACTTGAATATCCTGAAGTAAGCTGCTCTTTAAGTAAACGATAGGGACGAAAAGATAAAAGTAGTAAAGATATGCTGCCATACATTAATCCACCAAGTGGTAAAAGAATAGGTTGATAATACCAAGGACGAAAACCTAAACCTAACATAGCATATACCCCAACAAGTAATGCTCCAAAAGTAACCCCTTGAAAACGTGAACCTAATCCTCCTAAAAGAATAAGAATAAACGTAGTAATAGCCATAGTTGGACCATAGACCCATGGATAATTATGAAGAAGCTCTACGCTTGTACTCATAACAACAAAACTTATAATAGTTATAACCAAACTATATCGCCTACCACGAGGATGATCATCGCTTTCAGCAAGAGCTGCACCTACAGAGCCTAACCCTAATGTACAACCTATAAAAGGGTCGCCCAATAAGCAGCATGGAATAATCATTATAGCTATAGCCACAGTTACTTTTAAAGCCCAAAGGCTGTCTGGAACAGTCCAAAAGTAAGATACCCACAGATGCTTTGCCTGCTTAATCAAAGGGAATAAACTGGCATAAGATAATCTGAAAATTTTCATTTATAATACAATCTTTAAAGCATAATAAAAGAATTATATATTTATAATTCCTACTTGTTGTGCAAATTTACACAAAAACAATAGTATATAAGTATGAGGAAAGTAAAAAAAACTAAAGATAGCTTAGAGATAACTTTATTATATTTCTATCTAACAAAAAAAATATACTTTCTTTAAATACTTATATAAAAGTGAAAGGCAAGTAGTATAAAGATATATCCTACATGCCCTCACTTATTTAATACACAAAAGAAACGAAAATAACTTAATATTTTAATAGTTCTATAAATAATAACTAATTAATATTCTATTAATCATATTTATATCATATAATAATATTTACTTATCATCTATTGGAAATAATCCAAAAAGGCGATCGTCTATCATATCTGTAATACGCTTAAAATCCTTTGGATTATCCTGAAAGTCTGTTGTATCACCATCTACTATAATTAAATGCCCTTTATAATCTTTTATCCAATCTTCATAACGCCTGTTTAATCCCTTTAGATAATCTATACGCATAGCTTGCTCATATTCACGCCCTCGTTGCTGAATATGGTCAATTAAGCGAGGAATGGAACAGCGTATATAAATAAGTAAATCTGGTATCTTTACTAAAGACATCATTAAATCGAAAAGATGTGAGTAATTGTTGAAGTCACGATCACTCATAAGCCCCATCTCATGAAGATTAGGTGCAAAGATGCGAGCATCTTCAAATATTGTGCGATCCTGAACAATAGTATCATTGCTCTTAGATATTTCAACGACATCGCAAAAACGTTTGTTCAGAAAGTATATTTGAAGATTAAAAGCCCAGCGTTTCATATCTTTATAATAATCTTCAAGATAAGGATTATTATCTACTGGCTCAAAATGAGCTTTCCAACCATAACGTTTTGCGAGCATCTTGGTGAGTGTTGTCTTTCCTGCACCAATATTTCCTGCGATAGCTATATGCATTTATATATATCTGATTTAATATCAATCACTTTTTAAAACAAGCCAAAAAGCTCTCTATCTATTTTATCTGTAATCACTCCAAAGTCTTTTGGATTATGCTGATAATCTAACTTATCAGCATCTATAACTAAAACCTTACCCTTATATTTTTTCATTATAAAGTCATCATAACGTTTATTTAGTCGTCCCTTAAAAACTATATTTCAGCATAAAGTTTGTACTGACAAGCTTTATGCTGATTCTTTTTATAAGGCACAAAAGAGCTCTCATAGCTCTTTTGAAGTTATATGCTGCCGCAGCTAATAATACATTGATAGCATCTCCTTTCACACCTTTATAAAAGTTGCGAGATAATCGGTGGTCTGCTTTAAGATGTCCTATTGTTGGTTCTATACCTGCTCGTTTACAAAATAGTTTGTGTTTCTTTTTCTTTTGGTAGTAGCTGTCTTT
>NZ_KB905293.1 GCF_000378745.1 Prevotella amnii DSM 23384 = JCM 14753
GTTATTAGCCTACTGGGTGGTAAACACCATCCGTTGTCAATTAAAACGAGAAGGAGAATCCTGTTACTGGACCGAGATTGTACGACGTATGAACACCCAAAAACTCGTTACCACAAAAGGGAAGAACCCGTTAGGTGAAACTATTGAGATGCGCCAATGCAGTAGTCCTTCGAAGCAAGCAAAACAGATATACGATAAGTTGAAATTAAAACACTCACCATTCAAAAAGAATAAAATTTGTAGGACACAGAACTCATAAGAAAAACGAGGAAAGTACGGTAATAGTAACAATTAGGCGAAAGTGGGTGTTAAACTTGGGTTAAGGGTGGACTAAATAATTTTGTTTATTTAAATTTTCAAAAAGAAACCCCACCGCTTGCAGAAAGTAGTGGGGCTTTTATCTTTTATTATTATACTCTCTGTGCGTAGATAAGTATAATATTTTTATAAGTTATTGATAATCAATGTTTACTGCGGAGGGAGAGGGATTCGAACCCTCGAAACGCTTTAGACGTTTACACGCTTTCCAGGCGTGCCTCTTAAACCACTCGAGCATCCTTCCTTAATATAAAGGAATATTAAGCCATAAATGCTAATGGGAAAATTCTCTTTACATTTTTATTAGTAATCTTAGCAATATCTTCTTTACATACGTTATAAGCATCAGATAATACTTCCAACACTTTTATTATATACGAACTTTCATTCCTACTACCACGTAGCGGTACAGGAGCCATATAAGGACTATCAGTTTCCAAAACGAGTCTGTCTAATGGCACAGTAGCAGGTAAATCTTCGCGTAAATGGCTCGATTTAAATGTAGAAACCCCTCCAATGCCGAGACTAAACTTTTCAAACTGCAAAAAGTTTTCAGCTTCTTTAGTATTACCTGTAAAGCAATGAAAGACGCCACCGGGCAATTCTTTTATGTATGGTTTCATCTGGTTTATCATCTCGTTTTGAGCTTTTCGACAATGTATCATTAAAGGTAACTTTGTCTCAATGCTCCATTTCATCATTTCTTCAAAAACAATAATCTGTTCCTTTTCAAATTCACGCGACCAATAGAAATCTAATCCTACCTCTCCTATTGCTATAACCTTTATATTATTTTCTTTTTTATTATCTATCTGCTGTTTTAAGAAAGATTTCATATTAGATAACACAGCTATATAGTTTGCTTTCACCTCTTCAGGATGTAGACCTATCATAGGGTAACAATAAAATGGATATTGCTTGCAAAGCTCCATAACGGAATAAGCTGAAGATAAATCTATTGAAGGTATAAATATTTTATCTACTCCAGCTTTCTTTGCTCTGGATATTACCTCTGGTAAATCTTCTTTATAATCATCTACATCAAGGTGAGCATGTGTATCTATAATCATGATTTATATTATTTTTTACGATGCATCAAACTTTGTGCAAAGTTAATCAATTCCTGTTTATTTTTATCATTTACTGATACTTTTGATAGATAAATTTTACTTTCTTCAAAGTATCTATTTATCTTATCTATAGCAAGCTTATCTATACCTATTTCTGTATATAGCTTAGTAATAGCTTTTATCTTCTTGTTAGCATCAAAATCTTTTTTGTTAATCCAGTAGTTTAACTCTTCTTTTTGTTTTTGTGTAGCTTTGTTAAAAGCATTTATAAGCATATAAGTTTTTTTATTTGAAATGATATCTCCTCCTATTTGTTTCCCAAAAATATAAGGATCTCCATATACATCGAGATAATCATCTTGTAGCTGGAAGGCTAAGCCTATTTTTTCACCAAAAAGATATAAATTGTTTGCATCTTTTTCAGAAGCATTACCTAACATAGCTCCCATCTTTAAGGCACATGCTAAGAGTACGCTCGTTTTTAAACGTATCATTTCTATGTATTCAGCTTCTGTAACATCGTTTCTATGTTCAAACTCCATGTCTAATTGTTGCCCCTCCCCTATTTCTAATGCTGTTACAGTAAATAAATCAAGCAATGCTTTCAAACAAGACGGATTACCTCTTGTTATACGTTCAAATGCTAAGACTAACATAGTATCTCCTGAGAGAATTGCAGTGTTTGCATTCCATTTTTCATGCACAGTTTGATGACCACGGCGTAAAGGAGCACTATCCATCAAATCATCATGCAGCAAAGTATAATTATGATATGTTTCTAAACCACAGGCTTGATTTAAAATGCTTTCAGGATCATCTTTATACATATTATAAGCTAAAAGCATCAATACAGGGCGAATGCGTTTGCCTCCTAAAGATAAAACATATTTTATAGGTTCATACAAGCTCTTTGGCTCTCTGTCATAAGCTAAAGTGGCTATATAATTATTAATAATGCTGAATATCTTATCTGAACTATACATAATCTTTTTAGTCTTGTTAAAGTTTTATTTTCAGAAATGCTTTATATCTAAAGAGTTTTTACAACTTAAAAACAACAGGAATTTCTACCATCGATTTACAAGGCTTATTTTTATTTAAACCAGGTTTCCACTTTCCCATTATGTGCATTACACGCAGCACTTCTTCTTCCATGTCTTTATCTTTTCCGTTTTTTATTTTTATATTACTTACATAACCTGATTCTGAAATAATAAAAGTAACATTTACTACTCCTTCTACTCCAGCCATCTTTGACTCCGTAGGATACTGTAATGATTTTGTAAGCCATTTCATAAACATAGCCCACCCTCCTGGCGGTGTGGGAGTTTCTGATAAAATACGCTTATCTATCTTGCTATCTATGCGTTCCACATCGGCTAATGCATCATCGTCAGACATTTTTGTAGTAATCTTCTTAGCATCTTGCTCTACTTTGGGCACTGGTGGAAGCACTATTGGTGTATAAGTAAGCATAACCTCATCGGTCATACGCGGAGCAGCAGTTATCTTATCATTCGACTGCATACTACCTACACTACGAGGGGTTACCTTTACAGGATTATCGCTACGTTTTAAGTTTAACATATCTTCCACTGTAGGTTTTTTATCATTCTTATGCTTTGTGATATTGGTTTGATCTATAGCGGGAAGCATATCTAAGCTATGAAGCTGAACGTTGGTAATCTTTTTCACATTGCTGCTATCAGTCCCATCATTATATTCTAATGCTACAAAGAATATAGACAAGGAGATGATGATTCCTAACATAAATCCCACCCAACGCTTATTCTCCAGATCAGCCTCCTTTGATTTTTTTATTTCCAAATCTTAAATCCTTTATATTATACCATTCTTCTTAGGAAAAATCTAAATAGCTAATACTGATCTTTCTTCTACCTTTATTGTTAAGTAAATATATGAAATATTCACCCAAACATATTTTCATTATACAAAAGTAAGAAGTTATTCGGAAAAAGATGTAACTTTGTTGAAAAATTACAAATCATTATATTAAAAAGATAATAATCTTTCTTTATCATTGCTTATAAAATTATTTATGAGCTATACAAGAAATAAAACAAAGATATAAATATGAACGAAAAAAAAATTGTGATAGCAATAGATGGTTTCTCTTCTTGCGGGAAAAGTACTATGGCAAAAAATCTTGCAAAAACACTAAAATATATATATGTAGATACGGGAGCTATGTATCGTTCGGTAACTCTTTACGCATTAAGAAATGGCTTTTTTAACATAGATGGAAGTGTAAAGGAAAAAGAATTATACAATAACATGCCTAATATAAAAATATCTTTCAAACTTAACATGGAAACTGGGCGTCCTGACACATATCTTAATAATGAAAATGTAGAAGAAGCTATTAGAACAATGGAAGTATCTTCACATGTTAGCTCTATTGCTGCTTTAAGTTTTGTGCGTCAAACCTTAGTGCAACAACAACAAGCTATGGGTAAAGAAAAAGGAATCGTTATGGATGGGCGCGATATAGGAACAGTAGTTTTTCCTAAAGCAGAACTTAAAATATTTGTAACTGCATCTGCAGAGATACGTGCACAGCGAAGATATGAAGAGTTAAAAGCAAAAGGCTTAGATGCTAATTTTGATGAAATACTCAAAAACGTAAAAGAACGTGATTATATCGACTCGCACCGTGCTACGTCGCCTCTACGACGAGCAAAAGACGCTATAGAGCTAGATAATAGTAATCTTACTATTGAGCAGCAACAAGAATGGTTGATAAACGAAGTAGAAAAAATTATATAATAGCTTACGACGATTTGTAAAAATATCTACAGAATAGCTCTTTTTTATAGCAAAACATAAGATATAACAAAGCGAAAAAATTTGTATAGATAAAAAGAGCCTAATATAACAGAGAGCTTATTTTGCGAAAATAAAAACGAAAACGTTTATAATGTAATAGCGCATCTTAAAAGAGTGTAAACTTAATATATATGGTAGAAAAATAACTTATTTTTCTACCATTTTTAATTTATTTTTAATAGAAAAATAAATTATTTTTCTTTCCTAACCCTCTCTTCTTTCCTCTTTACATAGCAAGTTTTGCACTATTAATAAGCACCTTATGTAAGTAAGATTAATATATGCAGACTTATCCTGTCTAAAGTCTTATAAAAAATAAATAATAAATAAGCAGGAAAAATCACTTTCAGCATTCTGTTATTATATATGGGAAATATTTACGAAATAGTACTTTTTATGTACAAAATAAAGGGTGTGTCAATATTTAGACACACCCTTCATTTTTATATCCCTCCCTATAAAGGGAATTAAATTTTAAACTTATACTCTTTCTAAACTCTCTCTTCTCATGGCTATGCCATGCAGTTTACACGTCCCTCATTGTATGCACGAATAGCATTTGTGAGGTAGTTAAACAACTTTTTTACAATCTCTAAATTCATCATTCTTTCTTTCATAATCATCTTTGTTTTATCTTTCTGTTATCCTGTTTTCGAAGGCAAAGTTACGATATGAAAAACATGAAAACCAAAAAAAAAGGATTTTTTAGACGATTTTATGCTGTTTTTTTGACGAGAGTCAAAACTTTTGACTTGTATCAACTACTTCGTTTGATATACATCAACCTTTTGGATTGACATATATCAACCATATCGGATAATAATAGCATCTTTTACACAGAAAAAAAAGAGCTAAACGCTTGAAAAACTTTTTCTTTTAATCGGATTAGCGTATCTTTGCATAATAATATAGAATAATAAAATGGATAAAAACATAGAAAACTCTTTCAGATTACCAGCAGAATGGGAGCAACAAAGTGGAATAATGTTAATCATGCCGCATGAAGATACTGACTGGGAACCGTATCTGAAAGAAATTATCTCTACTTACGTAGATATAATAGATGCTATTACGCGCTATGAGGACTTACTTCTTATAACGAGAAATATAAAAAAGACCAAAGAGCTTTTTGCTACAAAATTATCAGAAAGGCAGATAAGACGAATAATATTCTTTAAGTGTGATAATAATGATACATGGGCACGTGATGTAGCACCTATAAGTTTGATAAACGAAGATGGCGTACAACGAATGCTCGACTTTTGTTTTAATGGTTGGGGGGAGAAATTTCCGTATGAGAAAGATAACAAGATCAATTTGCAAATGGCTCAAGCAGGCATATTTAATGCAGAGATGAAGAGTCATAAAGATTTTATTCTTGAAGGTGGGTCTATAGAAAGTGATGGCAAGGGTACGCTTTTTACAACTACAAGCTGTTTACTTGCTCCACATCGCAATGAGCCATTTACGCAAAAAGAAATAACCTCTTACCTACTCAAAAATATCCCATCAAAACGTATAATATGGTTAGAACATGGTTCTTTAAAAGGAGATGATACTGACGGACATATTGACACAATAGTAAGATGTGCACCTAATGATACCTTATTATATATAAAATGTGAAGATAAAAATGATGTTCATTATTCTGATTTTAAAAAATTAGAAGTTCAGCTAAAAACTCTTCGCACACTTAATGATAAGCCTTATCGCTTACTTGCCTTACCTTTCCCTGAAGCTATATATGATAATGGAGAGCGGCTACCTGCTACATATGCTAACTTTGTAATATTAAATGGCGCTGTGTTAGTACCTACTTACAATCAACCTAAAAATGATGCTAAGGCTTTAGAGATTATTAAGTTAGCCTTTTCAGGTTATGATATAATTGGGATAGATGCACAAGTGGTAATACGTCAGCATGGGTCGCTACATTGCTTAACAATGCAATTGCCCAAAGGAATTATTTCTAATAACAAAAAAATGAATACTGATTATGAATAAAACAATAAAAATAGGTTTTTTACAGTTGCATAATGTAGCTAATATAAGTGAAAACATAAAAAACATAACAGAAGGTATTAAAAGTCTTGCAGAAGATGGCGCGCAACTTATAGTTTTACAAGAGTTACATAATTCGCTGTATTTTTGTCAGGTAGAAGATGTTAATAATTTTGATCTTGCAGAAACAATACCCGGCTTCTCTACAGATCTTTATAGTAAATTGTCTAAAGATCTTGGTATTGTACTTGTTACCTCTTTGTTTGAAAAAAGAGCAGCAGGATTATACCATAACACTGCTGTTGTATTTGAAAAAGATGGCACTATAGCAGGAAAGTATCGTAAAATGCATATTCCTGATGACCCTGCTTATTATGAGAAGTTTTATTTTACTCCTGGCGATTTAGGCTTTCACCCTATAAACACAAGTCTTGGCAAATTAGGAGTATTAGTATGTTGGGATCAATGGTACCCGGAGGCAGCCAGGCTAATGGCTATGCAAGGGGCAGAAATCTTAATTTATCCAACAGCAATAGGTTATTCTAAAAGTGATACAAAGGAAGAACAGGCGCGACAGTTAGATGCTTGGAAGACAGTAATGCGAGGACATGCTGTAGCAAATAATTTACCTGTCATTGCCGTTAATCGTGTAGGTTTTGAGCCTGATCCAAGCAAACAAACCGAAGGTATAGAGTTTTGGGGTAGCTCTTTCATCGCTGGTCCGCAAGGAGAAATTCTTTACCAAGCTTGTAACAACAAAGAAGAAAAAACGATAATAAAGCTCGATCTCTACCATTCAGAAGAGGTTAGACGTTGGTGGCCTTTCTTACGTGATAGGCGTATAGAGGCATATAATGATATAACAAAAAGGTTTATAGACTAAAAAAATGTAAGAATATTTTTTTAAAAACGCTCAGGGCAAATCATAAAGCTGTAAACTTTCAGTAATTACCCTTTGTTATATGCAAATATTAGCTTACCTTTGCAAGCTATAAAACATATATGTTGGCTCCGTAGCTTAGCTGAATAGAGCGCAGGATTCCGGTTCCTGAGGTCGTGGGTTTGAATCCCATCGGAGCCACTCTATATGAAATAACCTGAAACAATCTGAAACAATCTGAAACAATCTGAAATGCACAAACACGCGTAAGGCGTGTATAGCTGTAATAAAAAATACCTAAAAATAGGTATTGCACGTTTTTATTGCTCGTGCTAAATTTGCAGCGGAATAAATACTTACTTATTTAAGTAATAATTTTAAACTTGTTATTTTTAGTTTTTTAAAGAGAATAATTAATTTAATAAAAAGACTTTCCCTTTATGCATGTTTCAATAAAAATGCTGTCTCTGCTATTAACACTGACTCCATTTAGAGGGTATGCTCAGCAAAATGAGAGCATACCCAAGTTGCCGAATAAGTCTATGACAGACTCTTTGCATCAGATTAACGAAGTAGTAGTAAGAGCAAACCAGATGTTAGGCAGCCAGTTTGAAGCCCGTAACCGTACAGGTTCGGCTTATTACATCTCACCAAAAGAGCTTGGCAAATTCGATTATACTGATATAAATCGTATGTTGAAGAGCGTTCCAGGAGTAAATATTTATGAAGAAGACGGGTTTGGGTTACGCCCTAACATTAGTTTGCGTGGAACACAGGCTGAACGTAGCGAACGTATCACCTTAATGGAAGATGGTATATTAGCAGCTCCTGCACCATATGCGGCTCCTGCAGCTTATTACTTTCCTAATGCGGCACGTATGTATGCCATAGAAGTGTTAAAAGGTAGTAGCCAGGTGCAATACGGGCCATTTACAACAGGAGGTGCTATTAACTTGGTATCAACCCCTATACCGCAGGATAAATTAATAAGATGTAGTATGTCGGCAGGTAGTTTTGGTAGTCTAAAACTACAAACAGCCATAGGTAAAAGCTTTAAGTATACAGGGTTTCTGATAGAATATTTACGTTATCAGGCTCGTGGCTTTAGGCATGATACCCCCGATGAGCGAACAGGTTTTAAACGCAATGACGTAATAGCTAAGTGGATGATACGCACAAACAGAGAAGATGGTATAAATCACAGATTAGAGCTAAAGTATGGATTTGCTAACGAAACTTCCGATGAAACATACCTTGGTCTTACTGATCAGGACTTTGCTGTTAAGCCATATTTTAGATATGCAGGAGCACAAAAAGATAATTTAGTAACGCGCCATTCCCAGTTTTCAGCTACATATATAATAAAAGGTATGCGCTCATGGGACATAACTACACAGGCATATTATAATTATTTTTTTAGGAATTGGTATAAACTCAACGAAGTGCGTACAGGTTATACCAAAGCCGAACGTCGTTCAATAGGCGATGTGCTTGCCGATCCTATTACAAATAAAGATTACTTTGATATTCTTACTGGCAAGTCAAGCTACATAGGAGAAGCTCTAATGCTGCGTGCCAACCATCGTGTGTACCATTCACGAGGAGTCCAGATAAAGGGCGAATATAAAACAATGCTATATGGAGGGTACTTTACAGGCGAAATTGGTATGCGTTACCATGCCGATAGTGAGGATCGTTATCAGCAAGATGATGGATATTCTATGAATAATGGGCGTATGGAGCTTTTTTTAAGAGGAGATCCGGGTAGCCAAGCTAATCGTATTACTACAGCTCATGCTTTATCAGGTTATGCTTTAGCAAAATGGGCAAAAGGTATGTTTACCTTTACTGCAGGAGTGCGTTATGAAGATGTAAAGTTATTAAATCGCGATTATACTAAAGCCGACTGGAGGCGTACAGGTATGATGCGTATAGAAATACCCAATAGTGCAAGAGCTTTTATGCCTGGAATAGGTATTAATTGTAAGTTAACGCCTCAATTATCATTGTTTTCAGGAATACATAAAGGATTTGCACCGCCAAGTGCTTCTCTTGGTCAGAAAGCAGAGAGTAGTATTAATGTAGAGGCTGGTGTACGTTATGCAAATAAATGGCTCAAAGGAGAATTTATTGGTTTTAATAATAACTATTCTAACATGCTGGGTAGCGACCTTGCAGCGCAAGGAGGATTAGGAACCTTAGACCAGTTTAATGTAGGACGAGCATTAGTGCGAGGTATAGAAATGCTAGTTCAGTGCCGCCCATTACCTGCTACATGGAAGGTGCAATTACCCATACAGCTATCTTACACCTTTACAGATACAAAAATGAAGAACTCATTTACAAGTGCATCATGGGGGCATGTTTTATATGGCGACGAAATCCCTTATATCTTTCGTCATGCTCTTAATGGGCAAATAGGTATAGAAAGTAAATGGGCTGATATACATTTTAATATGCGTTACAATGGCGATATGCGTACAGTTCCAGGACAAGGGAAGATAGCTCAACGTGAAAAAATACCAGCTAATTTCATAATAGATGCTACCGCTAAGATACATCTGATAAAAAATATAGACTTTACTATGAATATAGTAAATCTAACAAATAAGGTTTATATGGTTTCGAGGCATCCTTCAGGAGTGAGAGCAGGCTTACCTTTTGGTATATATGGAGGAGTACAATGGAAGTTATAATAAAAAATATATCAATAATAATATAATATAAAAACAAATAAGATTAATGAGAAGATCTGTATATATACAATCTATATCAATAAAAAGACTATTATGTCTATTTATCTTGTTATGCTCTTTATCAAAAATAATGGCACAAGAAAATGGATACATAACAGGTTCTGTTACCGATACAAGTGGCGAACCTATTGTAGGAGCTGTTATTGGTATTGTAGAAAATAAGCAAAAGACCGTTACGGATATAGATGGAAAATTTAGTATAAAAGCTATTAAAGGTCAAACTATTACAGTATCCTTTATAGGTATGCGTACCTTTAAAGAAAGTATTAAAACAACAGCCTTAAAAGTAGTTTTGCAAAATGATAGCAAAATGATAGATGAGGTTGTTGTAACAGGGTATCAAAACATAAGAAATCGTGTTTACACAGGTGCTTCCACAGCTGTTAAGATGACAGAAATAAAGCTCGAAGGTGTTGGAGATGTTTCACGTATGCTCGAAGGGCGTGTGCCAGGATTGTCTATTCAAAATATTTCTGGAACATTTGGTGCTGCACCACGTATTAATATCCGTGGCGGTGCTTCTATTATGGGCAATGTTCAGCCCTTATGGGTAATAGATGGTGCTGTTTATGAAGATTTAGTACATGTATCTCCTGAAGATTTAGCTTCTGGGGATGCTGTTACTCTTATCAGCTCAGCAGTAGCTGGGCTTAATCCTGCAGATATACAAGATATACAGATTTTAAAAGATGCATCAGCTACATCTGTATATGGTGCCCGCGCAGCTAACGGAGTTATAGTTATTACTACTAAAAGTGGTAAAAGAGAATCGCCTTTACAAATTAATTACACAACAGAAAACACATGGCGCCCTCGCCCAGATTATAGCCACTTTGACTTGCTAAACTCTCAAGAAACTATGGCCTTATATCAAGAAATGCAGGAAAAAGGATATTTTGATCCAGCAACATCATTATATGGACGTAGAGGCGGAGTATATCACCAGATGTATAAACAGCTCACTACTTATGATGAGAAAACTAATAATAGGTTACTACTAAACACAGAGGAAGCTCGAAAAAAATTCCTACGACAGAGAGAGTATGCTAACACTGACTGGTTTCAGATTTTGTTTGCAAACAGCCTTATGACTAACCATACATTAAGTTTGTCGGCAGGTGGTAAAAAAGTAGCATCTTATGCTTCTATAGGTTATTATCATGATGCTGGTTGGACCATAGCCGACCAAGTACAACGGTTAACAACCAATATTAAGAATACTTTTTATATTACAAATAATCTTACTGCTAAGCTATCCTTGCAAGGCAACATGCGCTTACAAAATGCTCCTGGTACCCTACCCCAGAAAAAAAACACTATATCAGGAGCCTTTGAACGTGATTTTGATATAAACCCTTTTGCATATGCTTTAGGTACAAGCAGAACTCTTCGTCCTTATGATGAAAATGGGAAACGTGAATATTATCGTAATAACTGGGCACCTTTTAATATATTAAATGAGTATGATAACAATCATTTAAAAATACGAGTAGTCGACTTTAAGTTGCAAACAGAGGCCACTTATAAGTTTACTGATGCTCTTAATCTAAAAACAATGTTTTCATACCGAAGAGCACATACAAGTACACAACATGAAATAGGCGAAAACTCTAATATAATAGGAGCTTATCGTGCTTGTGAAACACCATGGGTAGCAAATCAAAATATATACCTTGTAAAGGATCTATACCACCCAGGTCTTATGCCTAAACCCGGCATACAACAAGGCGGCATACTTTTCTTAAATAATGCAGATATGCAAAGTATGTTAGCTCGTATAGCTATTGATTATGACAAGCAAATAGGATCACATGACCTAAAAGGATTTGCTTTTGGCGAAATAAGAACATTGCAACAGACAATAAGCTCTTTCAAAGGTTATGGCATTAGCTATCAACGTGGTAATGAGGTGCAAAGTGCACCAGGTATTTTTGATAAGATGTTCCAAGAGAATAATCCTTATTTTGCATTGCGCAATAGAGATGAGCGAGGAGTTACTTTTTCGGGGAATGCTACTTATGGGTATAAAGGTAAATATATTTTTAATACAGTTGTAAACATTGAAGGATCTAATGCAGCAGGAAGAGGAGCAACTGCTTTATGGTTACCCACTTGGAATGTCGGTGCTAAATGGAATGTAGATAAGGAGAAATTTATGCAAGATAATAATGCTATTTCTAAATTAGCTTTCCGCATTAGTTATGGTTTAACAGCTAAAATGAATGAAGCTGCGGCAAACGCATCGGTTATATATAAAGGTGGTATAGCACATAGACTAAATCTAAACGATAGAGAGAATAAATTAAACCTTATTTCTTTAGAAAATAGAGACCTCACTTGGGAAAAAATGTACGAACTAAATATAGGAGCCGATATGGCATTCTTTAATAATCGTATTTCGGCAACAATAGATGTGTATCAACGTAATACTTTCGATTTAATAGACTTAGTGCGTACGTCTGGTGTTGGTGGTCAATATTATAAATATGCTAATTTTGGAGATATGGTTTCTCGTGGTATAGAAATAGGATTGCATACTACAAATATTAGTACAAACTCATGGAAATGGAGTACGGATTTTACTTTCAGTGCCATTAATCAGAAAATAACTCGAATGCTCAACTCTCCAAATGCTTTTGATATGGTAGCTGGTAGAGGTCGGGGAAATGTGGTAGGTTATCCAAAAGGTTCACTTTTCTCTTTTAATTTTCAAAAGTTAGACAAGAATGGATTACCTAATTTTAATTTTGGAAGATATCCATTACCACAAAACGAATTGAAAGATATTGTGGGAGCAGATTTTAATGATACACAATACACTAAAACTTATTTACTATACCATGGTCCTATTGAGCCAAATATAGTAGGTGGTTTGGCAAATACAGTGAAATGGCACAACTGGGAATTATCTTGTTTCATTACAATGCAGGCTGGTAATAAGATAAGATTAAATCCTACATTTGATATGCAGTTTGCTGATTTGAATGTATTTTCTAAAAATTATCTAAACCGCTGGCTTAACCCGGGAGATGAATATCATACCGATGTCCCAACATTGCCTTCTAAAGAGATTATCAATATTATAGGAATAGAAAATATAGAAAAAGCATATAACACCTACAACTATTCGCAACTGCGTGTAGCTGATGGTAGTTTCGTTAGATTAAAAAATATAGCTTTATCCTATTTATTAAAAGAAAAATGGATGAAAACAATAGGTCTGAAAAGTGGAAGTCTACGTTTTAATGTTACTAACCCACTGCTTATTTATGCAGATCCTAAACTACATGGACAAGATCCAGAATATTATCAGACTGGCGGTGTTTCACTACCTACTCCTATACAATATACTTTTACTTTAAATGTGGGTTTTTAAAATGAAAAAATATCTATATAAATATATCTTAATTTTCACCACTATTGCTCTATGTGGGTGTAACGATTTTTTATCAAAAGTACCCGATTCTGATATTGATTTAAATATTAATAACGAAAAAGGTATAGCGCAATTGCTAACTGGAGCCTACCCTGAAGCAAGTTATATTCCTTTCTTAGAACCTCGTACCGATAATGTTGGCCTTAGGACAAATGGTACACATACACAATTAAACGAAGAAATGTTTTATTGGGAAGATGATAACCAAGAAGATATAGATACACCTTTGAATTATTGGAATAGTTGCTATAAAGGTATAGCGCAGGCTAATGAAGCTTTAGAAATGCTAAAAGCCTATCCTAAGACAGAGCGCGTTAAAGCCCTATATGGAGAAGCCTTTTTGTTAAGAGCTTATCTTCACTTCATGTTAGTAAATATTTGGGCAGAGCCTTATGACAACACAAAACAATCTCCTGGTATACCTTATATTACTAAGCCTGAGAAAAACGCACTGATATCTTATAAAAGAGGTACTGTAAAAGAGGTGTATGATAAGATAGAAGCCGACTTAAAGCGTGGAATAACTTTAGTTAATGATAGGTATTATAAGCATCCTAAGTACCATTTTAATAAAAAAGCAGCTTACACTTTTGCTTCTCGGTTCTACTTAATGAAAGGAGATTGGCAAAAAGTAATAGATTATGCGAACTATGTTTTAGGAGCAGATCCTAAAACGATGTTAAGAAATTGGATAGAATATTCACATCAATTTGAGTTTAAACGGCAACGTATGTTTACACGTTACACTTCGCCTGATGAGCCTGCTAATCTTTTAATATGTACAACAGAATCACGATGGGCAAGACAGATGCCTATAGACCGTTATGGAGCAACCAAGCAAACTGTTAATGAAATATTCAATAAAAGAGGCATTGAAGGTGGAGGAGATTTCTCAAAAATGACTTTTGAAGGTACATATCCATTTATCTATTCACCATCGCTTATAGTAAATGGTAAATACATTGCTAAATTTGATGAGTTGTCTACTACTGAAAGCATTGGTATAAAGCCAAGAGGTATTTATGTTAGCAATGTGTTATTTACAGCCGATGAAGCTTTGCTTAATAGAATGGAGGCTTATGCTATGCTAAAGCAGTATGATAATGCAATAAATGATTATCTACAATATATGCAGGGTAAGTTCGGCTTTATGCCCACTATAGAAAGAGATATTTATATGCGCACAAGCGAAAACAATTATGATGAATATACACCTTTCTATGGTATGACTTTAAAACAGCTTGCATTAGTAAAACTATTTGCAGATTTCAGACAAAAAGAGTTTTTTGGAGAAGGCTTGCGTTGGTTTGACATTAGGAGATTTCATTTAAGCGTAAAACGTGATACTAAGTCTAAATATTATTTCCCTTTAGAGAAATATGATCCGCGTAAGGTGCTACAAATCCCAATAGAAGCACAAAACAACGGATTAGATCCTAACCCACGTGAGCGCAAAGAACCGATTAGATAAATATATATAACAGATAATTTATAACGATACAAAATGAGCATACATAAATATATTTTAGTATATGCTGTTCTATGGATATTTATAACAACATCTTGTCAGCATGATACGCTATCAGATGATAGTGTCATAGACAGAAATACTACTCAAACACAAACAGCACAATGGATAGAAGAAAATTTTACCAAAGTGTATGGTCCTGAAGTAATATATCAGTGGCAAAAGGATAATAGTCAAAACGGAGTTTACGTTTATCCTCCTGATACTACAAACATAAAACAAGTTCTTAATGCTATTGGGACTTTATGTTTTGACACTTTTAAGGATATTCAAATAGAAGGTAAAGGAAGCCTACTTAATTATTGCTTACCTATACGCATTACATTATACGGTGGTGGAAATCCTGATAAAAACAGTGTTGAGCGTATGTATAATATAGCATCACAACCTGTAGAAATGAGTATTTACCATGTTAATGATTTTGATGCTAAAGATGAGCAGAAAGTTTATAGACTTATTCGCAGTGTATATCATCAGATGATGAAACGAATGTTAGAACAAATACCATATGATAGAGAAACATTTGCCACTATCAGTGATGGGAAATATATAAATGACACTCAATTATTATCCGATATAAAAGGTGCTAATAATGATATAGGATTGACAAGTTATGCTAATAAGCGTGGTTTTTTCACTTATCTTTCCATGCTAAATCCGGAAGATGATATGGCAGAAATGTTAAGCGTTATTTTAACATCTAAACCATCAAGGCTTAATAAAGCAGAAGAAGAAGCTAAAACACCAGATGAAGATTCTGATCCAGAGGTAAATAATACTTATAAAAAAGAAGCAGAACGTGCTTACCACGATTTTATAGCAAAAAAAGCGTTTGTCGAAAAATACACTTGGGACAATTGGCATGTTAAATTGCTTACAATACAACTTAAAAGCATCAGAACTTTGGATAAATATCTAAACAAAAAATAACATGAAGTATCTTTTATATATATTATTTACTATACTTAGTTGCATATTTTATAGCTGTCAAACGGACGAAAAAGAGTTTGATAAAACACCTACTCAGCGTAAGAGACAAGCTATTGAAACGCTAAACTCAGAGTTAGTTAACAACAAGGCAGGATGGCTGGTTTTATATTTTCCTAAAACAGACTCTTTATTATTTTCTAATTTAAGTGATAAAATAAAGGATTCGTATCAATATAGTACCGATAGATATGGTTATGGCGGAGTTTGTTTTACCATGAGATTCCTACAACAAGGAAAAGTAGAGATGCGTGCTGATATGGATCAACAAAGTATTTCTACTACCACAACAAGTGAATATAAGATAGGGACAAATAGTAGTACTCAACTTACTTTTCTCACTACAAACTATATACACAAATTGGTTAATGATAGTTATGGTGGTGCTTGTGATTGGTTATACCAAGGACATAACGAAGAGGGTTTTTTAGTGTTTAAAACAGCTTCTTATCTAAGACCTGCATGTGAATATATTATAATGAAGCCTTTAAAGAATATGTCAGACTTTAATAATGCTGTAAAACAAGCATACGATAATAGAAGAATATTTGAAAAGATGAAAAATCCACAGTTGTATATACATAAAGGTGGACGTGTTTATTTTCAAAGCGATTATTATCTTGGTAGAAATGGAGGACGTGCAAATACTACTGAGAAACAAAGATATTATCTATTTATGGAAGTTACTAAACCTAACCCTATTCCTGATTATCCTCCTAAAGAATTTTCCGTACTGGGGTCAGGGTATAGCGGAACTCCTGAAGGTATTACTTTTAAAGCAGGATTACGATTAAATAATAAACAGGTGTTTGCCGACTTTAAACGTGTTAATAATAATTTTGAAGCTGAACTTGTAGAAGTATATTATCCAAAATGGAAAACAACAAGGCTTGTAAGTAAACATTTACACCCTGAAGGAAAAATAACAGGATTGAAAGCAATTATCAAAGATGTACCTATTATAGAATAAGATATAACAATATGTAATAATTATTAGTATGAAAAAGAATATATATATAATTCTATGTATCTTTAACATAGTCTTACTATCAGCATGTTCACCTGGAGTAAATAACGATACAGATGAAGATTATGATAAACTCTTTCCTTTTAAAGGGATAGATAAGCCTAAAATATCATATGATGATCAAGCTTTGCAATTAGCAAGCATAGATATGAATGAACAAAGCTATATATATCCAGGAGTAGATATTAAAGGAGAGAAACGTACTTACACCATAACACTGACCTGCACTTTTTTTGAAAAAGATTTGCAAGGTAGCTTAATACCTGACGAGGATCTTTCCTCTACTTACATTATTAGATATATTGATGCCAATAAAAAATTAAGAACTATTACATCTAAAGATTATTCTTCTGAAGATGACAAAGAAGATGAGCCTGAAGGAAACACTGATGACGATTCTGATGACAACTCTGATGATAATCCTGAGAAGAATACTGAGGATTCTAATGTCAAAATACTTAAAAATGGGAAAGAGCTTAAAATAATTTATCAAGCTATATCGGGTTTCCCTATGTTTTTGCAAGTAAAAGGTGGAGGACCGAGCAATTCATCGGTACGCGCTAATATCTCAGCTATATCTAATGATGGTTTTACTATTGTACGCCCTTTGCATGTAGAGCAGTTTCAAAATGAGGAAGGTATTAATTTAATAAAAAATCCATTCTGTGGATATATTATATTACCCTAAAGATTAGGAAATAAAATTATGAAAAATAAAGCTAACAAATCGTTTTATATCATTATATTATGGGTAGTTATATCTAATTCTATAATATCATGTACAACATGGCAAGATGAAACTATTGAGTCGTCATACATTATCCCTACATTACCTGACCCAGAGTATAAATTTAGCAGGAACAATGAGAGCAGTGTTGACCTTTTAGAGTGTAGTCTTTTAAAAGAACCTGTTGATATCATATATCAATCTTTCATGAAAGAGGCTCGTATATCAAATGGCGCACAGCAAGAACGAATGAATGAATATTTTAAACAAGGTGTATATGGTAAAGCACCATTTGATGAAATAGCTACATCTATGGCGCATAGTGTTGACAGAGAACGTGTTCTCGCTGCTTTTCAACAATTATTCGATTATTCACGCGCTTTAAGTGGTTATGGGTATCCGCGTCCCGCTGATGTACGTAACACTAAAGCCCAAATAGGTAAGGGAGGATATTTAGGTTATAATATTGGAGATGTTAACTTAGCTTTCGTTAATAATAAAGGGTTGGCTGTAGCAGAAGTATATAACGAAATGATAAGAGGTAGTATTTATTTAGATAAAATATTGAACGTACATCTTAACCCTCAATTATATAATGATCAACGACTTTTAAAAGACCAAGAATCTTCTATTCTTGTAAATGGACATAATTATACGGAGCTGGAACATCATTGGGACTTAGCTTATGGTTATTATCAATACTGGTTACCTATAGTACAAAAAAATGAGCGTAATATTTTAAAGGGTAGTCGTATTAAGCTTTATAATGCTTTTGCTACCGGACGATTAGCCATGACAGAATATAGATTTGATGAGGTGAGAAAGTGTCTTGATATAATTAGACAAGAGCTTTCCAAAGTAGCAGCTGTGCATGCCATACAACTATTATCTGGAGAAATTACTAAAGTAAATTTAAACGAAGATATAAGTAATGCCTTAGTATTCTTATCACGTGCATATGGGGCTATATTCTCATTGCAGTTTGCCGTAAATATAGAAGGAAAACCATTATATACCTTTGATGAGGTGCAAACGCTTTTAGACGCACTTACTCAAAATTCCGGATTATGGGATAAGCAGCGTTTAGAAGGAGATACCACTATTACTGGCTCTATAGCCTATACTGTGGCGCAAATAAAGCAGCGTATACTATGATAATTTTTACATATTATAAAAAAGAAAAAGCATGAGTTTACATAAATTTTTATTTCTAATATCCTTTTTTTGTACATTAAATGTAACTGTTAATGCACAATCCAATTTGATTTTGAATAGTGGATTTGAAGAGTGGCGCACTGGTGGACTTAGTGAAAAGCCAAAATATTGGTATTCTTCTGGTTATAACTTTGGAAAATCAACCCAAGCTCACAGTGGTAATTTTTCCATTAAGTTATTTGCGACAGAACAAACACTTACTTCAATAGATCAATCTTACAATTATAATTACATAAGTATTGAGCCAGGTGCCACATATCGTCTTAAATATTGGTATAAAGGAACATTAAAAAAAGCGAATTGTTTTTCAGTAGTAACATGGTACAAAGGAAATACAACACACGAATCGACAAAAAAGAAAGATATGGTTACAGACGCCTCCCCTACTGAATGGAAACAAAAAACTATAGATTTTGTTGCACCGCAAGGAGTAGATAAAGCTGGTTTTTCTTTTAAGATGAAAGAAGAGACTTCTGATGCCAATAACTATTTACTTATAGATGATGTTGATTTTAGGAAAATAAAAAGTGGCACTGCTTCAGAAGAAGTACCTATGCCTAACGAGATAAAAGCTTCCGCAGAACAACGCGAGGTCTTTATATCATGGCATCCTATTCAAATTGATGGTGTAAAATATAATATTTTACTAAATGATAAAATAGTTGCCACTATAAATAGTACTAACTATATATTGCAAAAATTACAACCTAATACTACATATACGATAGGAGTGCAAACGATTAAGAGTGATGGGAAAAAATCTAAAATCGCTAAAAAAAATATATTAACAGAACCGATTATGGTAAAACGTGATGATGAAAATCGCATTCCTTATGTATATAAAATAAAAGGATTTGGAGATACACCCCGAACTATCGAATTGTTTTTTAATGACTTATATGATACTAATGCCAAAATAGCTTATACTCTTGATGGAAATCCATATATACCTATAGATGGATATAAATTAGTTTTTAATAAATCGGGTAAACATCTATTTGTAATTAATATTACAGAAAGTGATGGCAAAGATTGGACTTTAGAATATAACTTAAATGTAAAATAATCTAATTAACATGAAGCATATATATAACTTATTAGCAGTGGTAATATTAAGCATATCGCTAACTGCATGCCACAACGAGTTAGGATTAGAACAATCTAAAATATTGATAGGAGATGAAAACTCATCATCTATTGATGTATTTACATATACTACTCGTATGCTTATATTAAAAGGAGGTACTGGTAAGTATAAAAGTAATGTTAACAATTCTAAGTTGGCGACTGTAAATATCAATGAAGACACATTGCGTATTACTGGAATATTAGAAGGTAAAACTTACGCTTCTATATGGTCTGGCGATGAGTGTCGCAAATTAAATATAAACATAATAGTACCTAACATTACTTCTACAAAAGATATTATACGATTGTTTCCACGTGATGAAAACCGTTCAATAAGTATTAACGGTGGCGGAAGCTTAGCCAAAATGGAAGTGGAAGATCCTATGAATATTTTAAAGAAAGTGAAATGGAATGCAAAAACTAATATTATAGAAATAGATACATACTGTGAGGGCGATGCTTATCTACATATAGTTGGAGAAAATAATCAAACAAAAACTATCAAAGTTGAAGTACGATGTAAAGGAGAAACTAATGGGTTAGGAGCTTATAGCACAACTTCACGAAGTTTAAGCGAGTTATATCGCAACACTCTTGTAGTACATCGCAAAGGAGTTGGAACTTGGATATGCAATGAAGCAAACCCTACAACTTCTAAAAAAACAATTAAGATTACTCCAGCTATAATAAATCCTCAAAAAGGTAGATTTATAGAATCTAAATTAAGTCTTAGCTACCCAGATGAGTTTAGCTCTATAAAAGAAGGTAAATATAAATTATATATACAAGATGTAAAAGAGAAGTATGTAGTACTTGTTGGAAGAGGCTTTAAACTTATAATACCTTATGAGAAAAGATAAAGTATCATATATTTTTGTTTTTATATAAAAAATAGCTCTTATATGTTTGGTAACGTATAAGGGCTATTTTATTTTTAAAGTAAAATATTACATTATTCCTTTATCACGCAATTTCAGTTGCCATTTCCATGCAGTTGCTAAGACTTCTTCTAAGGGTGTATTTGCTTCCCAGCCAAGTACTTTATTAGCAAGTGTACAGTCTCCCCATATTTGCTCAATATCACCTTTTCGCCTATTACCAAACTTCCAATTAAGTTTTACCCCTGTAGCCTTTTCAAAAGTATTTATAATCTCAAGAGTAGAATTACCTCGCCCTGTACCTATATTAAAATATTCTATTTTATCAGTATTTTTTTCTAATACACGTTCCATAGCAATTACATGTGCCTTGGCTAAATCTTTTACATAAATATAATCACGCACACAAGTTCCATCTGGAGTATTATAATCATTACCAAAAACAATTAGTTCTTTACGGATTCCTATAGCTGTTTGTGTTACAAATGGAATCAAGTTGTTAGGTACACCATTTGGCAGCTCACCAATTAAAGCTGAAGGGTGTGCGCCTATAGGATTAAAATAACGCAATATGATACTCTTTATATTTGCCCCACTATTAATATAATCATATATTATTTGTTCGTTAATTTCCTTTGTGTTACCATATGGTGATGTAGCTTTTTGATGTGGTGCTTTTTCTGAAACTGGTAAATCTTCTTTTTTAGGTTGCCCATAAACAGTACAAGAGCTAGAAAATATAATCCCCTTGACATCATATTTGGGCATCAATTCTAATAAATTTATTAATGAGATAATATTATTTTTATAATAAAGTAAAGGTTTCTCCACACTTTCTCCTACAGCTTTTGAGGCTGCAAAGTGGATAATGCCTTCTATCTTAGGGTATTTTCTTAATATCCCTTCTGTGGATTTAATGTCGCATAAATCAATTTGTTCAAAAACAGGACGAACACCTGTTATTTGCTCTATTCCATCGAGCACTTCTATCTTAGAATTGGAAAGATTATCTACTATTACAACATCATATCCTGTTTCTATAAGTTCTACAACGGTATGAGAACCTATAAATCCGGTACCTCCAGTAACAAGAATAGTCTTATTCATACTTATTTGTATTTTAATTAAATATTTTTATATATGCTATATCTAAATAACATACAAAGATAATAATTCTTTTTAAACATATACAGGAAAACTGCTTAATTCCTAAATATATCTTAAACAATATATGATTATATATCTTTTTAAAGATAAAATAAATAGGTTTCGATATAATTTAAGTTTTTAGAGAGATGATAATAAAACGGGAATATTCTATACTGAAATATTTTATAGGTATATTTTTAGTACCTTTGCGGTAAAATGTAAAATATATATGTTATTAAATTTAGGATTTATCTTTATAGGGGTAACTTTAGTATTATGGGGAGCAGACAAACTTACAGATGGGTCTGTAGCCATAGCACAAAAAATGAGAGTCTCTCAGGTTATTATAGGCTTAACTGTAGTAGCAATGGGAACAAGTATGCCCGAGTTTAGTGTCAGTTTGGTTTCGGCTTTAAAAGGTACATCAGATTTAGCTATTGGTAATGTTATAGGTTCTAATATTATTAATAGTTTGTTCATAGTGGGTGTTTCTGCAATGTTTAGTCCTATTCTAATAACACCTATTACTATAAAGAAAGATATTCCTTTTGCTTTAGTTTCTTCTGTTGTACTAATGATGCTTTGTTATGATGGTATGATAGGAAGGATTGATGCAGGTATTATATTTGCTATGTTTATTATCTTTATGATAAAGACTTTACAGGAAGCGAAGAGTGATGTAAAGATAGATAAAGCTAATAGCAAGTCTATTATATCAGAGAATATAATATCAGAAAAGCAGCATAAGAAAATATGGGTATCTGTTATATGGATAATAGTAGGTCTATCATGTCTTATTTTTGGTAGTAATCTTTTTGTAAGTGGTGCGGTTAAAGTTGCTTCATCATTAGGTGTGTCTGATGCAATAATAGGTTTAACAATTGTAGCTGGCGGAACATCATTACCAGAGCTTGCTACAAGTGTAGTTGCAGCTCGTAAAGGCGATAGTGGTATAGCTATAGGTAATGTTATAGGTTCTAATATATTTAATATTCTTGCTGTATTAGGAGTTACAGGATTAATACATCCAATGTTGCTGCAAGGAATAACAATGTTTGATCTTTCTATTATGGTAATATCCATGATCTTGATATGGTTTTTATCTTTTACAAAATATACCATTGAGCGTTGGGAGGGTTTTTGTTTAATAGTAGTATTTATAGGATATATGGTGAAGCTATTAGTAAGTATTTAAAATAGAAAAGGCTATTATTTTTTATATATTCAGTAACTTAACAAAAGTTATAAAGTTGCTGCTTTTAAATAAGTTATAAATAATGAAACAGGGTATGCCTATTTTAGCATACCCTTATAACAATTTTATAATAATATAAAAAATATTCAGAATTAATTAGTCGTCCCTTAAAAACTATATTTCAGCATAAAGTTTGTACTGACAAGCTTTATGCTGATTCTTTTTATAAGGCACAAAAGAGCTCTCATAGCTCTTTTGAAGTTATATGCTGCCGCAGCTAATAATACATTGATAGCATCTCCTTTCACACCTTTATAAAAGTTGCGAGATAATCGGTGGTCTGCTTTAAGATGTCCTATTGTTGGTTCTATACCTGCTCGTTTACAAAATAGTTTGTGTTTCTTTTTCTTT
>NZ_KB905294.1 GCF_000378745.1 Prevotella amnii DSM 23384 = JCM 14753
AAAGAAAAAGAAACACAAACTATTTTGTAAACGAGCAGGTATAGAACCAACAATAGGACATCTTAAAGCAGACCACCGATTATCTCGCAACTTTTATAAAGGTGTGAAAGGAGATGCTATCAATGTATTATTAGCTGCGGCAGCATATAACTTCAAAAGAGCTATGAGAGCTCTTTTGTGCCTTATAAAAAGAATCAGCATAAAGCTTGTCAGTACAAACTTTATGCTGAAATATAGTTTTTAAGGGACGACTAATTAATCTTGGAGAGACAGAGGTCTCCCTTTTTTTTATTTGTATTGCTGGTTGTTTTTTTCTCGCCGAGAGATGCAGACAATCTCTCGCTACGCTTCGAGAACGTCTGCATCTCTCGGCGAGGGCTACTCTTTTATTGCACTTCGTTTTGGAACTTGCAAAATGCTTAATTGTGTTTGACTTATTTATTTGATATGATTATTAAAATTATAAATATATAAAAAGTCCGATTTAATAAAAATAAATGAGCGAAGTAATTTTTTAGGGCTTGGCACTTAGAATGCCAACTGTCCTTTTTGCCATTGCTTCAAAATCATTATTTATATTGCAGAATTTCATTAAGCTGTTGTAAGCAGCATGCTTTATTATAATATTGTTATCTTGTAAAGAAGAGTTTACCTGGTCAAGATATTCATTTATCTCTCGGTTTTCAATTTTTATACATCTATTGAATAATCCTGAAAGTAAATTATATCCACAAATTTCATACATTTGTTTCCCAGAAGCTATCCAACGAAAGGCAAGATATAAGGCTTTATTTGTGTATTGTAGCAAATTAAAAGCTAATATCTCTGCTAATTCTTGTGTATGTACACGTTCCATCCATACTTCTATTATATCCTCTTCCATACATTCGTGAGGCATAATAAGTGTTGCTAAGATCATACATTCGCGTATATCTTCTTTCCAAAGTTCTATAGCCAGCTTATAGTCTTTACCATATTCTTTAGCTATTTCTTTAAGTTCAGGTAGAGGAATACCCCAGTTTAATTTATATAAAATTCCTTTTTCTCGCATCGATTGTGATGTTACACCATTCATTCTGAAGCGAAAAGATTGTTTTATTTGTTTTATTTTATTTTGTGTATCTACATTCATAATGTTGAGTATTCTTTAGAATAGCGTAGCATTTGTTCTGAATAAGTTTCAGAATAATCTGCTATAATATCTACGACGTTGTTGTTTTCATTTAGAATAGGTCTTAAAACAGGATTAATAAAACCTTTATATGGTGCAATATTAAGCTGTTCATATCTCTTTAAAACTTCTTCATGTTGTTTCTTATTGAGGTTGATAGCATATTTTTCTACTAAAGTACGAGCAGCATTAAAATCACCTTCACTTTTTATTCTTTGTATCTCTGCTAATTGTTTTGCAAAGATAGATCTAAGTGTTGTGTAATTATTTATTCTAATATAAGTCTTTGAGTTCTTTGAGATAAATTCTATAACCTCTTCTTCTTTACCTAAGTCCATAGCCCACCATGCTATTAAAGCTCTATTTTGCATATGTGCTTCTTCTATCTTTTTACCAGGCTTTATTCTTACTTGTTGAGTAAGAAGACCATTCATTAAGTAGCTATAATAATGTGCTTTATAAGCATCCTTATTATCAAGAAGTCCTAATTCTAATAATTTTTTATCAGCGATATAATACAAACCAAAAAGATCCGCACGAGCTTCTTCAATAGTATTCCCATAATTTTTAAGAGAACTGGGATCTGTAGATGGTAGTAATTTCCCACTACCATGTCCTAAACATTCGTGTAAATCGGTATGTAAGTCATCTGTTTTAGATCCAAACATATTAATTAGCTCATAAGTTTCTTTGTCAATAACAAATTCCTCGTAAAAACCATTTCCTTTTGAAGCAATGTTATAAGCATGAGTTAAATTACCAATAGTAACACTTTTAGATCCATATTCAGAGCGTATCCAATCGGCATTTGGTAGATTAATACCAATAGCAGTAGACGGATATTCATCACCTCCTAACATAGCAGCATTAACTACATTTGCAGTAACTCCTTTAACAGTTTCTTTGCGAAAACGTGGATCAATGGGAGAATGGTCTTCAAACCACTGTGCATTTGTGGATATAATATTAGCACGTTTAGTTGCTTCTAAGTCTTTATATTCCACAATTCCCTCCCACGAAGCCTTTAATCCAAGAGGATCACTATATACTTCTATAAAACCATTAATAAAATCTATCTGTCCTTCTTTTTCCTTTAACCATTCTATAGAGTATTTATCGAAAATAGATAAATCTCCTGTTTGGTAATATTTTATAAGTAAATTAATTACTTTTTTTTGTTGTTCGTTTTCTGTAAACTTTAAAGATTCATATAACCAAAATACAATTTTTTCTAATGCTTTACTATACTTCCCATTAATATGCCAAACGTCTTCTACTATTTTGCCATTTATTTTGCATAGAGAAGAGTTTAAGCCGTATGAAATAGGCCGCTCTTTTGACCCTTTAGCTTTTTTTTCTGCATAAAAAAATTCAACTTCTTTTTGAGAAACTCCTTCGTAATAATTACAAGCAGAACTCTTAATGAGGTCGCATCCATCTTTTTTATTAACGCGTTTGGGTAATATTTTAGGATCAAATATTATGGGTATTATTTCTTCTAAAAGCTCGTTTACAGATTCATTATTATAGCATGGTAAGACTTCTTTAGGAAGAGAGATTATGATTTTCCTAAAATATTCTTCAGAAAAGTTAGGCTCAAATTTATCAGATCCATAGTGGTGATAAATACCGTTAGCAAACCACACTTTCTTAAGATATTCTATTATGTTAAAAAAGGCTTCATCTCTTGCACCTTTATAATATAGAAGAATAGCTTCTAAGGTTTTACGAATACGTAAATTGTATTTACCAAATTGATCAAAAAGAATATCTCTTCCATACAGAGTAGCTTGTGATAAACAATATATATATTGCTTTTGGCGTAGAGATAATTTATCAAATCCTGTTAGTTTATAACGAAGTATTTGGATATCAGCAAACTGCTCATCTATATAATTAAAATTATACTTACTTTTTATTTTATTATTTTCCACTTATCCTTATATTTTTTTTAGCTTTGTGTTTCTTTTAGATTTATTATCTTCGATAGGGTGTTGGCTTAAATGACGTATTTTATAATCGCGTGGAGTTATACCATTTAATTTATAAAAAGAAGCATAAAACGATTGTCTATTAGAAAACCCCACCATATCGCTTATATCTTCCATATTTAAATCCTGATAACGCTTATCAACCAATAATGTCATAGCTTCTTCGATTCTAAACTTATTAACAAAAGAGGTATAATTTGTGTGAAATCTTACATTCACTACAGCTGAAATATAACGAGTGTTGGTGCCTAAGTCTTCTGCTAATTGCTTTGCGGAATAACTTTTATCCTTATACCGCTTTTGAATAAGAATTATTTCAAGGATCTTTTCTTTGAGATCATCCATCAAATTTGGACTAACAAGGCTACGATATGCAGCAGGTTTCTCTTTTTTTTCTGTAAGATTGTACTTTGACATAATAATGTAGGTTAATTAACGTTATGTATTCATTACTATTTTCTGCAAAAATAACTCTTATTATTGATATAATCAAATTTTATCATACCTTTTTTTCAATATATTATACAAAAGAGTTGATATTAATAATAAATATTGCAATAGGTGAGGGGATAAAGTTAAGATAATTAAAATGAAAAGTATATTTTGGGAAAGTTAAATATATAATAACTTTATTCGTTAAGCTTAGAAATATTATAACAGACAAAATAATAGAAATAAAAAAAATAGTGGCGAAAAATATTAACATCAAAAATATCAATATAATTAATATGCGCCACTATTTAGCTGAACTGTAAGTCTTCACAGATTTTACTGTTCTAATGAAATTATTTAGAGAGTTTCTTTTAATTTAAAATTTTGACATCTTTATAGCTACGACAGCACATTCATCGCCTTTGTTTCCTAATGCACCTCCACTACGATCTATTGCTTGTTGTAAATTATCTGTTGTCAATAGTCCAAATACTACAGGAATATTTTGTGTAGCATTGAGATATGAAATACCTTGCGTAACGCCTTCACAGATGTAATCAAAATGAGGAGTTTCTCCACGAATTACGCTACCTAATATAATAACGGCATCAAAACCATCGTTTTTAGTCATTTGTTGTGCACCATAAACAAGCTCAAAACTTCCAGGTACAGTTTTTACATGTATGTTTTCAGGTAGGCATCCATGTTTTTCTAAAGTTTTTACAGTGCCTTCCAACAATGCACTTGTTATTTCATTATTCCATTCAGAAACGACTATACCAAAACACATGTTACTTGCATCTGGAACTGATGCTATATCATAATCAGATAAATGATGTAATGCTGTTGCCATGATGAAATTTAATTAGATGCACGTTCTATATACTTATCAATGTCTTGATAAATAGGAGAATTAACATATTTCTTTTTAATTTCTTTATATATGTCTGTAGCTTCTTCTTTTTTACCTTCACTTTCAAGAATAATGCCAGCTTTACGCAATGCTAATGGGGCTATGCTATTGTTCGTATTTTCTTCAGCTTGATCATCTGCCATTTTTGCAGCCTTTTTAAAGCTATCTATAGCCTTATCGTTTTGGTTATTGTTAGCATATATATCACCTAAAGCCATCTGTGAAGCAGGACTAATTATTTGATCATTAGAAGTATTAAAATTTTCTGCATATTTTGCAGCGCTTGCCCAATTAGGTTTTGTACTATGTGCGTAACATAAAGCTATGTATAGATTAGAAAGATTGCCAGCTTTAGTATTGCTATAATCAGACTGAATCTTTAAAAAACCTTTTAAAGCTTGATCGTATTGTTGAGCATTGAAAAGGGTTTGACATTTAGCTAGCTCTGTACTTGCTTCTATTTCTTGAGGCTCAGACACAAAGTTTCTGTATAGAACAAAACCTACAATGATTACTACTACAGCTACTATTGGTATTATAATTTGTTTTTTGTACCTTATAAATGTAGCTTTAGAGTTGTTTAGAGTATTTTCATTAGTACTCTTTCCTTTTTGATTTGCCATTTTATATTTAATTCTTTATTGTTTTTACAATATAATTGGTGTGTAATAATTAGCGCAAAATTACTTATTTTCCCTCAATTAATAAAATATATATATATTTTTTTTCTGTGTTGCCATAAAAACGGCTACCTTTGCATATATTATATTATTATGCGTTTAGATAAGCTCTCTATAATTAATTACAAGAATATTCAAACAGCAACTTTAGAGTTGTCGCCTAAGTTGAATTGTTTTATAGGTCATAACGGTGAAGGAAAAACTAATTTGCTAGATGCAATTTACTATTTATCTTTCTGTAAAAGTGCTTTTAATCCAAAGGATTCTGAAGTGATACAACATGGAACTAATTTTTTTGTAATAGAAGGTAATTATACTAATGAGCATGGAGATAAGGAGCAGGTTTATTGTGGAATGAAAAGAGGGCAAAAAAAACACTTTAAACGTAACAAAAAAGAGTATAAACGATTATCTCAACACATTGGATTAGTACCACTTGTTTTTATTTCACCTGCAGATTCTTCTTTAATAGAAGGTGGAAGTGAAGAACGTAGAAAGTTAATGGATGTGGTTATTTCTCAATATGATGCAGCATATATAGAAGCTCTAACACGTTATAATAAAGCTTTACAGCAGCGTAATAGTTTGCTTAAGCAAGAAGAAGGGCTTGATGAAACTTTATTAGAACTCTTAGAAATGCAAATGGCAGAATATGGAGAATATGTATTTAAGAAACGCACAGTTTTTGTAGAAGAGTTACAACCTATATTTCAAAATATTTATAAATGTATTTCTAATGACCATGAAAAGGTTTCTTTAACTTATATGTCGCATGGTCAGCGTGGTAATTTGCTTGATATTATTAGAAATAGTAGAGAAAAAGATAAAATGATGGGATATTCACTTCATGGAGTACATAAGGACGATTTAGTAATGTTATTAGGAGATTATCCCATAAAACGTTATGGAAGTCAGGGGCAAAATAAGACTTATGTTTTATCATTAAAGTTAGCTCAGTTTGATTTTCTTTGTCGCACAGCATCACACAATACCCCTTTATTATTACTTGATGATATTTTTGATAAATTAGATTCTAATCGTGTGAAGCAAATAATTAATTTAGTTTCAGGTGATGATTTCGGTCAGATATTTATTACAGATACTAATCGTGAACATTTGGATAAGATCTTACATGGTGGAGATTTTAAGTATAAGTTATTTTCTGTAGAAAGTGGAGATGTAATATTCAAAGAAATATAAAAGTATGTTTAGACGAAAGGTAGAGACTTTAGACGAAGTATTGAATCTTTTATTGCGTAATGAAGGATTAGAAACCCCACTTTTACAACGACGTTTAATAAATGCTTGGGAAGTAGTAACAGGTGATATAGTGGCAAAATATACTAGAGAAAAATTTATCAAAAATCAGACTTTATTTGTTAAGATTATTAATCCATCTTTAAAAGCTGATTTATCCATGATGAAAACAGATATTGTCAAAAAGCTTAATACATATGTTGGTGCAATGATAATTGTTGATATAAAATTTTGTTAGATATAATAAAACTAATTTCTATTATCTTTTTATATTGATAAGGTTTATAATAGGGAATTTAGTAAAATTCCCTATTATTGATTTCTTATACATCAAACAATATTATTTAGTTCTTTTTCCATTTCTTGTTGCATTTGAAAGGCCTTTTCTCCTGCTATTTTAGCATAATTTTCTGTACTATCAGCATAGATAATGCCACGTGACGAATTTACTAATAAGCCACAGTCTTTAGTCATACCATATTTACATACTTCTGCAAGATCTCCTCCTTGTGCTCCTATACCTGGAACAAGTAAGAAATGGTTAGGTACAATTTTTCGGATATCTTTGAACATTTTACCTTGTGTAGCCCCTACAACATACATTATATTTTCGTTGCTGCCCCATTGTTGTGTCTTTTTTAGTACTTTTTCAAATAGACGTTCATGGTCTTGATTTTCAAAGAATTGAAAATCAAGACTGCCTTTATTTGAAGTAAGAGCCAAAATAATAGTCCATTTTTCTTTATATTTCAGGAAAGGTTTTATAGAATCTTCACCCATATATGGTGCTATAGTAAGTGAATCTACATCATATTCTTTGAAAAATGTACGTGCGTACATTTCTGAAGTGTTACCAATATCTCCACGTTTAGCATCAGCTATTATAAAATGGTGTGGATATGATGTTTTTAAGTATTTTACAGTTTTTTCGAAAGCAAGCATTCCCTTTATTCCTAAACTTTCATAAAAAGCTAAATTAGGTTTGTATGCTACGCAATAAGGCGAAGTAGCATCTATGATAGCTTTATTGAAAGCAAAAATAGGATCTTCCTCATTTTTAAGGTAAGAAGGTATCTTTATAATATCAGTATCGAGTCCAACGCATAAGAAAGTTTTCTTTTCAAATATCTGAGTTATTAGCTGTTCTCTATTCATGTGTATAAAAGTTTAAATATTTTGATAATTTATATTTATTATAAATCTGCTTCTTTCATTTTTTCTGCATTTTCTGCTACAGTGAGGGCATCTATCATTTCTTGTATATTACCATTCATAAAGCCAGGTAGGTCATGAGAGGTAAAGCCTATGCGATGATCTGTTACACGTCCTTGTGGATAATTATATGTACGTATTTTAGCCGAGCGATCACCAGTAGAAACCAAACTTTTACGACGGTTTGCTATATCATTTATATATTTTTGATGTTCACGATCATATATGAAGGTGCGTAATCTTGAAAGTGCGCGCTCTTTGTTTTTAGGTTGATCACGTGTTTCTGTACATTCTATTAATATTTCCTCTATTTCCCCCGTGTTAGGGTTTTTCCAAGGATAACGCAAACGTACACCTGATTCTACCTTATTTACATTTTGACCGCCTGCACCACTAGAACGAAATGTATCCCATTTTATATCTCCTTCGTTAATATTTACTTCAAACTTATCTGCTTCTGGTAAGACTGCTACTGTTGCAGCAGATGTTTGCATACGTCCTTGTGTATCAGTAGAAGGGACACGTTGTACTCTATGTACTCCTGATTCATATTTTAATATACCATAGACTCCTTCTCCAGAGATAGCAAAATCTATTTCTTTAAAACCTCCTACAGCTCCCTCATTAATATCGGTTACTGATAAAGTCCAACCTTTCTTATCACAAAAACGCTTATACATATTAAATATGTCGCCAGCAAAAAGAGCAGCTTCGTCTCCACCTGTACCAGCACGTACTTCCATTTGTACGTTTTTAGCATCTTCAGGATCTTTTGGTACAAGCAATAGCTTTATTTCTTCCTCTAATTTTGGCTGTAATATTTCATTATCGCTTAGCTCTTCACGAGCCATTTCTTTCATGTCTGGGTCATTTTCATTAGCAAGTATATCTTTGGCTTCTTTGATGGTAGTTAAGCATGCTATATAACGTTTGCGAGCTTCCATAATATCTCCCAAATCTTTATATTCACGTGTAAGTTTTACATATCGTGCTTGATCATTTATAACATTAGGGTCTGTAATTAGTGTAGATACTTCTTCAAACCTTGCTTCTAAGCCATCGAGTTTATTTAATATGTTATTATTGTCTATCATATATTTTGTTATTGTCTTTTATTATTATTCGTTCTCTGCTGCAATAGGAATATTTTTTGTGTGCAGTAGTATCTTATTTACTTGTCTGAGGTTGGGAAACCTATAAAAATGCTGATTAAAGCCTCTTTAGAGGAATTAAAATGTATCTTATATGCTGTTAAAGTAGCTTATAATGACTGTTATGAATTTCTTTAAAATCTACTAAGTTTTTTTAATAGCATCTTTTATAGTCATATTTATTTCTTTTAATATTCAAACTCTCCAAACTCAGACTTTATAACAAGACTCTTTTGTCCCTCTTCTATATGTCCTACTATTTGCGCATCAATATTGAATGATTTGCTTATAGAAATAATATTTTCAGCTATTTCAGGGGTAACATATATCTCCATTCTGTGTCCCATGTTAAAGACTTGATACATTTCTTTCCATTCTGTACCACTACTTTCTTTTATAGCTTTGAAGAGGGGAGGAATAGGGAACATATTGTCTTTTATTATCTTGCAATTATCATTTACAAAATGGAGTACCTTTGTCTGAGCACCACCTGTACAATGTACCATTCCATGAATCTCACTACGATATTTATCTAAGATTTGCTTTACTACAGGAGCATAAGTTCTTGTAGGAGAGAGTACTAACATACCAGCATTAAGAGGGCTGTTTTCTACAGGATCTAATAACTTATATTTCCCACTATACACTAATTCCTTTGGTACTGAATGATCGTAACTCTCAGGATAATGTTTTGCAAGATATTTATTAAACATATCATGTCGCGCACTTGTTAACCCATTACTACCCATACCTCCGTTATATTCTTCTTCATACGTAGCTTTACCTGTAGAGCTAAGTCCTATTATAACATCTCCTGGACATATATTTGCATTATCTATTACATCAGAGCGTTTCATTCGGCAAGTAACAGTGGAGTCTACTATAATAGTACGCACTAAATCGCCAACATCAGCCGTTTCACCTCCTGTTGGATATATGCCAATACCCATTTTACGCATATTTGCTAAAAGCTCGTCAGTACCTTTTATTATAGCAGCAATAACTTCACCAGGAACAATCATCTTGTTACGTCCTATAGTGGATGATACGAGAATATTATTCACAGCACCCACACATAATAAGTCATCGGTATTCATTACAATGGCATCTTGAGCTATACCTTTCCATACGTTTATATTACCTGTCTCCTTCCAATACATGTAAGCTAAAGCCGATTTAGTTCCAGCGCCATCGGCATGCATGATGTTACAATACTCTGGATCACCCCCTAATATATCTGGAATAATTTTACAAAAGGCCTGTGGGTATAAACCTTTATCTATATTCTTTATAGCATTGTGTACATCTTCTTTTGTGGCACTTACACCACGCATCATATAACGATTGCTCATATATTTTATTTGTGTTAATGATCTTTTGTAAATATTTTATTCTTTACTATTCCAAAAATCCCAACTGACAAAGGCTTGAAGTAAAAGCATTTCTAAACCGTTTTTTATAGTTGCACCATGTTCAGCTCCTTTTTTCATAAACAAGGTATGATCAGGGTTATAGATTAAGTCGTAAAGAAGAGTCTTATTGTTCATAGCATCATAAGGTAGCTTTGGATATGTGTCCACTTTCGGATACATACCAAGTGGGGTACAGTTAATAATGACATTATAGAAACGTATTAATTCAGGTGTAACATCATCATAAGAGATTTCACCTGAAGAAGGTGTTCTTGATACAAATAAAGTTTCTAACCCTAACGATTTTAATCCATAGTTAACAGCTTTGGCTGCTCCTCCTGTACCTAATATGAGAGCTTTTTTATGCCATTGCGTCATAAGAAGAGGAGAGATACTTCGTGTAAATCCTATCACATCACTATTAAATCCTTTTAGTATTGTTTTATTTCCTTTGTGAGTTATACGTATTACATTTACAGCTCCAATAGCTTTAGCTTCAGGACTTAATTCGTCTATATAAGGTATTACTTGTTCTTTATAAGGAATAGTAACATTAAGTCCTTTTAGTTCAGGATTGGTTGCTAAGATTTCATAGAGATTATCTATTGTAGGAATTTCGAAATTAATATACTTTGCGTTAATCCCCTCATTTTTAAATTTCTCATTAAAATATCCTATAGAGAATGAGTGTCCTAAGGGGTAACCTATAAGTCCATATTTGTCCATACTTTCCTTATATAAAATGAATTATTTTTCTGCTAAATACATCGTACAGATACCAAAGGTAAGCCGATTGAAAGACGTCTTATTAAAGCCTGCTTTTTTAAAGATATGCATCATTTCTTCTCCCTGTGGGAAGGCTTCTATAGTTTTATTTAAATATTCGTAAGCACTTTTATCTTTTGAAATAATACGTCCATATAATGGTAAAATGCTGTTTGAATAAATGTGAAAAAGCTGTTTTATAGGGAAAGATATTGGAGTAGTAAGTTCCACTATACTTAGATGACCTCCAGGTTTTAAAACACGAAAAATCTCTAATAAACCTTTATCTAAGCTCTGGAAATTGCGAATACCAAAAGCTGCTGTTACTGCATCAAAAGAATTGTCGCTAAAAGTAAGATTTAGACAATCCTCTTTTTGAAAAGAGATAATATTAGAAAGACCTTCTTTCTCCACTTTTCCACGCCCAATATTCATCATACCTTCAGAGAGGTCAGCTCCTATGAGGTGTATTGGATTGAGCATTTTAGCTGCAAGAATAGCAAAATCGCCAGTACCCGTGGCTATATCTAAAATCTTTTGTGGATTATATGGTATTAGTTGCTCTATGGCCTTACGGCGCCATCTTTTGTCTATGTCCCATGATAGGTGATGATTTAGTTTATCATAGGTTGGGGCAATGTTATCAAACATTGTCTCTACCAGCTTATATTTTTCACTATTACCTCCGTAAGGCTTTATTTTTTCTTGCTTATACACTATTATTTCCCTCTATACTTATAATTGTAGAAATCCCATAAGGTACAGATAAATACTGACCTTATGAGATCTTTTATATTTTACTTAAAAGTTGCTATTTGCTTTTAGCTAAGTAATCTTTTACATTTTCTTCTATGCGCCTTGCAATATCTCCAGTATATTCTTGCTTTTTAAAAGGTTCGCCAGTGATATGTTCATATAGCTCAATATATCTATTGCTGACGCTTTCAGCATATTCGTCACTTATATATGGCATTGTTTGACCTGGCTCGTTCATAAAATTATGATCAATAAGCCATTGCCGTACAAACTCTTTTGACAACTGTCGTTGAGGTTCGCCTTTTTTTAATTTTTCCTCATAGCCTTCTGCATAAAAATAACGACTCGAATCTGGGGTATGTACTTCATCAATAAGATAGCATTGACCATTACGTTTACCAAACTCATATTTAGTATCTACCAATATTAACCCATGCTTAGCTGCAATTTCTTGACCACGAGCAAATATTTTCCTTGTCCACTCTTCTATTATATTATAATCTTCCTCAGACACAATACCTTGAGCTATAATCTCTTCACGTGATATATTCATATCGTGTCCTTCATCAGCCTTTGTTGTTGGCGTAATTATAGGTTCAGGGAAACGTTCGTTTTCGCGCATACCATCAGGGAGTTTTACTCCACATATTTCACGGCAGCCTTTTTGATATTCTCTCCAAGCCGATCCTGTTAGTATGGAGCGGATAATCATTTCTACACGAAAACCTTCACATTTTAATCCAACAGTAACCATAGGATCAGGAGTTGCAAGCTTCCAATTTGGACAAATGTCCTTTGTTTGGTCAAGGAATTTTGATGCAATTTGATTTAATACTTGTCCTTTGAATGGTATTCCTTTAGGTAACACCACATCGAATGCTGATATACGATCAGTTGCCACCATTACAATGAGATCGTTATCAATGTCGTAAACATCACGAACTTTACCATGATAAACGCTTTTCTGTCCATCAAAATTGAAATTGGTTTGTGTTAATGCTTTCATTTCTGTGCAATTAATTATTTTTATATATCAATTAGGATTCTGTTTTACTGCTATTTCTTTCTTGTCATGTGCTTGATAAGCTTTTACTATGCGTGTTACGAGCTTGTGGCGTACTATGTCTTTAGAATTAAGCTCTATAACACTGATACCTTCTGTATCACCAAGAATATTTAATGCCTCACAAAGACCACTTTTTTGTTTTTGTGGTAAATCGATCTGAGTAATGTCGCCTGTAATGATCATTTTTGAATTCCACCCCATTCTAGTAAGAAACATTCTTAATTGGGCAGAGGTAGTATTCTGTGCCTCGTCAAGTATTATGATAGCATCACTTAATGTCCTTCCTCGCATAAAAGCAAGCGGTGCTATTTGTATAATATGTTTACCTATCATGTCCTGAAGCTTAGCAGCTGGGATCATATCTTCTAGAGCATCATATAAAGGCTGTAAGTAGGGGTCTATTTTTTCTTTCATATCACCTGGAAGAAACCCTAACTTCTCTCCAGCTTCTACTGCAGGACGAGAAAGGATAACTTTTTTAACTGCCTTTTCTTTTAGAGCCTTTACTGCAAGTGCTATGCTTAGATAGGTTTTGCCTGTTCCTGCAGGACCTACGGCAAAGAGCATATCATTATTTTCAAAAGCATCTATTAAAGCTTGCTGATTAGCTGAGCGACTTTTTATGGGACGCCCCGTTACAGAATAGACTATAACATCTTTAATAGCATCAGATTTAACCTGCTTGCCTTTTATTATGTCAAGGATATCTTCTGATGTAAGCGTATTATATCTTATTATATGTTTACAAATGTTTTCGATACTTTCTTCTATCTTAGCTATTTCTTCCTCATCTCCAAGAACACGAATAATATTATCGCGTGCAATAATTCTTATTTTAGGAAAAAGCGACTTTATCATGAGTAGGTGCTCATTACCCACTCCATAAAAAGTAACAGGATCTATATCCTCAAGAATAATATGCTTCTCTATCAAACTTAATATAAACTTTAATGAAACAAAGGCAAAGTTACTATAAAATCCTTATACTCGCAAATATTTCTTAATTCTTAATATTCTTTTAATCAAATCTTGTTACCTTTGTAAATATGAAGAAAAAATCAGCAAAGATAAAGACTTGCGTTATTATAAGTTTTACTTGTTTTTTTTTAGGTTTAGTATTGATACGCTTAATTTTTCCATCTTTATCAAAGAAACATTATAGCAAATCAAATAATACTTATTATAATAACGGTATAAGTGTAAGTGCTAATATAGGGCATCAAAATCCACCGTTTTTTTTAAAAGCAGATGGCTCTTTAATAAGACATCATATAATAGGAGTGCCCGATTATGACACGAGTTTCCCTGATATGAATGACGTGCAATTACCTTCTGCAAAGAAGAAAGGAGTTAAACCTGTAGAAAACCGTTCGGAAGCAGAGCATCGCAAGCGAGAATTAGTCTTCATAGGATATAATCCTTACTATGAAGTGAAAAAACTTTATAATAGCATTCCTTATTTAGTACCAGATGCAGCTATATTGTTGCAGGATATAGGTAGAAGTTTTATGGATTCGCTACAAATAAAAAATATCCCTATAAATAAAATTTTAGTAACATCTGTCTTACGTACTAAAGAAGATGTTATAAAGCTTAGGTCTTTTAATCGCAATGCTTCTGAGAATAGTTGTCATCAGTATGGTACCACCTTTGACATAGCTTATAATAAATATTATGCTATTACACGCTCAGTAAGAGACGATACTCTTAAATGGGTGCTTGCAGAAGTTCTTAATAATCTTCGTTCTAAAAATCGTTGTTATGTTAAGCATGAACGTCATCAAGGTTGTTTTCATATAACTGTGAGATGAAAAAAGTTGTTATGAAACTAAGCAAGGAATATAAGCTTATGAAAGCAAAACTAATTTTAGGTGGAACACTATTGTTGTTATTTTCATCATGCTCAAATGATAATGTTCTACTATTATCTGTACTTAATGACGACTTAAAGTCCTCAAAGACAGAGTTTGCGGCATTATTTAAATCTGATGACAAAGAAAGTCTTAAAAAAATTATCTTAGATACAGATTTACAAAAAGCAGCAAGGCTGCTAATGAATGGAACTTGGGGTGGTATGAAAATCTCTAAAAAATAATATAATATGAAGATTTTTTTGCATTACTTATGATGCTATGCTTTTCTTGTATGGCATTTGCTCAAAAGAGAACTGTTCAAATAGAAGCAGGTTTTACATATCCGATAGGATTAGAAAAAGATGGAAATAAAGAAAGCCATTTAGGGGGTCAGTCCTAAAACACAGTTGCACCCCTTAATAATGCAATCTTTAAAAATGATAATATAAAAAACAAAAGGAGCATATATCTTATATATGCTCCTTTTATTAGATACATTAATCTAACTTAAAATCTTTTAGAGATGTTATTAAGCTAATAAAACCTTTTTACCATCACCCATTATCTTACCTTCTTTGAATAACCAACCTAAACCAAGAAGCGTTTCCTCTACACTAATCTTAGCTACAGAAGCAATTTCTTTTACGGTAAGACTTTTTTTAGCTGATGCCAAAGCCTGATAAACATCACCTGCTTTGAAACCAATGTTCTCTGCGTTAATTGCCACCTCTACTTCCGCTTTCTTAGCTACTGCTTTTTTAGCTGTAGTTTTCGTTGCAGTTTTTGTTTTTTTTTCTACCATCTTTCTTGTAAAAATCTAATTAAAATAACAATCTTATACCGATGACAAAGATACAGCTAACTTATTAAAAAATGGAAAAAATTAACAAGAAAAGCTTGTTGTCTTCTGTCAATTCTTTAAAAGATTATTATTTTTTGATATAAATCAAAGATATTTAAGATTTTATATTTAACTTAATTTGAAGCTCGTCAAGCTGAGTTTTGTCAAGTGTAGAAGGTGCATCAAGCATTACATCTCTACCACTATTATTTTTTGGAAATGCTATACAATCACGGATACTATCCAAACCTGCCATTATACTAACAAAACGATCTAAGCCAAAAGCAAGTCCTGCATGAGGTGGAGCTCCATATTTGAAGGCATTCATTAAGAATCCGAACTGCTCTTCAGCTCTTTCTTTAGTAAACCCAAGGTGTTTAAACATACGTTCCTGAAGCTGTGTGTCATGAATACGTATAGACCCTCCTCCTACTTCAATACCATTACAAACAAAGTCATAAGCTAAAGCACGTACTTGTTCTGGGTGTTCTTCGAGTAAAGGTAAGTCTTCAGGGTTTGGCATTGTGAAAGGATGATGAGTAGCCATTAAACGTTGCTCTTCATCGCTCCATTCGAATAAAGGAAAATCTATTATCCATAAACACTTAAAAACATTTTTATCACGTAGTCCTAAACGATCTCCCATTTCTAAACGTAAAGAACAAAGCTGTGTGCGCACCTTATTTGGTTTATCTCCAGATAATATTAAGACGAGATCCCCTTCATTTGCTCCTGTTGTTTTCTTTACCTTCTGAAGCTGATCTAAGGTATAAAACTTGTCTATAGAACTTTTTATTGTTCCATCTGTATTATACTTAATAAAAACTAATCCCTGTGCTCCTATCTGTGGGCGTTTTACAAAATCAGTAAGCTCATTAAGCTGCTTACGGCTATATCCAGCGCATCCAGGTACAACAATTCCACCTATATAATTAGCTTCGTTGAATACAGAAAACTCACCTGTGCCTTTTAGGTCGTTTATTAATTCTACAAATTCCATTCCAAAACGCAAATCAGGCTTATCTGATCCAAAACGTTTCATGGCTTCTGCCCAAGGCATTTGTTCTAATTTAGGAAGTTCTACTCCACGAATCTCTCTAAATAAAACACGGCACATTTCCTCAAACATGTTAATAACGTCATTCTGATCTACAAAAGACATTTCGCAATCAACCTGTGTAAATTCTGGTTGCCGGTCTGCACGTAAGTCCTCATCACGGAAACACTTTGCTATCTGAAAGTATCTATCAAACCCTGCAATCATTAATAGCTGTTTTAGTGTTTGCGGACTTTGTGGTAAAGCATAAAACTGTCCTGGATTCATACGTGAAGGCACAACAAAATCGCGTGCTCCTTCAGGCGTAGATCCTATAAGTATAGGTGTCTCTACTTCTATGAAATCTTGAGAATCTAAAAAATTGCGTATCATTATAGTCATCTTATGGCGAAGCTCTATATTTTTACGTACAGCTGCACGTCTAAGATCTAAATAGCGATATTTCATACGCAATTCATCGCCACCATCTGTATTATCTTCTATGGTAAAAGGTGGAGTTAAGGCAGGGCTTAAAACATTGAGCTCTTTTACAATAATTTCTATATCTCCTGTATCAATCTTATTATTTTTGCTATGGCGTTCATTTACTATACCCTTTATTTGAACACAATATTCACGCCCTAACTTATTAGCTTCTTCGCAAAGATCAGCATTATCAGCTTCATTAAAAACTAACTGTGTAATACCATAGCGATCGCGTAAATCAATAAAGGTCATACCACCCATTTTCCTTGAACGCTGCACCCATCCAGACAGCGTTACCTCTTTACCTGTATCGGTAAGACGAAGCTCACCACAAGTTTTTGTACGATACATAAGCTATATATGTTTTATTTATTACTCTTTGTTTGCAAAGTTAATAAGTTTATATTGAAATTAAGAAATTTATTTAGTAAGATATATTATCATGCCTATATAATATAATAAGCATATATTCTTAATTAATATTTCCTATTATAGTATTACTTGTACTATTCTTTGCATATTTGTACCTAAATAAGTACTTTTGTACGGTAAAAGGATAGTTAATATGATGGACAAAGATAGCACTCTTTATTAATTTGCACTGTCCAAAAATATAAAAAGGAAAATATGAAAAATTTAACAATCTTAGTAGTAGTTTTTTTTGCTACAATAGCTTGTATGTCAGTAGGGTGTACAAGTAAGAAAACCAGCACTCCAAGTGATAGTACTGTTAATAATTCTATTACTGCAGATTCTGTAGAAGATGAAGATTCTGCTTCAAATGTTATTGCAGAAACTCCTATGCCAAAGGCTGCAGATCAGTTGTTTGATGATTTCTTTTTTAATTTTATTGCAAATAAGAAATTGCAGCATAATCGTATAAAGTTTCCTTTATTTGCTAATAAATTTGGAAAAATTACCCATATAAGTGCTAATAGATGGATAAACGATCGTTTTTTTCGTTCACAAGGATACTATACTCTTATTTTTGATAACGAAGATCAGGCTAAATACGCACAGTCTACTGATATTGATTCTGTAATAGTAGAAAAGATATTTTTAAAGGAAAATACTGTAAAACAATATTGGTTTGATCACCAAGAAGGTAAATGGATGATGAATCAAATACGTGAGTTAAACTTTAAAGATAGCTATAATGCTAACTTTCTAAACTTTCTTAAGGATTTTTTCAAAAAGAATGGCGAGGGTATGATAAAGAATCCATTATCATATAAAGGGGCAGATCCTAACGGCGAGGAAACTAATATTATTAACACTACTATTGCTGCAGATGAATGGAATACTTTTTTGCCAGAAATACCAAATGATGTAATTTACAACATTCTATATGGTCAGAGATATAAGCCAGGAAACAAAAAGATACTTGCTTTCAGGGGTCTTGCCAATGGACTGGAAACCGATCTTATTTTCCATTATAATGGTAAGAAATGGCAATTGGTAAAAATAATAGCTTTTTAAAGAAGGCTTTCACTTTTTTTTTGACAGAACTAATGAAAAATTATACTCACTATAGCTTGCAAAAACATAACACCTTTGGCATTAATGTGCAATGTAAAAGGTTTATAGAATATAATACTGTTGAGGAAGCACAAGGCTTAGCTCGCTCTTTAATCTCTGTAGATGAGCCTTTACTAATCATAGGTGGGGGAAGTAATCTTCTGCTGACAAAAGATTATGAGGGAACGGTAATTCATTCAGGTATTAATTTTTTGAAACAAATAGATGCAGAACGTATACAATGTGGATCAGCTTTTATATGGGACGACTTTGTAGCTTATTGTTGTGATCATGAGCTATATGGTGCAGAAAACTTATCTTTCATACCCGGAGAGGTAGGAGCAAGTGCGGTACAAAACATAGGAGCATATGGTGCAGAGGTTAAAGATATAATAGAAACAGTAGAAGTAGTGGAGTTAGCTACTGGTGATGTAAAAACACTAACTAATGCCGAATGTGCTTATAGTTATCGTCAGAGTAAATTTAAAAACGAATGGAAGAATAAATATTTGATAATTTCAGTAACATATAAGTTAAGTAAAAAATATTCTCCTAAGCTTGATTATGGAAATATTCGCAAGGCTTTAGATGAAAAGAAAATAAAAGATCCTACAGTACATGAGCTTAGAACGACTATTGTAGAAATAAGAAAAGCTAAGCTACCAGATCCTAAAGAAACAGGTAATGCAGGTAGCTTCTTTATGAATCCTATTATTTCTAAAGATAAGTATCTAATGCTTGTAAAGCAGTTTGGTGAAATACCACATTATACAATAGATGCAGAACATGAGAAAATACCAGCAGGCTGGATGATAGAACAATGTGGTTGGAGAGGAAAACACTTAGGTAAAGCAGGCGTTTATGATAAGCAAGCATTAGTTTTAGTAAATTTGGGGAATGCCAGTGGGTTTGATATTGTAAAGTTATATCGTACTATTCAGTCAGATGTAAAGCAAAAATTTGGAATAGAGATTTATCCTGAGGTAAACATAAAGTGAGTGCTCTCTTGATATAAAAGAAAGAAAAAAGATGAAACTTAATATGAAAGTAACCTTTTTAGGTACAGGAACTTCTAATGGTGTACCTTTCATAGGTTGCAATTGCGAGGTGTGTAAAAGTACTGACCCGCACGATAAACGTCTTAGGACTTCTGCCTTGATAGAAACTGAAAATACACGCTTACTTATAGACTGTGGACCTGATTTTCGTCAACAGATATTACCTTATCCTTTCCGAAAGATTGATGGAGTGTTACTCACACACATTCACTATGATCATGTAGGAGGAATAGATGATCTGCGTGCTTTCTGTTCTCTTGGTGATATTGATATTTATTCTAACAAGCACACCTGTGATGGGCTTAGACATAATATGCCTTACTGTTTTACTGATCATCTTTATCCTGGAGTTCCAAAACTTAATTTGCATTGTATAGAGCCTCATCAGAAGTTTAGTATAGGCGATTTTGAAATAGAACCTATTGAGGTTATTCATGGTAAGCTACCTATCTTAGCCTATCGTATAGGAACATTAGCTTATATTACTGATATGAAAACTATAAATCCAGTAGAAATACCATCGCTAAAAGGTGTAAAAACGCTTATTATAAATGGTTTACGCTGGGAGCGTCCACATCACTCACATCAGCTTATCCCTGAAGCTATAGCCTTTAGTCAGCTTATTAAAGCCGAACAAACTTATCTTATACATATGACTGATAAGGCAGGCTTTCATGCCGATTCGCAAAAGCGTTTACCAGACAATGTACATTTTGCTTACGATGGATTAACACTTCTTTTATAATAATATTATAAATATTACTTTCACCTTATTATATATATAGAGAGAGGTATTTATGAAAATAGTTGTTGCTTTTGATTCTTTTAAGGGGTCATTGTCTGCGCAAGATGCAGTTAATACTGTAAGTAAGGCTATTAAAGAAGTAAGTCCTTTTGCTAATATAGTTAAGCTGCCACTTGCTGACGGAGGAGAGGGCACTACAGAAATATTAGCATACTACTTAAATGCTTCATGGACAAAATGTAAAGTGCATGATGCTCTTATGCGTCCTATTATATGCAAATATGCTATTAGTAAAGATGGTAATACAGCTATTATGGACATGGCATCTGCAGCAGGGCTAACATTACTCTCTAAAGAAGAACGTAACCCTATGTTTACCACTACTTTTGGAGTAGGTGAAATGCTTTGTGATGCTGTTGGTAAAGGATGTAAACATATACTATTAGGTATAGGCGGTAGTGCTACCAATGATGCTGGTATAGGAATGCTTACGGCTTTAGGCGCAAAAATATACGATAATGATAGGAAAGAGGTGATACCTATAGGTGAAAATATGCAAAATATAAGTACTATAGATAGGAGTAACCTGCTCGACTTAAGTGCTATATCTATAGAAGTGATCTGTGATGTTACCAACCCTCTTTACGGACCTAATGGTGCAGCCCATGTCTATGCACACCAAAAGGGAGCTAATGATACAGAGATTGTTGCTTTAGATAGAGGACTACGGCATCTTTCTACATTCTTTTCTATATCTCCAAACACTTGCGGATCTGGAGCGGCAGGTGGTTTGGGCTATGCACTATTATCGCTTAATGCGCAGCTAAAGGTTGGGGCAGAGGTAGTTTTTAATGCTGCAAAGCTATCTTACCATATAGCTGATGCCGACCTTATTATTACAGGTGAAGGAAAGATAGATAGTCAGACACTTTGTGGAAAATTACCTTTCGCTGTGCTTAAAGTGGCAAAACAAGCCAAAATACCTGTGGTGGCATTGGCAGGATGTGTAGAAGATAAAGACCAACTGCTTATGGCTGGCTTTAAAGTAGTGAAGAGTATCAATGATGTTTGCCCTACTTCGCTATCCATTACCCAACAGATGTTGCCCATAGTAGCCACTAAAAATCTATCCGAAACAATAAAACAACTGCTAAAAAAATATCTACACCCTTAAGAAATAAAACAATATAAATAAACAGAAAATACCCGTTGGCGGAATTAAGCCAGTGCATACTTGACTCTTCCAATGGGTCTATTATTAATGTGATTTAAATATTGCATTGCGGTAAAGGCACTGATTTTACCGATAATTCTTGTAAACAATCCTACTGTTTCCTTTGCATAGTTGCGGCAAATCATAAATTGGTCGCACATCTGCGAGAAGTCTGTTTCAATCCTTTTTCTCGCCTTCGCAAAAGGAATAAAAGTAGGTTTCCAATTCTTTTGATTGTGCCGATAAGGAACTTCCAATCTGATATTTGCGGTTTCAAATAA
>NZ_KB905295.1 GCF_000378745.1 Prevotella amnii DSM 23384 = JCM 14753
TATCAATGTATTATTAGCTGCGGCAGCATATAACTTCAAAAGAGCTATGAGAGCTCTTTTGTGCCTTATAAAAAGAATCAGCATAAAGCTTGTCAGTACAAACTTTATGCTGAAATATAGTTTTTAAGGGACGACTAACTATAGATTTAATTTTATGAGATATATTTTTTTGTTTTTATTCAAAAATCTTATAATACGGATTTTTTATATAAATTTGTAATTCTCAAAAATATTTTTTGAAAAACAGTTGTAACGTATAGATGAAAGAAGTATTTAAAAATTCATTAATATTAGTCGTATTTTTGTTCTTTACTATAACTTGTAAAGGGCAAGATTTGCGTTGTCATGTTATAGATGCTCAAACTGGTGAAAATATAAGTTTTGCTAATGCAATATATCCTAACACACAATTAAGAGCTTATAGCGACTCATTAGGCTTTTTTATAATAAAAAAAGAAGTTGGAAAAAACCTAATAGTTGCAAAGATTGGCTATAAACCGCGTCGCATAAAGATTACCTCAAGTATAGAAGGTGAATTAACTATCAAACTGATTAACGAGGCAAAAAGATTGGAAGGTATTATTGTCAAAGGAAAGAAAAGACATAAATACAGTAGGAAAAATAATCCTGCAGTAGAACTTATGCGACGTGTTATTGCTGCCAAAAAACGTACAAACCTAAACAATCACGACTATTACCAATACAAGAAATACCAGAAGCTAACAATGGGCATAAATAATATTACTCCTGAAGAGATAGAGACTGATATGTTTAAAAAGCATCCATTCTTAATAAAACAAGTGGAAGTATGTCCATATAATAATCAATTAATACTTCCTCTATCAGTAGATGAAACACTTATAAAACATCTATATAGAAAAAGTCCTAAAACAGAGAGGGATATTATCGAAGCAGAAGATACACGGGGTATGTCTAAACTGTTACAAACAGGTGGCACTTTTAATATTATGGCAAAAGAGTTTCTTAAAGATATAGATATTTATGATGATAAGATAGAGTTACTACAAAAGCGATTTCCTTCCCCTATAGGTAGTACAGCTATATCTTTTTATCATTTTTATATAGATGATACTACTTATGTTGACCAAGATAAATGTATACGTTTACAATTTATGCCTGCTAATCAGTTAGATTTTGGGTTTAGAGGAGAGTTGTATGTCTTGGCTGATAGTACTTTACATGTTCGTAAATGTGTAATGCAATTACCTGCAAACACTGGTGTAAACTTTATACAATCAATGAGGTTTGAGCAAGAATTTAACAAACTACCTAATAACGAATGGGTAATGACCAATGATAATCTTATAGCAGAATTGCGTTTAACAAAATTATTAGAGCGCGCCATTGCCATTCGTACTACAAAATTATATGATTATAGTTTTGACTCAATATCTGAGGAATCTTTTAGAGGAAAGACTAATATAATATATGAATATAATGCTAAAAAGCGTAGTAAAAAATATTGGGACGAACATCGCAAGATAAAGCTATCAAAAGGAGAAGCAAATATTAATAATTTTGTAGACAATATTACAAAAGCTAAAGGTTTTAATTGGATTATACTTGCTGCAAAAATACTAATAGAAAACTTTATAGAAACAGGTTCACAAAAACATCCTTCAAAGATTGATATAGGACCTATTAACACTATCATCTCTAAAAATTTTGTAGATGGTTATCGCTTATGTGCTTCTGCACATACCACGGCAAACTTTAATCCTCACTGGTTCTTTGAAGGTTATTATGCTTATGGCACAAAAATTAATAAACATTATTATGATGCTAAAATTATATACTCTTTTAATAAACCAGAGTATTTGCCTATAGAGTTTCCTGTTCGAACACTTACTTTAGAAACAAATAACGATATTGAATCTCCTTCTGATAAATTTATTATTCATAATAAAGATAATTTCTTTATGACTTTTCGTCCTGTCAAGGTTGAAAAAATGTACTTTTTCAATCGCCAAAAAATAAATTTTCAATGGGAAACTGATTATGGACTAAAAACACATATAGAGGCTTGCACTGAAAGTAATACTCCTACAGGGACATTAGTATTCCAGCATATGAATGGCTCTATAATAGATAAAATTAGACGTACAGAATTTACTTTATCTTTTAGCTATCGTCCTGGTCAGAATTATATTAATACTAAACAACACCGTTTTGAGGTTAATCGTGATGCTTTACAAATCACATTAAAACATACTTTGGGATGTAAAGGTTTTTTAGGTAGTAACTTTTCTTCTAACTTAACAGAAATAACCGCTTACAAGCGTATATGGCTGGGTAGTTGGGGAAATATAGACTCGAAACTTATAGCTGGTGCTCAATGGAACAAAGTACCTTTCCCTCTATTAATTATGCCGCCTATAAATACATCATATTTCGAGAATGCACAAACTTTCTCTATGATGAATAACATGGAATTCTTAAATGACCGTTATGCTATGATTTCTATTGCATGGCGCATTCAAGGAAAAATATTCAACCGCATTCCACTTATTAAAAAACTAAAGTGGCGAGAATATATAGCTTTTAAAAGTATGTGGGGAGATCTTACACATAAAAATAACCCGCTCTTATCTAATAATATTAATGATCCTATCCTCTATAAATTTCCTGAAGAGACATATACCATGACTAATACCCCTTACATGGAATTAGTTGTAGGAGTTTATAATATATTTAAGTGTTTGCAAATAAATTATGTTCGTCGCCTAACCTATACAGGAAGGAATGGCATTAACAAAAATGGTATTCGCTTCGGGTTCAACTTATCTTTCTAATGGCTAAAACGATCTTAAAAACTAAATTTATTTAGTAAGTTATTTTATTAGTCGTAAACGTAAACTATTAAGTATTACACTTACACTGGATAATGCCATCATTAGACTTGCTAAAGAAGGGTTAATCTGCATTTTTATATTTAAAGCATACATCAGCCCTGCTGCAAGAGGAATACAAATAATATTATAAAGAAAAGCCCAAAAAAGATTTTGCCGAATCATTCTTACCGTTTTTTTGCTTAAAAGAATAGCTTCAGGGATAGATAGCAAATCGTCTCCCATTAATGTTACTTGAGCTATATCCATAGCAACATCAGTACCTTTACTTATAGCTATACTTACATCAGAAAGAGCTAATGCTTGAGTATCATTAATACCATCGCCTACCATTGCTACTGTATTACCTTCAGCTTGTAATTTGCTTACCAAATTGCCTTTGTCTTGTGGCAGCACTCTACTAAAGTAGTTTTTTATTCCTACCCTATCAGCCCAATACTGTGTAGCTTCCGCAGTATCTCCACTTATCATATATATCTTTATGTTACGCTCTTGCAGTAGCCTTATAGCCTTAAGAGCATTTGGCTTTAAACTTTCACGCTCTTTAATAGAAAGATTATCCGATTTAGTAAAATCTATATTTAGGTTTGGTATAGTAAGTGTACCTGTTTTATCTATTACAAGGGCATTAACCTTACATAGCTGTTCCATAGCAGTAGCATCTTTAATAAGTATTTTATGTTCAGCAGCTTTACCCATTCCTACCATTAAAGCAGTAGGAGTTGCTAAACCCATTGCGCAAGGACAAGCTATTATAAGCACTGATACCGCAGACAATATAGCTTGTGGCAATACTGCATTACCTCCTATAAACCACCATAATAAAAATGTTATAAATGATATGCTTACTATTGCTGGAACAAAAACAGATGCTACTTTGTCTACAAGACGTTCTATGGGTGCTTTAGATGCTTGTGCTTGTAGCACCATATTAATAATCTGTGCCAACGCAGTATATTCTCCTATCTGCTGTGCTCGCATACGAAACTTACCTTGTGTGGGTATAGTGCCTGCAAGAACCTTTGCCCCTTTTTCCTTTTCTACAGGTGTAGGCTCTCCTGTTATCATGCTCTCGTCAATGTAAGAAGCTGTAGGATTCATAAAACTTTCTGCCCATATAACCTCTCCATCTACAGGAACTTTTTCTCCTGGACAAACCTCTATTATATCTCCAACCTCAATAGCAGATATTGGCACTTCTGCTATTTTATTACCATTAACTACATGTGCTTTTTTAGGAGACATCTTCATTAACTCTCGAATAGATGATGCAGTGTTATCTTTTGCCCATTCTTCTATTAATCTGCCTGTAAGAACAAATGTAATTATCATGACAGAAGAGTCGAAGTATGTATGCCATTCTATATTATTTTTCCCCCAGACTTCATTGCCCCAAAACACGTTAAACGTACTAAAAATAAAAGCTACAGAAGTAGATATTGTAACAAGGGTATCCATACAAGCAGAGCGATGCTTTATTTGTCGCCAAGCTGTGATATAAAACTGTCTACCACAATAGTAAATATTTAGTAAAGCTATTATCATAGCAAGCTGATTATTCATCAGTCTATTTCCTATAGATATCCACCCCATGCATATTGCCATTATAAATATAGAAAATATCCATGAAAGAACTGTTTTACGTTTAAGACGGGTATAATATATTTTTTCTGTTTTTTCAGTAGAAGTATCTTTATCTATGATAAGATCATATCCCAGATTATTTATTTCTTTTTTCATTGTTTCTAAAGAAATAATATCAGGATTAAAGTCAATTAGAACTGAACGTCCAATCAAAGATACTTTTGCCGAAGATACTCCTTTTAATGAAGAAAGTGTCCGCTCTATATTTGCAGAGCAAGCCGAACATGCCATTCCCACTATAGGTAAAGTCTGTTTCATATTGATGTTTTCTTTTAAATACTTTTATAAGATTATTTCAAACCTACCTACGCCCTCTACAGCTTCTTTTATCTGTTTATTAGAAACTATTACACTCTCATCATATTCTATTGTTAAACTGCCTTTTTCAAGATCTACCTCTGCATTACTTACATCTTCTAATTTTTTTACAGCCGTTTCTATATTTGTCTTACAATGCTGGCATTTCATGCCTTTTACTTTAAAAATCTTTTTAATCATAACTGTTTATCTATATTTTTTATTATATTTACATTATCCTTTATATACTTTTATATAAAATATCACTGCCGCTTTGTTAAAGCTATATCTTCATATCTAAGCTCTCTAAAAGTATATATTATAATAGGTATGGTCAGTATAAATGCTAAAAAATCACTTACGCTTTGGCACATTTCTACTCCACTTAACCCACATATTTGTGGTAATATTATTATTAATGGAATAAAAAATAATCCTTGCCTTGCTGCTGCAAGTGTGTTGGCACGCCATGGTTTTCGACAAGTTTGTGCCATCATATTGCTAACTAATATAAATGCGTTTAAAGGAAGAACTATCATCTGACAACGTAAAGCAACTACACCTATTTTAATCACTTTAGGATCATCTCTAAATATTCCTATTAACGAACTACTAAAGAACAATCCTATAACAGAGCAAATAATCAGAAAAGAAGTACCTATAACTACAGTAAATTTGAAGGCATCTGTAAGTCTGCGATAAAGTTTTGCACCATAACAAAATCCACAAACAGGTTGGAATCCTTGTCCCCAACCAATCACAGCTGCAAAGATAAGCATACAGATACGTGTTACTATGCTTATAGCGGCAATAGCTGAGTCGCCATAATGACTGGCAGCTACATTAAGCATCATAGTAGCTATGCTTGCTAATCCTTGACGCATAAGAGAAGGACTACCACCAAGAAATATTTCTTTCATAGCTTTATATGATATTTTTATATTATTAAGCTGAATGCCTATATTCTCACCACTATGTGTCATAAAAAGAAGAATCCCCCATGATGTGATCTGACCTATAACAGTAGCTATTGCTGCACCTCTAATCCCCATTCCTAAAGTAAATATAAAAAAAGGATCTAATACTATAGTAACAACTACACCTGTTATAATGCCATACATAGCATATGTAGCATTTCCCTGTAAACGCATCTGATTGTTTAATGTAAGTGAAGATGTTACAAAAGGAGCACCAATAAGTATTATGGTCATAAAATTTAAGATATAAGGCAGAGTAGTAGGTGTACTACCTAAAAAAAGAGCTAAAGGAATACGCAGCAATTCTCCAAATAAGGTTATAAGTATGCCGAAACAAAAAGAATAGAAAAAGCCGGTAGATGCCATTACACATGCTTTTTCTTGATGTTGTGCTCCTAATTCGCGTGAAATATAATTACCCGATCCGTGTCCAAAGAAAAAACCTACAGCCTGAATAAGGAACATTAAAGAAAAGACTATTCCTACGGCAGCAGTATCTTGTGTACTTAATTGTCCCACAAAATAAGTATCTACAATATTATAAAATCCTGTTACAAGCATAGATACCATAGTGGGTAATGCCATGGTTATAATTACTTTATGTAGTGGTCCTTTTGTTAAATATGTGTAATTATCAACGCTATGATGCATAATGTGTTATCCTAAAAATATATCTTATAATGTACAAATACTTTTAGAGTTATCACAACTCTAAAAGTATTTGTACAATGCGCTCAGCTGACCTACCGTCCCAACGGTCTGGTATGCCTGACTTCTTCCATTTTCCATTTACTATTTTCTTTACCATTATAGAAAGAGTATCAGGATTTTCACCTACCAACACATTAGAACCTACTGTAACAGTTTCTATATGTTCGGTATAGCTATTTAAAGTTATACAAGGAACACCATTAAATGTTGCTTCTTCTGCTACATTGCCAGAATCGGTTACTACACCCATAGCATGCGCACTTATATAACTAAATTCTAAAAATCCTAAAGGAGGTATGATATGAAAATTACTTATATCGATATTATTTTTTAAAGCTATTTCCTTTACTATGGCTGTAGCTGAAGGGCGTAAGGGTGCTATAATAGGCACACTTTGAGAACTTTCTATTAAAGATTTAAGTAGACTATAGAGTTCTGCTTCTTCGTTAAGGAGCTTTTTACGATTTATAGTAAATAACAAATACTTACCTTGCTTAATATCTATATTTGCAAGCTCTTTTATTGAGGACAAATTTATATTTGCCATTAATTTTCTATTATTACGAATATTGTCTATCAAAATATTGCCTACCATATATACCTTTGATAGCTCTGCCCCCTCTTTATTTGCTATACTATTATTGCTAACACCTGCCGTAAAAAGAATATCTGATAATCCATCTATTACTAAACGATTAATTTCTTTAGGCATTGTAATGTCAAAAGAACGAGTACCTGCTGCAATATGTACTAAGGTAAGAGCTTGCTTTTTTGTTACTATAGCTGCTGCCATAGTAGAAGCAAGATCATCTACTACTATAACAACATCGGTCGGATGTGTCTGAAGATACAATTCAAACATAGACATTACCTGACCTGTTAGCTCATTAAGATTTGCACTATCTGCACCAAGATACTCTGTTGGGGGCATTATCTGCAAATCCTCAAAAAGCTTATCCTCTATTGTAGGATCATCTTTTCCTCCAGCATAGACAAGAGTGTATGTTATACACTCTTGCTTACTTATTGCTTTTATAATAGGTGCTACCTTCATAAAATTGGGGCGTGCACCACAAAAAATACATATCTTTAAAGATTTTCTATTCATTTATATATTATATACCTTTTATTTTTCTTTAAACATATCCTTAATTCCGCCTATAGACCCCATCAAATTAGATGCTTCAAATGGCAGATAAACTGTCTTCTGATTGTTATTCTTAGCTAAATCGCTAAGCATCTGGATATATTTTTGTGCTATAAGATAATTAGCAGGATTAGTACTCTGCCCTACTGCATCTGTTATTTTTTGTATGGCTATAGCTTCTGCTTCTGCCTTACGAATGCGAGCCTCAGCTTGTCCATCTGCTATTAGTATCTGTTGCTGTTTATTAGCTTCTGCACGATTTATCATAGAAGTTTTTTCTCCTTCTGATTGCAAAATAGCTGCTTGCTTTTCTCCTTCGCTCGTAAGTATTGTAGCACGCTTATTACGCTCTGCTTGCATCTGTTTTTCCATTGCCTGAAGAACACTTTCTGGGGGAGTAATGTCTTGTAACTCTACACGATTAACCTTTATTCCCCACTTATTTGTTGCATCATCTAAAACTGAACGTAGCTTAGTGTTAATAGTATCACGCGAGGTAAGAGTTTGATCAAGTTCCATCTCACCTATTATATTACGCAAAGTGGTTTGTGTAAGTTTCTCAATAGCGTTAGGAAGATTGTTAATTTCGTATACAGCCTTAAAAGGATCTACTATCTGAAAATAAAGCAAAGCATTTATCTGCATCTGGATATTATCCTTTGTTATTACATTTTGACGAGCAAAATCGTAAACTTGCTCTCTTAGGTCTATAGAATTAGTATATGCATATCTACCAGAACGTAGCGCAATGATTTCCTTAGCATGATCCATAAACGGAATAATAACATTTATACCAGGCTGCAGAGTTGCATGATATTTACCTAAACGTTCTATTATCTTTGTTTCGCTTTGCGAGATAATAACTAACGATTTCTTTACTATGATTATTGCTAATAATATTATAGCAATAAGGATATAAATTGTAATGTCCATATTAAATAAAGTTTTAATGAATAATTTTTTCTTTCTGAATATTATCAACAACGCTCAACAGTAACAATAATAGAATCGCGAGCTACTATTTTCACCTGCTCTCCTACTTCTATTGTTGTAGGACTTATGCTATATGCCTTCCAATAGTCGCCATCTATCTGTACTCTACCAAAACCTCCTCCTGCTTTTATAGGCTCTGTAATAAGCCCCTTACGACCAATAAGCGCATCAGCATTACTTGGCCGTACCTTCTCATTATGATGAAAATATTTTAATATAATAGGGCGCACAAAGATAATGCTCAAAACAGAACATACCGCAAAGATAATTATCTGAAAAACAATGCTATCTATGAAACAAGATAATATAGCTGTAAGTAAACCGGCTATAGCAAAACACATTAAAAAGAAGTCGCCTGAAGTAAGCTCTAAAATTAGGCAAAGTAAGCAAACAAGCGACCATATCAGCCAAATGTTTTGTACAAAATAATCCATCATAAAACAGTTATAATTAATGTTACGTTGTAAAGTTAAGAAAAAAAACTATTTAAACAAAGATTTTTCTTAAAAACTGGTTCCTATAAATATAATAAAAATGATATAATTACCAAAATAAACATATCATTGCAGTAAAATAACATTAGATTTTTAGTAAAAAAGTTCTGTATTTATTCTAAAAAACAAGTGTTTTTTATTGTAAAAAAGAAATCTCTATGAAACATTTTTAATCTATTTTTATGTAAAAAATAGATTAAAAATGCAATAAAAATAATTTATTTTTCTTTTAGAAAGATAATCTTTCCCTCAACAAAAGACGGCTTTTACTTTCTATAAAAGTAATTTATTATAAAACATATAGCCATCTCTTACTAAGTCTTAATAAGGTACCTCACCATCAATAGGGGTAAAAGCATTAGAAGGGTCATTGTTCATTCTGCTACTTATAATTTCTCCTTCTAAAGCATCTGTTGGTAATGGCAAGGAATAATCATTATCTTCAGGATTAGCAAAGCGAGTAAATTCTCCACGGAAACTTAATAAAACATCTCCTGTTGCACCTTTACGATGCTTAGCAATAATAATTTGAGCCATGCCATGAAGGTCTTGTCCTTTCTCGTCTGCATATATATGATAATATTCTGGACGATGTACAAATAACACCATATCGGCATCTTGCTCAATAGCACCAGACTCACGTAAGTCAGATAGCTGTGGGCGTTTACCCTCTAATCCTTCACGCTGTTCTGTAGAACGATTTAACTGAGACAATGCTAAAATAGGAATATTTAGCTCCTTTGCTAAACCTTTTAAAGAACGACTGATGGTAGAAACCTCTTCTTGCCTACTACCAAAACGTGCGCCATTAGCATTCATAAGCTGTAAATAATCTATCATGATTACTTTTATATCGTGCTCTCGAACTAAACGACGTGCTTTTGTTCTCAATTCAAAGATAGATAATCCTGGGGTATCGTCCATATAGATAGGGGCTCCTTGTAAGTAACGTATCTTATCATCAAAACGTTTCCACTCTGAATCATCTAACTGCCCACTTAATATTTTACTACCGGGAATGGAACAAACATTTGACATTAAACGATCTACTAACTGAACCTTATTCATCTCTAACGAGAAAAAGGCTACAGGAAGCCTATGATCCACTGCTATATTCTTAGCTATACTTAAAGCAAAAGAAGTCTTACCCATGGCAGGACGACCCGCTATAATAATAAGATCAGACTGCTGCCAGCCTGACGTTATTTCATCTAATTTAGTATATCCTGTAGGCACACCAGTAAGCCCCCCCTTATTTTCAGAAGCACGCATCAATATCTTATGCGCCTCCTCTATAACAGGATCTATCTGTACGAAATCTTGTGCCATGTTTTTCTGTGAAAGCTCAAAAAGCTCTCTTTCCGCCTTTTGCATCAGATTATCAACATCTACAGTTTCGTCGAAAGCATCTGTTTCTATCATTGATGCAAATTTTATCAACTGACGAGCTAAAAACTTCTGAGCTAAAATACGTGCATGATACTCTATATGAGCAGAAGAAGCCACCTTAGAACTAATATCTACCAGGTAATCTATACCCCCAACTTCGTCTAATGTACCAAGACGGCGCAACTCTTCTTGTACGGTAACAATATCAACAGGACGCTCATCATAATTTAACTGCTGTATAGCTGCATACATCTTCTGATGACGAGGGTCATAAAAGGTTTCTGGACGAATTATTTCTGATACTACAGTAAAAGCATCTTTGTCTATTAACAGTGCTCCTATCACAACACGCTCTATCTCTATTGCTTGTGGTTGCAAATGCCCATAAGAGTTATCTATAGGTGCAGCCTGATGCTTTTTTATATTTTTGGTTATTTTCTTATCTGCCATATAAGCAACAAAATTACAAAAAAACTATGAAAAACTCATATTCCTCATATAAGTTTTCTTACCTTTGCATGAAACAGATTATTCCTTTTGGGAAATAAAAAAATGATTTAATATAAAACAACCTATTTAAAAATTCGCAAAAAAGTAATGATAGCATACCCTTGTTGTAAAATAAATCTCGGCTTAAACATTGTAAACAAACGAAAAGATGGATACCATAACATTGAAACTATATTTTATCCAGTTCCCTTACACGATGTTATAGAAATAAATAAAATGCACGAAGATTTCCCTTCTATGCTAAATTGTGATATTAAGGTAACAGGGACATATCTAAATAATTGTGAAGATAAAAATAACCTTGTAGTTAAAGCCTATAATCTGTTGGCAAAACACTTCTACTTGCCACGTATACATGCTCATCTTTATAAACAAATACCCTCACAAGCAGGATTAGGCGGAGGCTCGGCAGATGCTGCCTATATGATAAAAATGCTAAACGAACACTTTCAGCTAAAAATAAGCAATAACGAAATGCAGCAATTAGCTGCTAAATTAGGTGCTGATTGCGCTTTCTTTATAAATGCTAAAGCTGCCTTTGCTACAGGAATAGGAAACGAATTAACCCCTATAAAAACAGAAATTAACGCTTTGAAAGGATGTTACCTTACACTCATAAAACCCGACATTGCTATATCTACAGCTGAAGCATATTCAAACATAAAACCGCAACAACCAAAAAAATGTTGCAAAGACATTATTTCACAACCTATAAGTACTTGGAAAGAAGAATTGAAAAACGACTTTGAAGAACCTCTCTTTACCAAATATACAGAACTAAAAGATATTAAAAAGAGGCTCTATGAAGAAGGGGCGCTTTATGCACAAATGTCTGGAAGCGGAAGTACTATATTTGGTATATTTGATAAAAAGCCTAAGAATGTAGAACAAATATTTAAAGGAAATTTTATTTATAATTGTAGTCTTTAGGTAAATATATTTACCTAAAGACTTTTCTTATCTATTTTTATGATGAACATACCAAGAATGTACATAAAACCTATATAACAATAATATTATAATTGTTATGCCTATGCCTATTTCTAATATCATTTCTTTTTGCATATCTAACAAATTATAACCAAAGAACAAGCCTAACCCTAAACCAAGCTCCCAAGATAAAAGATAAGTTGTTTGACTTGTTCCACGCTGACAATGCTTAGAAAGCTTAATAAAAAACAATAAAAATCTGCTTCCTATCAGCCCAATACCTAAACCTATAAAAGCTGGAGCAATGAGATCTACCACATGCTGTGTACGAGTAAGCATTAGTAACATAGCCATACCTATTAATAATAATCCTGTAACGCCTTCGCTCCTGAGATCTGCATTTGCAAAAGCAAAGCGTTCTGCTAACACTGCCAACAAAAAACCTATCATTAATAAGATAAAAAATAAAGGCGTTTGCGAAACAGACAACACCATACCTACTAACATGGCACTGCAAACTAAAGTAACCGACAGCCAGCCACCTTGTATTAACAAAAACCTATCTAAAGAAAATATATGGATAGTTTCTTCTGGAGCACGAAAAGGAAATTTTACAGATAAAACCAACAACATCGCTATTAACCCACTAATACAAGAGCCTAAGAAAGCACTACCAGAATCTAATTGCCTATATAACATTAATGCAACTAAAGGACCAACAGACAAAGCTAAACGACCAAACCACGTTACGCTATAATTTGCCTCTGTTCGATGAGAAGCCTCTACCGTATCTATCACTAATGTACCCAATAACACCATTTGAGCCAATCCATAAAAAGCTCCTTGCACTAAACGTAATAATAACAATGTATTATAGCTTATTGCATCTTTCTTTAGTATTTCAAAGTAATAAAGAGCTCCTGTACATACTGTCATTAATAAAATAGATACAATACATACAACATTACGACGAAAACGCTGAATCAGGTAACCAGAAAAGCCACCTAACACAAAAACTCCTAAAGCAAAACATAACATTACCCACCCGATGCTACTATTGTTATAACCTTTACTGGAAAAATATCGAGCCAATGATGGTATAAGCATATAAGCAGATATCGCTAAAAAAAAATTAGACAAAGCTAATCTCCAAAAATGCCTATTCCATAACCTAATATGCATAAGAGTATTTTGAGTATCCATTATTCTAACTATCTTGTTTTTTATTAATTATAATAACATAGCTATAAAAATAAAGCTACAATGCACATTTCTTTCAATAAGACTCTGCCTCTGAAGGAAAAGAAGAGTCTTTTACACATTTAATATATTCATGTACGCCATCTATCATACACTGCTTCATGTTAGCAAAATGACGCAAAAATTTAGGTTTAAACTTATCCGACATACCCAAAGCATCTGCATAAACAAGCACCTGACCATCTGTTGCATTGCCTGCTCCTATACCTATTGTAGCTGCTTTAACCTCTTTGGTAACCCTTGCTGCTAAAGCTGCTGGCACCTTTTCTAAGGTTATAGCAAAAACACCTGCGTCATCAAGACATTTAGCATCTGATATTAACTTTTCTGCTTCAGCCTCTTCTTTTGCTCTTAAAGCATATCCGCCAAATTTATTTACGCTCTGAGGAGTTAACCCTAAATGCCCTTCTACAGGAATACCTGCGGCTATAATTCCTTTCACAGTATCTATAATCTCAACACCACCTTCCAGCTTTAAAGCATCTACACCAGTTTCTTTCATTATACGAATAGCATTTCGCACACCTTCTTCTTTGCTAATCTGATAGCTACCAAATGGCATATCACATACTACTAAACTATGCTTACTACCCTTAGCTACTGCACGAGCATGGTAAATAATTTCCTCTATGGTGATAGGTAAAGTAAACATATTACCAGACATCACATTAGATGCGGAGTCACCTACTAAAATACTATCTACTCCAGCCTCATCTAATATGCAAGCTGTCGTATAATCGTAGGCTGTAAGCTGCGATATTTTCTCACCAGAACCCTTCATTGCAAGGATGGTTTTTACTGTTATCTTTTTTTTATCTGTTGTTAAATAACCCATGATAGTAAGCTAATATATCTCTTTATATATTGTACAATATATCTGATTTTTATCATTAAAACTATTTGCAAAGGTACTTTAATTTAATCGTTTATCAAAACTAACATAATATTATTACAAGTACAAACATTGTTATAATAATAATATCCTTTACTCTATGCCATGATAATGATACTTATTTAAATATTATTCTAAAAGTAGCTTAACCCTAACTTTTTCATTCTTTCATATTAAGCAACATACTATATATTGTAAAAATATTGATAAAAAGCATTATATTTAGTTTTTTTTAGTATATTTGCAATGAATTTATATTTTCTAAAATGATAAAAAAGATGATGAGCAAGAATACCATAAAGGTATCTATAACTTTGTTTTTAGGAGTTTCTTTATTAGATTCATGTATTAGTGATGAGGCTTTAAATGCTGAAGCAGATATTATTTCTGTGCAGGTAAAAAATGTAGATATATTACGTCAGCCAATAATAACAAATGATAAAGTGAAGATTTATATTAATGGTTGGAATGATGTTAAAAGCATAGCACCTACTTTTACGCTTACCCATGGGGCAACGATAGAACCTGTTAGTGGTACCGTTCGCGATTTTTCTACGGATCAATGCTATACCGTTACTTCACAAGATAAACAGTGGAAAAAAGAGTATAAAGTGGCATTTATAACTAACGATATTGCTACAAATTATCATTTTGAAAACTTAGATTGGGAAAAAGCAAAAAACACTTCAGGAAATGAGGAAAATCTTTTTCATATACTATATGAGCAGAATGATGCAGGACAACGTATGACATGGGGAAGTGGTAATGCTGGGGCAAAGTTAGCTTTATTACTGAATAACGATAAAGATCCTAATCACTATCCTACAGTACAAGATCCTAACGGCTTTAAAGGTAAATGTGTGAAATTACAGACAATAAGTACAGGTCTTTTAGGTGCAAGTTTTGGTATGCCTATTGCCGCAGGAAACTTATTTATGGGTACTTTTGATGAAAATCAGATGCTCAAGGGTGCTCTTGCCACTCACTTTGGAGAAGTCTTTTACAAAAAACCAAAAATGCTTGTAGGGTACTATAAATATAAAGCTGGCGATGTTTATACAGATAAAAATAACAAATCTGTACCAAATAAAAAAGATGACTTTGCTATATATGCTGTCTTCTTTGAAAGAACAGAAAAAACTCCTTATTTAGACGGTACCAATTCTTTGACAAGCAGTAATATTATTCTGAAAGCAGAATTAACAGAGAGAAAAGAAAGCAGTGAATGGGTGAAATTTACTATTCCGTTTAAGGCTGAAGAAGGAAAGGTAGTAGACAAAGACAAGTTAGCTCAAGGTAAGTATAGTCTGGCTATTATAATGTCATCGAGTCGTGATGGTGCTACTTTCCAAGGTGCAGTAGGCAGCACTTTATATGTAGATGAATTACAATTGTTTTCAGAGTAAATAATAAATTAACAAAAATAGTATTATGCTATATAGATCGTTTATAATTATATTAATTGCAACAATTAATGCAATTTCTTTAAAAGCCCAAACTGTTACTAACAATAATTTAGAAATAGATTTAAAATTAGGTGTTAATATAGGTGGAGCAGCTCCTTTACCTATGCCTCAAGAGATTAGGAAAATAGAAGACTATAGCCCACAGCTTAATGCCTCTATAGAAGGGACTATTACACGATGGTTTGGAACATCTAAGAAATGGGGAGGTTCCATCGGTATAAAGCTTGAGAAAAAAGGTATGAGAACTGGAGCAACTGTGAAGAATTATCATACTGACATTGTTCAGGGGAAAGGAAGTATAAGCGGTTATTATACAGGATTCGTAAAAACGAATTATAACGAGACAATGCTCACTATACCAGTATTAGCAAATTATAGTATATCAGATAGTTGGAAGATACGTGCAGGAATATTTGGGTCTATTAGATTATATGGTAAATTTGATGGTTACGTCTCAGATGGCTATTTACGTGAAAACACACCAATAGGAGTTAAGATAAAATTTGAAAATGATAGTAAAGCTGATTATAACTTTAGCAATAACCTTAGCAAATTCCACTGTGGAGCACAGTTAGGTGGATCGTGGAAAGCAGCTAAACGCATCTGGGTTAATGCAGACTTTACATGGACTTTCTCTAATATATTTAAAAAAGATTTTAAAACAATTAGTTTTAACCTATACCCTATTTATTTAAATTTAGGTGTCGGGTATCGTATATAATTTTTTTTATAATATATATATATAGCTTTAAGATATAAAATATTAATATTTAAATCGCGTAAAGACTTTGTAAGATTATAAAAAAATATCTATATACGAAAGCTTTTTATAATTTGATAATGTAAACAAATATAGATTCTTACAAATAGATAATGCAATAAATAACTAAAAAGAAAAGGGCTGAATACCATTTTATATATGGATAAATTCAGCCCTTTTTATTAAATAAAAAGCTCTTAATTTACTATAAATAATTATTCAATACTTTTTTTATTAATTTCTATGAAGATAATATAATAATTATATTTATAGTAACTCTTCTATTTTCAAAGCTATATTTTCAAATTTCTCAGTAGGCTCAAAGCGAGCAACAACTTGTCCTTTCTTATTTATAAGGAATTTTGTAAAATTCCATTTTATATCAGATTTCTCTTTATAGTTAGGATCTTCCTTTGATAATATTTCATCTAATATTGGATAAAGGGGGTGAGTTTCGTCCCAACCCGCAAATCCTTTTTGTTCTTTTAAGAAGGTAAACAAAGGATCAGCTCCATCACCATTTACTTTTATTTTTTTAAATCGAGAAAACTTTGTGCCGTAAGTAAATTTGCAAAATTGATGAATACTATCATCAGTACCGGGTGCTTGGTTACCGAATTGATTGCAAGGAAAATCAAGAACTTCAAATCCTTTTGAATGATACTTTTCATATAAATTTTCAAGTTCTTTGTAAGTGGGGGTGAAACCACATTTTATTGCAGTATTTACAATTAAAACTACTTCATTAGCATATTCTTTTAAAGAAACGCTTTTACCTTTTCTGTCTTTTACAGAAAAATCATAAATTGTTCTCATTGTTTTCTTTTTTTATTTCTCTTTTATATTTATATTTTTAACATCTATATTTACTACGATACAAATATACAAAGAAATATTCAAGAAAAGAATAAAGAATGGAATATTAATAAGATATAATCGCTTTATTTTTGTAATTTTGTGAGGTAAAGTTTAAATATTATAATCCTGATGAATAATAATTTAGATGAAAGTCAATTACCAGTAATACAAGCTAATAAAGGGTTTCATTTAGTGTTAGCTCCTCCTGGTTGTGGGAAAACTCATATATTGGCAGAGCGAGTACGATATGCCTTTTCCAAAGGCATAGCTTTTGAAGATATGCTTTGTTTAACTTTTACAAATAGGGCAGCTCGCGAAATGACTTCACGAATAAAAAATATATTCCCAAATAAAGATATTTCTACTTTACAAGTAGGTAATGTACACCATTTTTGCTCAAAGTTTTTATTTGAGTATAAAAAAGTACCATCAGACTCTTCTATTATAGATGAAGAGGAAGCTGTTAGTATTATAGCTGAATATAAAAATGAAGATGATCAAGGAATAATAGGAGATTATCAACGATATAGGGTATACCAGCAGATAATATTTTTTTCTCACCTTATTTATCAGATTAGACATAACCATCCTTCTGAAGTGTTTTTACATCCAGAATGTTTATCTAAGGAAGAAATTGAATTGATAAAATATATATGTAATAGACAACAAATATCTTATAATGATAAATCTATTATTTATATTTATGAGCATGCTGAAAGTTTCTTAGATTATATAAATGATTTAGATTTAGATCGCTCTCTTACATATAAAATAATTATGCTTTTACGTAAAATGTATTTAGCATCTTGTTATGAGCATTATAAAATAGAAAATCATTTAATTGATTTTGAAGATTTATTACTTTTCACCTATGATGTTTATAAAAATAACAAAGAAAATAAACATTATAAGTGGATACAAGTAGATGAGGTGCAAGACCTAAATGGTATGCAATTGGCTATTATAGATTTATTGACTGAAAAAAATAATTCTATAGTCATGTTTTTAGGAGATGAACAACAAGCTATTTTTTCTTTTATGGGAGCAAAAGCAGATACTCTTAATCTTTTAAAATCACGTTGTAAAGGTAACATTCATCATCTCATGCAAAATCATCGCTCGCCAAAATATTTATTAGATGTTTTTAATACCTATGCTGAAAAACAATTAAAAATAGACAAAGATTTACTACCTATAACAGATAATAAATCAGTAGCAGAAACTGGTAGCTTAAAAATAATCAGTAGTAATACTATTGAAGATGAAATAATGGATGTTATAATATTAGCAAAAAATATATTTTTAAAAGACCCTGAAGCTACAACAGCCATTATTGTTAATTCTAATTTAGATGCAGATAAAATAAGTTGTGCTATGTCTAAATTAGATATAACCCATTTTAAAGTATCAGGAAAAGATTTATTTGATAAGCCATCTATGAAACTGTTATTATCTCATTTAGAAATTTTATCTAACGAGCATAATTTTATAGCATGGGCAAGATTGATGAAAGGTGTTAAAGCTTTATCAAGTAATTCGTTATCAAGAAGATTTAACAGAAAACTTAAATCCTTATCTATTTCTCCTGTCGATCTATTAGAATATGAGGGAAATACTTATTTAAACGATTTTCTTACTAATTATCAACAACAAGATATTGTTGTTTTTGACACAGAAACAACTGGATTAGATGTTTTTAATGATGATATTATAGAGATTTCTGCTATAAAGATAAGGAATGGGAAGCAGATTGGTAAGACACTAGACCTTTACATATATACAAATAAAACTATTTTACCTAAATTAGGTATAAAAGATAATCCGTTATATGAAATTTATAATGAAAAACTTAATAGTGGAGAATTGATAAATATAAAAGAGGCCTTAAATGAATTTTTAAAATTTGCAGACAATAGCATTCTTATGGCGCATAACATTAACTATGATTACCATATACTTGACAATTGCTTAAGACGTTATACTGGTGACTGCCTAAATAATTATAACTTTAAATATTTCGATTCATTAAAAATAACACGACTGTTAGAGCCATCACTAAGGTCTTATAAATTAGAGTATTTGCTCGATAAATTTCAGTTGGAAGGAGTAAATAGCCATCAAGCTATTGATGATGTATGGGCTACAGTAAACTTAATAAATTATTGTGCAAAAAGAGTTAAGCCTATAGTCTCACAACAATTAAACTTTCTAAAAGATAAGCAAGTATTTAGAATAATAAATAAGTTAAAAGCTTATTATGGAACTATTTATAGAGAAGCAAAACAATATTTATATACTATAGATAAAATAGAAGAACCTGCTATAATTACAGCTTTGACAAATGCACATGTTTCTTTTGTTACAGATAAAACAATAGAAAATATAGAACGATTAGATTATGTTTTACGCTATATAAAGAAGGATATTATAGGAAAAGATATTGGTAATAATTCCCTCGCAGAGCAACTTTCACGTTTTATAATGAATATTTCTACTATGAAAGAAAGTGATTTCTGCAATAGTAAAAGTATTAAAGAACATATTTATGTTACTACAATACATAAAGCAAAAGGGTTAGAATTTGATAATGTAATAGTATTTGATGCTGCTAATGGACGTTATCCAAATGCATATAATAAGACAAAAAAAGAATATGAAGAAGATAGTAGAAAATTTTACGTAGCACTATCTAGAGCTAAAAAACGTGTAATAATAGCTTATGCATTATCACAAATAGATCGTTACGGTAATATCCACAAACGTGAAATAACTCCATTTATGGCAGATATTATAAAATATTTTAACTAATTTTGATATGATTAAAATAGAACAAGCAAAGAAAGAACAATCCTTTATAATAGCTTCATTCATAATGGAAGCTATGAATTATGAATGTTGCCAGTGGTTTATAGGTGAAAATAATTCTTTAAATAGTTTTCATCAATTATTATCAAGACTTGTAGAAAAAGAATTATCGCAATATTCATATCGCAATACATTTGTAGCAATTACTGAAGAAAACGAAGTTGTTGGGGCTTGTGTATGTTATGAAGGTGCATTAGTTGGCACTTTAAGAAAAACATTTGAAGAAGAAATGCTCCAAACTTACCATAAAGACTACTCTTCTTTACCTTATGAAACAAAAGCAGGAGAATTTTATATAGATTCTATCTGCGTACATAAGGCTTGGAGAAAGAAAGGTATTGCAACTAAATTACTTATTGCTGCAATAAATAAAGCAGCTAACTTAAAACTTCCTGCTACCTTACTTGTAGATACTGGAAACCCGAAAGCAGAAAACTTATATTATATGATAGGTTTTGAATATTTTGAAAAAACAAAGTGGGGAGGGCACAAGATGAAGCGCTTAATTTATACAAAAAAACAATAAGTAACGTTATTATTAAGCTGTTTTGTCTATATTATTTTTGCATATTAAGAATTTATTATGTATTTTTGCAACGTGTTTTTCATAGTATTAGATTTAAGGTTAACAATGTTTGGAGTACAGCGGTACTCCTTTTTTGTTTAATAAGGTCTATTTATTCTTCTGAAACTTAAGCTTAGTAAAAAAATAGGGTCAGTCGTAAAACCCAGTTGCAAGCCTTCTCCTCTCAGGCACATAATTTCATAAGCCTGTAAAGGAAGAAAGGAATGTCCGTTACTCCCCTAAACTGTGCCCTGAAGGCTTTGACTTTTGCGTTGAAGGATTCAGCATTGGCATTTGTGGCTCTGTTGACAAAGAAATTGAGTATGGTATCATAATGGTTCTTAAAGGTGTCTATCACCGTATAGAAGTTGTCCACCCCCAACTTCTCTACCTCGTTAAACCATTTTGCCAGCTTCAGCCTTGCAGCATCCTTG
>NZ_KB905296.1 GCF_000378745.1 Prevotella amnii DSM 23384 = JCM 14753
AAGTCCTGAATAACACGCTCGCTGGTAAAACCATAACTGCTTACAGTGCCTAACTTATGGTCTGACTTTTCCATAAAGTTACGCTCGTCAAGCCAAAAGTCAATCTGCGAAACACTCTCTTGAATATCGACAACATCAAAGTAGTCGGCAAGTACATCTGGAAAGATGCAACGTAATAATTGGTGATTCTTCATGATGCAAAGATAACAAATACTTATGAAATTATGTGCCTGAGAGGAGAGGGCTTGCAACTGGATTTTAGGACTGACCCAAAAAATATAGCTACTATGTACATTATATTATTATCTGCTAAAACTTTTATTAAGCTTGAAAATTATGCATGGCACTTCTCACGAATAATATACTTTTTTGATTACCCGTTTTTATAAAAAACACAACTATAATATAAGAATGGTTATTTTATTATACAACAATAAATAACTATAATATTTGCCTCTATTGTTATTAATATGTGGGATAATCATAGCGCTGTATATTATAGAAATTATTTCTATAATCAGGTAAACGATCAAACTCTACATTTATAGAAATTGTATTTTGATTATTACTACCCCACTGGTAAGTAATACCCCCACCAATACGATCCATATATCGAGAATCTATTATGCCATAACCTAATCCTGCATACCCATACCCAGCAATAGTTCCCATACATCTATATTGCCCAATATAAGGCTGATAGTAATTATTATATCCAAATATTATATTATTGCTTGTGAAAGCCTTTTGTACAAAGGCATATGCACTCCAATGATCATCTAAACGATATCCTAACATAGCGTTTACACCTCCTACAAAATAATTATCCCCTTTATAAGTAATATGATTAAGATAGCCACCTAAACTTATTGTGAGTTTTGGTGAAATGTTAGTTACATATTGAATTGAAACATCTTGAGAGAAGCCTCCACCATTAAAATATCCTTTACCCATATTATAGAAAGCTGATGCACCTAAATTGATATTTAAACCTGGATGTAATCTCCACAACCTATTAGTCCATATGGGATAATAAATATCATTATATGTAATTGCTTGACTATTTACATCTACAATAGGTAAAGTATTATCCACCTGCCTTTGTTCTTCTATTTGATATGCTAACTGTTTAGCGAACACCTTTTCCTCCACAGTTGCCTCACGTATTCCGCGTAACTGTGAAGACTCTATAGGTCTTACTAGCGCAGTATCATTTGCACTTGTTGTTACATTTTGTTGTGCATATATTGATATACTCAACATTAATAGTATTATGAAAAATATTCTTCTCATTAGGTTACAAATATATATATAAACAATATACCAACCAATTTTTTTAATTATAATTAGTGAATAAAAACCTTTATATTAATTTTTCCTCAATCTATAAAACACATATATCCTTTTATTCATATATTTTCTCCTTAAGCAACAAAAAACTAATCTTCTGAAAGACGAAACACTTTTGTAGCATGACTCGCAACTTTTGTAGTTAATAAAGAAGTCACTTTCTTTGCTAACATAGATTGAGTCCATAGATCACGAACATGATATGACTTATAAACATCAAGTGCTGGTATTTTAGAAAAATCGAATGTAAAGTCCCTATCTCTATCTGACATATTAGTAACAGAAATGGCAATATCTCCATTTGCACAATCTTTAGCAAAAACAACCATATCGTTATCTTCTGATATCAAATCCGCTTGCTGCCCCATAGGATCCTGATCAAGTGCAATCAAATCTTTATTTGTCAATATAGCATAATCATCTTTTGTAAATGTTTTTAATCTTGGATCAAAAGATAACACCATAGGAGAAGACCACATACACCATAAAGCGAACTGAGTACGATACTCATCTTGTGTCATTCCTGGTCCTTTTCCACCACATAAATCATTTGAAGATTTACCTGTTGCATGCAAACCTGTACATAACATATCTGCATCATTAAAACGATTTACGCCCTGATATGTTGATAAATGCTTCATATCTCTAATGCTTTGCACCACTCCCTCACCATTTCCTTTTCCTGTCCAACAATCTCTTACATCTTGAGATACACGCCAACATCTTCCCCCTATCTCTGCACCCCATTTCCAAGGTTCACGTTCTCCCCACTCACATATATATAACACTGTATTATTGCCTGCTCTTTTAAATGCTTCATAAATATCTTTATAACGTTTTTTAGCTGTTAATAGATCACTTGGAGCATGACAATAATCGCATTTAACAATATCAACTTTCCAGTCTGCGTACGTTTTTGCATCTATATCCTCATACCCCAAAGAGCCAAAAGCATTAGCACATGTTAATTCTGCTACATCTGTATATAAGCCAAACTTCATTCCTTCCTTATGAATATAATTAGATAAAGCCTTAATACCATTTGGAAATCTTTTCTCATCTGCTTTTGGTGTGCCATCTGGCTGACGTTCGTTTGCCTGCCATAGATCATCAAGCATAATAGTTTTCCACCCACATGCATAAAGTCCTTTAGCCTTAAATATTTGCACAACTTTTCTTACTATATCTTCAGACACTTCATTCTGCACTGAATTCCATGATAACCAACCCATAAATGGAACTGGCATCTGCAATTTATTAGATACTATGAGATTTATATTTTCACTATATATCTTACCATTATCTTCTATACAAATACTATAAGAATACTGTCCTTCTTTATTTATATATCCCTCTATTAACTTTCTTTTATCATTCCATACAAGTCCTACAGGCAATCTTTTAACAGTAATTTTATTAACAGGCTTTTTAGTTCGTATTTTTTGCATAAAACGCATACCAGGTAAAGAAAAAACCATTTTGGCACAATCTAACTTAGTTTCAGAAACTAAAGCTGCATTTGATTTATACATATATTCATTAGTATTACTATTTATAGCATTAACCTTTGCAAACATATTTAATAGGTATAAGTCTTTATCTTTATTAATACATATAGATTCCCCCCTTATAGTTTGCATATAACATAAATATATCAGTATAATAAACAAAAATGTTATTTTCTTCTTTATACACATACTTATAAATATATAAAATTTTTACCTGACAACAATAATATCATTTCAAAAGATAACTAATACTTAAAGAAAAGGGGATAATAAATAAGCAAACCACCCCTTAAATCGCTGCCAATGAGAGCGCCATGTTTCCCAATTCTTAGGTGTTAAAATAAAGCTATTCTTTTTTTGTTCATCAAATAAAGTATCAAGTTCTTTAGTTATACAAGAGTCTATTATTACAGCATTCTCTTCTCTATCCCACCTCAAGCTACGAGCATTAAGATTGGCCGAACCTATTGTACCAAATTGTCCATCAACCATAATTATTTTAGTATGATGAAAACCTTTTTTATAAAGCCATACGGTACAACCTGCTTTCATTAATTTGTGAGCGTTATAAAAGCCACAATCAGGAGTAAGAGGTATATCACTCTTAACACTAAGCATTATTTCTACTTTAACCCCACGTCTAACAGCATTTTTTAAAGCTTTCTTTAATTTTCTACTTAATGTGAAATATGGATTTATAATTTTTATACTATCTTGCGCATCATTTATAGCATTAATATAAAAATAACGAATAATATCATTTGTTATATGTGGCTCTCTATTAATAATACAAACCATCTTTTTACCTACAGATGCACTAGTATCAGGCTTTAACCCTTTTATATATTCTGCATTAGTTATTCCTCTAAAATATTTAGCCCCATGCAGCTTTTGTCCCGTAACAAGATACCACATTTTGAAAAAAATCCTTTGAAGAGTATTAACCTCGTCTCCCTCTATTCTACAATGCATATCATGCCATGAACCAACTAATTTTGTGCCTTTTATATAATAATCAGCTACATTCATTCCTCCCGTGTAAGCAACTTTACCATCTATTATTACTATTTTACGGTGATCACGATTAAATATACAATGAAACCAAGGAAACCTAAGAGGCTTAAAATTATATATTTCAATCCCCATACTTCTAATTTTCTTAATATCAGCTCTTTTTATAGGACTATTATTACTTGCATTACCAAATCCATCAAATACAGCTCTAACCTCAACACCTTCTTTAGCTTTAATAGCTAGGCGCTTAATAAGTTCGTTATTAATAGAGTCATTACGGAAATTAAAATATTCTAAATGTATACTTGACCTCGCTTGTTCTATTGCTTTAAATAAATCTTCAAATTTTTCTTTACCATTTTTCAGCAATACTACAGAATTGTTTTTCGTAAAATGCACCCCTTTTTTCCTTAATTGAAATGCTATTAAAGAGTCTGCTCTCTCTTTAGAAAGTATCGTTGCTTTACTTTCTGGTAAGAAAAATAAAGACATTAAAACAATAGAAAATATTATAAAAACATCTCTTTTATACATATACTTTACATGTTTTTCATTTTTTATTTAATGTACAATCTCTGAATATTAAAAGACATTTAACATTAAACCATACATCTATAATGATCAACAATTCCTAATAAGTGTTTATTAGCATCACACACTAATACTGTATGAATCTTATATTTTTGCATAGTAGCTTGAATATCTGCAATTTTAGTAATAGGTAATACCGACTTAGGCTCTTTTGTCATTATATCCTCTACCGTTTTATCAAAGAATTCAGCTTGCCATTGTTCCATTGCGCGGCGAATATCGCCATCAGTAATTAAACCTATAACCTTATTATCTTTATCAAGAGAAACCCCTAACCCTAATTTACCTTTACTAACATGTATAATAGCGTCGCCAAGATGCATTTCTTTAGGAATAATAGGCAAACTTTCTGCCTGCATCACATCTTGTGCCGTTGTAAGTAAGCGCTTACCTAAAGATCCACCAGGGTGAAACTGTGCAAAATCTTTCGGCTTAAAATTGCGTACCCTCATTAAAGCTACAGCTAACGCATCTCCCATAACAAGAGCCGCTGTAGTAGAACTTGTTGGTGCAAGATTAAGTGGACAAGCTTCTTTTTCTACCCAAACCTTAATATGTACAGTACTATATTTTGCCAATAAAGAATCTGTATTAGCACTAATACCTATAATCGGCACTGTCATTTGTAAAAGAATGGGGATAAAACGTAACAACTCATCTGTTTGACCTGAGTTAGAAAGGGCAAGTACAACATCATCTTTAGTCATTACTCCTAAATCCCCATGATAAGCATCTAATGGATTTACAAAGAAAGCAGGAGTACCTGTAGATGATAATGTTGCTGCTATTTTTGCACCAATATTTCCACTCTTGCCCACCCCGGTTACTATAACCTTACCTTTACAATCATAAATTAGCTTTACTGCTTTATCAAAATTATCATCAAGCTGATTTATTAAAGCTAATGTAGCTTCAGCCTCTTCCTTAATACATTGAATAGCATAAGACCTTACTTTTTCTATTTTATTTTCTTCAACTATCATATTAATTTGCCTATTAACCCATCTAACTTATCTAACTCTAACATATTAGCAGCATCTGATAAACCTTTATCTGGATCTGGATGAACTTCAAAAAAATAACCAGTTGCCCCAAAAGCTTTTGCAGCTATAGCCATAGCAGGTACAAATTTACGATCACCTATAGTTTTTCCTTCACCTGCACTAGGGCGCTGTACACTATGCGTGCAATCCATAATAACTATTGGTACTATTTCTTTCATGTCATAAATATTACGAAAATCTACTACCAAATTATTATAACCAAAACTATTACCACGTTCTGTAAGCCAAACTTCCTTAGCACCACTCTCTAAACATTTCTGGACAGGATATTTCATATCCTTACCACTTAAAAATTGTGCCTTTTTTATATTAATAATCTTCCCAGTTTTAGATGCAGCTACAAGTAAATCTGTCTGTCTACAAAGAAAAGCTGGTATCTGAATAACATCTACAATTTCACCTACAATATCTGCTTGATAGCTTTCGTGAATATCTGTAAGAATCTTTAACCCATATTGTTGCTTTATTTCTCTTAACATGGACAAACCTTTGCTTAATCCAGGACCTCTAAAAGAACTTAAACTTGTACGATTTGCCTTATCAAAACTTGCTTTAAAAATAATATTTACTTTATATTTGTTATTTAAACGAACTAACTCTTCTGCCACTTGACAAAGAAGCTCAAAACTTTCTATAACACATGGGCCTGCTACAAAAATAGGTTTCATCTCCACTCTTTTTTTATTTATATGACTTATTCTATACCTGACTATTTTCATTAAACATAATAAAACAAATTACCAAAGTATTAACTTTAGCCAGTCATAATAAAGAAAAATACATCAAAACAACTTACTACTATATGGCAAAAATACAAATAAATTTAGACAAAATAAAACATCTATAGACATATTTTCCAAAAGAACAATTTTTAAACTACAATTCCCTTGAAAATAATATATTTTTATACCACAAATTAAATATCGTCATTCATAGCGTTTTCCCCACACTTGTAACATACGCTGATATAACTTTTCTTCCATTGGAGAGTGCTGTGCATGCCAAAAATGTTTATCTATTAAAGTATCAGGAAGATATTGTTGCAACACAAAATTATTCTGATAATCATGAGGATACTTATAACCTTTTTTATATCCTATATCTTTCATTAATTTGGTAGGCGCATTACGAAGATGGAGAGGAACTGGCACATTACCACTTTTATTTACTTCGGCAATAGCTTCATTTATAGCTAAATATGCAGAATTACTTTTTTGAGATGTAGCCAGATATATAGTAGCCTCTGCCAAAGGTATTCTACCCTCTGGCCATCCTATCTTTATAACAATATCAAAGGCAGCATTTGCTATCAGAAGAGCATTAGGATTAGCTAATCCTATATCTTCTGCTGCACAAATAACTAATCTACGAGCTATGAATTTGGGGTCTTCTCCTCCTTCTATCATTCGCGCTAACCAATAAATTGCAGCATCAGGATCGCTACCACGTATTGACTTTATAAATGCCGAAATAATATCATAATGCATATCTCCAGCTTTATCATAAGATAAAACAGGCTGCAATAATTGATTTTCCACAATTTCGTCTGTTATTTTTATATTATCTTCCAGTGTTGAAGAAACAATAAGGTCTAATATATTAAGCAACTTACGTGCATCACCTCCACTATAGCGCAAAATAGCGCATGTTTCCACAATTTCAATATTACGCTTCTTTAGCTCACCATCTTCCTTTATGGCACGATATAATAATGATAAGAGGTCATCATCTTCTAAGCTTTTCAATGTATAGATTTGGCAACGCGATAAGAGAGGAGTAATAACCTCAAAAGAAGGATTCTCCGTCGTTGCTCCAATAAGAGTTACTATACCTTTTTCTACAGCATCAAGCAAAGAGTCTTGTTGAGCTCGTGAAAAGCGATGTATCTCATCTATAAAAATAATTGGTGAATTAGTAGAAAAAAAACGATTACCTTTGGCTCTTTCTATTACTTCACGCACTTCCTTTACGCCACTTGTTACTGCCGAAACTGAATAAAAAGGCGTTTCTAACATATTTGCTATTATCTGTGCTAAAGTGGTTTTTCCGACACCCGGAGGCCCCCAAAGTATAAAAGAAGAGATATGTTTCGATTCTATCATTCTCCTCAATACACCATTTTTACCCACTAAATGTTTTTGCCCTATATATTGATCTAAACTGCGTGGACGCATTCTCTCAGCCAATGGTTCCATACTATTAATTTATTAACTCAAAATAAAGTACATCTTCCTAAAAAACAATCCGCTTTTATAATGATTCCTATAAAATTATCTTATTCTTTCTGTTATTTAGTAAATTCGTGCCAAAACACATTCATGTTTTTAATCTTTCTATTCACTTTGTACTATTTACTAAAACGTTTAGTTTTCACCAGAAAACTGCCTGATCTTTTGTTCTTCAGATAATTTACATATAAGTAATGTGTTATTCTTCTCAGCTACTATATAGCCATCTAATCCTTGTATAATTACTTTTTTTTCATCTGAGGTATGCACTATAGTATTATTTGTATCAAATACCTGCACATTAGGACCTATAAGCGTGTTTCCATAAAGGTCATGAGGAGTTTGAGCCAACAATGAGCCCCATGTACCAAGATCGCTCCAACCAAAGTCTGCAGGATGAACAAAAATCTCCTCTGCTTTTTCCATTATAGCATAATCAACCGATATATTCTCACACTCTGGATAAATTTCATTAATTGTTTCTTGCTCTAATGGTGTACCTAAAACATTTATAATTCTCTCAAATAAAAGAGCTGTAGCAGGCTGATAAATGCGAAAAGCATTAATAATCGTAGAAGCACTCCATACAAAAATACCAGCATTCCAAAAGAAATTGTTCTGACTAATATACTTTTTAGCAGTCTCTAAACTTGGCTTTTCCCTAAATTGGTCGACACGAAAAACCTCTTTATTACGAGCTGAAAACGAACTAAGATCTGCCTTAATATAACCATATCCTGTTTCAGGGCGTGTTGGTTTCATACCTAAAGTTACTATAGCGTCCGACTGTGCCGTAAACTCTAAGCAATTATTTATTACACGTTTAAACTCTGTAGGATTTGTTACAATATGATCACTGGGAGTTATAACTATATTTGCCTTAGGGTTTTCTTTCTTTATACGCCAACTTACATAAGCTATACAAGGTGCTGTGTTACGACGACATGGCTCGCTTAAGATATGATTCTGAGAAATTTCAGGCAATTGCGTACGAACTATATCTACATATCTTTCATTAGTTACAACCCAAACATTATCCAAAAGCATTATGTCTTTAAAACGATCAAGTGTAAGCTGCAATAATGATTTACCAACACCTAAAACATCTATAAACTGTTTGGGATAATCAGATGTGCTCATTGGCCAAAACCTACTTCCCACTCCTCCTGCCATTATTACCAAATGATTGTTTATCTGACTCATAACTTTATATATTTTTTTATCATAAATGCAAATATACAAATAATAAAAGAAAATAAAAACTTTACTACAAACATTTAATATAAATACAACAATAACATACTATATAAGGCTTTTGTTTTATTTATTAAAAAGAGATATGAAATCGTCTTCTGAAATTATAGGAATATTGAGCTCTTTAGCTTTTTTATTTTTATTAGATATGCTTTCTGTATCATTATTAATAAGGTAGTTAGTATTTTTAGAAACACTACCAGTAACTTTTCCTCCTTCACTTTCTATGTATGCTTTTAATTCATTACGATTTTTATAATGATACACATCACCTGTTATCACAAAGGTTAAACCTTTACAAGATTTTCCCTTTATCTCTGTAGTTGTTTGTTTAATGGTAAGTTCTTGTAAAAGATGTTGAAGTTGAGTATAATTGTTTTCATCTCTCATCCATCGTACAAAACTTGTACTCTTTTCAGGTCCAATGCCTGCTATTGTTGAAAATATCGTTTCTGTATCCGCATAAGCCTCATTAAATAATAATTGCTGTGAAGCAATAGTTGTGGGACGACTCATGCTTATAAGTTCTTCTAAAGAATAAGTAGAAAGTAAGCGATTACATACATCTTTACCTATTAAAGGGATACTTAAAGCATATAGTAATTGTTTTGCTTCTACAATACGTGATTTTTCTATCGCGGAAAACAGGTTTTCACAACTTTTAGTACCAAAACCCTCTATTTGTTTTAACTCTTTTTCTTTTTTCTTTAATTGAAATATATCAGAATACTCTTTTACCCAACCCAGATTTATAAACTTTTGCATAGTTTGTTCTGACAATCCATCTATGTTTACCCCTTCCTTTGATACAAATCGAGCTAACTTCTTAAGTTGTTTAGCTGGACAATAGTGATTAGTGCAGTGAAGAGTACGAGTTCCACTTTTTTCATTTTCTACTATCTCCGTTGGACACTGACATACAGGACAAACAGAGGGGATTAGAAAACTGCCTATACGCTTTGAAACACAAATAACCTTTGGGATAATTTTATTTGCTTTTATTACCATTATTTTTGTTCCGGCATCACCTATACCTAAACGCTCACACTCAGAAATATTACACAGACTAGCACGCTTTACAATAGTTCCTTCTATCTCAACTGGGGCAAATACAGCCACTGGCGATATAGTAGATGTAGCACATGACCATTCGATAAATTTTAGTTCCGTCTCCATGCTTTCATCTTGCCATTTAAAAGCTAATCCTGCACGTGTAGCATGATGCCCTGTTACCGATCCTGTTGCTGCATAATCTGTATCATCATAAGTAATAACTAACCCATCTACAGGGTAAGGCTGCTTGTCTTTTCTTGCACTATCAGTAACGCGTTGAGTCCATGCTGCTATTACATCTTCTATATTTTTTATAGAGGGGATAGCTATAAACTCTCGCTCTACAGTGTTAAATCCTAAACTATCAAGGAAAGACATACGCTCACCCCACGAAATAATAGTCCGATCGCAATGTACCAACGTAAAAGGCTTCCATTGTAAATGCCGCGATTTCACCTCATTAATATCTTTTAGCGTAAGCGATCCTGAAGCAAGATTGCGAGGATTAGCATATTCTTCTTCTGATTCCATATTAAAGATTTCAAAATCGGCATAACTGATAACAGCTTCTCCGCGTATAACAAGGTGCTCTTTAGTGTTTATTGTTGGTAATATTCCTTTTATAGCCGAAGCTAAGTGAGTTATATTTGTACCTATATGTCCGTTACCACGTGTTACTACTTTCGTAAGTTTTCCCTCATCATAGGTTACTACAAGTGTTAATCCATCTAATTTCCATGAGAGCCATATAGGACGATTTGCAGCCCACTTTACAAGAACTTCTTCACTTTTTGTTTTCGCTAAAGACAAGGCTGGGTATTCGTGTTCCTCTTTTTTCCCCGTTATATTATCAGCACTAACATTATTTGTAGGTGAGCTGGGAAGTATTATTCCGAGTTCTTTTTCTATTTTTTTTAATTCATCGAAAGCCGCATCCCACTCAAAGTCGGTCATAATTTCACCTTTACCATTATAATAGGCATCAGAAGCATTGTTCAAACATAGAACAAGTTCTTCCATTCTTTTGCGTTTATTTTCTGCCATTGTAGTTCAATTTAGGATTAAAGAAAAGTTATTTTAAACAAGCTGATTATGATATAAAAATCAATTTAAAAACATATAAGCTGTCAATAAAAGTAAAGCTATACCTTTCCTTTATATTATCTTTTTGTTACAAATGTACTATAAAATTATTGGAAAAAAAAAGTTAGAAACTTAATTTTTATCTTCATTTTAGAAGTCTTGTATTTTCTTTTGTGTATCTTTGCGCCAAAATAAAGTTTTTATGTAATTTATGACAACACTTTCACTTTTTATTATTATTGTTTTCATTTTAGGATATGCACTCATTGCTGTAGAAAGTTTAACTAAGATAAACAAAGCAGCTATTGCATTATTAATGTTTGTAGTCTGTTGGGTCCTATTTATGGTAGATCCATCTAAGTTTCTTTTAACAATGCACCCAGATATTAACATTACAGCCCATTCTGTAATGTCATTAGCGAATAAGGTTATAGTAGAACATCTTGGCGACACAGCTACTACCTTATTTTTTCTTATGGGAGCCATGACTATTGTAGAAGTAGTTGATCAAAACGGCGGTTTCAATTGGGTAAAAAATGTCATGAGATCTAAATCGAAACGTGGTCTGATGTGGAAAATAGCTTTTATGACATTCTTTCTTTCAGCTATATTAGATAATCTTACTACAAGTATTGTAATGATTATGATTTTACGAAAACTCATTAAGTCCCATGAAGACAGAATGGTTTATGCTTCATTAATCATTATAGCGGCTAATTCTGGCGGAGCTTTTTCACCTATAGGCGATGTTACTACTATTATGTTATGGAATAAAGGTCTTATTACAGCTGCAGGAGTTATAAGTGAGATTTTTATCCCATCTCTTTTATCTATGGTTATTCCAGCTTTAATACTTCAGTTTATGCTTAAAGGTAAAATAGCAACTGATGTATCTTTAAACATTGGCGAAGAAAATGAAAGTGAAAAAGAGTTTGGCGGTTTTCAAAGAAAATTAATCTTTGCCATAGGTGTAGGTGGCTTATGTCTTGTACCAGTCTTTCATACTTTTACCGGATTGCCTCCTTTCATGGGTATTTTATGTGTTTTAGGATTGCTATGGTCGGTTACAGAGGTTTTATACTATCGCTTATATAAAAAGATAGGTGGCAGTGAAGACTTTGCTAAGCGTGTAAGTAATTTGTTAAGACGCATAGATATGTCTACAATATTATTTTTCTTAGGTATATTAATGGCTGTTGCTTGCCTTGAAGAAATTGGTGCTTTAGAGCAAGTAGGTAAGGGATTAAATATAACCTTTAATGGAAATCACTATGCTGTAACTGGTATAATAGGAGCTCTATCCTCTATTATAGATAATGTTCCTTTAGTAGCAGGCAGTATGGGTATGTATCCTGTTACAGTAACAGGCGATATGGCTGTAGATGGTATCTTCTGGCAATTATTAGCTTATTGTGCAGGTGTGGGTGGCTCTATGCTAATTATAGGAAGTGCAGCAGGAGTAGTTGTGATGGGATTAGAGAAGATTACCTTTGGCTGGTATATGAAAAAGATTAGCTGGATAGCCTTAGTTGGTTATTTATCTGGCATTGGGTCTTATGCTCTTATTCGTACTTTTTTGTTTGTTAGTCCGTTATAAGGCTTTATATTATAGTATATACTAATAGTATTATATAAAAAAACAGTGGAAGTTATTGCTTTTAACGCTATATACTACCACTGTTTTTTTGTTTGTATCAGCACTGCTCTATTGCTTATACTTTATTAGGGGATAAAGCATATATGAGCAGGGGTAATACCTATTAGATTATTTTTTATTGTTGAAAGATATTTACCGTTTTTATCATATACAAATATTTCACCTGCGGAGATATAATCTTTTGCATCAGCAAGATAAATATTTTTATTTGAAGGATTAATAGCAACTGCACAAGTTGTAATAGGAAGCTGAGATGGAGAATTGTTCTTTAATAAATTCTTTTCAATTATTTTCCCTGTATTTGTGTCTATAACATTAAGCTGAACAGGCTGTTTAGATAAAGAAACAGTATAATAAAGATTATTATCATTAATAACCAAATTAGCTGCAGAAACATCAAAATGATTAAGTATTTCACCTTCTGTAGATATTTCTGTAATATTAGCACCTACCATACTATACGTTGTAGGATCGTATTTACCTTGAGAAGTAACCCAAAGATTACCATTTTTATCTGCTTTTAATTCATTAAGATTCACAGATTTTACATCTATAGTTTTTATTACTTTGAAAGTATTAATATCTATTACACTTATAGTATGGTCGTAACCTATATCATTGCCTCCATTATACCCTCCGCTATTTGCAACATAGAGTCTGTCCTTAACAATATCCATATTTTCTGGTTGATAACCTACTTCTACTTGACCTGTTATAGTATAATCATCTGCATTTATTTTATAAACAGTTCCCTTGCTTATAACCTTATTAAATTTAGCATTATAGTATGCACTAACATATACAAATCCGTTATAATACACTAAATGGCGCCCATTTATTATATTATTTATCTCTTTTTCTATTTTTCCATTAACAGGATTAACTACTATTACTTTGTTAGAAGCATTAATAACTATCCAAAGTTTACCCTTATAATATTTAATATCATTACCCGTATCTCCCATTTTTTTACTATCTTTCATAAATCCAGATTCAAAGACATTAGGATAATACAGCCCAGTTGTAAAGTTTAGATAATCTAATGTAGAATTATTCTTTCCGTAATTTCCTTCACAAAGTATAAACATACCTTGTGTTTCATTGTTATATTTTTCCTCTGTTTGAAACTGCCCATAGTTACCTTCACCGTTTCCTATGGGTATTAAGCCGTTGTCATCATTAGTACATGACGTAACTGTAAATAAAGTGCAAACTGTAAGTGCCAAACCTAATATTCTGGCAGGGATACAGATGTTTGTAAGAATACTTGTTTTTTTCATAAAAAGTAACATTAAAATTATTAATTAAAATATATGTTTTATAACTCCACTTGTATGCCAATATTTCCATTAAAGCCTGGCATAGGATAATTGTCTACTACCTCATATTGTTGGTTAAAGATATTATTTGCCTCTACAATAACTTTCCACACCATCTTTTTATATTTAAAGAAATAAGATATGTTCGCATCGTGTGTTAACCAAGCATGCATACGAGTATATATTGTGTTGTTTTTTCCACTATATCTTTGCCCGGTATCTATTAAACTATAATTAACTGAAAAATGTGCATAATCTAAGTTTAAAACAAACGAACCACTATGTTTAGGTATATAGGGTATTTGGTTTTTGTAAAAAGACGATGTTACAGAAGTAATATCCTTTGCTTGCTGATAAGTGTACTGAATACGAGATGTTATTAATAATGGCATAGCTATATTATGATTAGCTGTAAACGTAAAAGCAGAAGATATATCCAAACCTTTTATATCCACCTTACCAAGATTGAGTATCGTCCACCGAAATTGTTGTCCTTTAGGAAAGGCTACTATCTTGTTATTAATGGTATTATAATATGTATCTATTCGCAGATGTATATTTTTAGCCCATGAGTGTAACCAATTATAATCGAACGAAGCTCCTATATTATATTGATTAGCACGTTCAGGCTTTAGATCAGAACTGCCTATATCAGTATAATATAAATCATTAAATGTGGGCATTCTGAAATGTTGTTTAGCAAAAGCATTAATATTAAGCAATATACTTCTTTTTTTATTTATATTATCTTCTCTTGTTAGAATAGGGAAATTAAGAAAAATAGCAGGAGAAAACTTTCTAAAAGTTTTAGTATCTTCTTTTTTAAAGGTCTTAAAATCTACTTTATCCTCGATGTTTGTCATCAGTAAAGATGCCTGCGCCTTTATGTAATGTATATCAAGAGAAGTAGCTATACTTGTAAGGTGTGAGTTTCGAGTAGGAAAAGCAAAATATGCTGTGTTAGCATTTAATTTGTTCCACTTAAAATCGTATGCTATCGAAGCATGCCACGATGGTAATATTTCATATATGTTAGCTATTGAGAAATATGCTTCCTGCTGCCAATATTTATTATCTATGGGCAAAGTATAAGGATCTTTATTAAGATAATGCGTGTAATAAAAAGCATATTTAGCTAAAACTTTAGTAGAAAATTTATTTGTAATATCTTTCTGAAAACGTCCTTGAAAAAAAGAATTTAGATCTGACTGTCTCTCCCCCCTATGCCATACATTTTCTACAATAGCTCCAGGGATGCCACGTGAAGAATTATAAAAGTATCCTTTAGCATTCCAGAAGCCTTTTTTAATAAGTCCATACATGTTTATCTCTATACGTTCAGCAAGAATATCTCCATTCTGCCTAATAGCAAGTGTATCATGCGTAGTATAACCATCTAACGATACAATATTATGATGAAACTTATATTTACCATTTGATGATAATAACTCAGCATTTAAAGAGGTAGAAACATTAGGCAATATACGCTGCTCCCAGATAGTAGAAAAACGAAAAGTGTTACTTGAACCAAATTTTGTTTTAACCTTTAGATTATAACATTTGTTTTTTAAGAATCCTGGAGAGTGAGTATGAATATATATAGTGCCAGCATTACCAAAGTCGGTTGCCGACTGAAAGATATAGCTTTTCTGACCATTATATATAGTGATCTCATCTACATTGTCGAGCGAAAACTGTCCCAAGTCTATCTGCCCATTCTGTGCATTAGAAAGCATTATGCCATCATAAGCTATTCCTACATGCTGACTTCCTAAGGCTCTTATATTCACTGTTTTCATACCGCCTACCCCTCCATAGTCTTTTATTTGAAGTCCTGTAAAATAACGTAAAGCATCTGCTATAGACTGAGAATTTAACCGTTCAAGGTCTTTACCCTTTAGTTTTTGTGGTGGTATTATTTCATATTGAGCAAAACGAGGTGTAACAATAATTTCTTTAAGAGTATCGTTAAACATAAGCTCTCTTTTGCAAGAAGCTCTTAAACCATTTGTGATAAAAGACAATACTATTACAAATAAGGTACATAAATAACACCTTGCACCTATATTTTTATTACAACCATATTGCTGCACATTACATATATAATGTAATATAAAAAACATATTTAAGTAATACTATTATATTTTGTAATTTTCATTGATGTTTTTTATAGAGTACCTTAACACCTAAATATTTCTTATCGTATGTGTATATTAACTCATATTACTATGCAAAGTTACAAAGATACTTTCTAAAAGGAAACATTAAAACATAAAAACGGAAGAGTATATCATCTTTTCTATACTCTTCCTTGTTGTAAAAAATAAGGTTTTTAACAATGCTTGGAGAGAATATAAGCGTTACATATCGCATGCTTATGCTTATTTACTCCCTGTGAGGAAAGAAATAAAAAGTTTTTATCATGTTATATATACACAATTCCTCACATTTAGCTTTTTGTAATTATTACCATCATGATATAGTAGATGATGATTGTTTATTATTAGTTAGTAATAGTAATTATGCTACAAAGATATATTTTTTTTCTTTTCCAACAAAAGAAAAAGAAAAATTTTAACCAACAAATATTCTTTTATTTATACTTATTTTCAGCATAATAACATTACCTATTGATCATAAAAGGTTAATATCTTATTATGATATGAACAAGGTTTATATACTAAAAATAGACTATTTTTAATGAAAAAATAAATTAAAAATGAGATAAAAATAAGTTATTTTTTCTTTTTTTGCTATACCTTTTTATAATATAAAAACTATGTTTTTTATTATAAAAAATAAATAGTTATCATATAAATAAAGATATTGTCATTCCTTATATGAAATATTCATAGTTATTGATCTTTTAGACATTATCTTTTACTATTACTCCTTCTTCTTCGTCGTGTGGATTAATAGCTTGCCAAAGATTGTCATTAGGTATAGGAGAAACTATTCTTATAGTCTTCTTAGATACAGGGTGTATAAACTCTATCTTATGACTTAATAAAGATATACTTCCATCAGGATTAGAGCGTGCTGCTCCATATTTCAAGTCGCCCTTAATGGGGCAACCCATGTTTGCCAATTGGCATCGTATCTGGTGATGTCTACCGGTCATAAGATTAATCTCTAAAAGAGTATAGTGTTTAGAAGTATTTATGGTTTTATAATGTAAGACCGATTTTTTTGCCGTAGGTAATGGTATATTATAAGCATAACTTTTGTTCTGCTGTGTGTTACGTATCAACCAATCTGTAAGTGTGTCTTCTGGCTTAAGTGGTTGTTGCTGCACTATGGCCCAATAAGTTTTGTGTATATTTCCATTGCGAAACATATCATTTAGTCTTGAAAGTGCTTTTGAGGTGCGAGCAAATATAACAAGTCCTGCCACTGGCCTATCGAGCCTATGTACTATGCCAAGAAAAACATTTCCAGGCTTATTATATTTATCTTTAATCCAAAGTTTCACCGTTTCTGATAATGGCTGATCTCCCGTTTTATCACCTTGCACTATTTCGCCAGCTTCTTTGTATACTATAATGAGGTGATTATCTTCGTAAATAACCTTCATAGTTTTTCTATTATTATATGAATAAATAATGTGATAATAGCCACTTTCATATTATAAAAAAAAGTGGAAACAGAAGTTTTGTTTATAAACAACTTTCTTCTGTTACCACCTTATTTAATAGAGGTTATATTACATATTCATACCACCATCTACCTGCAAAACCTGTCCAGAAACATAGCTTGATAAGTCTGAAGCTAAATATACTGCTGTGTTAGCAATATCATCTACAGTACCACCACGCCTCAAAGGAATCTTAGAAGCCCACTCCTTGCGCACCTCTTCTGATAATACTTGTGTCATAGCAGTATCAATAAAGCCTGGAGCAATAGCATTAGCACGTATACCTTTAGGCCCCATTTCTTGTGCAACACTCTTTGCTAAAGCTATCATTCCTGCTTTAGAAGCAGCATAGTTAGCTTGTCCTACATTACCATGTACCCCTACTACACTTGCCATATTTATGATAGAGCCACCACGTTGACGCATCATAATAGGCACACAGGCGTGAATAAAGTTGAATGCACTTTTAAGATTAACGGCTATAACGGCATCCCATTGCTGCTCTGTCATTCTTAGCATTAAGCCATCTTTTGTTATACCAGCATTGTTTACAAGTATATCTATGCTACCAAAGTCTTCCTTTATCTTAGCTACTACTTCTGCACTTTCGTCAAAGTTAGCTGCATTACTGGCATATCCTTTTACCTTAACGCCCATTGCCTTAATCTCTCTTTCTGTTTCAAGACCACCATGTTCTTCATCAATAAACAAATCGGTGAACGCAATGTTTGCACCTTCTTGTGCAAATTTTAAAGCAATAGCTTTACCAATTCCACGAGCAGCTCCAGTAATAAGGGCTGTCTTTCCTGTTAATAAATTCATTTCCTTTTATTATTTTATTTATTTATTATTAAAGATTTTTTCTGCTTCATACCAGCTTTACCTAAAGCTCCATACACTACTTTAGCAACAACAGGTCTGCTTGTTTCTTCTGTTAATCCATGCCCAATACGTCCATAAATAAAAGGCACTTCAAGACCCTTTATACAATAGTGGGTTATTTCAGCAACTAATTCTACATTATCTATATCAAACTCATCATCATTTTTTGCCTCTAAATATACTTTCTTGAAAAGCTCTATTTCGTCTTCATCAAATTTTTTACGTACACGCTCTACCATCCAGATATTTCTAAAAAATTCTGCTCGCAAGTTACCATTACGGATAACTGTCTCTTTTATCATAGAAAGGTGGGTGTAAATAAGCTCAATGATTTTATCTTGTGGCTTAATATTTTTTGTAGCAACTTCATCAAGCTTATCAGATAATCGTTCCAGTTCTGCTTCAATAACAGCATAATACACATCGTCCTTACTTTTAAAATAAGTATAAAGCGTGCGTCTTCCCTTTCCTGAAGCTTTGGCAATATCGTTCATAGTGGTGTTAACAATGCCATTTTTAGCAAATAGCTGGCGTGCTACATCCACTAAGGTTTGTCTTGTTTTTGATATGGACATTATCCTATTATAGTTTTATTAGTTGCACAACAAGTTTGCAATGTGCAAATATAGAAATTATCTATGTAAATGGCAAATATAGGATAAAAAAGTTATCATAAATAATAATAAAAAGGTTGATAAAAAAAGACCTGTTTTTTTATGTTCACTTAATCATTGAACAATTATATAAGAAAAAGAGAGGCAAGTAGACTTGTTTAACCTCTTGACTCTCTTTTTTGATTTATTCATCTTTTTTATCTCCCTTATCTGAAGAAAAATAAAAATGACTGGTATAAGTATATACTGTAATAAAAAGAAGGTATGATAAGTGGACCCCTAATTCTGTTAATCTCATAAGATTACCATTTTTTATATAGAAGCCTACCGTCAAAACAACATAGCCCACCAATATATTACGCAACAATTTTTTTATAAAAGTTTTCATAAGCTATTATATTATAGACAAATCATAAAATCATAGACCATAAGTCCCCAGCCTACCCACGAAACTGAATTGTTCTGATTTTTCTACGCTGCAAGAAGCTAAACAAACTACTAAGGCAGCAATAATATTTTTTTACTCATAAATTTTATAATTGTTAAAAAAAATACTTTAATTGCAGCAAAGTTAATATTATTATTTTAATAAACAAGAAAAATAATATCTTTTTTTATTAAAATGCAACTAATCATTATTTATGTAGATATAATTATTTATCAAAATAGATATTTTCTACCCGTTGGCGGAATTAAAATAATAGATAAATTTATATGAAAGAAAAGTTGTACATACAAGAATTTATTTGTAACTTAGTATTGCTCAATACATTAAGTTATAAAATCAGTATGCACAACTTATATACAAATTTCGTAAAAATCCTTGATATATGCAAGCTATTCTCAAAAGATTTAGTAAATGAGCAAGGTAATATTCCACGCCCAGGCGTCGTTCCGAGATTTAGCGACCTTGAAATAGTATCGCTTTCCATAGTAAGCGAGGCAATGGGCATTGATAGCGAAT
>NZ_KB905297.1 GCF_000378745.1 Prevotella amnii DSM 23384 = JCM 14753
ATCTTTGCACAAATACAGTTGTTTTCCATAACGCACTCCGTTTTTCACGGTGTGTTTACTCTTACACACTGGGCATTTTTTCTTGTTCATTATAACTTCGCTTTTTGGCTTTTCAAATACCAGCGAAGTTAATGTTTATCGAACATTAAGCTATATTGCATCCTGCAAAATGAGCTATTGAACGATTTCAAAGGTCGAAATATCTCTGAAACGTTTGAATTGCTGAGAACACCAGTGTATATCGGTAGTTAAGGAGGATTCTATCCTGCAAAATGAGCTATAGGTCTAATATTATTCATCCAGGCTCAGAGAAAAAGGTAATAGGCTTTAGTATTCCTTTTTGGAAAGATGTAGTAAGTATGTGTTGTTCTGCTGCTGAAAGGATACCAACAGTACCTTTTATTGGTTGGGATGTTGCTATAAGCTCTCACGATGAGCCATTATTAATAGAAGGAAATCACGATCCTGATCTTGACATGATAGAGTTTGTAGGAAGTTATGGCTATTATAAGAAGATTATTGAAATGTTAGAAAATTAATAGTAATGAAAACAATAAAACTAAATAACGGAGTAGAAATGCCTCAAATAGGATTGGGAACTTTCCTTATTCCAAAAGATAAATTATCTTATGCAATTAAAGAAGCTTATGACTTGGGGTATCGTCAATTTGATACAGCTTGGAGATACCATAATGAAAAAGAAATAGGATTGGCCTTGAAAGAGCATGGCATAAAAAGAGAAGATGTTTTCATAACAACTAAGGTGAATGCTGATGCACTTTATTTTAAAGACTATAAATATGGGCGTCATCGTATCTTTAATATTAGAAATCTAAAGTCTGTAAGGCAAGTTATACAAGAATCTTTTGATAATTTAGGAACAGATTATATAGACTTGTTTTTAGTACATTGGCCATGGCCTATGATGGGGAAAATGTATTCTGAACTTGAAAGACTCTATAAGCAAGGTAGAATACGAGCTATTGGAGTAAGTAATTTTTTGCAACCGCATATAGAATATTTGAGTGAAATTTCGGAAATAGTTCCTGCTGTCAATCAAATAGAAATAAGTCCATTAAATTCTCAAAAGCCTCTTATTAGTTTTTGTGAAAAAAGAGGAATCAGAGTAGAAGCGATGTCTACGTTTAGTCATTACAGATCAGTTAAACCAAGGAAAGAGATATTAGAGAATGATCTTCTTATGACTATAGCTAAGAATCACAATAAGACTGTTGTTCAGGTTGTATTGAGGTGGATGTTGCAGCAAAATATAATAATGATTCCTAAGACATGGTTACAAAAACATTTAAAGGAGAATATCTCTATATTTGATTTTGAACTTTCTTTGCAAGAGATGAATGCTATAGATGGTTTGGATAAAGGAAAATGTTTAAATTATATTCCCTATGGCGAGCAGCGTTGGTTACCAAAAAGATATAGAAATTGGGATGGTTTTATTAAATGGAATAAAGAAAATCCACAGCGTAGTGTATGGCAAATTATTATGTCTAAGATAAGATAAAGTAAGAAGTGTAATGCTAATAAAGATATACAGTTTTTTGAGATATCCCGAATAAGTATAAAAAGATGAGTGTTTGATAATCTATTCTAAAGAAAGGTTTTATTAAAAAAACAGGAATATGAATTTATAAAAAGTTTGTTTATTTTTAATTGTTACTTGTTTGTTTTATTTACAAATGGAATTTTAAGAAGTTATATTTTAATGTAGGAAAACATACTATAGTAGTATGTAGTGAAGTTGTGTTTGACTATATAAAATTTCCAATATAAAATGATTAAAAAATATTTTATATTGGGGATAATATGATAAGCAAAAAGGTAGATGATAAAAGGTTTTATAATAGTAGGAATAGGTAGTTTTTTAGGGGGAGGATTGCGTTATCTTTTTTCTCAGTTTTTAAAAATTTCTATATTAGGAAGTTTTCCTTTAGGTACTTTTCTTGTAAATGTTTTAGGCTGTTTTCTTATAGGCGTTTTTTCCTCATTACCAGAGGGGCATGGCATTAATGCTTCTACAAAGCTTCTTCTCACAACTGGTCTTTGTGGAGGTTTTACTACTTTTTCTACTTTTATTTATGAAAACGCTTCTATTATAAAGGAGGACAATTATAGCTTTGCTTTGATGTATATATGTCTTAGCTTTGTTTTAGGCTTTTTAGCACTTTTAGCAGGTAGAGAATTAGTACTTTTTTTAAAGTAAGTTGTGCTTATAAAAACATATATATAAAAAGTATTTTATAAAAGCATAATGCTTAAAACTATACTATTCTAAGCATTTTGCGGTATTTTATTTATCCATATAAGGATCAGTGCCAAGAACCTTTTTTGCTACTGCCTTAGTACGTTTCCTTAAGTTATTAATATCAGCACTAACATCATCATAACATAGAGCTACTCCCATGCGTCTACCTATAGTAGCTGTAGGCTTACCAAATATGCGTATATAGGTTTTATCCTCTTTATATGCTTCCTCAAGATTGTATATTAAAGGTATGTTGCTACTAATAGGAGATAGAATTACAGCAGAGCAACCTGCATGTTCTGTATGTATAGAAGGAATAGGAAAGCCCATAGCTGCACGGAAATGCAGCTCAAATTCGTTAATATTAGTGGTATGGGCAAGTGTTACCATTCCTGTATCATGAGGGCGAGGAGATAGTTCTGAGAATATAACTTCGCCATCTGTAGTATAAAAAAACTCTACTCCCCAAACTCCATTCCCTGTTAGAGTCTTTGTTATTTTATCAGCAATATTTTGTGCTTCTTGTAGAGCTGTATCAGGAAGAGTAAAAGGCAACCAACTTTCACGATAATCACCATTCTTTTGTACATGACCTATAGGAGGACAAAAAAGAGTTTTACCATTTTGTTGTGTTACAGTAAGTAGCGTAAACTCGCTATCAAAGTGTATAAATTCTTCAACGATTATTTCTCTAACATCACCCCTTGCACCCTCCATGGCTGTAGAGAAGGCACTGTCTATATCTTTTTTATCGTGTATATAGCTCTGACCGTGCCCACTTGAGCTCATTAAAGGTTTCACTACACATGGTATGCCTATCTTTTTTACTGCAGAAATAAACTCCTCGTAAGTGCTGGCGTAGCAATATTTTGCAGTGCGTAAGCCTAATTTCTGTGAAGCAAGATCTCTTATGGCACGGCGGTTCATAGTATAGTTTACTGCTTTAGCTGATGGTACTACTTTTATGCCTTGTGCCTCAAAGTCGAAAAGCTTTTCTGTTCTGATAGCTTCTATCTCACAAAAGATGATGTTAGGCTGGTGTTTATCAACAACAGATTGAAGCTCATGGCTATCTAACATATTTATTATTTCACTCTCATCAGCTACTTGCATAGCAGGGGCATTGTTATAATTATCGCAAGCTATAACATACTCTCCTGCACGCTTAGCAGCTATAGTTAGTTCTTTTCCTAACTCACCAGAGCCAAGTAATAAGATTTTTGTCATTATAAAAACAAATTTATATTATGGCGTAAAAAAAAATCTATTTCTCTTTTTATTCTTATATCTAAAGATAAAAAATAATATTTATTGATACTTTCTTTTTGTTACCGTCCTTTTTGTGTGTACATCATATCATAATATTTTTGGTAATCTCCAGAGGTAACATCTTCTATCCATTGTTGGTTATCAAGATTCCATCTAATGGTTTTTATAATACCTTCTGCAAACATGGTTTCAGGATACCAACCAAGCTCTTTCTTTATTTTAGTAGCATCTATAGCATAGCGTGCATCATGACCTAAACGATCGGGGACATATGTTATAAGGTCGTCATTTATCCAGTCAATAGAAATGTTACCATTTGCGTCTTTCTCTTGTTTTTTGAGTATAGAGCGTAAGTTTTTATTACTTTCCATCATATCATGAATAGACTTAATAGTTAGCTTAACAATATCAATGTTTTTCATTTCATTGTGTCCACCAATGTTGTAAACTTCGCCATTGCGTCCTTTGCGTATAACCATGTCAATAGCTTTACAATGATCTTCTACAAAAAGCCAGTCGCGTATGTTAAGCCCTTTTCCATATACAGGGAGAGATTTCCCTTTTAGAATATTATTGATAATAAGTGGTATTAACTTCTCTGGGAAGTGATAAGGACCATAGTTGTTTGAGCATCGTGTAATGGTTACGGGCATATGATAAGTATCATGATAAGCCTTTACTATATGATCGGCACTTGTTTTAGAGGCAGAATAAGGGCTATGAGGGCATAGGGGAGATGTTTCTGTGAAAAATCCTTCATTTCCTAATGAGCCATATACTTCATCTGTAGATACTTGATGATAGCGCTTTCCTTCTTTCCATGTAGGGTATCCTTGTGCGTCTTTTCCTGTAACCCATGCATGCTTAGCTGCGTCCATTAAGCACTGTGTTCCTAAAATGTTTACAGAGAGAAACAGTTGAGGGTCTTCAATAGAGCGGTCGACATGACTTTCTGCAGCAAAATTGACAACATAATCGATATCGTGTTGTGAAAAAATATTATTTAGTAATTTCCTATCACGAATATCTCCTTTTATAAAAAAGCAGCGTTTGTTATCAATATCATCTTTTATAGTGCCTAAATTTCCTGCATATGTCAGTGCATCAAGAATTATAAGTTTTATGTTTTCGTCTTTATATTTTTTGTGAAGCAGGTATTTTACGAAGTTAGCTCCTATAAAACCTGCAGCTCCTGTTACTAAATAAGTTTTCATATTTTTATAGTTTTATGTTGTTGAATATATTTTATAGTAGTGGTATATGTAAAAAAGCTATTGTAACTGAAATCGTTTTTTTATAAGAATAGCGATGATGTTAGCAGATTCTTCTATACCTAAAACACTAGCATCAATGCATATATCATAACTTGTGGCATGTCCCCATTCCTTACCTGTATAGTAATTGTAGTATTTTGATCTAATTTCGTCACCTTTCTCTATGATGTTTCTTGCTTTTTCTTTCGTGCAAGCAGTGCGCTGTATAATGTTTTCTATGCGTTTATTTATAGGAGCAGTAATAAAAATATTTAAAATATTCTTTTTTTCGCGAAGAATATAATCTGCAGTTCTTCCCACAAAGACACATCGTGAAGATTTGTTAGCAGCTTCCATAATAGCCTCACTTTGTAGCTGATATAAGCTTTCTTGAGAAAAAGTATTATTATAGAAGTGGTCTTCGCTCATCATAGGTAAGCGAAAATTATATAAAGATTTAAAGAAACCTTTTTGTTCATCGTTTTGTTCGAAGAATTTTTCTGAGAATCCGCTCTCTTTAGCAGCTATGTTTAGGATCTCTTTGTCATAGAATTGGCAATTGAAACGTTTAGCAAGCATTTCTGCAATAGCTCTTCCGCCACTTCCTAATTGTCTGCCTACATTTATAATCAATTCGTTGTCCATAAGATTTTTATTAGTTCTTAGAGTTGGTTTGTTGTATTATTCTGATTAGCTTTTATCTTTTTTATATACCAAACAAGTATGCTTATAGCTATAACCCATGCGGTAAAATCGCTTACAGGAAGTGAATACCAAACACCATTAACATGGAAAAATTGTGGTAAAATATAAAGCGCAGGAAGCAATACTAATAGTTGTCTTGATAGCGATAGAAATATACTTGTTTTTACTTTTCCTACACATAGAAAGAAAAAAGTAGTAACCATTTGTGATCCAATGAACAAATACATCATCATATTTATACGAATGGCCTTAATGGACAGCTTAATAAGCTCAGCATCTGTGGTGAAAAGCCGAGCACAATAATAAGGTGCGAATATGCTTAATAGCCACCCTATGGTCATTACTATAGTTGCTGCAATGATAGTAAGTTTTAAGACATGGAGCAAGCGGCTTATGTTTTGAGCCCCATAGTTGTACCCAGCAATAGGCTGCATGCCCTGATTTAGCCCTATGACGAACATTATAAAGATGGTAGCAATGCTATTTGCTATGCCATAAGCTCCTACAGCCATATCACCACCATATCTCACAAGCTGATTATTCATAAATATAACAATAATACACGCACAAAGGTTTATAAAGAAAGGGGATATTCCTACGCTAATAATATTATTTACCAATTGCTTCTTTAAGCGATAAATGCCTTTTTTAAAATGTAGTATTTGTGATTTATCTGCAAATAAAGACATTTGCCAACATAAAGCAAGAGCTTGAGATATAATAGTAGCTATGGCTGCTCCCTCTATGCCCCAACCTAACCAACAGATAAATATGGCATCTAAGATAATATTCATAACTACAGTAAAAATGGTAGCTAACATAGCATGACGAGGCTTAGATGAAGCGCGTAGTACCGCATTCATACCTAAATACATGTGTGAAACAACATTTCCTGCTAATATTATTTGCATGAAGCTTTTAGCATAAGGTAATGTTGTGTGGCTGGCTCCGAAGAAATGTAAGATAGGATTAAGGAATATTAAAGAAATAATGCCAAAACTTAAACCTACGATAAGATTAAGTATTATAGTATTACCTAAAAGATTTTCTGCGGTATCATAATCTCTTTGCCCCAGCTTAACACTAATAGTAGTAGAGGCACCTACACCAATTGCTGCGCCAAAGGCAGCTCCAAGATTCATGAAAGGAAAGGTTATGGCTAAGCCAGATATTGCCATTGGCCCAACATATTGACCTATAAAAACACGATCTATGATGTTATATAAAGAAGCAGCTATCATCGCAATAATAGCAGGCAACGCATATTGGAGGAGAAGCTTTCCTATAGGCTTCGTCCCTAGTTCTAATGTTGCTTTTTTATTATCCATTAATATTTAAGTATTTTTGCAAATTTACGAAAAATAAGATGTTTTATTTAATAAGCTATCATTTATTTTATATAAATAACTGCCTTTACCAAAAAATAATATAATTTTGCACAAATATAAGTGGTGTTTTAAAGTAAAATGTTTATTCTGAATAAAAACATTTTTGACAATGATTAATAATAAGAAAGCTCTATCTTTAAAAGATTTAAACGAACTTGTAGCGGAAGTTGTTCATTTACAGCTGCATAATACGTATTGGCTTGAGGCAGAATTGTCTCAAGTTAATGAGAGTAGGGGGCATTGTTATATGGAGTTTATTCAAAAAGAAGAGACATCTAATAATATTGTAGCACGAGCAGCTGGCCGTTGCTGGGCTAATAAATGGTTAAATATAAAGGCTTATTTTGAGCGTATAACAGGGCAAAATATTCATGCTGGAATGAAGATAATGGTGCAGGTGTCTGCACAGTTTCATGTTCAGTATGGCTTTTCGTGGATAATAGAAGATATTAACCCGGAATATACTCTTGGAGATATAATGCGTAGGCGTAATGAGATAATTGCTCAGTTAAGGGCTGAAGGAGTTTTTGATTTACAAAAAGAGCTTTATCTGTCTACCTTTGCATCACGCATAGCTGTAATATCTTCAAGAACAGCTGCAGGTTATGGAGATTTTTGTAACCAATTATTAAATAACGATTATGGCTTTTCTTTCCATATAGAACTTTTTCAGTCTGCTATGCAAGGTGAGAGAGTGGAGCATGATATTATTGCATGTCTTAATGATATTAATGACCGTCAAGATGAGTTTGATTGTGTGGTTATTATAAGAGGTGGCGGTGCTACAGCCGATCTTAGTTGTTTTGATACTCTACTTTTAGCAGAAAACATAGCTAATTTTCCTTTACCTATAATAACAGGAATAGGTCATGAACGTGATGAAAGTGTGATAGATCTTGTATCTTTTTTAAAAGTAAAGACTCCTACGGCAGCTGCAGCCTTTTTAATAGATAGGCTTAATGTAACCTTTTCTCGTATATTAAAAGCAGAAGAAAGTATACATAAAAATGTTTATGACAGGCTAAAATATGAGCATACTAGAATAAATAATTTAGCCGACCGAGTGCCTTTATTGTTTTCTTTAGTAAAGATACAGCAAGAAAAGCACCTTAACATGTTGTTGCAAAAAATAATAAATTTAATGCTTACTTATATATATGCCGAACAAAATAAAATAGATGCATATTATAGCAGTCTTTTATCTAACGTACAGCATTTTTTGCTTAATAGTAAATATAATATAGAATTAATAGAACAAAGACTAAAGTCGGTAGACCCTAAGAGATTATTACAACGAGGTTATAGTATTACTTTATGTAATGGTAGATTGATAACAGATATTAATCAGATAAAAGAAGATGATGTGTTAACAACTACGTTATTTCATGGAAAAGTAAAATCTATTGTAAAAAAACATTTAAATGAAAAAGATAAATTATGAAGAGGCTGTAAAGCAGCTTGAGGAAATTGTGGAGAAAATGGAAAGTGGCGAGTTAGATCTTGATTCTATGACAACTCAGCTAAAGAAAGCTCAAGAGCTTGTTAAGTTATGTAAGAATAGGTTGATGCAAACAGATAAGGATATTCAAGGACTTTTGGAAAATAAATAATTTCACGAAGGCTTATAATAAGCTTTTCACCTTTTTTTTGTTATGGATACAGAGTTTATTACTCATCAAAACTCACAAGGTATTGATATACAGTTATATCCAGTATTAAGACTTGTTATATTTTTTATTCTTGGGATTATAGTGGGTTATAGCTGTAGTACTATAACGTCGTTTTACTTTTGGGGTATATTGCTTGTTGCAAGTTTTTTTCTTTGTTTATTTTTAAAGAAGAAAAAATTATGGCAAAGTGTATCTGTTTTTATACTTGTGGCTATTGTAGGTGGGTGGTATTCTTCTTTTTGTTATTTAAGACTTAGCAAAACCTTACCAAAAGGCAAGCATTTTTATAAAGCAGTAATGCTCACAGAGCCTACAAGACATGGTAAGGTTATGATGGCTGATATGTTGATATTTCTTCAGAGAAAAACTTTAAAGGTGAAGACATCTATTTTGTGTGATACTATTAGCAAGCATTATTCTACTTTGCATTTAGCAGATGGAGTTTTGCTTTATGGAGAATTAGAAGCTCCTACTAATTTTGCCAACTCTTCTTTCGATTATGCAGAATACCTAAAGTTACATGGATATAGTGCCGAGCTATTTATTTTTGATAGTCAGTGGCAAAAGGAAAAAGTCAGTTTGTCGTTAATGAGCTATATAGACAGGACGTTATTATTTGCCAAAGTGTTACGAACGCATTGTGTAAGTATGTTACAAAGGGTTATTCATGATAATCAGATGGCAATAGTTTCTGCTATGATGCTTGGAGATAGATCGTATATTAATAAAAGTTTGAAGGAAGATTATTCTGTTACTGGTGCTGCTCATGTTATGGCTTTGTCAGGTTTGCATCTTAGCATTATTTATTCTATATTGTGGTTTCTTTTTTCAGGCTTAGGTAATATTTCGTTATTTTTTAGATTGAAAGAAATAAAGCATTTTTTTCTTATTATCACTATTTGGGCTTATGTTTTCCTTGTTGGTTTTTCTCCTTCTATAGTACGTTCTGCTTTAATGTTGTCTATTTATTCTTTTATAGCTTTATTAGGGCGTAAAAAAGTATCTATAAACATTTTATCGGTAGTAGCATTTTGCATACTTCTTTATGATCCATTCGTTTTGTTTGATGTAAGTTTTCAATTGTCGTTTGCTGCTATAATTTCCATTCTTTTATATTATCCGCAAGTTAATAAATTATTAAACAAAGGCTTTTTATGTAAATATAAAATATTTACGAGAATATTCCAAGTGTTTACAATAACATTATCAGCTCAAATAGGCACAGCTCCATTAATAGCGTTCTATTTTTCTAAATTGCCTACTTATTTCTTTTTAAGTAGTTTTATTGCTATTCCATGTACTACTATAATACTTTATGCAGGTGTGTGTTTCTTTGTTTTTATATGGCTAACTCCTTTACAGTGGCTGTCAGGACAAGTGCTTTATCTTACTACAACCTTTCTTAATAATTCTCTTCATTGGCTTTCATCGTTACCTATGGCTTCTATTTTTGTAGGAAACATAACAGCATATCAAGTAGTGTTAGTCTATTTTATGCTTATTATTTTATTGTTAGTTATTAGTTTCTTTAATCGAGAAATAAGATTTAGATAAAAAGTAGTACCTTTGCATGTATATGCAGCGTTATTTTATTACATTATCTTACGATGGCAATAATTATCATGGTTGGCAAATACAGCCTAATGGCTCATCGGTGCAAGAAACTTTGGAAAAGGCTTTAACAATTTTATTGCGTCAACCAATATCTATAATAGGAGCAGGACGTACAGATACAGGTGTGCATGCTCGTATGATGGTGGCTCATTTCGATATGAAAAGTAAGTTTGATAACATTCAAATATCTTATCGTCTTAACAGACTTTTGCCTCATGATATATCAGTAAGCTCTATAATTCCTGTATCTAATGATATGCATGCTCGATTTTCTGCTATTAAGCGCACGTACCATTATTACCTTCATATGCAAAAAGATATTTATAATAGACAATATTCTTGTTATGTGGGTTATAATCTCAATTTTGATTTAATGAATGAAGCAGCATTATATCTTATCGGCAAAAAAGATTTTAAGTGTTTTTGTAAGGCTGGTGCTGATGTAAAAACTACTATATGTAATATTACTGAAGCATATTGGAAACCTATTTATCCAGAGCTTTCTGCATTATCATCGACAGACATAAAGCCTACGAACTGGTGTTTTATTATATCTGCTAATCGCTTTCTTCGTAATATGGTGCGTGCAATAGTAGGAACTTTAATAGCTGTAGGGCGTGGTAAGATGTCTATAACAAAGTTTAAAACCATAGTAGATACTGGCTCTCGTAGCGATGCTGGTGAAAGTATGCCTGGGAATGCATTATTTTTATGGGATATAGAGTATTAAGAGCTATAGGATATTAAGAAAATTATGTGGATTATTTTTGCTTTCATTTCTGCTACCTTATTAGGACTATATGATGCTTCAAAGAAAGTATCATTGCGTAATAATGATGTTATACCAGTTTTATTTCTAAATACTCTTTTTTGTTCCTTAATATTTTTACCTTTAATTATTTTATCCTATTATTCTGAAATTCATAAAGATTCTATGTTCTATGTAGCTATAGGTTCGTGGGAAGAGCATAGATGGATATTGCTTAAAAGCATTATAGTGTTACTATCATGGTTATTTGGTTATTTTGCAATGGCTCATTTACCACTTACTATAGTAGGACCTATAAATGCCACTCGTCCAATAATTACCTTGGTAGGTGCTATGATAGTCTTTGGAGAAGCTCTAAATTATTGGCAATGGATAGGTGTAAGTTTGTCTATATTTTCTTTATTTTTATTGTCTCGTAGTGGTAAAAATGAAGGTATATATTTTAGGCATAATCGTTGGATATTATTTCTTATATTTTCAGCTTTGTTAGGTGCTTGTAGTGGGTTATTAGATAAGTATTTAATGGCAAAACCTGATGATGGTGGAGTGGGGCTTGAACGTATGTTTACGCAAAGTTGGTATAATTTATATCAATGTTTATTGATGGTCATTATTTTGATAATTTACAAAATCAAAGGATTAAAAAACGCATTAGCTTTTACTAAACAAAGAAATGCCTTTCATTGGAAATGGACTATTTTGTTTATTTCAGTATTTTTGTCAGTAGCTGACTTTGCTTATTTTTATGCTTTATCATTACCAGGGGCAATGATTTCTATTGTTTCAATGGTACGGCGTGGCTCTGTTATAGTATCTTTTGTATGTGGAGCTATTATTTTGAGAGAAAGAAATTTAAAAGCTAAAATAATAGATTTAGTTTTTATTTTAGCAGGAATGGTATTTCTTTGGATAGGTTCTTGTTAAGTATTTCTATTTTTTTGTTTACTTTTGTAGAGAGTTTAAAAGATGATTAAACATTATGACGGAAAAAATTAGGATAAAAGATATAGCAAAACGTGCAGGAGTTAGTGTAGGAACAGTAGATCGAGTTATTCATAAACGGCCTAATGTTTCCGTTGGTGCCCTTAAAAAGGTAAAAAAGGTTTTAAAAGAAATGAATTATCAACCTAATGTTTATGCTAGTGCCTTAGCATATAATAAGAGTTATACTTTTTATATACTTTTACCAAAACATGCAAGTGAGGCCTATTGGGACGAAATAGAAGAAGGAGCTATAAAAGCTGTTGAGATGCGTAGGGACTTTAATATTAGTTTGGAAATAATGTATTATAGTCGTCTTAATTCAGAGTCTTTTGTTGAAACTTTTCAAAGTTGCCTTTTAAAAAATCCAGATGGAGTTATTCTTGTACCTTACACATTAGATCTTACACAACAGTTTACTGACGTCCTTCATGAGAGAAATATCCCTTTTGTGCTTCTTGATTCATATATGCCTGATCTAAAGCCATTATCCTTTTTTGGGCAAGACTCTTTTCAAAGTGGCTCATTTGCAGCTCACATGCTAATGCTTTTTACACAATCAGAAAAGTCGATTGCAATTATAAAGCAAACCATAGGAGGAAGAATGCCGTCTCGTCAGCAAGAATATAGAGAGAAAGGGTTACGAGCATATATGGCAAATAATTATCCTGAAATTAATATTTACGAGGTTAATCTACCTTTAGATGAGGAAAGGAAGCAATATGAATATATTTTAGACGATTTTTTCATAGAGCATCCTGATGTGCACCATTGTATTTCGCTTAACTCAAAAGCTCATCTTGTAGGGGAATATTTGTTAAAGAAAAGCAAGAAAGACATTCAAATAGTAGGTTATGATGTGGTATTAAAGAATGTTGAGTGTTTAAAAAAAGGAAGTATTTCTTTTTTAATTGCACAACATGCTTATCAGCAAGGTTTTGCCAGTATCGAAACGCTTTTTAGGCATATAGTACTTAAGCGAAAGGTGCAAATTGTTAATTATATGCCAATAGAATTTTTAACAAAAGAAAATATTGACTTTTATCATAGAACACAAATTTAATAGTATTATTTTGAAAAAACAGATTCATACCATTTCTTTAAAGAGAGGATTTTTAGCACTTAGTCCATTAATAGCTTTTATTCTCTTATACTTAGTAACATCTATTATCTTTAATGATTTCTATAAAGTGCCTATAATTGTGGCTTTTATGTTTTCGAGTATATTTGCTATATCTATTTTCAAACATACCCCTCTTAGCGTTCGGATAAAAACGTTTAGTAAAGGTGCAGGCTCTGAAAACATGATGATGATGTTATGGATTTTTGTTCTTGCAGGTGCTTTTGCTAATTCGGCAAAGGTTATGGGTAGTGTCGATGCTATGGTGAACCTTACTCTTTCAGTTTTTCCAAGCAATATGCTTTTTATGGGCTTGTTTATAGCAGCTTGTTTTATTTCTATTAGTATAGGAACCAGTGTTGGTACTATTGTAGCTTTAGCTCCTATAGCAGCAGGTATAGCTACTAACACAGGCTGTTCTCTTCCTTTTATTTTGGCTATTGTAGTAGGTGGTTCTTTCTTTGGAGATAATCTTTCTTTCATTAGTGATACAACAGTTATAGCTACTCGAACTCAAGGGTGTAATATGAGTGATAAGTTTAAGGTGAATTTATTTATTGTGGCTCCTGTAGCTTTTATATTATTAATATTATATGTTTTATTAGGTACTCAAACACATGTACCTCCTTCTAATTATCCTATAGAATATCTAAAAGTTCTACCTTATATGACAGTATTAGTATGTGCTATTTGTGGGCTTAATGTTATGGTAGTGCTTACTATCGGACTTTTTTTAACAGGATTAATAGGTGTTTTTAGTGGTATTTATGATATTTTCGGGTGGTTTTCTTGTGTAAGGGAAGGTATATTAGGTATGGGTGATCTTATAATAATAACTATGATGGCTGGAGGAATTCTTGAGATTATCCGTAAAAATGGAGGTATAGATTTTATTATCCAGCATATAACAAAGCATATTAAAGGTAGGATAGGTGCTGAAATAACCATAGCCTTTTTAGTAAGTTTAGTAAATATTTGTACAGCCAATAATACTGTAGCTATTCTTACAGTTGGTGATATTGCTAAACAAATAGGCGATAAATATGGTGTAGATAAACGTAAGGTAGCAAGCATTTTAGATACTTTTTCGTGCTTCATACAAGGTTTGATACCCTATGGAGCGCAGATTTTAATGGCGGCAGGCTTAGCTAAAATAAATCCTATAAGCATTATTCCTTATTTGTATTATCCCATGCTATTAGGGTTAATAGCAACGCTATCGATTATATTTCAATATCCACGGAAATTTTCTAATTAGAATTTATTTAGTTTTTAAATAATCAATCTATATGAAAGTTGCAGACATAAATAATAGAACAATCATTGAGCGTAATTTTTTCAATATATTGAGATATGGTGCTTTTGGAACTCATTCTTTAATAGAGCCGATGTCTTCTTTTAAATGGAAACGACTTTTACAAATGGTAGAAGTGCAAGGTGTTGTGCAAACTTTTGTTTCTGGAATAAATAAGTATTTAAGCGAGGACAAGGTGTTTTTACCAAAAGAAATAAGAACAATAATAAGCAAAAAGATGAAACAGGCATCTATTTCTCCTTTAATAAATATACCTAAAGAAAATATAAGATTAAGTAATACCTTTCTTAATTATAGATTGCAAAATATTATCAAAAACGAGTTGCATTCTATTGATACATCTGTAGAAACTATTGATTTGCTTAAAATTATAATAGCTAATTCTAAGTCTATGCTTAATTGTGGCATGACTCTTGAAGGTATTATTAATTTAGGAAAATATCTTAGAACTCAGGGGAAAGGAGATCGTATAGATTTTGTTAAATTAGAGAAATGGCTTTCTTATATTTTTTTGCAATCAATGGCACAATTACAAGGTAATATATTAATATCTGTTTTTGATTTTGAACAAGATGAAATACCTTTTGTACGAGAGTATAAGATTAAAGCCTATAAATTAACTATGAAAAGTATTTCAGATCTTGCAAAAGACACAGCTCAAGATTGGCATTTTAGACAAAATTCTTTTGGGTTTGTTCAAAATAACAATGCCATTTTACGACGTAATTTGCGACGAAGTTTTAGATATATAAAATACTTTCCTGCTGAGACAATTAGCAATTTTATGAGTAATATTACTAAAAGTTTAAAAGAAATAGAAGAGTAGAGTTTGCTTATTTTACAATGCTTTATTAAAAACCTTTCAAAGATTAATACGCTTAAAAACTTCTTAATATATAGTTTTTCATCTTAATATTGTCATTAGAAAGTTGTATCTTTGCAGGTATGAGATTTAAAATATTCTTTTTATTAATTATGATTACATGTGTTTTCGGAAATATGAAAGCACAGTCGTATATACAATGTGAAGATACTTGTAGGCATATACATGGTATAGACATGAGCCATTACCAAGGTAGTGTATGGTGGGAAACTATTTCACAGAATAGCAATCATAAGATTAATTATGTATACCTAAAGGCAACAGAAGGCGGAACAAATATAGATAAAACTTATTTGGAAAACATAGAGTCTGCTAAAAGGGTAGGAATGAATGTTGGGTCATATCATTTTTATCGTCCAAAAATTCCTCAAGAAATACAACTTAGAAATTTTATCACCCAGTGTCGTCCACAAGATCAAGACTTAATACCTATGGTAGATATTGAAACAACTGGTGGATTATATACTTATGAGCTGCAGGATAGTTTGCAAAAATTTCTTGTATTAATGACGAAAGCTTATGGTGTTCGTCCTTTAGTGTATACTTATACTAATTTTTATAATCGCTATCTTTTAGGCTCTATAGATGGATATAAACTATTTATAGCACAATATAATGGGCGAGAGCCTGAGCTTAAAGATGGTAGAGATATATTTGCTTGGCAGTATACAGGTAAAGGACATATTGACGGGGTTAATGGATATATTGACAAGAGTAGGTTGTTAGGAAGGCATAGTATACGTGAAATTAGATATAGAAGGCGGCATTAAGTCTACAAAAACGGAGTGTAAATTTAAAATTAAAGTCACCTTATGATAATTAAGTGTCCAGAATGTGGCCATCAAGTTAGTGATAAAGCGCCTATTTGCCCAAATTGTGGCGTAGAAATAGCGGGGAACATTATAAAGTGTTTTCATTGTGGAAAGCTTTATATTAAAGAAGAAAAACAATGTCCTTTTTGCCATCATGTAAGAAAAGAAAAAGATTTACAGTCTTCCGTTACTGTTAATGATAAAGAGCTGGAAGATGATATTGAAGTAAAACCAAATATAAATTTAATAGTAAATAGGCGAGAATTAGATATACAGCGAAAAAGAAATATATCAAAAGAAGTAACAAAGATAAAAAAAACAAAGAAAAATATTCACAAGTCGCTTATAATAGCTATTATGATGACTATTATAGCAAGTGTTATTTTGTTTTTTACATATACAAATATAAGTAAAACAGCAGATAAACAAGGATATGAGATAGCATTAAAAGAAAAAGATTCTACATTATTTAAGCAATTTCTTAGAAAATATCCAAAATCTTCTATTAAGCAGAAGGAAATAATAAATTCTTCATTCAATAAAGGAAAGTATATTGGTAATAATGAAAAATTAGAGGAGATTATTGACAATAGTACTCGCGAGGAATTATTGAAATATTTAGATGCACATCCTAAATCTCCATATAGAACAGCAATATTATCTAAAATAGACGAAATGGATTGGCAAAAGGCTATATTATTAAATACAAAAAGTGCTTATTTACATTATATTGCTCAGCATCCTAATGGTCTTTATAAATTAGAATCTCATGAGATATTAAATAGAGATTTCGTTAAAATAATTTCGGAAGAAGAAAAGAAGAAAGCATTTTATTGTGTTAGACAGTTATTAGTAGGCATCAATACCCGTAATAAAAATAAAATTAATAGTGTGGTTGAGACTAAGTTAAAGTTTCAAAGAGCAGTAGGCTCTACTTCTAAAGATATTATTAAATATATGAATGATAAGTTATATCAGGCAGATGTCAAAACTATAAATTGGCATTTAAGTGATTTCAAAAATATAATCTTTAAAGAAGGAAACGATAGTTCTGTACAGCTTAAAATACCTGCAAAACTGATTATTGACAGAAAGGGAGGAAAAGGATTGAAAAGATATTTAATAAAAGCTACGGTAAAGTCGGGGAAGATAAGACAAATAAGCTGGAGTTGAACACATATAATTGTCGGTAGTATAAAGTATCAAATATAATAGCAATAAGAAAAAAGTAAGCACCTCACATCTATTACTTTTGTGTGATATAATTATTTCATTAATTTCGCCTAAAGAACTTACGTTTTCTTAGATAAAATATTCTTCAGATTTTCTTATATTTTTACTGTTATGAGGTGCTTACAAAGCATTTTATATAAAACATACATATATAAAAAGTACTTTTACTTTTAAAAGAAAAGATTTTTATAATATTTCTTTATACAAAAGTTTCTAAGAATTTTATGCTGCCTTCTATTTTGAGATTTTTTGTAGTAGCAGGAATAAGTATTGACTCTCCAGCAGAAAAGGAAACATGTTCGCCGATATCATCTGTAATAACTGCATTGCCATTTAAACCAACAAGAATAACAAAAGAGTCTAAATCGCTATAATCAAGCGTCATGGTATCTGTAAGGTCATAAACTGATGTAGTAAAATAAGGGCAGCGTACTATTTCTACCCCTTCATTTTTTTTAGGTATATAATGAGTTTTATAATCTGGATAAACAGTATAATCTATGCATTCAGCAGCCTGTTCCGTATGTAACTCTCGCATGTGTCCAAATTTATCTACACGTTTAAAATCATAAATGCGATAAGTTATATCGCTTGTTTCCTGTATTTCTGCAAGGAAGCATCCTTTACCTATAGAGTGAATACGACCAGCAGGTAGAAAGAAAACATCTCCTTCTTTAACCTTATATTCTGTTAACGCTTCGGTTATAGTATCATTTTCTACCATAGCCTTATACTCTTTAGGTGTTATAGATTTAGTAAGTCCTGTACGTAAAGAAGCATTTTCTTCACTCTTCATAACATACCACATCTCTGTTTTACCACGCAACTCACCTTTTTTATGTGCTTGTTCATCATTAGGATGCACTTGAATGGAAAGTTGCTCACGAGCATCAATGAATTTAACTAACAAAGGAAAATCATTAGCAAAACGTGCATAGTTATCTTTTCCTACAAGGTCTGCTTTAAGAATTTTTACAAGCTCATTAAGTTTCTTACCTGCATACTCTCCATTAGCAATAATACTCTCATTGCCACGAACTCCAGACACCTCCCAGCTTTCGCCTATTCCTTTAGGAGAATTATATATTTTCTTGAAAGGAGCAATTTTGTTTCCACCCCAAATAGTTTGCTTTAAGAGTGGTTGAAATTTTAATAATGACATTTTTATTTTAGGTTTTAACTAATTAATTATTTCTATACAAATTATAATGGTAATGCAAAATTACAAAAAAATAAACTATTTGCTATAGATATTATATTCTTTTAGAAAATGAAACATTCTGTATAAGTTGCATAAAATAAGAAATATTATTATTTTTGCATAAACAAATATATTTTGATGAATATATATATAACTTTTGCTATTTAACAACAAAAATATTTATTTTACAATAAAGATAGAAATGAATAATCAATACTGGTTGAAAAAGAAATTACATATAACTCTGTTTGTAATATTAATAAGTAACACTATTCTTGCACAATATAATTTCAAACTATCAGGTACATTTACAGATGTTAAAAATGGTACTCTAATATATGAATATATTATTAGAGGACAAAAACAAAAAATAATTACAGAAGAAGTTCCAATAAAAGATGGAAAATTTATATTATTTGCTAAATTAGAAAATGCTTGTGCAGCTACTTTACAAGTAAAAGATAGACAGTTTTATACTTTAAGTACTATCTTTGTACCAAACGAAGAGGCAATAGTATATGGTCCTATATCTGAAGATTATAAATTGGCATGGACAGGAACTACTTTCTATAGACAATACGGAAAAGCTAAAGACTTTATACGAGTATATGAAAATGAATTTTCACAAGCTGATCAACTTATGTACAAAGGTATAAAAGCTGGTGGAAATGTTAATAAACTCCGTAAACAAAACATGGAAGCTCGTCGAGAAATAAACTATGCAAAGGGGCTTGCAGCTGTAAAGTATATACGTGAACATATAAATGAAGAAGGAACTTTAGGTATTATGGCAAGTGCTAATATAGACAGTATACCTAAACTTCTGTCAATGTATCCTAAGGAAATATCTGAGGGGAGATTAAAAAAGGAAATAGCACTGGGATTGGAATATTATAATATTTTTGTAAAAGAACGTAATGCTGCTTATTATACTAAGAATCGTATAGAAATGAGCCGACCTGCATTAGAATTTAATTTGAAAGGTCTTAATGGTAATCTTGTAACACTTAATCAATATAAAGGTAAATTTCTTATAATAGATTTTTGGGGTTCATGGTGTACTTGGTGCATAAAAGGGTTCTCAAAGCTAAAAGCTTTTTATGCACAACATAAAGATCAGGTAGAAATTATAGGAGTGGCATGTAAAGATGATGAGAAACAGTGGCGTCAAGCAGTTATAAAATATGCACTTCCTTGGCAACATGTACGAAGTGAAGATGGAATAGCAGAGCAAATATATAAGGTATATGGATACCCATATAAAGTTATAATAGATAGAAATGGAACTGTTATAAAATCTTTTGCAGGTAACGACAAAGAGTTTTATACTTATATGGATAAATTATTAAAGAAATGAAATTACAAAATTAAAACGATAAGGAGTTTTTATATAGCATATTAGCAATCATATATTTTATGTTTTTAGCCCAAGTTTAACCGGCAAAATTATTTTTCATAAATTTTCGGGATATTTTGTGTAGTATTAATTTGATAAATGATTGATAATCAAGTGTAGGGTATTGTAACGAGGGGCAAAAACCGATTTGTAGGACACAGTCATATCAAAATTATTTTGTTACTTTGCACTCATGCACGCAAATGTACAGACACGATTCAATCCTGCCACAGGCGACATGGCTCCTTATTATCGCATCAAGGAGTCATATCGTGACGTGCAGGGTCATGTACATTCGCTAATTTTG
>NZ_KB905298.1 GCF_000378745.1 Prevotella amnii DSM 23384 = JCM 14753
GGGCTTACTTTTGAAAAAATAAACCCCGAAGTCCAATTTTACTGGGCTTCGGGGAAGATATTTATGCTCTTTTGAGTTTTACCGGACAGCAATAATTCAAAATCTTCTCTAAAGAAGACCAATCCAATGCTCTCGGTAGTTTGCTCTCTCCTCGGTCTATTTTGACAAGATCAAAGAGAGGGCGGTCAATCAGTCCTTCACGAAAAGCCAAACGGCATACCTTCTTTACAGCCAAAGTCATCTTGCGATAGTAACTCTGAGAATGACCATGTCTACCGACACTATATTGATGCAAGCCGTCCAAGAAGTCCTCGGTTAATTGCCCAAAAGTAATGTCGTTTGTGTGGTATCGCTCTTGGATAAAGACTTGCAGGTGCTTCTTGATCATATAGTAGACCGAGTGCCAGCGTTTCGAAATCTCCACCCCGACAAGTTTCTTCTCTTCTTCCACCATTTGGTCGTATCGCTGTAAGAACGTAGTGCGGTTCTGCATTGAGCCTTGAAACTGCTCCTTGATCTCTTTGGCAGAAAACTCAATTCCTCTATCACATAGAGTTTGATACGCTCTCTGTACGGAAAGGAGCAACTGCTCCAACTTTGCATTGGTAGTTACTGCTTCACGACTTTTGCCGTTTAGGCGGCTCTCTCGAGTATTCCACAACTTAGGATTACAAGAGAGTTTACTGCTAAACTGAGCCATCGTGCGATTGTAGGTTATTCGCCCCATAATTGGAGCTTGTCCCGACTTATCCAAACCGCTCTTTTTGAGGTAGAGCAACACCTTCATTTTGTCTTTCTGCATACGCTTCTATTTTATGGGCAAAGTTACCCAGTTTTGAAGCGTTTTCAGGTATGCAAAACATTGTGATTCAGCGCATAAACACCGTAATGACAGATGCCGTTACCATTGTGCTTATTGCTTTCTGTTACCTGTCATCGTTTGCTTGTATTTGGATAACGATTTGGTAACGCATCTTCTGCACAAATCCACGTTTTCTGCACTTTCCATGCCAAAGCAGTTCACGGCAAAAAAACGTGTTTCTCTCATATTCTCAACCACTTACCATCAATCTACATAAATCCACCTTTTTCTTGCAGTTGTCCTTATTAAAAAATATTGCTGTCCGGTAAAACTTTTTCAAACAAAATAAATTAGGGCTGACACTTTTCACGAAGTGTCAGTCCTTTTGATTGTACGCTCGGCATGAGCATTTTCTAACGGGTGGAAGTCCCGAGTAATCCCTAATAGCGGGAATTACATAGCCAAGAGCAAGGGTGTTCATCGTGAGGTGAAATCTGGAGGAAGCTGTCGGCAAACATCTGACCTAACGAACAGAAACTTCATACAAGGCATATAACCATGGGCAAGGTTGCACTACAAACCAAAGCCCGATAGCTATTCGGAATGGTTGGTGGAGTTTCCTTGAGCTTAGCGAAAAAATGAAGTAGGTATAAGATGGAAAGATAATGTTCTTATCCGAGGAGGTCTCACGGACGTTTCAAATAGTTTTTTTACGAAAGAAGCGGAGTAAAGCTTGCCGTGAGAAGTCAGCAGACGCCATAGTAGTGGAGTACTCGATAACGCTCCATGAAGGGCTGAACCTATATATTAAGCGATAGTAATTGAAACATACCTTATGAAGGAAAGAATGCAGAAAACATTATCCCAAGTTAATGGCTGTCCCCAAAGAGATAGGTCGGAAACCGAATGGTATGGGGGAGTGCAGACCTTCATGTGGATGTGTGAAGACAACATCGTGGAAGTACCATTTGACAAGGAACACCTTCTTGAGCAAATCCTTAGCCCTGTAAATCTCAACCGAGCCTACAAGGCTGTTATGAGAAACAAGGGATGTGGTGGTATTGACAAGATGTGGTGTGAGCAGCTGCTCCCATGGCTCTTAACCAATAAGGATGTGCTCATCTGTTCCTTGATTGACGGTTCTTATCGTCCGAACCCAGTCAAGAGGGTAGAGATACCCAAAGACAACGGCAAGATGCGCCTTTTGGGCATACCTACAGTAGTAGACCGTTTGGTGCAACAAGCCATTAACCAAGTACTGACTCCTATTTATGAGAACCAATTCTCCGAGACAAGCTACGGCTTCCGTCCGAGAAGAGGCTGCCATGACGCACTTCGTGGAGCGCAGAGGATAATCAACGAAGGCTACATTTATGTAGTTGACCTTGACCTCGAACGTTTCTTCGACACTGTGAGCCATAGTAAACTCATAGAAATTCTCAGCCGTACGATAAAAGACGGCAGAGTGGTCAGTCTTATACACAAGTATCTTCGAAGCGGTGTAATGAACAAAGGATTGTTTGAAGCGAGCGAAGAAGGAACTCCCCAAGGAGGACCGCTAAGTCCGTTGTTGAGTAACATCATGCTCAACGAATTGGACAAAGAACTCGAACGCAGAGGGCTTCCCTTTGTACGCTATGCCGATGACTCGATGATATTCTGTAAGTCCAAAAGGGCTGCAATGCGAGTGAAGGAGTCTATAACCCGATTTATAGAGAATACTCTATATCTCAAAGTCAACAAGGAAAAGACCGTAGTGTCGTATGTGCGAGGAATGAAATACCTCGGCTACTCCTTTTATGTGATGAAAGGTAAATGCCAACTCACGGTGCATTCTAAGTCCAAAGCCAAGATGAAGTCAAAGCTAAAAGAATTGACAAGTCGCAGTAATGGATGGGGATACGCCAAGAGAAAGCAAAAACTGAAAGAATACATACAAGGTTGGGTCGGTTATTATCACCTTGCCAATATGAAACGTTTCTTGCTTGAAACAGACGAATGGTTAAGACGTAGAATACGCATGTGTATATGGAAGGCTTGGAAGAAAGTCAGGACAAAAGTGGTAAACCTCATTAGATGTGGTATCAATCAATACAAAGCATACGAATGGGGTAATACTCGCAAGGGTTATTGGCGAATAGCTGATAGTCCTATATTAACAAGGGCGATAGATAACAATAGACTACGCTCAGCTGGGTATGCAACTTTAATGGGGTCGTATCTCGAATGGCACCCAAAATAGGAACCGCCGTATGCGGAACCGCATGTACGGTGGTGTGAGAGGTCGGTGAACACGAAAGTAGGAAATAAACACCTATGATTAGTGTTTACCTCCTACTCGATTATCTTTGTTTTGCTAAAAAATATATAACCATGAGCAACTAATCCTTGAAAATGAAGAAATATCGAAGTTGGTGTAAACTGACTGATAATGAGCAGAAAACGGAATAATTTGCATAGAAGTGCTCTTTTCAAAAAGAGTTATAATATGCAGATTTAGGCAGAAGTTCAGTTACCAGAGCGTTACCCGAATTCGTCATAGGTAACGATGGAGCAATGTTCGGTAACTGAATTATTTTCGCTCGTGTGGCTGTTGCTGCGGTTGGCAGTTTTCTGCATAAGAGAGGAACGCTTTGAAATTGGTAATTTTGCCACAAAACATCAAAGCGTATGAAAACAGAAAAAATGAAGGTGTTGCTCTACCTCAAAAAGAGCGGTCTGGACAAGTCGGGTAAAGCACCGATTATGGGACGGATAACCATTGGGCGTTCCATTGCACAGTTCAGTTGCAAGCTCTCCTGCAATCCTGACTTGTGGAATCCACGTGAGAGCAGAATGGACGGAAAAAGTCGTGAGGCGGTGGAAGTGAATGGCAGTTTGGAGAACTTGCTGCTGTCCATTCAGTCAGCCTATCAGTCTTTGCTTGCAAGAGGTTGCCCATTTGACGCAACCGATGTGAAGGAACTGTTTCAAGGCAGTGTGCAGACACGGTGCATGCTCATCGAAAGGCTTGATATGCTCATAAAAGAGAAAGAAAGTCATATCGGTATAGACCTCAGAAAAGAGTCAATGGCAAGCTATCACTCCACGAGAATCCACTTGCAGGAGTTCATCCAAAAGAAGTATAAGGTTTCTGACTTAGCTTTCTCACAACTGACAGAGAACTTCATCCATGAGTTTCAGCAGTACTTCTTAGGGGAGTGTGGATTTCAAGAAAGCTCATTCTACAATGTCGCCACCCATTTGAAAACGGTATGCAGGCTGGCTTACCGTGAGGGGTTGGCAGATGTACTACTTTTCGACAAAGTCAAAATCAACAAGGGTAACAAGAAACTCCCCAAAGCACTTGACAGAAGAGCATTTGAGAAGTTAAAGACTCTTCAATTTGAGGACTTGGAGGAGGAAATGGAAACGGCAAGGGATATTTTCCTCTTTGCCTGTTATACAGGTGCTGCTTATTGTGATTTGATGGGACTTGGCAAGAAGCATCTTTTCCGTGATGACGAGGGAAGTTTATGGTTAAAGTTCAACCGCCACAAGACAGGTGTACTATGCCGTATCAAACTGCTGCCCCAAGCCATAAGGCTGATGGAGAAGCTCCACAGCAATGAAAGGGAAACATTGCTCCCCTATATCAAGTACAAGAACTATCAGACCTGTTTGAAAGCCCTGCGGCTTCGTGCTGGTATCCCGTTTCCCTTTACCACGCATACGGCAAGACACACCTTTGCTACGCTCATCACGCTTGAACAAGGAGTTCCGATTGAAACTGTGAGCAAGATGCTCGGACATAGCAACGTAAGTATGACCGAGCGTTATGCAAAGGTTACACCCCAAAAACTCTTTGAGGAGTTTAATCGTTTTCTTTCTTTCACGGAGGATATGCAGATGAGTATTTAGCAATAGACATATTAAAATTAAAATCATTATGAGAAGTACATTCAAGATACTGTTCTATATCAACAGACAGAAAACTAAGACAGACGGCAATACCGCCATTCTCTGCCGTATCACCATCGATGGAAAGAGCACAGCCATTACCACAGGTGAAGAGTGCAATCCCTCCGGGTGGAACAGCAAACAGGGGTTGACGACTGACAGGAAGACCAATCAAAGAATCAGCGAGTTCAGGGAATTGGTAGAGAAAACCTATCGGGACATACTGACGAGGGAAGGAGTGGTAAGTGTGGAACTTATCAAGAACAATTTGCAAGGCATTGCCACTAACCCCACCACGCTCCTTGCAATGAGCAAGGCGGAACTGCAAGCCGTCAAGGAAAGCGTTGGAAAGTCAAGGGCAGAGGGGACTTATCTGAACCTTTACTATTCTGATAAAAATCTCCGAGAATTTATCGAAAACAAAGGAGTACAAGACATATCTACCGCCACCATTACGGAGAGTTTGTTCGAGGAATACCGTTTCTTCCTGAAAAAGCGTGGGCTGAAAGCATCGACTGTCAATACCAATCTCTGTTGGCTGAGCCGTTTGATGTTCCGTGCGGTAAGTCAGCGCATCATTCGCTATAACCCATTTGAGCATGCAGAATATGAAAAGGTGGAAAAGGCTATCCGTTTTCTTAGTAAGAGTGATGTGAAAAAACTGATGGCTATGAAGATATGTGATAGTGATGCCGAGCTTGCCAGACGGATGTTCATCTTCTCCTGCTTCACAGGTTTAGCCATTGCGGATATGGAACGCTTAAAGTTTGGGCATATCAAGAGTGCAGCGGACGGGCAGATGTATATAAGAAAGGAGCGTCAGAAGACCAAAGTGGAGTTTATTGTGCCGTTACACCCTATTGCCAAGACGATTATCGAACAGCAGAGAAAGATACAGACGATGAAAGAAGAAGACAATAACACGGATATGGATAATCGTCTTATCTTTCAATCCTGTTGCAGCAGAAATGTGTTGGCTAAACAGTTAAGCATCGTAGGTAAGGCTTGCGATATCAAGCAACGCCTGTCCTATCATATGGCAAGACATACCTTCGGAACGATGTGCCTAAGTGCAGGTATTCCCATTGAGAGCATTGCCAAGATGATGGGACACGCATCAATTGCAAGTACGCAGATTTATGCGCAGGTAATGGACTGCAAGATTTCAAAGGATATGGACAGGCTTATAGCCAAACAATCGGCAAAAGATAAAGAAACTATGGAGAGAGAGGTTTATGAACCAAACTCAGCTAACTCGTTGTAATTAAATGTTCTATCAATTTTGACAAATCGGTAGTGTAGCATTTTTGTAGCAGTATTTTGACCGCTTGATGACTACCATTCTGACTACCTGTTGAAAGCACAACTGCTCTCTTTTCTTGGGTACAAAAGTATATAAAATTGTACTAACCTCCAAATCTTTGTACCATAAAGATTTAGATATTTTACTGCTACACTTTCCAGTGCAAGGTGCAAGCCCCTATATATAAGGGGACTTGCACCTTGCACTGGAGGGATTTTCTCAAAATTATTTGATTTTGTTCTGGAATGATTGTTATTACAATGTATTTTCGTTTATGAATTCTAGAAAACAAACCAATTAAATCATCCCATGTTGACATCGCTCATCATATTCATCTGCACCTAATGCAAGCCACCTTGCATGGGATGCAAACATTTGAATGTGGCGGGTTGCTCAAATTTAGGTGTCTTTGTAACTTTATACATATGAAACAGTTGCACAAAACCCTAAAGGAAAAGCGAGAGCATGAAGGATACTCACAGGAGTATATCGCTGAAAAACTGAAAGTTAGCTCAAGTACCATCTCAAGATGGGAAACAGGATCCGTATCCATGAGTATAGTACAAATTTGCAGTTATGCCAAAGTTTTGGAAATGGATGAGAGTGATCTGCTTGCATCTATTGCAAGGAGAAGAAGAGAAATACCACCCCCATTTATCCGACTGGGCATAGACGTGTTTGACGAAGAGACTTATGGAAAGATAATGGATCTCGCCAAGGAATTGGGACCGCAGCACATTATCTTACAAACCAAATTATAAAGGCTGATGGAAATAATAGCAGTAGAAAGCCAAGCCTATCAGGAACTGATAGACAGGCTCAACCGAATAGAGCAGTATGTTGAGCGCACTTCTCATCTTATCCAAGATATAGATGACGAGCTGGAGATGACCACGAAGGACCTTATCGGGACTCTGAATGTTTCAGAGTCCACCCTTTACCGCTGGCGCAAGAAGCAGTTGGTACGGTATCGCTACACGGAGGGTGGCGATGTACGCTACTTCTTCAAGTCTATCGTGATAGCCACGAAGTGTAACCGGCTCCGCGTATCAGGTATGAGAAACGACGAGATTCTTGGTCGGCTCAACCGTTTCAAGGACAATCTCATCATGAGTTCATGTATTAATCCTAAAAACCGACAACTATGATAGAAAAGGAACAGATTCTTTTACTTACACAAGGAGGTTTGAATGTGTTTTCACATTTCCTTGGCTTTGAGGTAAACCTTCATCGCAACTTCCGAAGCCCTTTCTATGACGATAGGCGGACTTCCTGCCATATCTACTACGACAGGAAAACTTCTTCTTACAAATTTTATGATCATGGAGATACCACCTATTCAGGGGATTGCTTCTGGTTTGTGGCAACCCTCCGTAATTTGAACCTGAAAACAAGTTTTCCCGAAGTATTGGAAACGATTGTACAAGAACTTGGATTGTATTCTTTATGTGATGGTGAAAAGCATAGCAGCCATATCACGTCAGCATATAAAAAAACTATTGTTCCCACTCCTAAGGCTGATATAAACAAGTGGACGGAAGAACGTCCATATAGTTTTGAGATACAGCCATTTGACGATGGGCTACTGAACTATTGGGCACATTATGGCATCCATGAGGATACACTCCGTCGCTTTCGTGTACGGAGTCTTAAACGCTATGAAAGTGTATCTACCGAAGGCAAGAAGTTTGAACTTTATAGCTCACCTACGGAACCTATATTTGCCTATATCGGAAACGGCTATGTAAAGATATACCGACCTCACAGTCCAAAAATCCGCTTTCTTTATGGTGGACGGATGCCTGCCACGTATTGCTTCGGAATGGAGCAGATTCCTGCCAAAGGAGATATGCTTTTCATTACAGGTGGAGAAAAGGATGTACTCTCATTGTATGCACACGGCTTCAATGCAATTTGCTTCAACAGTGAAACCGCACAGATACCGACAAGTATCATTGAGAGCCTTCAGCTTCGTTTTAGGCATATAATACTATTATATGATGCGGATGAAACAGGTGTACGGGAGGCACATAAACAGTCTGAACATCTGGTGGAATACAAGGTCTTGAACCTTTCACTTCCGCTAAGTGGTACGAAGTCTGAAAAAGACATTTCTGATTTCTTTGCCTTAGGCAACGGGGCAAAGGAACTGAAAGATCTGCTTGCCAAGATGTTCTCAGATCTATATAGCCAAACCATGATGATGTTACGTTCCTGTGAGATTGATTATGAGAATCCACCGGACATTTCCAAATCAGTAGTAGCAGTAAACGGTGTGCCACTCGGCACACAGGATAACCTGTTCTGCATTACTGGAGGTGAGGGGACAGGCAAGAGCAACTATGTGGGTGCCATCCTTGCCGGAGCGTTGGGAGAAAAACGATTGCCGATAGAGAAGACCTTGGGATTAGAGATTACTCCCAATCCCAAAGGCTTGGCGGTCCTACACTATGACACGGAACAGTCCGAGGCACAACTCCACAAGAATTTGGGCAAGACATTACGCAGGGCTTCTCTGACAGCAGTACCTGAATATTATCATTCTCTGTATCTTGCTTCGCTTTCCCGTAAAGACCGATTGAAACTTATCCGTGAGAGTATGGACCTGTTTCATCACAAGCATGGGGGCATCCATCTTGTGGTGATTGACGGCATAGCTGACTTGATACGTTCCGCCAACGATGAAACGGAAAGTATTGCCATCGTGGATGAGCTTTACCGCTTGGCAGGGATTTACAACACCTGCATCATCTGCGTACTGCATTTCGTGCCGAATGGTATCAAACTCCGTGGGCATATTGGCTCCGAACTTCAACGCAAGGCGGCGGGAATTCTTTCCATAGAGAAAGATGATAATCCTGAATACTCTGTGGTGAAAGCTCTGAAAGTCCGTGACGGCAGCCCATTGGATGTGCCGATGATGCTTTTTGGATGGGACAAGGCGGAGGATATGCACGTCTATCGTGGTGAGAAGTCCAAGGAGGACAAGGAAAAGCGCAAGACCGATGAACTCGTTGGCGTTATAAGAGAAGCTTTCCGAAATTCTTTCAAACTCACCTATCAGGAACTTTGTGATGTTCTTATGCGAGAAATGGAAATAAAGGATAGAACCGCAAAGAAGTACATCGCCTACATGAAAGAACAGCATATCTTGGCACAGGATATCAATGGCAACTATCAAAAAGGAGAATTATGCCGTACATAAACTATAATGCAGAAGACACTTGGCAAAAACGCCTGTTCGATAAGCTCATGAATGTCGAGGACAAACTCGACCGTCTGCTTGTCCTGCAAGAGCAATCTGTTGATACAACTGTCCATCCTCCCCTGAAACCGGAATATCTGGATATCATAGATGTATCCAAGATACTCAAAGTAGAACAAAAGACCATCTATAATTGGGTGTGGGCAGGAAAAATTCCCTATCTTAAAGCCAATGGTAGGTTACTTTTTCTTCGGGAAGAGATAGATAAAATGGTACGGAAGCGAGATGATTGGTAATTTTTATCACTTAAAAAATATCTGCAATTATTTTGCTGAAACAAAAAAAATACTTACCTTTGCAATCAGAAAGTTAGTTGTGGATTTCCACACTCAAAGATAACAGTACTCGCTTGGCATACCGTAAGATCTGCTGGCGAGTCATTTTTTTATAGATACTATGGCGAATAAAGAATCACGTTCCATTCAGGAACAAATCGATTTACTGAAGCATAGAGGCATGATTATAGAAGATGAGGAGTTTGCCCATCTTCATTTAAGTCATATCAGCTACTACCGTTTGAAGGGGTATTGGTGGGATATGCAAACAGACAAAGAACGGCATATATTCAAGAATGACGCCAATTTTAAGGACGTTATCGCACGATATTTCTTTGATAAGGAGTTGCGTCTTATCTTGTTCGATGCCATTGAAGCCATAGAGATTGCGTTGCGGACGAAGATGATTTATCATCTTTCACAATCATACGGTGGGCTGTACTATATGGATAAGGGACTTTTCAACAATGAAGAGCTCCAACAGCAACATATACATGATCTGATGGGCGAGTTTATGCGTAGCAGTGAGATTTTCATAAAAGACTACAAATGCAAATATGGAGTGTGGGAGGACAGAAAATGTATATCTCTTACCCAACAGCCTGACGCATGGATTATTTTTGAAGTTGCGACTTTTGGAACACTTTCAAAGATATATAAGAATCTTAATCATCAGTTACCGGAAAAGGCAAGAATTGCCAATGAATTCGGACTTAATATGCATACAGAACTCTCAAGCTGGCTTGAAGCCATCTCCTATTTGAGAAATATTGTCGCCCATCATTCAAGAGTATGGAGTCGAAATATGGTAAAACGTCCAATGGATATTAGTAATCCAAGAGGCATTTGGCTGCAACATCCTCTTTCGGAATTCTCTAAAAAGAAGCCATTTCTAATCATTACTTCCATGTTATACTTGTGCAATGCTATCAATGCTGGAGATACATATAAGAGAAAGACAATCTCACTGATAGAGAAAAATCCGGACATTCCTATTTATAAGATAGGTTTTCCAGACCATTGGAATAGGGAATCTATCTGGCAATAATTTTGTACGGGAATTTCAATTGCAATATTCCCGTACTTTATTTATGTCTACTAAAAAAAATGAAAGTAAGACATTTTTGCTTCCATTGGATAATAAACATGCGTTTAGTGTCTCCATTTGGGTCTGAAGTTTTGTGAACGATTGTCTTCTTCCTTGTCATGAGTAGGATAACTCTCGTTCTTTACTCCAGCTGAGTGATTGTTGTTAGACAAATTCTCTCCTTGGTTTACTTTCTCCGTCTCTTCTTTTTCCTCCTCTGGCGGTGCAAGCGTAAGCGCAATCTTTCTGTCCAACTCTGCCGACTGCCCCTTGAGCACACGCAGTTCGTCCTCCCTCTTCCATGAACTATTGGCAATGTTGGTGTAAACGTCTTTATTGGCTGCAACCTTTGCCATTTCCTTCTCATGCGACTCTATCACCTTAGGGATACGCTCTAAGGCATTTACGAAGTTCTCGCAAGCAAGTTTCGGGTCTGCCGCTAACTTACCGTTATTATAGGTATAGTAGATGCTTTCCTGTCCCTTGACAAAGAAGCGGTTCACCGAGCAGTCGAACAAGTCCTTGGAAGTGCTCTCCGTCTTGACCATGATGGAAAAGCCATAAACCTCGCCAATCTTGTTGTACTCGCTCTTGGTACGAGCCTTTTCCTCTATTTCATGCAGACGGGCGGCAATGACCTTTATGTCGGTGCTGTCCTCTACGCCTTTGATTGTCAGTTTATTGACGGGCAGCCCTTCCTTGTCACGCTCCACACGCTGCTCAAAGAGAGTCAAGTCCGCCTTAGCCTCCTTAATCTTGTCGGAATGGAAAGATACGGAACTCTCAATCTCCGCCAATTTCCCCGTCGCTGCATCACGCTCACGAAGAAAGTTCTTACGTTCTGATTCCAAGGTGGTAATCTTCTTATCCAATCTGGCTTTCTCCAAAAGATCGGTATTACCAGAAAGCACCGCTACATATTCGGAGAAGTTCATGCCGCTGTCCTCGTCCATTGAACCCTCATCGATGGTACGACTACCAAGCGTATTTGTCTTTAGCTGATTAATGAACAGCTGCTTGTTATGCAGCAGGTTGAACTTATAACTGTCCAAAGAACGTTCTACAGCGTAGATAATCACATCGACCTTGTTGTCCGCAAACTCTTTGGCGATAAGATTTCCCTTGCGCACGGCTCGTCCATTGCGTTGCTCTAAGTCTGATGGTCGCCAGGGCGTGTCCAAATGATGGATAGCCACAGCCCGTTGCTGGGCATTGACTCCAGTTCCCAACATGGAGGTAGAGCCGAAGATAATACGGATGTCCCCTCGGTTCATCGCATCGACCATCGCCTTCTTTGCCTTTTCGTTCTTGCATTCCTGAATGAAACGTATCTCGTATGCCGGAATATGATAGTCCTCCACCAGCTTTCTCTTGATTTCCGAATAGATATTGAAATCTCCGCCGGGCTTGTAAGTACCCAAGTCAGAGAAAACAAACTGCGTACCTTTCTGTGCATCGAACTTTTGGTAATAGTCATTCAAGAGTTTCGCACAATGGCTTGCCTTGTTGTCTATATGGTCTGAGTACCCATTTTCATCTATCATGCGTAAATCTAAGCTCATCTTTCTGGCGTAGTCAGTCGCAATGAGCATCTTTGCCTTTTCCTCACTCTCACTCAGTGGTGCACGTCCCAAGAGTGTGGCATTGCCTGTCTTGGCGAACTCCATCAGTTTGCCGATAAATTCTTCCTGCTCTGGCGTGGGCGGTATGTTGTGCAATATCTCGTTTTTCTCGGGTCGGTCGATACCGATGTCCTTGGCAGTGCGAAAATCGCAAATCTCCGCATAGAACGCAGCCAGTTCAGGCACCTTAATGAATGTCCTAAACCGCTCTTTCTGAATGATGTCGTTTGTGATGGAGAACTCGTAGTCAGTTGATTTCTTGGCAAAGACCGCAGCCCATGCGTCGAAACTGTTGATGCCCTGCTTTTCGAGTGCTTGCGGACGGAGATATTTAAAGAGCAGATATAACTCCGTCAAAGAATTACTGATGGTTGTTCCTGAAAGGAAAGTGGCTCCTAAGTCCTTGCCGGACCTCTCCTGTATGGTGCGTATGGCAAAGAGCATATTCAAGGCTCGCTGTGAGCCGTCCGGATTGCCCAAGCCCGAAACCCTGTCGTGACGGGTGTTGAACATCAGGTTCTTGAATTGGTGGCTCTCATCCACGAACAAATGGTCGATACCCATCATCTTGAAATCTACGGCATCGTCTTTACGCTCGGCGATGCTGTCCTGTATATTCTGCAACTTGGCTTCAAGGGTCTGTTTGCGCTTCTCCAATCCTTTGAGCATCCCACGGGAGATGTCTCTTCCTTGTTGTCGCAAGACTTCGAGATTCTCTTCCACGGAGTCAAGTTCCTTTTGCATAATAGCCTCCTGTATCTCCAATGCTTGCGGTATCATGCCGAACTGTTCATGCGTCAAGATAATACAGTCCCAGTCGTTGTTCTTGATGTCGTTGAAAATACGTTGGCGGTTCTGCTTGTTGAAATCATTCTTGCCTGGATAGAGTACCTTAGCATTGGGATAAGCTTTCCTAAAGGTGTCGGCAATATCGAATACGTTTGCCTTCAGCCCGATAATCATCGGTTTGTTTGCCAGTCCCAATCGTTTCATCTCGTAGGCTGCCGTACACATAATGAGCGTCTTGCCTGCTCCCACCTCATGGTCGCAGATTCCGCCACCGTTGGTTTTGAGCATCCACACGGCATCCTTCTGGCTCTTGTAAAGGTCATCAATACCCAATCGTTTGAGGTCAAGGTCGGGAAACGTCTGGTGCGTGCCGTCGAAGTTGGGGCGCACAAAACAGTTGAAAAGGCGGTTGTACCTGTCTGCGAGCTGTTGCTTAAAGGAGTCAGGTGTTCGTCCGAGCCAATCGACAAAGCCCTGCCGTATCTCTTCTATCTTGGCATTTGCCATCTGTATGGCGTGTCCGTCACGCACCTTGATGGTCTTGATTTCTCCCGTAACCTTATCCGCCACCTCCTTGCTCTTGTTGATGTCGGGAATGGTATTGTGCAGGGCGTGCTTCAGAAGATTGATGCCGTCATAGCGGCGGAACTCACCCTGTACGGCATACTTGTGCCAGATATTAGCATTCTTTTGGTCGCAGACAATGCTGTACTCGTCCATGTTGGAATGATAGGATACGCCAATATCCGTCCCGAAAAACTCTGAAGCGAACCTGCCATAGACTTTGGCAGGTATCCAGCGTTCGCCGAGATTGAAGTCAAGGTCTGCAAAGGGAATGGGTGTAGGTGTGGCTGCACGCAAAGCGGCAAGGCTCTGCTTTGCCTCTTCGTGTTCGGGATGGTCCAATAGCCATGACTCGATGCGCTCCGCCTTTTCTATTACATTGCCCGAAATGAACTTGTCCGCCACTTCGTAGGCATTCTCTTCGGGATTGAAATAGATGCGACCTTCCAAGGAAGAAATAATGTCGTTTTCCTCCATATCAGGTAAAAGCGAACTCATGTAGTCAAGTTCCACCGTGCCGTACTTGTTGAGCGATGCCCCCAGTGCCTCCATCGGGTCTGCGGCAACGGTCAGTTCCGTGGTAGAAAAAGCCGTAGGATGGTCAAAGAAGTCCGCCTTGATGTACCTGCCGTTTTCGGAGCGTTCCAAGAACAGCATTTCCACGCCTGTAGCATCCATCTTGATGATGTCGGTGTTCGCCTTCTGATTGAAGTAGCCCCAACGTGCAACATAGTCATCATATAGGTGGTTGAGCCTGCTGCGGTCTTCCCTGTCTTCTGCATGGTTCTCCGCCTCGTAGTCATAGAGACGGTGATAGCACTCCCGTATCTCGATATAGGCTTTGAGACGGGAAAGCTGCGCATACGGCAAGTCCATCGGGTTGAAGGTCGGATGTCGCTTCAGGTCAGAGAGAAACCCCATCTGACCTTTCTGCACGACAATGGAGCCGTCTCTCAGATGAGAGTCTGGCGAAGAGAGAAAAGGGCGCGGTGAAGCGTCAAACTCTTTTCTGACTTCTGCTATCGGCTGTGGCTTGCGCTCCTCGGCTTCGTTCATGAAGTCGAAAAGGGATGGCTCACGTGAAGAGGAAGAAGCCGCTTTCCTGCTGCCACGGGTACGCCGTTGAGGAATGGTCGCTGCCTTTTGTATCTTGGACTCCGCTGGCTTTTGGGAAACAGTTTGTGCTACAGGACGGCGCGCCTGTGAAGTTCCTAAATTATCCTTGATTTCATTGTTCACACGGGTAACTTCTCTTGTCCAAAGGCTGTATTCCTCTGGGGCAAACAGTGACAGTTGCTCCGGTTGTCCGATGTCTTCCATGTTGTTGTCCACCACTGGATGATGATCGTCGTCAAAGAACACCGTCTGTCCGTTCATCTCTCTTGGGGCTTCAATATCCGTACGGATTTCCTGTGGTTCCTGCTCGTATTGATGATGAAGTGTCAAGGCGGGTACGCCTTCGGGAGCAGATTCTATAATCATGGAAGGCTGTTCTGATACGAATTGTTGTGGGTCAGATTTTGATGATGACGGCTGTAATGGAATTGTCTCGCCGTTAGGAACGATATTTTCCATTATCTGCGTATCGTTCTCAGAAGCAATGGTTACAGTCTCCTTAACCTTATTCTCTGTTTCTGTCTTTGTTACCACTTCTTCCTTGATTTCCTCTGCTACTACTTCTTCTTTGGTATATTGTCCCCTGACGATTTCTTCCAGTTCGGCTATCTCGTGCAATTTCTTAGGAGAGAAGTACAGGTCGCGTTCAATCCCCAGTCCTCTTACCTTCACGCCTTCCATCTCATCAAGGGACATATTGCCAAATTCCCAGCCGTAACCCATTGTCACGGCACCGAAGCCAATGCGGCTCTTAGGGTCATATTCCAGAAGGTAGGCTGTGTATGCTCCCATAGGGAAGAAATAGCGCGCATAGGCTATCTTATCGCCAATGAGTTCCTTTTCCGTGCTGTAAAGTTTTGGCAACTGTTTCCTGATACTGTCGGGCATGAGGTTATGGGCATCAGTATCGTCTTCCTCCTTTATTTCCAGCATTTGCGGTTTTCCTTCCGCCTGCACGGTAACTCCTAATTTTTGCAGCATTTCATTAACCCTCACCTGCCATTCTTCCTTGGTCATCGGTATGCCAGTTTCATAGAGCTTGCGGTCGATACGTTGTTCCATTTCAAGAGAGAGTTGTGTTCGGAGACTTTCTGCCATTTCCTCAATCCCTCCCGTGAACCGATACTCCCATGCAGGTCTTCCATAAGGGTCTGTATCCATTATGCGCTCTGTGGCAACGGTGCGATGAGAAATGTCCTTCCATTCTCCTACAAAAAGAGAGTTGTGCTTGAAGACGACAGAAGAGCCTTCTTCCTTGGGAACGGAAACGGTTTCTACGAACTGCTGCTCAATGCCCTCGCAGATTTCTTTACTCGTCTGCTTCTGTAGGACGATGAGGTCACTGCCTACGTCCGTTCCTGCATTGTCTGAAAACATACCAGATGGTAGTCGGAGAGCGGAGATAAGGCGACTGTTCTGCATGAGGTAACGGCGTATGGCTTCATTGCGGGGACTGTCCAATACACCCTGCGAGGTGATGAATGCCAGTAAGCCACCTTCCTTGATGCAGTCCAGACCTTTCACGAAGAAGTAATTGTGGATGGCACGTGTGGACTCACGTTTGAGAGTGTCCTTGCCTTTGCTGTATTCTCGGTCATAGACCATGAAATCACCGAAAGGAATGTTACTTGTAACAAGGTCGTATTTGTCCTTGTCTTCCAGTTCTCCAATGGCTTCAAAAGGCTCGTTTTGAACGAAGATATTGTCTTTTCCATAAGGGTGCAGGGCTTGGCTGATGCGGGCAGTGAGCAGGTCCTTTTCCATTGCATCTACAACACCCGCTTGCTTTGCAAAGGTCTCAGCAAAGGCACCCATACCCATAGAAGGGTCTAAACATCGTCTTATCTGCAGGTTTGTGGAGGCAAGTGCGTCCGATATAGCAGACACGATACGGGTATCGGTATAGAAGGAGGTTAGCACGCTTGCCTTGATGCTCTCCCAGTACCGTTTGGCGGTATTGGCATCTACGGATTCACGATAAATCATCTGTTTGAGCTGCTGTGTCGGTTCAAAGAGATTCTGCTCTGACTTGCTCCAATAGCGTATATCATCGGGGTTATCTGTGCGGTTGAGTACACATTTCAAGCCACCGAAGCCCTGATAGTTCCGTAAGATACTTTTCTCTGCTTCGGTGGCTTCGCGGCGTTCTTTTTCCAAGCGAAGCACAACACGGATGGCTTCTGTGTTGGCTTCAAGGACGTTTTTCTTATTGTATGCCATAGT
>NZ_KB905299.1 GCF_000378745.1 Prevotella amnii DSM 23384 = JCM 14753
AAATACAGTTGTTTTCCATAACGCACTCCGTTTTTCACGGTGTGTTTACTCTTACACACTGGGCATTTTTTCTTGTTCATTATAACTTCGCTTTTTGGCTTTTCAAATACCAGCGAAGTTAATGTTTATCGAACATTAAGCTATATTGCATCCTGCAAAATGAGCTATTGAACGATTTCAAAGGTCGAAATATCTCTGAAACGTTTGAATTGCTGAGAACACCAGTGTATATCGGTAGTTAAGGAGGATTCTATCCTGCAAAATGAGCTATAGGTCGATATATATTACTGAAAACGGTAGGTTATATCTACCATCTCGCCAGAAGAGCTAATATGATACATACGCTGATTGGTGCGTTTCGACTTTAATCCGCCCAAATGCTTTAGATAAGGTCCTATCTTAATATAATCGAAATTGCACAATTCTATATCTGAAGATATAACCGTTCTTCCAGAATACCACCCCACTTTAAGTTCTGGGTAATGCGCCTTAATGTACCGTGCAAAACTGTTTATACACTTAGGATTAGCATCACCACCCATAAACCCAACGCATGAAATGGAGCTTTCGGTACTTTCTATCAAGACTTCTAACACCTCTGTGGAAAGCATCTGCCCTGTGTTTTGTGCCAAAAAACTACTATGACAGCCAGGACAGTGGCATGGACACCCCGAGATATTTATAGCAAGAGTTATCTCATCTGGATACTCCTGACACACTATATCTGTACCTACAAATCTGAGCATACCATTCTTTTTATGTTTTTACTATTCCATCTTATCGCTTCCCGCATAAAACCTCTTTGCAGCTTCTTGCTGTCGAGGCTGCGAAAAGTTGCTTACCCGTTTCATATACCCTATAACACGTGTAAGATAGTCTACATTCTTAGAATGGCAACAAGGACACTCTTTTAGATAACGCTTATCTATATGTCCACAATCGTTGCATACAGTATTAGGAATGTTAAAGGTAAAATAGTTACAACCTTCCTTAGCAGCCACTGTTAAAAGCTGCTTATATTGTGCTTTAGATAGATGTTCATCTAAATTCATGTGCAGGGCGGAGCCTCCTGTCAAATGCTCTATATAAGGCGCACCATGTAGCTTAAACTTATCTAAGATAGTAAGCCCTGTATCCTCTACACGATAAAAATAGCTATTATAACAATCACGAGGCACAAAGTAGCCATCTTCCCTATCCCACTTTGCATGTTTTACACCTACATTTTCGGCAGGTATCATCTCACAATTAAACATTGCTTCCTTAGTCCTAAAGGCTTTATTGTTTTGCTCTATAAGGCCTAAAACACCCTGAACAAAATGTTTATACTCTTCGTTAGGGGTAATATCGAGCCCCATAAACTCGGCTGCCTCTACAAGCCCATTAATACCTATAGTAAGATATTGCCTGTTAATGTTAATATATCCTGCATCAAACAAGGGCAACATCTTATTCTTAAGGAAATGTTTAAGGTTCTCGTTATATGCTAACTGCACCTTATGGCAGAGCTTTATAACGTGATCTAAGAAGAGTTTATAATCTTCTCCTTTATTAACAGCATACTGTATGCAACGGTTAAGGTTTATGGTTAGCACACTCTTTGAGCCTGTAGACACACCTCCTGCGCCAAGTGTATAAGAAAAGCCGTTGTCTTGTATCTCATTACGAAGACGACAACACGAACTTAAAGAGTCGGCATTATCGCTCATATACGTAAAGAAGCTATGCCCCTTGCTATACATTTCGGCAGTAAATTCGCCCCACTCCTTATCTCTACACTCACCGTTTTCTGTAAGAAGAGCCATAGTTTCGACAGGGAACGTAAGCACGGCGCGCGTACGCTCTTTGTTAAACCATGTCATAAACCTCTTTTGTAGCCACGACAGCCCTTCCCAGTCTGGTTGTGAACCATCAGGGAAAAAGAAATTACCAAACAACGACTCAAAGTAATACCTATCATAATAAGATATGTTCCAGAAGACAGCCTGAAAATTTCTCGCACCTGTTGGCTGATTAAGAGAATAGACTATCTGCTCAAAATAATCGGTAATGACCTTATCTATCGTACGCTGACGCAAACTAAGATCCACTACCTTGTCGGCATTCTTCCAATAATCTTTACCATATTCCTTTTGTATAAAATAGTTCATATACATAAGAAACTCTGGCGTAGCACATGCCCCTGCAAGCATACTCGAAACTATGAAGACCATATTTATAAAGCCTCCACAAAAACTCTTTAAGTTAGTAGGAGCAGAAGAGTTGCCCCCTATAGCCGTAGTGCCTCCAATGAGCCATGGATACATAGTTATGGAAGCGCAGTAGTTTGCAAGATTAGTTTCGTCGTTCTTATATATAAAATGATGGGTAAGGAGGTCTAAATACTCGTTGGCAAGCTCTTTACCATACATCTGCTTTATCCTATCGGTAAGCAAGCGCCTATTAATGCGTATAAAGCCTTGCTTAGGCAGCTCACCTATCAAAGTTGCTATGTTTTTATTTTCCACATTAGCATTAGCATCATACTTCGACCCTGTGGCAGCATTGCTCGCACCACAATATTCGGTAAGAAACTTTATCTTATCCTGTGTTTCCCTGTCCTGACTGTGCTGATGACGATACACTATAAAGCTTTTAGCTACATCGTAATAACCTTCTTTCATAAGAGCCTGCTCCACTTGGTTCTGTATATCCTCAACGGTAATATCATTATGTATGGTAAGGTCTGAAAGTATCTTAGACACCGCAGCAAGGTCAGTAGGAGCATTTACACTCTCAAAAGCCTTTAAGATAGCACCCATTATCTTATCTAAAGAAAACATTTCCTTAGAACCATCACGCTTAGTAATTGTAAAATTTTGCATAGTTATATAGTTTTATTATTTTTCTTTTTTACATATTTATGAGCATAAAAGCTGTGTAAAGTTTTCCATTTTAGAAAACTTTTTATTTTTAATATCGTAAAAAGTTTTCTTTTTTGGCAACTCTTTCACCACAAAGGTAACTAAAGTTTTCTGAAAAAGCACACCTTTTTTTCATCTAAAATATGTTAAGATGGCCTATTTATACTTTCCTTTTATACTAATTTTTAATAAGCAAGAAAAGGTTTACTATCTTGCTTTCATAGTGTTACACACTAAATATATATGCTTACTTTAAGGGCAGAAGAGGCAACGAGTGTAAATTAGGTGTAATCTTTAATGTAGGGACAAAAATATTAAGCACACTCTTTATTTTCTTTTGCGATGTCTTATTATGCTTAATATCATCTAAAAGGGTTATGGCTTGTGTAAAGTTTTTCCACCGATCAGTTATAGCTAAAAGCTCTCTTTCGGCATCTTTTCTCTGACCGTTCTCAAAATAACAATATGCTCGGTTAAAGAGATAAGTCTTATTATCCTTATCTAAAGCAAGAGCCTTTGTGTAAGCCTCTATAGCACTATCATAATTTCCCACCTTTATACAAGCCATAGCATAAAGGTCGTATATCTCTGGTATATAGGGCTGCAAGAGTAAAGCACGCCTGCTATCGTTAGCAGCACCTTTAAAGTCGTCGAGGTTATATTTCGACTTTGCCATCATATACCATGCTTCATACATATCTGGCTTTAACCCTACTATACGCATTCCTATCTGCATAGATGCTACATAATAGCCTTGCGAAAAGCTTTGCTGCCCCTGCTCTAATAGCCTTTTTATGTTATATTGAGCAAGAGAAGGCATACAAAACATTACCACCAAACCTATTATGCCACTTCTAAGCATCTTTTTCCTATACCTTTAGTAAATAACTACTTCAGAGGTGGCTTCACCCTATAGCTACATCTTACCTTGCCTTGTAGAAGAGCTTTCATCTTCTTCTTTATCATCTGTTTACGAAAAGGCGAAACCCTATCTGTAAAGACCTTACCTTCTAAGTGGTCAAACTCATGCTGCACCACCCTTGCCAAGAAGCCACTGAGCCACTCATGATGCTCTTCCATATTTTCGTCTATCCACTTTACACGCACACGCTTTGGTCTTTCCACCTTCTCATGAAGACCTGGCAGCGACAAACAGCCCTCTTCCATAACTTCTGTTTCGGTATCGTCTACCTCTGTGATATGTCCGTTTATAAAAGCATGACGAAAGCCTTTATACTCTGGGAAATTGTCTGAAACCACATCAAGATCTATCACTACCACACGTATAGGCTTGCCCACTTGCGGAGCAGCAAGCCCTACACCATCGCTCGCAGAGCAGGTCTCAAACATGTCGGCTATAAGCTCTTGCAACTCGGGATAACTCTCTGGTATATCTTGAGCTATCTTTCTTAACACTGGCTGACCGTATGTATATATTGGTAATATCATTTATTATCCTCTCTTTTTTCTGAAATAAAATAAATAGCTTATAAACACAAAAAGGAATGATGGGTTACATTCCTTTAGAGCGCATAAAATCTTGTAATATAATAGTAGCCGAAATCTCGTCTACCAACCCCTTATCTTGCCTCCTTACCTTCTTCTTTACGCCCCCACTTATCATAGCTTGATGGGCTAAGGCTGAGGTAAAACGCTCATCGTAATACTCTATGGGTACGCTCGGACACGCCTTCTTCCATCTAAGAACAAACTGCTCTACACGCCCCATATTGTCGCTGGGCTTGCCGCTAAGCTGTGTGGGCTTACCCATTACTATAAGGTCTACCTTTTCGCACTGCGTATATTCTTGCAAAAAGGCATATAGCTCTGGAGTAGAAACAGTAGCCAACCCATTTGCTATGATACGCAAAGGGTCGGTAACTGCTATGCCTGTACGCTTCTTACCGTAATCTATGGCAATTATACGCCCCATTACTTAGTTAGCAAGGAGCCATGCGTCGTGGTAAGAAGAACGCAACTGGTTACGGCTCTGCACAGCAGAAGCCTTATCATTAAAACTCGATGCCACTACACGATACATTCTGTTACTACCATTATACACCACCTGTGCATCATAACCAGCACTCTTTAGACGGCTCTGAAGACCATCTGCATTAGCCTTTATGCTGAAAGAGCCTACTACTACGCTAAAAGCCTTTAGCCCATTACCACTAACTACAGCTACGTTCTCATGACGCACTGGCTCGTTATCATAGCTCTCCTGCTCACGATTATCTGTTACAGGAGCCGTCTCTACGGTGTTGTTAGAAGGAGCTTGGCTCTCCTCTGGGGTAACTGTAGCAGCTTGAGCCTTAGCTCTCTCATAAGCCTTTTTATAAGCACTCTCGCTCGATTTACAGCCTGTAAATGCTATTGCCACTAATAGGGCACTGCCAAAAAACATCGATTTTCTCATATCTTTATATATTAATAGATTATATTTTATACTTTATTTTACCTTTGCGAAATTACAAATTAACTATCGAACATATACACCTTAGCCATATAAAGATTGTTAAATAGGGCAAAGATAGTAAGGTTTTTATATATTTATAGCTTTTCTTTTTGTCATTTCAAGAAAATATTATTATATTTGCCATTAACTATTATAACAATATTCATTATTTTAAATTTTTATCAACAATGAAGACATTAGGCTATTTATTCGCCTTTATAGGCGGCGCTATTACAGGAGCAGCTGTAGGACTTTTAGCAGCTCCAGAGAAGGGCGAGGATACTCGTAATAAGATTTCAAACGCTGTAGACGACTTTTGCAAAAAGCACGATATAAGGCTTAGCCGCAAAGAGACCGACGAGTTTGTAGAAGATATTAAGGAAGCTGCCTCTAACATAGCAGAATAAAGGGGAGAGTTATGTTCTCTAACGATAAGAATGTAGAAACAATAGCGCAGCTCTTTAAGGTGCTGAAGAGGTATTTTGGGCTACAGGCAGAGTATACAAAGCTCTCTATTGTAGAGATAATAGTAAGGCTACTGACAGCTGTTGCCTTAATAGCTGTTTTTGTTACGCTATTTCTTATTGCTTTAATCTATTTTTCCTTTGCAGCTGCCATAGCTATAGGAGAGGCTTTAGGTTGTGCCCTTTGGGGTTATCTCATAGTAGGTTTCGCCTACATAATATTATTTCTCATTATGCTAATGCTACGCAAGGTAATAATAGAAAAGCCCTTGGTAAGGTTTCTTTCAAGTCTGCTTTTATCTTAAAGCCACAACCATGAGAGAAAAAGTAATATACACATTATATAAATATGAGCTTAAACATCTTTTCTTATGAGCAAGATAAGTGTCGCTCTATGAGCGATCTTCGCCTTCGCAAGGCAGAGCTAAAGGCTGAAATAGCCCAGCAAAACGGTACCATGAATGCCCTTTGGCAGAAGCTAAAGAGCGAGCCAAAAGAGCGTTCTACCCCTTCGCAGCGTTTTAAAAGCATGTTCTCATCGGGGGCAAACATCATGGACGGCTTAATATTAGGCTGGAAGCTATACCGCATCTTTGGCTCAAACCGAAAGCAAAGTCGCAAGGGCTTATTCTCTTGGAAGAATTTCCTGTAATGCTGGGGGCGAGCCACTTTCTAAGGTAAAACGCGAAAAGTTTAGTATAAACATAATCGCTTTAGCATAAAAGCATGGAAATAGTTAAATGCTAAAAACGAGGCTTTAGATAGAAGATAAGCTATAGTTTAGAGCTTAGGAGCGCAATACTTCTAAGCTCTAAATTTATATATCAGCTTACCACTTGCTACGGTGTTAAGCTCTACGGCAAACTTTTCCTTATTATAAATAGCCTTAAGAAAAGTATTAGGTATAAAAAGACGGCTACCGTTTTCTGCTATTTTCCCTCTAAATACTCCTATCTCCTTACCATGTGAAAGCAGCCTTATAGTGGCAAAAGCCTCACCATCATCTGCAGCAAAACGCTCCCCATAGCTAAGTTGAAGACTTAATGTAGGAGCTTTATACCTGCTTTTTACTATACAAAGGCGACTATAAGGAGTTATGTTAGAGCCTTGTTGCATCTGGCTATATAGCTTGCTGTGTATAGAGTCTTCACTTAAAAGCCAGCCCTGTGAATCCTTCTGCGAAGAAAGAGGTAAACTATCGAGGCACACTGCCTTAAGGGTATCTACTCGTGTGGTATCATAATGGGTGTTACGAGATGCTATACCACCACAAGCAGTAAGCCCCACTAAAGCTCCAACAGCTACCACTACAAAGAAAAAAAATGAAGAGCATACGTTCTTAAATGTTTTATTATATCCTCTACATACTACTGCCTCAACCCCAACACTACCTAACCTATCTGCAGTAAGGAAGAAACAATAATTGGTTTCTATAATAGAGAAAGTATCATTAAGACGTAATTTGTTAAAGTGTATCCTACACAGCTCAACCTTCCCCTTATACTCGTCTACCGACTTATATATTATCCTCCACAAACTGCCATATTCTCTACTAACATAAGCAGGTAAGGCAAACTTTAGCTTATCTTCCTTATTAATATTTCCCACCTCTAACTTATCTTCTATATATTATATAATATCGTTCTTGCCTATAATGGTTAGACTTTTTATACCTCTTTTTATGTTTTCAAACGAAACATTCCACCTTTGCCGTTGCCTTATTATGAAGACGATCATAACTATACTTTATCTCAACAATATGTGAAACCTTATCACTTAACAGAATATTCATAGAATAAGATATAATAACCTTTACCACTTTTACATAATGATGTGTTTCTTTTTTCTTCTTATAGAAAACTGCCTGTTATAACATACGTTTATTGCGCACAAAAGTACCTTTTTTTATCTGGTTTAAAAAATTTCTTTATACTAATTTGAAGAAATATTTCTTCATACAAACACTTTCCATACATAAACACCTAATATACAAAATATTATATCAATGTTTTTAATATCAAAAACATATCCTTTTACTTTTAACATAATAAGCTTTATCACATCTTTGTTGCTATTTTGCAGCTTTAGAGATATATGTTTTTACTTATATATTATGCAGATAACAGTATTAAGCTGCTCTGTTTTATTATTATTTTAGTAACTTTGCTTTTATAATGAGTTTTGAATTAACCTCAACATATAAGCCCACAGGAGATCAGCCTGAAGCAATCAGAGCTCTCACAGAAGGTTTGAAGCGTGGCGAACATAGTCAGGTACTACTTGGTGTAACTGGTTCTGGTAAGACCTTTACAGTGGCTAATGTCATTGCTAATATTAATAAGCCTACACTAATCTTATCCCACAACAAGACTTTAGCAGCACAACTCTATGAAGAAATGAAAGGTTTTTTCCCTCATAATGCCGTAGAGTACTATGTATCATATTACGATTATTACCAGCCAGAGGCATATATCCCAACTACAGATACGTATATAGAAAAGGATTTAGCTATAAATGATAAAATAGACAAGCTACGACTTTCTGCAGTATCATCATTATTATCAGGCAGAAAAGATGTTATAATAGTATCTTCCGTGTCATGTATATATGGTATGGGCGGACCTGCAGCTATGCAAGAAAATGTAATCCACATAAAAAAAGGGCAGAAGATGGATCGCAATTACTTTCTACGTCAGTTAGTTAGTTCGCTTTACTTACGTAATGACATGGATCTACAACGCGGATATTTTCGTGTAAAAGGCGATACTGTAGATATTGCTATGGCATATAGTGATAATGTTTTACGCATTACATGGTGGGACGATGAGATTGATTCTATTGAGGAAGTAGACTCTATAGCCTTTCACCGACTATCATCTTTCGATACCTACGAGATATATCCTGCTAACCTTTTTGTTACATCAAAAGAGCAAACACAACAAGCCATTAGCAAGATACAAGACGACTTAATGATGCAGATAGACCATTTTAAGCAATTGGGCAAAAATATTAAGGCAAAGCGCATAAAGGAACGTGTGGAGTATGACATAGAGATGATTAAAGAATTAGGACACTGTTCTGGTATAGAGAACTACTCTCGCTACTTCGATGGCAGAACAGCAGGGCAACGCCCATATTGTCTGCTCGACTTTTTTCCAAAAGATTATCTTCTCGTGATAGATGAAAGCCATGTCAGTGTGCCACAAATATCGGCAATGTATGGTGGCGATAGAGCCCGAAAAACAAATCTTGTAGAATATGGGTTTAGGTTGCCTGCAGCATTGGATAACAGACCTTTAAAGTTTGAAGAGTTTAAAAGCATGATACATCAAGTAATATATGTATCAGCCACACCTGCCGACTTTGAGCTGAAAGAGGCTGATGGAGTGGTCGTAGAGCAATTAATCCGCCCAACGGGATTATTAGACCCTGAGATAGATGTGCGCCCATCAGAAAATCAGATAGACGACTTAATGAACGAAATCCTTATACGAGCAGAGCGACAAGAACGTATCTTAGTAACTACTCTTACCAAACGCATGGCGGAAGAGCTTACCGAGTATCTTCTCAATCACGATGTTCGTACAGCTTATATTCACAGTGATGTAGCAAGTTTAGATCGTGTGAAAGTAATCAACGACCTAAGAGCAGGCTTATATGATGTGCTTGTAGGAGTAAATCTCTTACGTGAGGGGCTTGATATTCCTGAAGTATCATTAGTAGCTATTCTCGATGCCGACAAAGAAGGCTTTCTTAGAAGTCATCGCAGCTTAACACAAACAGCCGGTAGAGCCGCTCGAAACATAAACGGTAAGGTAATAATGTATGCAGATACCATTACTGAAAGCATGCAAAAAACAATAGACGAAACCATGCGAAGACGCATTAAACAGCTAAAATATAACGAAGAACATAACATAACTCCTACTCAAATTGTAAAAACTATAAAAGACATATTGCCTACAAATAAAATGGAGGACAATAACTTTAAAAACACTACAAATAAGACTATTAATAAAAAACCTTATACAGAAGACACTCACTCTGCCACTTTTGCTTCTGACCCTATTATTAAAAGCATGTCAAAAGAGCAACTGGAAAAGAGCATAAAGAACACAACAGAGCTCATGAAGCAGGCTGCCAAAAATTTAGACTTCCTACAGGCTGCTCAATATCGTGATGAAATATTAAGACTACAGAAAGAGTTAGAACAAAAATAAGACATATAAAGGTATACATATAAAACGTTAAAAGCAGAAAAATACCTGTTTTTTATCAATAAGAATGTGTATCTTTGTTTTCCAAAATAATAATTTAAAGTGCAAAATAGCAATAAACATAATAAAGCTGTTTTAATATAATAACTTATAAAAAATGGATAATAATAAAAGTACAGTACGCCGACCCAATCACAGATTAAGACCTATGAGAGAGCGAGGGAGATTCTTTATTACACGCCAATGGCTAAATAGCATCTTCATGCTGGGAGCATTAATTGGTGGTATCTTCTATTTTGCTACTGATTACACTAATGTTGGTATTATAATTATTCTTATTTCAATGGTTTTTAAGATCATTGAATGTATACTCCGTTTTATAAAATAAATGAAGAAAACGCTTATCCTCCTTGTAATGTTTTTATCTGTAATAAATATACAAGCACAGATAAATGACAGAACCTTTACTGCTAATGATTATCAAAATGGCAAAAAACAAAATGCTTCCGATTCTATAGATAATAAAAATAAAGATATTCCGCGAGGCATTAAGGCATGGACTATAGACGAACACTTTGGAGACAAAACCCCTGCAGTGCTCGACACTTTATCATATATGTATATGAACACCATCTTCACCACAGGGTTAAGAGGAGAATATAATACCTTAGGCAACGTAGGCTCACCACGACAAAACCGCATTCTGCTGGAAAGAAGTTTTCCCTCTGAGTTTATTTTCATAGATCCATACGACCAGTTTGTAATAAAACCAAGCAACTTCCTTTTTACATCTACACTCTCACCTATCACCATTCTCTCATATAACACGGCAGGAAACGATTTACATGGAGAAGACCATTTCAAAGCGTTCTTTGCTGTTAATGCAGGTAAAAAATGGGGATTTGGCTTTATTTTCGATTATATATATGGACGAGGCTACTATAACAGCATAAACACCTCACACATGAACTACTCTATGTGGGGGGCATATATAGGAGAACGTTACAATGCAAACTTGCTTATGTCGCTTAATCATCAAAAGGTAGCAGAAAATGGAGGAATAGCCAATGATGCCTACATAACTCATCCTGAAAAGTTTAAAGACAATTTCACTACTGATGAAATACCAACGATATTAGAAAATAACTGGAACAGAAACGATAACCAACACTTTTTTTTCAATCATCGCTACAGCTTTGGATTCTTTCGTAAAGTGCCAATGACGAAAGAAGAGATAGAAGCACGTAAGTTTGCTATCAAATCGGAACAAGCTAAAGCAAAAATGCAAGCTAAAGAAGAGGCACGCCGTAAAGCAAAAGAAAATGGAGACGACTTTGATGAAGAACAATACGACAAACAACATCAATCAAGCGGACGACCAGATGATGCAACCATTGCAGGAGATGCCCCCACACAAAACTTAAAAACACCTAAGGAAGACAACAGAATAAAGGTAAACATGCAGGACTCTGCTCAAATGGCAATGCTTAACAAAAAAAGTATTGAAAAAAAAGATACCACTCTTCAATGGATGAAAAGAGAGTATGTACCTGTTACAAGTCTTATACATACAATGCGTTTTGACAATTACCAACGTATATATCAAGCTTATAAAAGTCCTGAAAACTATTATGCAAATAACTTTTATAACTATGGCACTACTGCAAACGACTCTATTTATGACCAAACTAAGCACTGGGCATTAAAAAACACTTTTGCAATAGCACTATTAGAAGGATTTAATAAGTGGGCAAAAGCTGGTCTAAAAGCCTTTGTATCTCACGAAATACGACACTATGAGTATCCTTCTTATAAAACTTTTAATAATCTTTCGCTATTCGAAAGATATGACGCAGAAAACCAGAATGATATTTCTATAGGTGGGCAGATACTTAAAATGACTGGTAAAACTTTGCATTACAATATAAATGCAGAAACATGGATTGCAGGAAAATCATTAGGACAATTCCATGTTGATAGTAATATCGGGATAAACATTCATCTTTTAGGCGATACTACACAATTATCCTTAAATGCTTTTATACATCACGACTATCCTTCTATGTACTATACTCGCTATGTTAGCAAACACTTTATATGGAATAATGCCTTAAAAAAGCAGCTACACTCGCGCTTAATGGCAACACTTTATATAAAAAAGACTGACAGCAAGTTGCGCTTTGGATATGATCTGCTTAATAACTATACTTACTTTGGACTTCAAAATGATCGTGTTTTAAATGGCAATAATTACCTTGTGAAAAATAATCAAATAAATGTCCGACAAGATAGTAAACCCATTAGCGTAATAACTATGCAGCTAATGCAAAACATACACTGGGGCATTTTTCATTGGGACAATGTTTTAACATTCCAAAAAACAAGTAACGAGATAGTACTTCCTGCGCCTACTATAAATGTTTATAGCAACCTATACTTACGGTTTAAGATAGCAAAAGTGCTAAAGTGCGACTTAGGTACAGACATGCGTTGGTTTACAAAATATTATGCGCATGAATATATCCCAGCTATAGGCGCGTTTGGTATTCAAGAAACTAAACTTAGTCGTACAAAAATAGGTAATTACCCTATTATAAATGCTTATGCTAATTTCTCTTTGCAACATACGCGCTTCTTTGTTATGTTCTCACATATCAATGCTAACAATAATGGAAATTATTTCTTTACACCACATTACCCTCTAAATCAGCGTATATTTAGGTTTGGACTAAGCTGGAATTTCTTTAATTAAAACTAATCTTACCTATAGCTTCTCCATATATATAATATAAACATATAATGCAAACACAAAGAAAAGATAATACTAATATAGATAATATAAAAGGCTTAAAAGCATGGATTCTTGCTGCTCGTCCTAAAACTTTATCAGGAGCAGCAGTACCTGTTATGATAGGTATAACTTTAGCTTTTAACATAAAAGGATGGCAAGAATTACAGCTAATACCTGCTGGTTTATGTTTACTCTTTGCTTTCATCATGCAAATAGATGCCAATTTCATCAACGATTACTACGATTGTTTAAAAGGAAATGACAATAGCGATACCCGGCTCGGTCCAAGACGTGCCTGCAGTGAAGGCTGGATCAGCTTATCAGCTATGAAACGAGGCATTATAATTACTACAATCTTAGCTTGCCTATGTGGGCTTCCTTTAGCCTTTTTTGGTGGTTGGGAAATGGTTATAATAGGAATTATATGCGTTATTTTCTGTTTTCTCTATACTACAACACTCTCTTACTTAGCCTTGGGCGATATTCTTGTACTTTGCTTTTTTGGTATTATTCCTGTATGCCTAACATACTTTCTATGCACTGACAATGATACATTAACTGCGATACCTTACCAAGTTTTACTCATCTCAATAGCTTGTGGCTTAATAATAGATACACTATTAATAGTAAACAATTATCGTGATTATGAAAATGATAAAAGTAATGGCAAAATGACTCTCGTTACACATATAGGACAAAAATACTCTGCCTTACTATATTTTGCTTTAGGCCTTATAGGAGCACATATTACCGGTATTCTAATACTGAAGCAACATAGGCTAATAGACTTTCTTTTAGCTACACTTCTTATGCTCGTATATCTAACTCTTCATGCCCGCACATATCGTAAAATGAAAAAAACACAAGGTAAAGAACTCAATAAAATATTAGGTAAAACTGCCCGTAATATATTTATTTTTGGATTACTTACAACAATTTCATTTATACTTAAAGCATTAATATAAATGCAAAAAATAGCAAGTTTAGATATTGTAGCTTTTGTTGAACAACATATTCTGCCACGATACAATACTTTCGACAAATCACATGGGCTCATACATGTACAACGAGTTATAGCTAACTCTATGACTTTAGCACAAGATGTGGGTGCTGATCTTAATATGGCTTATGTTATAGCTGCTTATCACGACTTAGGTATGGAAGGTCCGCGAGCTATTCATCACCTTACAAGTGGTAAAATTCTTATTGCTGATGCTCGGTTAAAGAAATGGTTTTCACCAGAACAACTTAGAATAATGAAAGAAGCTGTAGAAGATCATCGCGCCAGCCTATCACGAACACCACGAAGCATATATGGGAAAATAGTAGCTGAAGCCAATAGAAATTTAGAACCAAAAATAGTTTTTCACAGAGCAATACAATATGTATTAAAAAAATATCCTACAGCAAACAAAGAACAATTATGGAAACATTTCTACAATCACATAAAAGAAAAATACGGCAGGACAGGATACATAAAATTATGGATTCCTAATTCTACAAATGCTAAATATTTAGATACAATATACAAAGCAATAGAAAACGAAGATAAATTGCGACAAATATTCTATAACATCTACCAGAAACATTTCAATATTATCTAATTATATTTACAGGGATAGATTAACTAATTAGCTCCCTTAACTAATAAAAAGTATAAAAAATGACAAAAAAAGAACTTATGCTAAGAGCCATTGAGCTTTCTATAAACAGCGTACGCAATGGCGGCGGACCTTTTGGAGCAGTTATCAGCCATAACGGAAAAATTATAGCTGAAGGTAGCAATAAAGTTACAATAAATAACGATCCTACAGCTCACGCTGAAATTTCCACTATCCGTATTGCATGCGAAAAACTTAAAACTTTCAATTTATCAGGGTGCGAAATATATACCTCTTGCGAACCATGCCCTATGTGTTTAGGAGCTATTTATTGGGCACACTTAGATAAGATATATTACGCTAACGATAGAAAAGATGCTGCTAAAATAGGCTTTGATGATGATTTTATCTATCAAGAAATAGAAGTGGAACCACAATACCGTAAAAAGCCATCAGAAATATTATTACAATCGGAAGCTATAAAAGCCTTTGATCTGTGGCGAGAAAAAATGGATAAAATAGAATATTAACACTTAAATTTATATCAAAATTCGCCTTTTTTTTGAGATATTACCATAAATCTATCTATATCATACACTAATATTAGCATGCAAAGAAATGGTTACCTTTAGAAACTTTTATCATAATAATTTGGTATTCTCATTTATTTTACATTACTTTGCAGACGATTTTAAATAGGTAAAAATAAATTATAAATAATAGATTAATTCAGAGGAACATGAAAAAATTATGTTTAATGTTTGCTGCTATTTCTATGGCAGCTTCAGTTTCTGCTCAAACTTTAGCAGAGAGTAAAACTTTTGACAATTGGTACATTGGTGTCAATGGAGGTGTTTCTACAGTAACAAAACACAATGTCTGGTTAAAAAACTTGAATCCTAATGCAGGTCTTCGCATTGGTCGTTATTTTACTCCAGTATTCGGATTGGCTGCAGAAAGTAATGCTTATTTCTCTAATAAGCCTTTTGATTCTCACGGTACTTTTATTCGCTTTATCAATACTTCTTTATTAGGTACTGTTAATTTAACAAACTGGATAGCTAATTATAGTGGTGAACCTCGTGCTTTTGAGGTTAGTGCTGTTTATGGTTTAGGCTGGTTGCGTACATTTAATAGTCATAACGAAAACAATTTAAATATTGCAACTTCTAAAGTTGGCGTTGATCTTGCTTATAACTTCGGTTCTAAGAAAGAATGGCAGCTATATGTAGAGCCTTCTATAACTTATCTATTGAATGGTGACGGATACGAAGGTATAAAGTATGATGTAAACAATTCTATGGTTCAATTAAATGCAGGATTGATTTATAAGTTTAAGAATTCTAATGGTACTCACAATTTTGTCAAAGTAACTCCACGTGATCAAACCGAGATTGATGCTTTGAACGCACAAATAAACGAACTACGTAATCGTAAGCCAGAAGTTATAACAAAAGAGGTTATTAAGGAAGTACCTGCTAATAAAGATCTTTCTGCTTCTAACCTTTCTTTTGTAACCTTTGCACAAGGGAAATATACTTTAACTACAGCTGCTAAGACTGAACTTAACAATATCAAAGAAGGTAGTCGTGTACAAATTGTAGGTACAGCTTCTCCTGAAGGTTCTGCTAAGTTTAACAAGAAGTTGTCGGAAAACCGTGCTAACGTAGTAGCTCATTACTTGCGTAGCCGTGGTGTTATTGTAGAAAAAGTTACAGGTAAAGGAGTAGAAGGTATAACCTCTAACCGTCTTGCTGTTATTTACGTTAAGTAAAACTTTTATAAGATACAGTTATTATAATAAATATATAAAGGAGATGTGTCATAATGATACATCTCCTTTATTTGATTATTGATATTAACTAAAACTATAATTTAATAGATAAGCATTATAGAGGGTCAGTCGTAAAACCCAGTTGCAAGCCTTCTCCTCTCAGGCACATAATTTCATAAGCCTGTAAAGGAAGAAAGGAATGTCCGTTACTCCCCTAAACTGTGCCCTGAAGGCTTTGACTTTTGCGTTGAAGGATTCAGCATTGGCATTTGTGGCTCTGTTGACAAAGAAATTGAGTATGGTATCATAATGGTTCTTAAAGGTGTCTATCACCGTATAGAAGTTGTCCACCCCCAACTTCTCTACCTCGTTAAACCATTTTGCCAGCTTCAGCCTTGCAGCATCCT
>NZ_KB905300.1 GCF_000378745.1 Prevotella amnii DSM 23384 = JCM 14753
AAATACAGTTGTTTTCCATAACGCACTCCGTTTTTCACGGTGTGTTTACTCTTACACACTGGGCATTTTTTCTTGTTCATTATAACTTCGCTTTTTGGCTTTTCAAATACCAGCGAAGTTAATGTTTATCGAACATTAAGCTATATTGCATCCTGCAAAATGAGCTATTGAACGATTTCAAAGGTCGAAATATCTCTGAAACGTTTGAATTGCTGAGAACACCAGTGTATATCGGTAGTTAAGGAGGATTCTATCCTGCAAAATGAGCTATAGGTCGATATTTATCCTAAAAAAATGAGGATAAAAACATGAAAAAGTATTTGAATATTCAGATACTTTTTTTTTAATTTTGTGAAGTGAGTAATCCTAATTAGTTTAATATATACTAGGGTTCTTTTATAAGTGATTCGGAAATAAAAATATTCTGAAGATATAGAGATCTATATAGAATTATACATTTAGGAGGTGTACCTTAGTTTAGGATACCTCCTTTTTTGTTTTAAACGCTTATGCTTAGCTGCTAAAAAGCAGATGTCTTTGCTAATGAAAAATGCTCAAAGCGAACTAAAAATAATTTATTTTTAATAGAAAAATAAATTAAAAATGTATCAAAAATAATCTATTTTTCGTTATATAATATTATTATTCTCCCTTTAAATGGATAATTTAGATCCTTTAAAACTATTGTTTTTATGATATAAAAAGAGATGCACATTGCTTTTTTATATTACTAAAAACAAAGGCAAAATATGTTTGTATAATATTTTATAAGTACATTTGCACTTATGAAGAATAATGCCTTAAAGGGAAATCTGTATGCAATATTGTCTGCTTCAACGTTTGGAACAATACCTTTGTTTTCTGTTCCGCTTATGAAGTCGGGCTTTGCTTTACCCTCTGTACTTATATATAGATATGTTTTTGGTTGTGTTTTTATGTTGATAATATTGCTTTTACTGAAAAAGAATATGCGTATCGACAAAAAAGAAGTTTTAGAGATAGCAGTTTGCTCATTGCTATATACGGCGTCTTCCGTTTGTTTGTTTGAGGGTTATCATTATATGCCAAGTGGTATTGCTACCACTTTACTGTTTTCATATCCTGTTTGGACAGAGCTTTTACTTATATTTTTCGTACATGAAAAATTAACTTTACGCATAGCCTTTGCCATAGTTTTTGCTGTGTTAGGAGTAGCTTTCTTAGGAGGAGTGGGGAGTGCTACAGGTACATACCCTATCAAAGGGGTTATTTTTGAGTTGGTTGCAGGACTTTGCTATGCTGTATATATGGTTATTTTTCCTAAAATGAAAATTCGTCATATACCAGCTTTAAAGGTTAATTTTTATATATTTATTACAGCTTTAATATATTTACTTATTTATTCTTATATCTTTATAGGTTGTGTTCAGTCGTTAGATAGCTGGGAAGCGTGCTTTTCGCTTATATTATTAGGTCTTATTCCTACAACAATAAGCAATCTTACTTTAGTAAAAGCAATGTATTTTACATCTTCTTCTAATGTAGCTATTTTAGGAGCTTTTGAGCCATTAACGGCTATGGCTATAGGTATTCTTGTTTTAGGTGAGCCTCTCACTCTTTCTATAGGAATAGGTATAATACTTATTATAACAGCTGTTAGTAGCCTGATGATTCGTAAGAATAGTTTTTTGTCTTATTACAAAATGAGTAGCTTTAGTTTTTTCAAACGTCATAAAAGATGATTTTAGAACAGAGTATTAGGCTTTTTTATGGTGTAAAGTGGAGTGTAATATGTAAAATTGTTATTTAGTTATTTCATAATGTTCTTATTTTTTGGTACTTTTGCAAAGTTGTTTTTTATGATTATAAAATCTATAATATAAATATTATGGCTAATGTTATTAAGTTACGAAAAGGCTTAGACATAAATATGAAAGGGCGTGCTTTATTGCAGAGCTTATCTAAAAATATTGATGAGGCTTGTGAGTATGCTCTTTCACCAGATGACTTTGTTGGGGTAACTCCAAAAGTAGTAGTTAAGGAGGGTGATCATGTTTTAGCAGGAGAGTTTTTGTTTGTAGAAAAGAAATATCCTGAAATAGGTTTTGCTTCTCCAGTGAGTGGTGTTATTACAAGTATAGTGCGTGGTAAGCGACGTAAAGTCCTTTTAGTAAAAGTAAAGCCCGATAAAGATCAGCAATATATTGATTTTGGGAAAAAAGATATTAGCAGTTTGGCCAGTGAAGATATTATAAAAAGCATTGTTGATGCGGGGCTGTTTGGTTATATTCAGCAATTGCCTTATGATATAAGTGTTGAAAACATGGAAGTGCCAAAATCTATTTTTATTTCTGCTTTAAGGGATAAGCCTTTACAGGGCGATTTTGAATTTGAGCTAAAAGGTCAGGAAAAAGATTTCCAAACCGGATTATCAGCATTAGCTAAAATATCTAAAGTGTATTTAGGCTTAGGAGCAAAACAGACGTCATCAGCACTAATAAGTGCAAAAGATGTAGATATTAACATTTTTGAAGGTCCTTGCCCTGCAGGTAATGTAGGTGTACAAGTAAACCATATAGACCCTGTAAATAAAGGTGAGAAAGTTTGGACAATAGATCCTACTGTAGTTCTTTTTATCGGGCGTTTGTTTAATACGGGTAGGGTAGACCTTACAAGGAAAATAGCTATTGCAGGTAGCATGATGAAGCAAACGGGGTATATAGATGCTTTGGTAGGAACACCTATAAAGGCTTTAATTGATAAAAATATAGAAACAAACAGAAAAGCTCGCCTTTTAAAGGGCAATCCTTTGACAGGTGTTATAGCAAATACTGAAAGTTTTGTAGGGGCACATACGTCAGAAATTACTGCTATACCAGAAGGTGATGATATAAACGAATTTGCAGGCTGGATAAAGCCTCGTTTAAATATGTTTTCTATATCACGCAGTTACTTTAGTTGGCTATTCGGAAAAAAGAAAGAATATGATATAGATGCCCGTATTAAGGGTAGTAAACGCCATATTATTATGAGTGGTGAATATGATAAAGTTTTACCTATGAATATATACGGCGAGTTTCTTATTAAAGCTATCATTGTAGGAAACATTGATAAGCAAGAACAGTTAGGCATTTATGAGATAAGTCCAGAAGATTTTGCATTAGCAGAATTTGTTGATAGCTCAAAGTTAGAGCTTCAAAAAATTGTTCGTACAGGTCTTGATATTCTTCGAAAGGAGAATGCTTAATGGGCTATCATCTATCAATTCGTTAAATAATTTTAAAAATGAGTTTAAGAAATTATCTTGACAAACTGCGTCCTAAATTTGAAGAGGGCGGTAAGCTACATTCTTTTAAGAGCGTCTTCGACGGATTTGACACTTTTTTATATGTGCCTAACATAACGTCAAAGAAAGGCGTTTCTATTCATGATGCTATTGATACTAAGCGTATTATGAGTATTGTAGTTATCTCTTTGATACCAGCGGTGCTGTTTGGTATGTATAATATTGGCTATCAAAATGCTATTGCTGCAGGTAAACTTGCAGAGACTACATTTCTTAATATGTTTTTTTATGGTTTCTTCGCTTTGTTACCTAATATTTTGGTATCTTATATTGTAGGTCTTGGTGTAGAATTTGCTTGGGCGCAATGGAAAGGAGAAGAAATACAAGAGGGCTATTTAGTATCTGGAATATTAATACCATTGATTTGTCCTGTTACAATACCTTTATGGACATTGATTTTGGCTGTAGTTTTTGCTGTAATATTTGGTAAAGAGATTTTTGGCGGTACAGGTATGAATATATTTAATGTTGCTCTACTTGTGCGTGCTTTTTTGTTTTTTGCATATCCAAGCAAGATGACAGGTGATAAAATTTGGGTGGATACAAATTCTTGTTTTGGTTTAGGATACGATGCGCCTGATAGTTTTACAATGGCTACACCTTTAGGTCAGATAGCAGGAGGAGGGCATATAACAACCTCTTTTCATGATATGTTTATGGGCTTAATACCGGGTTCTGTTGGTGAAACTTCTGTTATAGCTATTATTATAGGTGCTATTATCTTAATTTGGACAGGTATAGCCAGTTGGAAGACGATGCTTGGTGTATTCTTAGGTGGTGGTATTGTAGCTTTTATATTTCATGTTACAGGTGCTTCACCATTACAATGGTATGAACATCTCTTATTAGGAGGTTTTTGCTTCGGTGCTGTTTTTATGGCAACAGATCCTGTAACCTCTTGTCATACCGAGATAGGGAAATGGATATTTGGTATTATAGTAGGGGCTATGGCTATAATAGTGCGTGTTAAGAATGCAGGTTTTCCTGAAGGTGTTATGCTTGCTATCTTATTTGGCAATTTATGTGCGCCTTTTATAGATTATTGTGTTATTCAGTCTAATATTAGTAAGCGTTTAAAGCGTACAAAGATAAAATAAGGAGATATGAAAATGAAAACGAGTAGTAATTCATACACAATAATTTATTCTATTATACTTGTGATAATAGTAGCTTTCTTATTAGCTTTTGTTTTTCAGGCATTAAAACCTATACAAGATGTAAATGTTCGTATAGATCAGCAGAAACAAATTTTGTTTGCTCTAAATCAGGATAGAGGAATGAGTAATGCCCAAGCTGAAAAATTGTGGAAAGAGATTATTATATCTGATGATATTATCAATGCAGATGGTAAAACTATTACCGTAGGGGAGCGAGGAGGCACAAAAGCAGGATTTAAGCTAAATAGCAAAGATGCTAAAGAGGGCAAATTAGCTCTGTTCCGTTGCAATGTGAATGGCAACATAAAATATGTAATACCTGTTTATGGTAATGGTCTATGGGGGCCTATAAATGGTTTTATAGCAATAAATGCAGATAAGAAGACTGTTTTTGGAGCTTATTTTAATCATGAAAGTGAAACTGCCGGGCTTGGTGCTGAAATAAAAGATAACAAATCTTGGCAAGATAAGTTTAAAGGAAAGCAGCTCTTTTCTTCTTCTAATAATAAAAAAATTGCTTTATCTGTTATGAAAAAAGTTACTAATCCACAAACACAGGTAGATGCTGTAACAGGTGCTACGTTAACAAGTAATGGTGTAACAGAGATGTTTCAGGCAGAAAAAGGTGGTCTTCAGCCTTATGTTAAGTTTTTGACAAGTAAATAAAACGTATAATAAAAATATATAAAAGGAAATGAGTCTATTTTCAAAAGACAATAAAGAAGTGCTTTTTAAGCCCTTAAATTTGGACAATCCTATAATGGTTCAAGTTTTGGGTATTTGTTCTGCACTTGCTGTTACTTCACAATTGAAGCCAGCGATAGTGATGGGACTTGCGGTAACTATTATTACAGCTTTCTCTAACGTTATTATTTCTATTATTCGTAATACTATTCCAAATCGTATTCGTATTATAGTACAATTGGTGGTTGTAGCAGCTTTGGTTACAGTAGTAAGTCAGATATTGAAGGCTTTTGCCTATGATGTTAGTGTGCAATTATCAGTGTATGTCGGGCTAATTATTACTAATTGCATCTTAATGGGACGTTTAGAGGCTTTTGCTATGACAAATAAGCCTTGGCCAAGTTTCCTTGATGGTATAGGCAATGGGTTAGGTTACGCAGTGATATTATTTATTGTAGGTTTTGTGCGTGAGCTTTTTGGGCGCGGTTCGCTTTTAGGCTTTAAAGTAATTCCTCAAAGTTTTTATAATGCAGGTTATCTTGATAACGGATTAATGTCAATGCCGGCATTAGCATTGATATTACTTGGTTGTATAATTTGGATACATAGAGGATATTTTTATAAAGAGGATAATAAAAAATAGTTATGGAGCATTTATTAAGTTTAGCTTTTAGATCCATCTTTGTGGATAATATGATTTTTGCATTCTTCTTAGGAATGTGCTCTTTTTTAGCCGTTTCAAAGAATGTAAAGACAGCTTTTGGGTTAGGTATTGCCGTAACCTTTGTGTTAACTGTTACTACTCCTGTTAACTATCTTTTACTCACCAAGGTTCTCGGGCCAGACTGTTTAGCAGAAGGTATAGATCTTACTTATTTGAGTTTTATTCTTTTTATAGCTGTTATAGCAGGAATAGTGCAGATAGTAGAGATGGCTGTAGAAAAATTTTCACCGGCTTTATATGGTGCTTTAGGAATATTCTTACCGCTAATAGCTGTTAATTGCGCTATAATGGGAGCTTCATTGTTTATGCAGCAACGTATAGGATTAGATCCTTCAAGTACCCAGTTTATAGGATCTGTATGGGAAGCTCTTGTGTATGGTTTGTTTTCAGGCTTAGGTTGGACATTATCTATAGTATTTATGGGAGCTATCCGTGAGCGTTTAGAGTATTCGGACGTACCAAAACCATTGCAGGGTTTGGGTATTACGTTTATAACAGTAGGCTTAATGGCTATTGCAATGATGTGTTTCTCAGGTATTAAACTTTAAAAAGAGCTATGAATTTTATAATAACAAGCATTATAGTCTTCCTCGTTACCATTTTAATATTGGTAATACTATTACTTATAGCAAAAAAATATCTTAGCCCCAGTGGTAAGGTTACTATTACTATTAATGGAGATAAAAAGTTAGAAGTGGAACAAGGAAGTTCTATTATGGCTACTTTAAACGAAAATGGTATTTATCTCCCATCAGCTTGTGGTGGTAAGGCAAGTTGCGGACAATGTAAATGTCAGGTTATAGAAGGTGGTGGCGAAATCTTAGACTCAGAACGTCCCCATTTCTCGCGTAAAGAAATAAAAGAAAATTGGCGTTTAGGTTGTCAGGCAAAAGTAAAAGGCGATATTTCTATAAAAATACCCGAAACGGTATTAGGTGTGAAAGAATGGGAGTGCGAGGTTATTTCTAATAAAAATGTTTCCAGCTTCATTAAAGAGTTTAAGGTGGCTTTACCTCCGGGAGAGCATATGGACTTTGTTCCTGGTTCTTATGCTCAAATCCGTATTCCCAAATATAGTAATCTTAGATATGATACTGATTTTGATAAGGAGCTTATAGGAGAAGATTATATAGGAGCTTGGCAACATTTTAATCTGTTCTCTCTTGTAGCAAACAACCCTGAGGATACTGTGCGAGCATATTCAATGGCAAATTATCCTGCAGAAGGAGATATTATAACACTTACCGTGCGTATAGCTACTCCTCCTTTCTTGCCTAAGCCACAAAAAGGTTTTCAAAATGTACCAACAGGTATAGGGTCGTCATATATATTTAGCTTAAAGCCTGGTGATAAAGTTATGATGAGTGGTCCTTATGGAGAGTTTGCTCCTAATTTCACTTCTGGTAAAGAAATGATTTGGATAGGTGGTGGTGCTGGTATGGCACCTTTGCGTAGTCAAATCATGCATATGCTAAAAACGTTGCATACTCGTGATCGTGAGATGCATTTCTTTTATGGTGCACGTGCTCTTGGAGAGGCTTTCTTTTTAGAAGATTTTTGGGAATTAGAGAAAGAATATCCTAATTTTCATTTTCATCTTTCACTTGATAGAAAAGACCCTATAGCAGATGAAGCGGGAGTTAAATATTATGAAGGGTTTGCTGTAAATTGTATTCGTGAAGAATATCTTGATACTCATGAAGCTCCAGAAGACTGTGAGTACTATTTATGTGGTCCTCCTATGCTTATAAAAACAGTTACAGATTATCTTGATAGTCTTGGTGTAGATAAAGAAGCTATTCGATTCGATAATTTTGGATAAACAAAAAAGCGATTATACCTTATTAATATAAGTATGTATAATCGCTTTTTATTTGTTAATAATATAATTTTACATATAACTTATTATGCTTTTGCATACTATTATGCTTTTTATATTTTAATAATTACTAAAAAGGAATGTGGTGAAAAGACACTATACAGGAAATCAGCTTTTTTGGTTTGTTCTTTTATTACTTTTACTTTATTCTGTTTGTTTTATATTATTTCAATATAAAAGAGAGAGATATTTTAAGATAGAGGTTTTGAGTCTTAAGTTGCAAGACTATAACAATCAAATATCTGAGGCTATTGCATTAGAAGGAAATAATAAAGAGTATGTTATAAACAAATATATAAGGTTACACCCTATAAAGTATCTACGTATCACTGTTATTGATACTAATGGTAAAGTTTGCTATGATAATATTAGAAAGGATTATGCTAATATAAAAAATCATTCAAACAGAAAAGAGTTTCGTTTAGCAAAGCAGAATGGCTATGGAACAGATATTTATCGCCCTTCTAAAACAACAGGGACTAAATATTTTTATAGTGCAAACTATTATCCTAAACAAGGTATTGTTATTCGTTCAGCACTACCATATAATAGCTCTCTTGGCAGACAGTTGTCTACTGATCAACATTATATTTGGTTTGTATTAGCTATTACTTTTATTCTAACAATAGTTCTTTATCGTTTCACACATCGGTTAGGAAGAAATATTACAGCATTGAGAAATTTTGCAATGAAAGCAGAAAGTAGTGAAGAGATAGATACTAACGAGCTAACTAACTTCCCTAATGATGAGTTAGGTGAAATATCAGAACATATAGTAACTTTATTTACTAAACTTGTAAAAACAAGAAAGGAGCAAAGCATATTAAAACGGCAGCTTACTCAAAATATAGCACATGAATTAAAAACACCCATAGCAAGTATTCACGGATATATTGAAACTATACTTACAAATGAAAGTATAAACGAGGAACAAAAGAAGCTGTTTTTAAATAGGAGTTTTGCGCAATGTAAGCGTCTGACATCTCTTGTAGATGATATTTCAGTGCTTAATCGTATAGATGATGCTCCTGATTTATACAACTTTGAATCAATCAATATAAAAGAGCTTGTTGAAAAAATAGAAGTAGAAGAATCTTTAAGACTGAAAGAAAAGTCTATGAGGTTTTATAATTTTATACCTAAAGATTTAGTTATAAAAGGCAATCTTGATCTTGTTTATAGTGTTTTTAGAAATCTTACAGATAATGCTATAGCATATGCAGGAAAAGAAACAACTGTTACATTATCATATAAGAAAGGTGTTTATACCTTTTCTGATAATGGTGTTGGAGTACCAGAAAAGCATATTGCCCGACTTTTTGAACGATTTTATCGTGTTGATAAAGGTAGAAGCAGAAAACTTGGTGGAACAGGATTAGGTTTGGCAATTGTAAAAAATGCTATTACAATACATGGAGGCACTATTACTGTATGTAATGTTTATCCACATGGCTTAAAGTTTGATTTTACCTTAAGTGCTAATACAGATAATAGTATATGACAAAATAGTTGTATTCTTAGTAGCTTTGTAATTTCTCTAAATATTTTAATCTTATATTTTTATAATGATATTAGTATTACAGAAAGTACAAAACTTAGAGGAATTGCAAAAAGATGATTAGTAGAAGCAATATATTTATAAATAAAAAGGGTATGTCTTTTTGACATACCCTAATGGAATTTATTGTCTCACGACAAAAGAAATTCCTAACCTTAATAATCTAATACCATGAAAAACACGTTACAAAGATATATAACTTATATTTATCAAACAATTTTTTTGTGTTAAAATATTAAAATTATTAATATTGCTTAAATTCAATAGGATTATTTCCCATTTTTAGACTAATAATGAAAAGAATTTATAAACTCTACATGGATATAGTATAGAAAACATTAACGAGTTGTTATTTTACTAAGCTTTTATGATCACATTATTTAGTAAAGGGACATTGCATCAAATTGGTTGCAAACTGAGTATAACTTAACTTAAATGATAATGGCACTTCTACTATATTGAATAAAGAAAAAATATAATGGCTAATGTGTTATTAATCATACTATTTTAGTTGTTTAGATGTTTTTTTATAAATATATAATGTCTATACTTGGAAATATTTTTCTTTTAAAGTTTTGGTAGTTTAAAATAAAATACTACCTTTGCATCACTTTTGGAAAGATATTTGGTAGTATTGGTTAATATATACCTTCTTAGGAAGGATGGGTGAGTGGCTGAAACCACCAGTTTGCTAAACTGACGTGCGGGTTACCGTACCGGGGGTTCGAATCCCCCTCCTTCCGCACTATAAATATTATTGGTCGATTCATCTAACGGTTAGGATACAAGATTCTCAATCTTGGCATAGGGGTTCGATTCCCCTATCGACTACTTTACTTAGGTGTATCAATTTTAGATACACTTTTTTTTATTAGTGTGTGTTAGGCTCTTTACTTTTTGTTTTATTGATGAAAGATTTTCATAATATAGGTAAATCTTAAAAAATAATATCTCTATTATAATTTGTTGCTTGAAAAATTATTTGTAGTAAATAGTTTTTATTATCTTTGTGAAAAATAACAAAAACCTTATTAGCTTATGAGCTATTTACGATTTGAAAAATCAGTAATGACTAATCTGCAAGATTCCTTATCTCGAGAAATTTTGCGAACTAACAGGTCTGGCGCCTATTCTTGCTCTACTATAGTAGATTGTAATACTAGAAAATATCACGGATTACTTGTAGTGCCAATACATGAATTAGATGAGGAAAATCATGTATTATTAAGTTCACTTGATGCTACTGTGATACAGCATGGTGCAGCTTTTAATTTAGGCTTACACAAATATCATGGGAACGTGTTTAGTCCTAATGGTCATAAATATATTTGTGAGTTTGATTGTGATAAGGTACCTACTACTACCTATCGTGTGGGTGGTGTTCTATTAAAAAAGGAAGTTGTATTTCAACATTATGAAGATAGAATTTTAATACGTTATACTCTATTAGACGCCCATTCCCCTACAACTTTACAGTTTCGTCCATTTTTGGCCTTTCGTAGTGTGAAGGAATTTACTCATGAGAATAATGCTATAAATCGCGATTATTTATTAGTTGATCACGGCATTAGTACATGCTTGTATAAAGGCTACCCTTCGCTTTATATGCAGTTCTCAAAGAGTAATGAGTTCCATTTCAATCCTATGTGGTATCGTGGAATAGAGTATCCTAAGGAAATGGCGCGTGGATACTTTTCAGATGAAGATCTTTATGTACCTGGTTATTTTGAAATGACTATAAAGAAGGGTGAGAGTATAGTTTTTGCAGCTTCCACTAGTGAAAGTAAGCCTAAGTCTTTAAAGCGTTTATTTCAAAAAGAAATAGACGATCGTAATCCTCGAGATAATTTTTTTCATTGTCTAATAAATGCAGCTCATCAGTTTCGCAACCGTTCTAAAGATGATGCTCGTTATATTTTGGCGGGTTATCCTTGGTTTAAGTGTAGGGCTAGAGATCAGTTTATATCTCTTCCTGGATTAACTCTTAGTACTAAAGAACAGGATTATTTTGAATTAGTAATGAAAACTTCTGAAAAAGGTTTGCGAGAGTTTATGACAGGAAAGTCTCTTACTGTAGATATTGCTGAAATCGATCAACCCGATGTTATGCTGTGGTGTGTTTGGGCACTACAGCAATATGCAAAAACGGTAGGTGTAAAGCAATGTCAAAAGCTTTATGGGAAATTGCTTTGTGATATTATGATTTATCTTCTTGCAGGTAAACATCCCTTTTTAGAGGTCAGAGAAAATGGTCTTATATATGTTAATTCTAATGGAAAAGCTATTACTTGGATGAATTCTTATTATAGAGGGCAACCTGTAGTACCTCGTTCTGGCTATATAGTAGAATTTAATGCTTTGTGGTATAATGCTCTAAAATTTGTAGCATTTATTAATAATAATGAAAAAGATAAGGCTTTTACAAAAGAATTAGATATTATAGCAGATAAGTGTAAAAATAGTTTTATAGATATTTTCTATAACAAATATGGCTATCTTTTTGATTATGTAGCAGAAGAATCTGAATATGATTGGAGTGTTCGGCCTAATATGATTTTTGCAACTGCTTTTGATTATTCACCTCTTGATATAGAACAAAAGAAGAGTGTATTAGATTATTGTACACGTGAACTACTAACCCCTAAAGGTTTACGAACGCTTTCTCCAAAGAGTTCAGGATACACTCCTATGTATATTGGGAGTCAAGATGAGCGTGATCTTGCATATCATCAAGGTACGGCTTGGCCTTGGCTTGGAGGATTTTATATGGAAGCGTGTTTAAAACTTTATAAGCGAACACGGATAAGTTTTGTAGCACGTCAACTTGTTAACTTTGAAGGAGAAATGTTTTATCATTGTTTAGGAACATTACCAGAGCTTTTTGATGGTAATCCTCCATTTCATGGTAGGGGGGCAATATCATATGCTATGAATGTAGCAGAAGTATTACGTACGCTCGAACTTTTGGAAACTTATCAAGATAAAAAGGAGGAAAACAGATGAAAGTGTTAATGTTTGGCTGGGAATATCCTCCTCATGTATATGGAGGTTTAGCTACTGCTAATTTTGGAATTTCTGAAGGTCTTCATGCACAGGGGGATATAGAAACTATATTGTGTTTACCTCGTCCTTTTGGAGACGAGGATAAAACTTTTGCTAAAATTGTAGCAATGAATTGCGTCCCTGTTGTTTATAAGGATATTAGTTGTGACTATTTAGAGCAACGTATAGGGAATATAATGTCTCCAGAGATGTATTATACTTTGCGCGAGCATATTTATGATGATTTTAATTATATGCACTGTAATGATATTGGAGCTATAGAGTTTGCAGGTGGTTATCCAAATAATTTAAATGAGGAAATTAATAACTATTCTATTATAGCTGGTGTCGTTGCTCGTACGTTTGATTATGATATTATTCATGCTCACGATTGGTTAACTTTTCCTGCAGGAATACATGCTAAAAAAGTATCAGGCAAGCCTTTATGTATACATGTACATGCTACAGACTTTGATAGGTCTCGTGGAAAAGTTAATCCTATGGTTTTTGCAATAGAGAAAGATGGTATGGATAATGCTGATTGTATTATGTGTGTGTCTGAGTTAACTCGCCAGACCGTAATAAACCAATATCATCAGAATCCGTCTAAAGTGTTTACGGTGCATAATGCAGTATATCCATTAAAAGATGATATAGCAGCAATTGAACGCCCTATTCATAAAGGAAAAGAAAAGCTGGTTACTTTTTTAGGTCGTATAACTATGCAGAAAGGACCAGAATATTTTGTAGAAGCAGCAAATATGGTGTTACATAGGACCAGAAATGTTCGTTTTTGTATGGCGGGATCGGGCGATATGATGGAAGCGATGATAAAAATGGCTGCTGATCGTGATATTGCTGATCGCTTCCATTTCCCAGGATTTATGCGTGGTAAAGATGTATATGAATGTTTAAAACGTTCAGATGTATACGTAATGCCATCTGTAAGCGAACCTTTTGGAATCTCACCTTTAGAGGCTATGCAGTGTGGAACCCCCACTATAATATCAAAACAAAGTGGATGCGCAGAAATTTTAACTAATTGCATTAAGGTGGACTATTGGGATATACATGCAATGGCAGATGCTATATTTTCTGTATGTAATAATGAAAGCTTGTTTAAATATCTTTCTATAGAGGGTAAAAAAGAAGTAGATAATATTACTTGGGAAAAAGTAGGGGCATGGATAAGACAATTATACTTACAAACATTAGGTTGGACATAAGAAAAAGAGTTATCCTATATACATAAAATAATAAACTAAACTTCAGAATATAATGAAAACTATTTGTTTATACTTTGAGATACATCAGATAACCCATTTAAAGCGTTATCGTTTTTTTGACATTGGTACTGATCATTATTATTATGATGATTATGAGAACGAGCGTACTATTAATAAAATAGCAGAGCAAAGCTACATACCTGCGCTTAATACTATACTTGATATGATAAAGGAGTATGGCGACTATTTTAAAGTAGCTTTTTCTCTTTCAGGAGTAGGTATAGAGCAGTTAGAAATATATGCACCACAGGTAATAGAGAAACTTCAGGAGCTTAATAGTACAGGCTGTGTCGAATTTATAGCAGAGCCATATTCTCATGGTTTATCCTCTTTAGCTAATAAGGAGTGTTTTAAAGAAGATGTATTGAGACAAATAGGAAAGATAAACGAACTTTTTGGGCATAAGCCTAAGATCTTGCGCAACTCTTCTCTTATTTATAATGATGAAATAGGATTGGTGGCTTCTCAAATGGGTTTTATAGGTATGCTCACAGAAGGAGCTAAACATGTTCTTGGCTGGAAATCTCCACATTATATATATAATTGCGCTTTGCAGCCTAAACTGAAATTATTGCTAAGAGATATTAATCTTAGTGATGATATTTCTCTACGTTTTGCTAATACAAACTGGGAAGGTTATCCTCTTTTTGCGGATAAGTTTGTAGATAATATTGCAGCTTTTCCTGAAAAGGAAGAGTTTGTTGGCTTATTTATGAATTTATCAGCTTTGGGTATAGATCAACCTTTATCAAGTAATATCTTAGATTTTTTATATGCTTTGCCCAGATGTGCTAAGGAAAGAGATATTACTTTTAGTACTCCTTTTGAAGTGTGTAAAAAGTTTAAAAGTGTTGGATCTTTAGAAGTGCCAGATACGTTAAGTTGGATAGATGAAGAACGTGATGTTAGTACATGGCTTGGCAATTTAATGCAGCGTGAAGCTTTTAATAAACTTTATAGTGTGGCAGATCGTATTCGCATAGCCAGAGATCCAAGTATTAATCAAGATTGGTATTATCTTCAAGCTAGTAATAATTTTCGTTTAATGTCTACAAAGCCCTCACATGTAGGTATATATCGTGGCATTTTTAATAATGCTTTTGATGCGTTTACTAATTATATGAACATTTTAGGAGATTTTATTAATAGAGTAGATGCTCTTTATCCTGCTGATATAGATAATGATGAGCTAAATAGCTTACTAACTACAATTCGTAATCAAGGAGAAGAAATAGAAATAAAAGATAAAGAAATCGCTCGTTTAAAGTCGAAAATAGAGAAAATAGAAAAAGATAAAAGTAAGGAAAAGAAGAATACAAAGAATAAAGTTACTGGTAAAAAGCAAGAAAAATAAAGACAGAGTAAATAGAAAAGTATGTGAGAGCTATTCTTTTTCTAATACTTTATCCTATTTTTTTTGGAAGATTATCATTACCTTTGCAGAAAAATATAGAAGTATGCTTTTAGAAAAGATAGATAATCTACTCAAAGAAGTAAACCAATTATCAGCAAAAAATACTGAAGAGGTAGAACAGTTTCGTTTGCGATTTCTTAGCAGAAAAGGTGAGATTGCGGCTTTGATGAGTGAGTTCCGTAATGTTGCAGCCAATCAAAAAAAAGAAGTTGGTATGCGTATAAATGAGTTAAAGCGAAGGGCTCAAGAAAAGATTAATGCATTAAAGGAACAGCTTGAAGTAAAAGATGCCCAAAGCAATGATATTGATTTAACACGTACAGCTTATCCTATAGAGCTTGGAACACGTCATCCTTTAACACTTGTGAAGAATGAGATAATAGATATTTTTGCCAGAATGGGTTTTACTTTATTTCAAGGCCCAGAAATAGACGATGATAAGCATGTGTTTACTATGCTTAATTTTGCTGCAGATCACCCTGCACGTGATATGCAAGATACTTTCTTTATAGATCGCAGCAATAGTGTCGATGTTACTAAAAACGTACTTTTACGTAGTCATACTTCCAATGACGAGGCTCATTATATGTCTACACATAAACCACCTATACGTGTACTTTGTCCAGGACGTGTATATCGTAATGAAGCTATTAGTGCTCGTGCTCATTGCTTTTTTCACCAAGTTGAAGGACTTTATATAGATAAAGGGGTAAGTTTTACTGATTTAAAACAAGTTCTTTTAACTTTTGCTCGTGAGATGTTTGGTGCTAACACTAAAATACGCTTACGCCCAAGTTATTTCCCTTTTACAGAGCCTAGTGCAGAAATGGATATTAGTTGTAATATCTGTGGAGGAAAAGGTTGTGGATTTTGCAAACATACAGGTTGGGTAGAGATATTAGGTTGTGGAATGGTTGATCCCCATGACTTGGAAGCTTGTGGTATAGATTCTCTTATTTATACAGGATATGCTTTTGGAATGGGTGTAGAACGTATAACAAACTTAAAGTATCGTGTAAGCGATTTACGTCTTTTTTCTGAAAATGATACTCGTTTTTTACGTGAATTTGAAGGGGCTCAATAATTTATTATATAGTATTCCTACCCGTTGGCGGAATTAAGCCAGTGCATACTTGACTCTTCCAATGGGTCTATTATTAATGTGATTTAAATATTGCATTGCGGTAAAGGCACTGATTTTACCGATAATTCTTGTAAACAATCCTACTGTTTCCTTTGCATAGTTGCGGCAAATCATAAATTGGTCGCACATCTGCGAGAAGTCTGTTTCAATCCTTTTTCTCGCCTTCGCAAAAGGAATAAAAGTAGGTTTCCAATTCTTTTGATTGTGCCGATAAGGAACTTCCAATCTGATATTTGCGGTTTCAAATA
>NZ_KB905301.1 GCF_000378745.1 Prevotella amnii DSM 23384 = JCM 14753
AGAAAGATGAGCGAAGCGACGCACACCTCTTCTTTGGGTTATTAGCCTACTGGGTGGTAAACACCATCCGTTGTCAATTAAAACGAGAAGGAGAATCCTGTTACTGGACCGAGATTGTACGACGTATGAACACCCAAAAACTCGTTACCACAAAAGGGAAGAACCCGTTAGGTGAAACTATTGAGATGCGCCAATGCAGTAGTCCTTCGAAGCAAGCAAAACAGATATACGATAAGTTGAAATTAAAACACTCACCATTCAAAAAGAATAAAATTTGTAGGACACAGAGCTCATAAGAAAAACGAGGAAAGTACGGTAACAGTAACAATTAGGCGAAAGTGGGTGTTAAACTTGGGTTAGCGCACCTCTATTTGTTATAAAATCTAAAAAAGTATATATTTCATCTTCTTTTTACACTTTTGTGTAATGTATTTCTTGATATACACTTCTAATTTTGCAAAAAAATAAATTATCAGTTATGGAAGAAAGATATAATAGAAACAGACTCTATGTGAGAGAAAACGAACAAAGTATGATTAAGGATTATAAAATATTCCTTGGTGGTGCAGGTATAGGCAGTATTGTGGCTGAATGTGCTTTGCGATTTGGTTTTGAACATATTACCATTGTTGACGGTGATAAGGTTGAGGAAAGCAACCTGAACAGGCAGAACTATACGGAAAACGATATTGGCAGATACAAGGCAGAATGTTTGGCAGAGCGTTTGCTAAGCATCAATCCGGATGCACAAATAGATTACCATACAGAGTTCCTGACCCCTGATAACATTGAAGAGATGCTCAATGGGCATGATGTGGCTATCAATGCATTGGACTTTAAGGATAAGACTCCATTCGTCTTTGATGAAATGTGCAAGGAACGAACAATTCCAGTACTGCATCCATACAACTTTGGTTGGGCTGGCTTTGTTACGATTGTAGATCCTTTGGGACATTCTTTATCCGAACTGACTGACGAACCAAAAGGCTTTGAACTAAAGGTAGCTGAGTATATAACTGGGCACGGGGCTTTCTGGAATCAGCCAAAAGAATGGTTAGACAAAATTGTAACCCAATATAAAAAAGAAAGCGAAATGTTGCCACCTCCACAATTATCTATAGCCTCGTGGATTGCAGCGGGATTATGTACAACGGCAATGTACAATCTTGCAACAGGAAAACCTGTGAACTATTTCCCAAGATTCTATTTCTCCTCACTTTTGCAGTAAAGTGAAATATCGTTTTAGAACAATTTGTTTAGGGTTGCCCTTGAAATAGCTTCAGTGATATTCGCCACGCCTAACTTTTCAAAGGCGTGGCGTTTATAGGTTTTGATAGAATCTAACGAGCGGCACATTCTATCTGCTATTTCCGTCATAGTAAGACCCGATGCTGACAATCTAAGCACCTCAAGTTCCTCTTCTTTGAGCAAAACTCCCTCACACTCCTTCCATCGATGTCCTTCAAAAGAATATTTCCAATAATTGCGGAATCCACTCTTGTGAAACTCTACATGCCCCGCTGTTTTATGCGAAGAAAGCGATACAACACACATACCAATCCATATCTTACCTTCATCAGTTAATAGTATAGGAGTAAGCTGATGGTTGATCAGTTTGTTCCTCGTTCCACTCTTCAGATGAAAATGATAGGACATAGAGCACTGGTATTTATCAACGTTATCGAAAGTATCAAAGAACTTAAATCCACTGCTGTTTAGTTCAACAAGCATTTTTTGTTCGTCCTCTGGCACATGCTCCAAGTAAAAGCTGTACCCTAACTCCTTTACTTCCTTTGCCGTATGCCCACAAAGAAACAAAGGGTTGTCCGACACATAAAGAAATTCCTGTCTGTAATAGTCTATCAAGTAAACACTCTGATAGGTAACACGAGCAAAAGCCTCTATGGTTTGCACCAACGTAGAGAGTACACTAGAATCATAGTCAGGTACATTGCGTACGGTATTTGATGCGATAAAGAAATCTTTTATGTCTGTCATATCTGCTAAATGTGCTAAGGTTCTCTAATATATTTCACTACAAAAGTACATTTTTAATGCGGAATACCGTAAAAAGATTACACAAAAGTGTAAAAAACGAAGAGAAAGATGCCAAATTACACAAAAGTGTAATAGATGATATTCGCATAGGAAGTATTTTTGCCGTATAAATCAAGAAACAAAAAGCATTATGGAAAAACAGATTGCAACATTTAAGGACTACGATATTTTCATGGCAGACAAAACGAGTCTGTTGGAAATAGCACAGTTTGTGGTCAGGGAGAATTACTCCCATCACTTATCTTCATTTACAGAGAAAGAAGTAAATGAAGACATCAAATCAGTGTTTGAGGAAGAGGAATATCTGTATGATAACAAATCTCATATCTATATTGCAAGGGATTCCTTCGGGAATATGATTGGCTGCATCAGGAGCTTTCATTGGGATAAACACAAGATTCTTCCTATCGAAAAAATATATGGGATAAACCCACTAAATGCTATTCACCAGGAAAGTAAATATAGTTTTTGGCATATCGGACGCTTTGCTGTTGCAAAGGATTCGGGAATATCAACATTGACATTGTTCAAGCGATTAATGGCATTAGCAGTAAAGCCGATAGTTGAGGACAAGTACAGCTATATGATTGCAGAGATTGACAGCAAACTATTGAAAGTAATGAAAGCCTTGGGATTTGGCACACGTAAGATCGGAAAATCCATAGACTACCTTACATCGGAGACCATTCCTGTGTGTTCCAGCAAAAGAGGTATTATGGGCTTCTTTTCTAAGTATGGTGAACTTTGTAAGGTTGCATGATTACACTTTTGTGTAATATTTCAGACAACAAATTCAGAATTACACAAAAGTGTAACGATATAATTTGGAGATATAAATATATTTGCAACAGAAAATAAGCCTGTTATCTAGACATTGCAAAGATAACAGAAGAAAATCTTTTTCTATGCCAGATTCCAGATGTACAAGGGCTAAAGATATAAATGTAATATGATGAGGAAAATTATTTAAATGTTATAAAATGATGAAGCATATTTTTACGATGCTCCTATTTCTGATGTTTTCCAAAGGGGCATACTCTCAAGTGAGTGTAAGAGGAAACATTATTGATGAAAACGACAAGGAAGTAATTGGATGTTCAGTCAGAATTCTGTCGACAGATTCGACATTCTTGTCTGGCGGCGTAACCAATGATGTGGGTGAATTTCATATTAAAAGTATTCAATCGAATAACTTTATCGTTCATCTGTCATATATAGGCTATGAAGACCAATATATTACCTGTAATAATGCATCGGATGATGTTGATATGGGAAAGATCAAACTGATGGTATTACCAAAGGTTTTAGGTGAGGTAAAAGTCATTGGCAGTAATAAAATTCAGAAAATTGACAGACAGATACTTATTCCTAGTAGTCTGCAACGGAAGGCATCCAGTAATGGACTTTTGTTACTGCAGAATTTAAGTCTTCCACGCATTGAGATTAATTCTATTAATAATAGTATAGAGATGACTACAGGAGGGACAGTTGAATTACAAATTAATGGAGTAAAGGCAAAGCTTCCCGAGGTGAAATCTCTAAGACCAGACGATATAGCAAAGGTGGAATACCATGATAATCCGGGATTACGTTATGGAAATGTGGGAGCTGTCATTAATATTATTCTGAAACGTAGGAACTCAGGTGGAAATTTCTCAGTCGATTTAACCAATGGCATAAATAAAATCGGAACAGGAGATTATAATGTTTCCGCTAATTATCATTTTGGAAGTTCGTCTTTCAAGCTTATGTCTAATTGGGAACGCAGAGATTTGAAATGGATACGCGAGAATGTTGAAACCTTTAATGGAACAGCAACTTCACTATACAATGTGGAAACAGGCTTGCCTACAAAGGTAAAGTATGACAGGATGAATTTCCTATTAGGTTATGACTATAGTAAAAACAATAATCTGCTAAGTATCAACTATAGACAGTCATATATGGATATGCCTTATTCCATATCAGACAGAGAATCTGAACTTACAAGTGCTGGACAGGAATATAAAATATCCGATCATGAAAAGTCGAGGGAAAATATACCTTCATTAGATATTTATTACCAGACAGAATTGGCTAAAGGAAAGAATCTGTTTATTGATGTGGTAGGAACCTATATAAAAACTAAGAATAATAGGCATTTTGTTCAGAGAGGAGTAAATTCTGTTGAGGAATATGCATCGCAGACAAAAGGTGATAAATATTCGCTCATCGCTGAGGCTATTTATGAGCAAAAGATTAAAAATTCCATGTTATCACTTGGCATAAAACATAATCAGGCCTTCGTTTCCAATAATTATGGTGGAACCATCAATGCGAATATAAGCATGCGAACAGCTGAGACCTATGGGTATGTGGAATTTATGTCTAAGGTAGGGAAATTGGTATACACCATGGGTAGTGGTGTAATGAGAACATATAGCAGTCAGGGAGATGTAAGCCAGAGTAAAATTATTTTTCGGCCAACACTTAAATTGTCATACAATCTGACCAAGAACTTACTTGTTAGATACACTGGCTATATTTCAGGTTATTCTCCATCATTATCAGATATGAATGATGTGAGTCAGAATATAGATAATTATCAAGTTAGACGAGGAAATCCTAATCTTAAGACAGTAAAATTCGTTTCTAATGATTTGACTATCAACTGGAAGTACAAATGGTTGGATTTGGATTATCTTATCAGATACAGCTTTGATGACAAGCCATTGATGGAGACGACATTGTTCGAGAATAATAAGTATATACGTACAATGGAAAATCAGAGGGGTTTTCATCGATTGCAGAATAATTTAAATCTGAAGCTGACTCCTTTCGGTGAAAGTTTTCAGGTTAATATCAGCACATACTTGAACAGATACATAAGTGAGGGAAATAATTATACCCACACCTATTCTGATTTTGGTGTAAATGGTTCTGTTACCTTTTTGAAAGGGAATTGGTTCCTGATGGCCAGTGCCAGCAAAGGGCATAGAATACTATGGGGAGAGACTTTAACCAAGGAGGAGACTCTACATTCAATATCTGTCGGCTATAATAAGGATAACTGGGGCATACAAGCTCAGGTGTTGAATCCTTTCAGTAGCAAGTATAGTCAGTATGTAGAGAACTGGTCGAAGCTAGCTCCTTACAGGCAGGATGCTTTTTCGCATGACCTGAATAGAATATTCATGCTTGAAGCATATATCAACGTAGACTTCGGTAAACACAAGAACAATGTAAACAAACGAATAAATAATAGTGATACCAATTCTGGCATTTTGTCAGGAAGCAAATAGAAGGTATAGCTATGATTGATTAGATATTTAATTTATGCGCATTTTAAATATAAAAATAGAGGTAGCTGAAAATCTATAAAAGAGTAAGCATATAACTCTAATCCTTAAAAAAAATGGAAAAGAAAATTTTAAAATCAATGGAAAGTATTCCAATGATGTCTGAGAGTGATTTTGACTGTCTTATTCTAAACGATGACCAAGCAGATGAGATTTATGGCGGAAAAGGAAAATGGATATGTGGAGGAGTCTATAATAACTGTGTAAATTGTTAGAATAACTAAATTCACAATTTGAGGGTGCTGGCTTACTTCATAAACTCAGTACCCTCAAATAAATTAAAATATTTTATTATGAAGAATCTAACCAAGCTTAAACTTTCGAAATATGCATTTATGTCTGCTCCTCGCAATGATGTTTATCTTATTTTCTCTGGAAGATCTGGTAAAAATATTAGATTATCCTGTAAGTCATTTGATGCAATTAAACATAATAGGTTAGATATTATATCCGACGATACTCTCTACTTATTAAGGAATGTAAAGGTCCTTGTACCAGAGAATGAAGATGAATTTGCGGAAATTAATAAAGAAAATCATGAGAAATTAAGAAGACAGGCAAATTTTAGAAAAGAAAATCTTTATTTATCTATTCAGCCATCAGCTTCTTGTCAATTAGCATGTGATTATTGTGGGCAAGAGCACAAAGAGGCTAAAATCTCAGCTGACAACATCCATCTAGTTCTTAACAGAATTAGGATGAAATTGAAAACGCATACATATAAATTATTGGAGATAGGTTGGTTTGGTGGAGAGCCATTGACTGCATGGACAGAAATGCGCCATATAAACCGCAATATAAAAGATCTGACTTCAAGTGAAGATATTCGTTATATAAGCCATATAACGACAAATGGATATGCCCTAACTTTGCATAAATACATTTCATTGAAAAATGAATTTAATTGTAAGCGAATTGAAATAACTTTAGATGGGACTAAAGAATTTCATGATATCCATCGGTTTACAATTGATCATAGTGGATCTTTTGATAGAATTTTTACCAATCTAATTAATATTATAAATAGTCCTGATTACGATAAAGATCAATGTCTTATTTCTGTAAGATGCAATGTTGATGAGAAAAATATTGAAGGTGTTATTCCTCTTCTGAAATCTCTTTATGATCATAACGCTCAAGATAAGATATTTTTTTATGTTGCGAATGTTGTCTCTTGGGCTAAGAATGGTGCTGGAGTAGAAGATACTTGGAAAAAGATAGGTGAGAAATCATCTGAATATCTTTTGTATATGTTGGAGCATGGTTTTAAAACAGAGATTTTACCAAAAAGAGAAGGCCCATACATGTGTATCGGGACAATAAGAGATTCAGAAATGTATGATGCATATGGAAATATCTTTGATTGTTCTGAAACATCATATTCCTCTACCTATTCCAAAGGACCTTTCGCATTAGGAAATCTAAGAAATCAGAAAAAATTGAAATGTAATAGCATTCTCAAAGATGTTCCAGAGATGCTAATTAAGGGTAAGATTGAAAAATGTCGTGTCTGTAAGTTCTATCCACTTTGTGGTGGATTATGCCCTCTAGCTTTAGTTGAGAATGAGGCTAGATGTCCATCGTTCACCTATAATATTGAAGATAGAATGTTTATTCAGATGCTGTATAATTATAAGGAGAAAGGAAAGCAATGAATATTTTACAAACATATTATGATGATTGTATCCATGAACATGGATTAGATGTCTCTGGAAGATATTTAAATTCTGTCATAAACTGGTTGTCTATTGCGTATAGCTGCCTAACACTGAAGAAAAATAATCCAAAATCACCATTATTCTTTTATGGTGATTCTGATATTGTGCATATACTTCGGGATTTATTCAAATTGCCATATGATGAATATAAAATTTTTGATCGTCATATCTTAGAGGGTAATAAATATTATTGTCTCCCTAAGATAATAACATATTCTTTACAAAATGCTCCTTTTATCCATATTGATACAGATATATTTGTAAGTAAACCGTTTCCTCAATATTGGGATAGGTCGGATTTAATAGCTCAACATCAAGAGCATGATTCTACCTTTTATAAGTTAGTATACGATTATCTTAAAGAAAGTAAAGTCAAATTATTAGATATTCAGAAAGTTTGCGTAGAAGAAACCTATATTAATTCTTATAATTTGGGAATAATAGGGGGACGTGATATTAATTTCTTTAAAGAATATATACAATGTATTAAAAAGTTCATGACCATTAATCACAAGAATATGTATTCTGCGGAACAAAAATGTCTTTTTAATGTTGTATTTGAACAGTGGATGTTTTATGCTCTAGCAAAAAAAAGAAATGAGCCTGTATCAACATTTTATCATGAAGTTGTAAAAGACTTTGTAATGCCTAATGGCTTTGTCCCTGAAAGGATAGTTAATCAATACCCAATAGATTATATACATATCATGGAACATAAGAAACATGTGAGATGTAATAGTTATGTTGCACGAAATATGCTTTTAGAGTTCCCTGACACGTATGAGCGAATTTTAAAAGAGTGTTATAAAAAGGGAATAGATGTCCCACAGTTATCTGTGCCCAAGCAGGTTATCCAAAATCAATTAAAGCAACAAATATTTTTAAATCAAATTAATCAAAATCCACAATTTTTATTAGATTTAAAATTACAACTTTCTCCATATGTCCAGTTTTTAGAGCTATCTAACAAACAAAGAGAAATTTTAAAAAAGAAAGATGTAAATGTCAGCAAAATTAGTCAATATCTGACTATTAAAACTTTTGATGCTTATATGGGGATATACCACAATTGTCTTTATTCTAAAAATCTTTTGTCAATTCTGTTGAATTTTAAAACCCCTAGAAATATAGATGATATTCTAAGCTCGATTCCAAATACTAGTAAGAAAGCTTTTATATATTTTATTAAACAAGCTATCTTTGATAATATATTAATCTGTATATGAATATAATCCAAACATTCTATAGTTATACTGACGGAGATCCTTTATTTGATAACGCAGGTTTTTTAAGTGCTGAATTTAATTGGTTAAGTATAGCTTTAAGTTGTGTTTTATTGAAACAGCATTTTGGAAAGGTTACATTATATTGTAACCATAAAGTTCGTATCTTGGTAGAAGAACTCCATATACCTTATACTAATATAGTTGAAATTCCAGATTTTATGGAAGACTATGAAGGATATAATTTATGGGCCTTACCTAAAGTCTATACATATAGCATGCAGAGAGAACCATTCTTACATGTTGATTGTGACTGGTTTATGTTTGAAAAATTATCTGATGAATTTCTTTCATCTGATTTATTTGCACAGAATATTGAATATGATGATCAGTTTTATAATCGTAAATGCATAGAGAGATTTATACACGCAGGGGGAGTTGTTCCTCAATGTGTGAGTTCAGAATTGTCTGCCCCAATTTGCAGGGTCGCTAATGCTGGAATTTTAGGCGGAAATGATATTGATTTTATAAGGAGATATGTTTCTCAAGTTTATTCTTTTATAAAGAAAAACGATAGGGTTCTAAAAGAAACGAAAGATGGATTTATAAATTCTTTTTATGAGCAGATGTTTTTCTATACTATGGCGAGGCAGGAAAATAAATCAGTAAACTATTGTACTCGAGGTGACAAACTTAGTACTAAGTTTGATTGGTTTGATATTGATTTTACTTGTAAACCAAAATATGGGTATATGCATTTACTCGCTTCTTTAAAGCGAACTATTAATGCTCAGATTTTTGTATCTCAATACCTTAGAAATATAGCTCCAGATTTATATAAAAATATTATACAGACTTATATTAATCGAGGGGGGCACACTATTATTAACTATTTTGATATCTGTAATGATTTGTGTATAAACAATCTTAGAACAAACGATTTAATATTTTCGGAGACGAAAAAGTATTTAAAGATAAATGTCCCTATATCAAAAGAAAGCTTAGATTCCTATATTACTAATTCTAATTATAAGAAAGATAATTTGTTATCAAAGATATACTATACAGATTTAATGCGGTATAATGCAGAAAAAAGCTTAATAGAAAATTATCAAGAAATCTGTAGTATAAACGATAAAAATATCAATTTCTTTTGGAAGGAGGAACTTTTAAAAAAAAATAAGTTGAAGTTAAATAATAAATTTTCATTCATTGAACTTTCCCAAGATCTCTATAAACATCTTTTCCCAAATTACGAATTCCCATTTAGGAATCCTATTATGGCTTTCTTGAAAGATCCATTAATTTTAAAAGTAAAAGATGTTTTATTAAGGGGTATTGGTGCGGAAATAATCAGATATATGTGGACTGTATCCGAGGCAACTGCCCCTCAAATTATAAGTCATATACAATTAGAGCTAAAAGATGATGATGTGAGAAGTGACTCAGAATTGATAATGAAATATATTATTTCATTTATTACGAACAATGTGTTGCTGTGTGATGAATAATCTCTGAAAATGAATAAGAATTTCATTATTTGTAAACAATATGATTCAATGCAATGTGGGATTGCATGTTTGGCTATGATATGCAAATATTATGGCAAGGAATATTCAATGGATTGGCTTAACCAATTATGTTTTGCAACTACAGAAGGTGTCTCTCTATTGAATATTACTAGGGCTGCAGAGACACTTGGATTGAAAACTGTTGGAGCTAGGTGTGAGGTAAATAATCTAGTTAATAAAAATCTCCCCTGCATCCTCCACTGGAATCAGAACCATTTTGTAGTACTGTATAAGTTGAAGAAAGGAAAAATATTCTATATTGCCGACCCAGGGAAAGGACTCGTTAAGTATAAGCTTGAGGAGTTTAAGGAGCACTGGATTAGTACAAAGCAGGACGGAGCAGAGAAAGGAGTATCTATGTTCCTAAAGCCGACGGAAAAATTCTATAAGCGAAAAGATATAGACAGGAAGGAAGAGCGCTCGTTTAAGTTTCTTTTTAGCTATATCAAGAAGTACCGCAAGTACTTCGGACAAATTATCTTGGGTTTGCTCATGGGCAGTATATTACAGCTTATCCTGCCTTTCCTCACGCAGTCTATTGTGGATGTGGGCATTAAAAACCAAAATATTGGTTTTATTTGGCTGATACTCTTGGGACAGCTGATGCTTACCATTAGCCGAACTGCCATTGACTTTATCCGCCGATGGCTGCTACTCCACATCTCGCTACGTATCAACATTTCATTGGTAAGCGACTTCTTCATCAAGCTTTTAAAGTTGCCCATGTCATTCTTCGATACGAAACTAATGGGCGACCTTATGCAGCGCATGGGAGACCACAGCCGTGTAAACTCGTTTCTGACACAGCAAACGCTCAGCATCGTGTTCTCGCTCTTCACCTTTAGCGTGTTCAGCATTGTGCTGCTATCCTATAATTGGCTTGTCTTTACAATCTTTATGCTCGGCAGTCTGATTTATGGCGGTTGGCTTGCGCTCTTCCTCAGGCGCAGAAAAGTACTTGACTACGAACTCTTTGAGCAACAAGCCATCAACAACAATAAAACCTACGAGTTTATCACCTCCATGCAGGAAATAAAACTGCAAGACTGTGAACAGCGCAGACGCTGGGAATGGGAGGACGTGCAGGCAGATTTATTCAACGTACAGATGAAATCGCTAAAGCTCCAACAAACGCAGGAGGCGGGCAGCATCTTCATCAACGAACTAAAGAACATTGTCATCACGGTAGTGGCAGCCACAGCCGTCATTCACGGACAGCTCACACTGGGTATGATGCTTGCCGTGCAGTATATCATTGGGCAACTCAACTCACCTGTCGAGCAGTTGATGAGTTTCTTCTATTCTGTGCAAGACGTGAGGATTAGTCTTGAACGTATAAACGAAATACATCGTATGAACGATGAGAACGGAAAGCAAGGATTGGAAACAGCTGTGAAAGAAGAAAATAAGGGAATAGAACTTGACACAGTAAACTTCAAGTATGATCCCCATGCCTTAAAAACCATCATAAATGATGTAAGTCTTTCCATTCCCAAAGGCAAGGTAACAGCCATTGTTGGTGCATCGGGCAGCGGAAAGACAACCCTTATTAAACTGATGTTGGGCTATTATCCCGTATTGGGAGGTCAAATAACTATTGGCGGAAGTGATGTGAATACACTCAACAAGAAATGGTGGCGCAGACAGTGTGGCGTGGTGATGCAAGACGGTGTAATATTCTCCGAGAGCATTGCAAGGAATATTGCCGTAGATGATGGTGAGATTGACAAGGAGCGATTGCAAAGGGCAGCGGAAATAGCTTGTATTCATGACTATGTAATGGGACTTCCCTTAAAATACAACACCAAGATAGGGCGCGATGGCGTCGGCTTAAGTCAGGGACAAAAACAGCGCATCTTGATAGCGAGAGCCGTATACAAGAACCCTAATTATATTTTCCTTGATGAAGCTACCAACTCGCTCGATGCCAACAACGAACGTATGATTGTGGAACATCTGGACGAGTTCTATAAAGGTAAGACGGTAGTTATCGTGGCACACCGACTAAGTACGGTGAAGAATGCCGACCAGATTGTGGTATTAGATAAAGGTAAAGTAGTGGAAACAGGCAACCACGAAACACTCACAGCAAAGAGAGGCGCATATTATAACCTCGTGAAGAATCAATTGGAATTGGGCAACTAACAGCAGGAAGGAATATTATGATAGACAATAAGATAGAACTCCGCAGCGAGAAGGTAAGGCATATTATTGGCGAGATACCATCAAGGATTGTTCGTTATGGTATCACGATTATTACCATTGTGATATTGGGACTGCTGACAGGTGCATACTTTATCCCCTATCCAGAAACCATCAGTGCAAAGGTACAGATGACAAATACCCATCAAGGCACACTAATCATTCCTTACAGGTATGTCAATACGATAGAAAACGGAATGACAACTAACATTGAGTTTGATGGTTATGATGCAGAAACCTACGGAGTAGCTGGTGGCACAATAGTAGCCACATCACATACTCCCCACCATTTGGCAGAAGACAGTGTGTTCACGGCGCAAGTAAAGATAACGGATTGCAAGTATCAACTCATAGGCGGAATGACAGGTACAGCAACCATACTTGTCAGCAATGAAAGCGTACTACAAATGATTATCAGGCGAATAACAAACATAATATAGTTCTCTCTTAAATCACGTAAGTAGGATAAGGCGATGAAAGGAAAAGGTAAAACGTAGTTACGAAGTAGTATAAGCCAATTATATACACTACTACAAGCTAATCCTTTTTCTTTCATCGCTTTACTCCTTTTGTAGTTATGTAGTAGGATAGTATCGGTGAAAGAAAAAGGATAGATATAATTTAATGCTGCGTTTCTCCAAAAAGGAATATCGATGTTATGGTTGCGGACGGTCGCTGTAACTCATGGATGATATACTTTCTAAAGAAGTGGGCTTCTGTGCTATCCAAGTGGAAAGACAGGGCAATGATAATTGGGAGCGGGTAAAGCGGTGCATAACCTGTCAACTCCTTATCTCTGACTATTACCCTCTCACCTGCACTCCTTTCATCAGGGTGCAGGTTGGGATTGCGGATTATCTCTTGAAGTCTATTATTGAGCTTCCTCCACGTTACACCGAAGAACCTCGCAAGTTCGCCCTCCGTCATGGCAATTTCTCCATTTTCTTTGCGAACGACTTGCATATTACAGCCCCATTCATAATAACTGCGCTCTTTGCATTGATGGAATTTTACTTCTATCTGTGGTTTGTTCTTTGTATTCATGCCGTTTCCTCCATGCTTTTGTTTCTGCCTGTGTTGGCAATAGCCATTGCCCCTATGGTAATAGCTTCCGTTTCCATTGTATCGTTTTCTTTGTTCTTTTCCTGATGTTTGGCGATGAGTCTGTCCATATCCTCCGAAATCTTGCTGTCCGTTACCTGCGCATAAATCTGCGTACTTGCAATTGATGCGTGTCCCATCATCTTGGCGATGCTCTCAATGGGGATACCTGCACTTAGGCACATCGTTCCGAAGGTATGTCTTGCCATGTGATAGGACAGACGTTGCTTGATACCACAAGCCTTGCCTACGATACTTAACTTCGCTGCTAACACACTTCTGCTGCAACAGGGTTGAAAGATAAGACGGTTATCCATATCCGTATTATTGCCTTCTTCTTTCACCGCTTTTAGTTGCCTTTGCTGCTCGATAATCGTCTTGGCAATGGGGTGTAACGGCACTATAAATTCTACTTTTGTTTTCTGACGCTCCTTTCTTATATACATCTGTCCGTCTGCGGCACTCTTGATATGCCCAAACATCAAATGTTCCATATCCGTAATGGCTAATCCTGTGAAGCAGGAGAAGATGAACATCCGCCTTGCAAGTTCGGCATCGCTATCACACATCTTCATTGCCATCAGGTTTGCTACATCACTCTTACTAAGAAAGCGGATAGCCTTTTCCACCTTTTCATATTTTGCATGCTCAAATGGATTATAACGAATGATGCGCTGACTTACTGCACGGAACATCAAACGGCTCAGCCAACAAAGATATTTGTTGATAGAAGAACCTTTCAACCCTTTCTTTTTAAGAAAGAATCGGTATTCCTCAAACAGCTCCTCCGTTATACTTCGGATTTCTATATCCTTACCCTCTAAGTCCTTTATAAACTCGCACAGCATCCTGTTAGCATATCAAAGGTTAGTGTATGTACCTTCTGCTTTTGACTTGCCCACACCTTCCTTTACCGATTGTAGTTCTGCATTACTAAGCTCCAACAAAGTGGTAGGAGAAGTTGCTATGCCTTGCAATCTGTTTTTAAGCAGTTCAGCACTTACCACTCCGTCTTTTTGGAGCAGTTCCTGATAGGTCTTTTCTACAAGTTCCCTGAATGATTGCAGTCGAAGATTGGTTTTCTTGTCCGTTGTTATTCCTTGTTTTGAGTTCCACTCCGCAGGCTTACATTCTTCGTTTGTAGTAATGACAGAGTTCTTGCCATCTATCGTGATACGGCAGAGTATGGAGGTAAGACCATTTGCTTTGGTCTTTTGTCTGTTGATATAAAACAGTGTCTTAAATGTACTTCTCATCATGATTTTAGTTTTAATACTACTATTGCTAAATACTCATCTGTATATCTTCCGTGAAAGAAAGGAAACGCTCAAACTCAACAATCAGCTTTTGTGGCGTAACCTTTGCATATCGCTCGGTCATACTCACGTTGCTATGCCCCAACATCTTGCTTACCGTTTCTATCGGTACGCCTTGTTCAAGGGTAATGAGTGTGGCAAAGGTATGCCTTGCCGTATGCGTGGTAAAGGGAAAAGCTATGCCTGCTCTTAGGCGTAATGCTTTGAGATACGATTGATAGGTGGCATATTTCATCTGTGGCAATAGCCTTTCCCTTTCATCGCTCTTGTACTTCTCTATTATCCTGATGGCTTCGGGCAACAACTTGATACGGCAAAGTACGCCTGTCTTCTGCCTGTTGAACTTCAGCCAAAGGCTTCCCTCATCATCACGGACAAGATGCAATCTGCTTAACTCCATCAAATCGCAATAAGCTGCACCTGTATGGCAGGCAAAGACAAACAAGTCCCTTGCAGTTTCCATTTCCTCCTCCAACTCTCCAAACTGTATGTTCATTAGTTTATCAAGCGAACACCTGTCAAGAGCTTTGGGTAGTTTCTTGTCGCCTTTGCTTACCTTGACTTTGTCAAACAATAAAATATCGGCTAATCCTTCACGATAAGCCAATCTGCATACCGTTTTCAGATGGGTAGCGGCATTATAGAACGTACTTTCCTGAAACCCACAAATACCCATAAAGTATTGTTGGAAGTCGTAGATAAATTGTTCGGTAAGCTGTGAGAAAGCCAAATCAGCAACCTTATACCTACTTTTTATAAAGTTCTGCAAATGGGTACGAGTGGAATGGTAGCCAAATATGCTTTGTCCCTTTATGTCAATGTCTATATGGTTTTCTTTCTCTTTGATGAGTCTATCCAGTCTTTCAATAAGCATACACTTAGATTGAACGCTTCCTTGAAATTCCTCTTTTATATCAGTTGCATCAAATGGGCAACCTTTGGACAGCAGAGATTGGTAGGCTGCTTGGACGGATAGCAGCAGACTTTCCAATCTGGCATTCACTTCCACTGCCTCACGGCTCTTTCCGCCCATTCTGCTTTCACGGGGATTCCACAAATCGGGGTTGCAAGACAGTTTGCAACTGAACTGTGCAATACTCCTTTCAAATGTGATACGTCCCATGATGGGAGCCTTACCCTGCTTATCCTTTCCGCTCTTTTTGAGGTAGAGCAACACCTTCATTTTCTCTGTTTTCATACGCCTTAATTTTTATGGGCAAAGTTACCCGAATTAAAGCGTTCTTCACTTATGCAGAAAACTGCCAACCGTAGCAACAGCCACACGAACCACATAATTTCAGTTACCTATATCTGCATTTCGTTACCTATTCCCAATCTTGGTAATGATTTAGTAACTGAACTTCTGCTTAAATCCGCACTTTCCTGCCTTTTACGAACAGAGCAGTATTATGCAAATCATTTCATATCCTGCTCATTATCAATCAGTTTACACCAACTTCGATTTTTCTTCATTTTCAAGAATTAGTTGCAAAGCAAAACATCATCTTTTACACCGCAAAAGGTGATGTTTTGCGAGGTAAAAGATGATGTTTTAGAGGGTAAAAGGTGATGTTTTGCTATATAAGATAATTATTAAAATGTATCTAATTGAAAATAAATAAGTTACCTTGTTTGTAAAACTAAACTAGTAACAATTTTATTACTGTCCGCTAAACTTTTGGGTAAGATACAAATTTAGGGCTGACACTTCTCACGAGGTATCAGCCCTTTTTGTTATCTTTGCTTTTGTTCCCAAACTCAGATAACATGGGCAAAAGTACACATTTCTTCGGACAG
>NZ_KB905302.1 GCF_000378745.1 Prevotella amnii DSM 23384 = JCM 14753
CTTTGCACAAATACAGTTGTTTTCCATAACGCACTCCGTTTTTCACGGTGTGTTTACTCTTACACACTGGGCATTTTTTCTTGTTCATTATAACTTCGCTTTTTGGCTTTTCAAATACCAGCGAAGTTAATGTTTATCGAACATTAAGCTATATTGCATCCTGCAAAATGAGCTATTGAACGATTTCAAAGGTCGAAATATCTCTGAAACGTTTGAATTGCTGAGAACACCAGTGTATATCGGTAGTTAAGGAGGATTCTATCCTGCAAAATGAGCTATAGGTCAAAAAAGATAACTAAAATAACCTATTACCCTTTCTTTTTCTTATCTTTGCATTACAATATATAAATTAGAAAATAAATGAAACCAACATTATTACTTTTAGCTGCAGGAATGGGCAGCCGTTACGGAGGGTTAAAACAGCTTGACGGTTTAGGTCCAAATGGTGAGACAATAATGGATTATTCTATTTATGATGCTATTCAAGCTGGTTTCGGCAAGATAGTTTTCGTAATCCGAAAAGATTTTGAAGACCAATTCCGTAAAAAAGTTTTATCTAAATATGAAGGGCATATTCCTACAGAAATAGTCTTCCAAAGTATAGATAATCTGCCTGAAGGATATTCTGTACCAGAAGGTAGAGAAAAGCCTTGGGGTACTAACCATGCTGTGCTTATGGCTAAAAATGTTATTAAAGAGCCTTTTTGCGTTATCAACTGTGATGATTTTTATAACAGAGATAGCTTTAGAGTTATTGGAAACTTTTTAGCAAATCTTCCAAATAATTCTAAAAACAAATATGCTATGGTAGGGTTTCGCGTAGGCAATACTTTAAGTGAAAATGGAACTGTATCACGAGGCATTTGCACAACTAACACTGAAAAGCTCCTTGTTGACGTGGTAGAGCGTACAAAAATAGAACGTCGAGAAGGGAAAGTTCAATATATTGACGACGAAGGGAAATGGGTTGTTACAGATGACGATACTCCTGTTTCAATGAATGTATGGGGATTTACTCCTGATTATTTTGAATATAGTGAAAGCTATTTTAAAGATTTTTTAAATGACCCCAAAAATTTAGAAAACAAAAAATCTGAGTTTTTTATCCCTCTAATGGTTAATAAACTTATAAAAGATGACACTGCAACAGTAAAAGTTCTTGATACTACAAGTTCTTGGTTTGGTGTAACCTACCCTGAAGACCGCGAAAATGTTGTAACAAAAATACAATCTTTAGTAAAAGCAGGCATCTATCCTAATAAGCTATTTTAATTATAATCATGAACATTAAAACATATAAGAAAATCATGATAGCATTTTATTTATCTATTTAATATAAGATGTTTGAATTATTAAATAAACAAGAGATTTCTCTTTTAAAAGAAGTTCTCTCTAAAAAAAACAACATTGTTATCTGTGCTCATAAATCTCCCGATGGCGATGCCATAGGTTCTACTCTTGCATGGAAAAACTTTTTGGAACAGCATGGGAAGCAAAATGTAAAAGTTTGCTACCCTGATGCTGCGCCCGACTTTCTGCACTGGCTTCCTGGCTTTAACGATACTCTACGCTATGATAAGCAGGCTGTACTAATGAAAGAAGCTTTTAACAAATCAGACCTTGTTTTCTACCTCGATTTTGGACAGAGCTCACGCACAGACGAAATGCAGGCAATATTAGAATCTTGCCAAGCTCCTATCATACTCATAGATCATCATTTACATCCACAAGGTAATTATCTTATTAAAGCCTCGTTTACACACCTATCTAGTACATCTGAGATAATATTCAATCTTATCTGCCAATTAGGCGGTTATGAGGCTATGACTAAAGCATGTGCAGAATGTATATATTGTGGCATGATGACCGATACTGGAGGATTTACGTATAACTCTAATCGTCCAGAAATATTCACTATAATAAGTATGCTTCTACAAAAGGGCATAGATAAAGATGAGATATATAATAAAGTATTTCATAATTATTCAGAGCAAGCTCTGCGTCTACGCTCTCATATCATTTTAAATAAAATGAATTATATAGAAAATTTGCATGCCAGCTATTTTACAGTAACAAAAGGTGATCTTCAAAGGTTTCGTTTTACAAAAGGCGATTTAGAGGGAGTCGTTAATATCCCTCAGCTAATAAAAGGACTTAAAATAAGCATTTCATTACGTGAAGATACAGAAAAATCAAACCTTGTGCTTGTAAGTCTTCGATCATCAAACGGATTTCATTGCCAACCTATGGCTACTAAATTTTTTAATGGTGGGGGACATGCTGATGCAGCTGGAGGCAAACTTCATTGCTCTATAGAAGAAGCTGAACAAATAACAATAAAAGCCCTCCTTTTCTATAAAGATGAATTGCAAAACCCATAAATATTTAAAAGTCTTTAGATGGGTGTATAAGCCGCAAATAACTATATCTTAGCTTGTGAACATAAAATATTCAACAGCTACAGCACAGCTTTAATACTCACGGCAATACTAAAGCTGTAATATTTATTTTAATAACTTATACCAGATGCTAATATTTGATAATTTTTTTTACGAACAATATCCATAATTACAAAAAGATCATAAAGCCACCAAATACCAAAACCTCCACATGTGATAAATTTTAATATGCCTAACCCTATATCGCCGGTATAAAAACGATCTACTCCAAAAGTTCCAACAAAAATAGAAATCAATAAAGCTGTCATGGGATCTTTAAAAGAAGCAAAACGCATCTGGACAATTTGAGTATCCATATCTATAAGCATATTTTGAAGATAGGGCAAACTTTCTCTTGGCAGCTTATCACTATTAAATAAAATGAGTTGTTCTATAAGATTTTTATCCATTTCTATATATATTAAATATGTAAAATATTCCTAATTATAAACCATGCAAAAAAACTAATAACGTAAAACCATACAGCATGTCTATTCTCTATTATATAACCAAGTCGTTTCTTATATTTACCTTCTTTCATAACCCAACAGATTATAAACAGCGACATGTATGGCAAAGTATAAGCCAGATAGTAATTATAAGCAAAGGCTTTCATAATATTACCATGTAATAACGCATGAAAAAAACGCTGTATACCACAAGCAGGGCAATTAAAGCCAGTAAGCAATTTGACAGGACATTTGGGAGTAAACCAATAACTAACAGGATTTACAAGAAACAAATATCCTCCTATAACTGCAAATATAACACAAATAAAGATTAAACGCTTATACTTAAAAATCAAATTTGTTATCTATTTAATAAAAATATACTTGCATAAATAATTTGACAAATCAAACCTACAATTATACCTATTACACTCCATTTCTTTGCATCGTTGGCATATCTCTCTGCTGCTTCATATTGCCCCAAAGAAAAACAAGTATTAACCTTGTTTGAAAGAATGATTGCATAAATACCCAATGGTAAGCAGCAGCATGCTGTTGTAAAAATAGCTAAAGCTAAATTATTTTTGGGAGGAATACTATTTGTAGAGTTATCATTTAAAGATGTTCCCACAAACTCTTGCTTATTATCAAAACTATAATCCATTGAATTTTATTTTTAAAAGTAATTATTTGCAAAAATAATCACTTTTATAACAATCAGCAAACAAAATGAGATATTTTTTACAGAAAATAATACTATACCCTAAAATCCGCAACTAAGCCCTTGAACGTCCTTATTGCGTTTACACGTCCTCTCATTACTGAATTTGCAGATAATTTGAACTTGAAGCACCAACTTCTGCCTGCAATATCCCCTTACCCCACAATGTGACTTGAGGCAATACACAATATCATTCCCATAAGTTGTATGTATTATCCAAAATCAGTTTGGAAAAATCTGCGTAGGCATTATTACAGGTATAGATATTCAGCACATATTGCCTTGATGTCCTGATTCACTTGGCTGGTACAGAGCTAAACTTGAAGACAAACGCTTTTATGCGACTTGTTGCATTGAGTCCGAACTTCTTTACGTCAAGTCTTTGAATACTGGCCTTAAAAGTTACGGATAAGTGCTGTAAGAAGAAGGAACACTGTGTTCTCTGCCATGAAGGATTTAGACAATCTGTCCCACCCGAAACCATTGTTCATATCATCGAAGATACGTTTTTTTTCCGCCACAAAGGTTATAGAACTCGACAATTTCTCTTACGGAAGAATCATAGTCGTTAGTCAGGATACAACGGTATGTGTATTCTCCTTCTCAAAAATCCTGCACACCATCCATCTGTTTCTGTCTTTGAATCACAAGTCGATATGTCTTACCTTTCCACTTCTCAACAAGGATAGAGTTCAATTCAAACTCAATGCCATTGATTTCCTCAGTTTTCCAGCCTTTGAGAGCAAAGGTATCATTGTAGATCGAACTGCAGCGGTTAGCACGGATATAGAAGGACTTGCAGTGTTTTTCTATTTCCTCCACGATTTCCTCGGAACATGATCTACAATCAGCCCTGAAGCGATTGATAGTGAGCCTATTCTGTTCAAATCTCTCAAAGAATCTCTTCAGCGTGTCCTTCTGATGGAAACGAACATTTGTGTTACCATCGTTATTCTCTATACCGACTATCAAATTGCCAATAACCGCCACTCCAGGGCGATAACCAAGGAACTTCTTGTACGTAGGCTTTACATCATACTTCTCTGTCTCTATGAACTGGTGGTCGAAATAAGCATCATATATCTCACCCTCTTTCAGTTGGCCAGATGCAAATATACAATTGAGCAATAAAGTATTGAGAGTGTCAGCCGTATTGAAATTGTAGGTCTTACCCGTATCTGATTGCTCTATGATTGAAAATAACCCCCCAAAAGGAGTGAGTCTCTCAGGTTTAATTTGTATCTTCGCCATGTCTATCGTCGGATTTTCTTGTTTTTTTTGCAACACTAAAATAAGTGAAAATTATGACATGGTAAAATTCTGAGCAACTTTTTGTTGCTCAGTTACTTAAAAAGTTTAATTTATAATAGTGTTGCGGAATTAAGGTATATTTATTTTATTGTAGTTTCATATAAGGATTACATGTAAGGGAAATATTCTTTTTAGCAAATAATAATAGTAAAGGGCTAATATCCTGTATTGGATTTTAGCCCTTTACTTGTTTTCTGAAGAGTTTTTTTAAAACTCTGCGTTCTTTGGTGTACGTGCAAAAGGTATCACGTCGCGTATGTTTTGCATACCTGTAACGAAGAGTATGAGGCGCTCAAAGCCCAGTCCGAAACCGCCATGTGGGCAAGTGCCATACTTACGGGTGTCAAGATACCATGAGTATTGCTCTGCTTTCATGCCTCGCTGCTCTATTTCTTGTAACAGCTTATCGTAGCTTTCTTCACGTATAGAGCCTCCTATTATCTCGCCTATGCGTGGGAAGAGTACGTCTGTGCCCTGCATAGTCTTGCCGTCTTCGTTCTTTTTCATGTAGAACGACTTTATTTCGGCAGGGTAATTGCTCATTATTACTGGGCGTTTAAAATGGTCTTCTACAAGGTAGCGTTCATGCTCGCTGCTAAGATCCATGCCCCATGTGGTAACGGGAAATTCAAACTTAACACCCTTCTCTTGTGCTTCTTTTAAGATGTTAAAGCCCTCGGTGTACGACAGGCGTACAAAGTCTTCCTTTAAAACTCCCTCTAAGCGGTCTATTAAGGTGTGGTCTATCATCTTGTTAAGGAAGTCGAGATCGTCTTTACAGTGTTCTAAAGCCCAGCGCACGCAGTATTTTATGAAGTCCTCTTCAAGATCCATTAGCTCGGGAAGGTCTATGAAAGCCACTTCTGGCTCTACCATCCAGAACTCTGCTAAGTGGCGTGGCGTATTAGAGTTTTCAGCTCTAAAGGTAGGACCAAAGGTGTATATAGCTCCTAAGGCAGTAGCTCCGAGCTCTCCTTCAAGCTGTCCTGATACTGTGAGATGTGTGCGCTTTCCAAAAAAGTCTTGTTCATATTCCACCTTACCGCTTTTAGCTATACGGTCTAAGTCTAATGTAGTAACCTGAAACATGTTACCAGCTCCTTCGGCGTCGCTCCCTGTTATGAGTGGTGTGTGGAAATAATAGAAGCCATGCTCATGAAAATAGCGATGTATAGCTATAGCCATGTTATGGCGTATTCTGAACACTGCTCCGAAGGTATTTGTGCGTAGGCGCATATGTCCGTATTTACGCATATACTCAAAACTCTGTCCTTTCTTTTGCATAGGGTAGTCGCTGGGACAAGTTCCGTATACCTCAATGTCTTTGCATTGCACTTCTGAGGTTTGCCCCTTTCCCATGCTTTCCACCAAAGTGCCTGTAACGCTAATGCAAGCTCCGGTAGTAATACTTTTTAAGGTTTCCTCATCTACAGACGAGGGGTTTACTACCACTTGTATGTTCTTAATAGTAGAGCCATCGTTAAGTGCTATAAAGTCGACAGCCTTACTACTACGATGAGACCTAACCCATCCTTTTACTACAATATCTTTTCCAAAATTGGTACAGGATAAAGCATCTACTATTTTAGTTCTTTTCATTTATGTTATAATGTGTAGTGATATGTTGCAGCTTAGCTGCATATGTAAAAAGTCTGGTGATATAAGGAAATATCACCAGATGAATAGTTTTTCTTATTATTCGAAAGCTCCCATACGCAGCATTTCCACCTCTTTCTGTGTGAGGAAACGCCAGTCGCCACGCCTAACATTCTTTTTGGTTAGCCCGGCAAACATTACGCGGTCGAGCTTTACCACTCTATAGCCTAAGCTCTCAAAGATACGGCGTACAATGCGGTTCTTTCCGCTATGTATCTCTATGCCTACCTGTGATAGGTCGTCAGGGGAAGCATATTCTATGGCGTCTGCCTTTATCTCGCCGTCTTCAAGCATTATTCCTTCTGCTATTTTCTGAAGGTCGTTGGCAGCAACGGGCTTGTCGAGGAAGACGTGATATACTTTTTTCTTTAAAAACTTAGGGTGGGTGAGCTTGCTTGCAAGGTCGCCATCGTTAGTAAATAGTAATACTCCTGTGGTGTTACGGTCAAGACGCCCAACGGGATAAATGCGCTCAGGGCATGCGTCTTTAACGAGGTCTACCACCTTTTTACGCTGTTGTGGGTCGTCGCTTGTGGTAACATAGTCCTTAGGCTTGTTAAGAAGTAGATATACTTTCTTTTCTAACGACACTGTTTGCCCCTTAAACTTTACCTCGTCAGTGCGTAGAATCTTAGTTCCCAGTTCGGTTACTACCTCACCATTTACCGTTATTTGCCCAGAAGAAATGTAGTTGTCAGCCTCTCGGCGTGAGCATACCCCTGCGTTAGCAAGATATTTGTTTAAGCGCAAAGGCTCTGTAGGGTCGGTGTGCTCTTCGCTATATTCTATGCGTTTCTTTAGCGAATATTTTGCGTTAGGGTCATAGTCGGCTGTACGCTGGCGATAACGTCCCTGGCTATAGCTGCTTTGTTGCCCATAGCTGCGGCGTGAGTTGTTATATCCGCCATGACCTCTGTAAGAGGTTTGCCCCTGCTGATAGCCGCCGTGGTTATTATATCCGTTTTGGCGAGGCTGTGTATAGCTTCCATAACGCTGTTGGTACCCGCCGCGGGAGCTGTTATATCCGCCTTCGCTCTGCTGGTACTTTCCGTCAAATCCGTCTTCTGCTTGTTGGTGAGAGCTGTATCGTGGGCGGTAAGCGTCTGCCTGCTGATAGCCATTCTCGCCGTTACTGTTATAGCGTGGGCGGTATGAGCCTTGCTGGCGGGGCTGATAACCTCCCTGCGCCTGATAGCTTCTGCGCTGCTGATAACCACCATCACGCTGCTGATAGCCTGCTTGGTTTTGGGTATCACCGTCGTTAGCACTGTAGCGTGGGCGGTATGAGCCTTGACCTTGTGCGTGGTAGCCCTCACGCTGCTGATAGCCTCCACCATAGCTGTTGCTATAGCGTGGGCGGTAACCTCCTCGCCTCGCCTCGTGATCGCCGCTTGCAGAGCTTAAAGCCGCGCCAAACCCTTCGGGGCGGAAGCCTCCCATAGGCTGTTCTTTAATATTGCTGGAACTATAAGCACGCTGCGAATGGATACGTGGGCGTTGTGGTCTTCCCTGAGATGCAGGCTGATTACCTTTACTGTAATTGCTTTGTTCTGTTGCAGAGTAGCCTTCTCGGCTTACTTCTTCTTTCTCTTTACGAGCATCATCTTTCTCAAATTCTTCTACCATAGTATTTCTTTTGTTGCTTTTAAAAGTGCCTCCCGGCTCATTACTTTGTTTTACTTGTTTTTTGTTGTGATATTTTGTTTTTTATGTTTTGTTGTGCTTTTATCTTATAAGCCTGTATAGTTGTGAGGTGTTATGGCTCTTAGCTCTTCTTTCACCTCTTCATTAACGTCTAACGTATCTATAAAATGGTGTATGGTTTCTGCGGTCATCTTTGTGTTAGTGCGTGTGAGCTTTTTTAAAGCCTCATAAGGGTTAGGATAAGCCTCACGGCGCAATATGGTTTGTATAGCTTCAGCCACAACAGCCCATGTGTTGTCGAGGTCCTCTTCTATCTTTTCCTTATTGAGGATAAGCTTTCGTAGCCCTTTAAGCGTACTCTGAATGGCTATGAGGCTATGACCAAGGGGTACGCCTATATTTCGTAAGACGGTAGAGTCGGTAAGGTCGCGTTGTAGCCTGCTCACTGGCAGCTTCTGTGCAATAAACTCTAATATGGCGTTAGACAAACCGAGGTTACCCTCACTGTTCTCAAAGTCTATAGGGTTTACTTTATGTGGCATAGCACTGGAACCCACCTCGCCTGCCTTTATCTTTTGCTTAAAATATTCCATAGAGATATATAGCCACATATCTCTGTCAAGGTCTATAATAATGGTGTTTATACGCTTTATGGCATCAAAGATGCTGCCCAAGTGGTCGTAATTGCTTATCTGTGTGGTAAGCTTTTCACGCTCTAAGGATAGCTTTTGGCTTACAAACTTGTCGGCAAAAGCCTTCCAGTCGTAGGCAGGATATGCTACGTGATGTGCGTTAAAATTGCCAGTAGCACCGCCAAACTTAGCTGTGTGCTTGCAACTCTTTAGCGTAGATAGCTGCTCTTTAAGCCTATAGGCAAAAACCTCTATCTCTTTTCCTAAGCGTGTAGGCGATGCAGGCTGCCCATGTGTCTTTGCAAGCATGGGCACATCTTTCCATTCTTTGGCGTAGGCTTCTGTTTGAGCTATTAATTCCTCCACAAGGGGATAGTATACCTGCTCAAGAGCTTCTTTTACAGATAGGGGTACACTGGTGTTATTAATGTCTTGTGAGGTCAAACCAAAATGGATAAATTCTTTATAAACTTCTAATCCACCTATTTTGTCAAACTCTTCTTTTATAAAATATTCAACAGCCTTTACGTCGTGATTAGTTTTGCTCTCTATGTCTTTTACACGCTGTGCTTGAGAAAGGGTAAAATTGCGATAAATGTCGCGCAAAGTATCAAAAAGAGTATTATCAAAACTCTTTAGCTGGGGTAGCGGCATTTCGCATAAAGCTATAAAATACTCTATTTCTACACGCACTCTATAGCGTATGAGAGCATATTCAGAGAAATACTTAGATAGTTGTTCTGTTTTGTTTCTGTATCTACCATCTATGGGTGATACTGCAGTTAGTACCTCAAGATCCATATCCGTTTAATTTTTCATATCCGCAAAATTAATCATTTTTTTGTGATAAAAGTCATAAAACACCAATATTTTTTCTAAAAAAGCATAGATAAAACATATTATGGGTGACATCTTAAGACGTAAAACATGTGTAAAAGCAGTGATAAAGGTCATCTATAATAAATAAAAATAAATTATTTTTATAACAAAAATAGATTAAAAATGAATCAAAAATAATTTATTTTTTACAGTAACACATCTTTCATTAGTGTTATAAATCTTGTCTTTTATGATGTATAAGTGGTGCGTTTTGTGAGTTTTTATCTATCATTATTTTTTTATTTTCTATTGTTTTTTAAAGTTTTATATTATATTTGCAGTGTTTTATTTTACTTTTTGTAGTATTTAAGAGCGTCTTTTTCCTTCTATATAGAGGAAAGAGTGCTTTTTTATAAACCAAATGTTGTATATGGAAAAGGAGGATATAGAAAGTTTATTATCAGCTCATAATATTCGTGTTACAGCCAATAGGATACTCATAGCCCAGACCTTATCAAAGAGTAATGAGCCTTTGTCGATAAAAGATTTTGAGCATCGCTTGCATACTATAGACAAATCGAATATTTTCCGTTCCCTAACCTTGTTTAAAAAGCACCATTTAGTGCATCAGCTACAGCAGGAGAATGGTATGACGGCATATGAGCTGTGTTTGCGTCATAATAGCGACAAGGACGATGATGTGCATGTACATTTTTATTGTGAATATTGCCAGCACACTTTTTGTTTGTATAATGTGCCTGTTCCGGAGGTTAATATTCCCGCAGGTTTTGAGGTAACGGGGGCTAACTATGTGGTAAGGGGAGTTTGTCCGCAGTGTGCGAAGAAAACTAAAAAATAAGTATTACTTATATTGGCAATTTTATATTTTCATTACCTTTGCACACGTTAATACTTGTCTTAGTGATAGAGGCAGGTGTAAAGAGAAAAGTATAATTGTAACAGAAATGAGTTATAGTATAGAGAAAATAGCTTCTTTGTTAGGAGTAGAGATATATGGTGGGAGAGAGGGAAGTGTTAGTTTTTTATTAACGGACAGCCGTTCGCTTTGTTTCCCTGAAGAAACATTGTTTTTTTCTTTAAGAACAGAGCGTGGCGATGGTCATAATTATATTTCGGAGCTTTATGCTCGTGGTGTTCGTTTCTTTGTGGTAGAGGAGCTTCCTTGTGAGTGGGAAAAGCTCTATAGTCAAGCCAGCTTCTTAAAGGTATCTTCTTCTAAGAGGGCTTTGCAGCGTTTGGCAGCCTGTCATAGAGACGAGTTTCATATCCCTGTAGTAGGGGTTACGGGTTCTAATGGTAAGACGGTAGTAAAAGAGTGGTTATACCAGTTGCTTTCGCTTTCAAAGAGAGTTACCCGCTCTCCTCGCAGTTATAACTCGCAGATAGGTGTGCCTTTGTCGGTATGGCTGCTTAATGAGCAAACGCAGGTGGGCATATTTGAGGCAGGCATTAGCAAAAAGGGTGAGATGGAGGTGCTTCGCAACATTATTAAGCCCACGATAGGTGTGCTGACGAGTCTTGGTGATGCTCATCAAGAGAATTTTGTGAGCATGGAAGAGAAATGCCGGGAAAAGCTACGCTTATTTACTGATGTTGATGCGTTGGTATATCCTTATGATGACAAGCTGATAAGAAGCTGTGTAGATACTTTTTCTTTTAAAGGTAAGAAGTTAGGCTGGTCGGTAAAAGACACCAGTGTTAGCTTGTTTATAAAAGATATAAAAAAGTCGGAGCTTTCCACTACCATTACTTATATATGGACACAAGAGAAGGAAGATAGTTATACCATTCCTTTTATAGACGATGCCAGTATAGACGATTCTGTTACCTGCCTGGCTTTATGCCTATATTTAGGTATTAAAAAAGAAGTTTTAAAGGCTCGTATGCCTCTTTTAGAACCTGTAGCAATGCGCCTTGAGGTAAAAGAGGGGCAACGTGGCTGCACGCTTATTAACGATTCGTACAATTCTGATATCAACTCGCTCGATATAGCACTCGATTTTATGAATCGCAGGCCAGACCATAAAGGTCGTAAACGCACATTAGTGCTGAGCGATATTCTTCAAAGTGCAGAAGACGATGAGGCTCTTTACAGGCGTGTAGCCTCATTAGCAGAAAAAAGAGGTGTGGAAAAGTTTGTCGGCATAGGCGAAACGCTTATCTGCCATCGTAAGGCTTTTGATAATATTAAGGATAGGTGTTTCTTTGCCACAGTGGGAGGATTTCTAAGTAGTGATGTTTTTAGGCAGATGCACGACGAGGTGATTTTATTAAAAGGTGCTCGCTGCTTTGGTTTTGAACAGCTTACGGAGATGCTTGTAAACAAGGTGCATGAAACAGTTTTAGAGGTAAATCTAAATGCTATTGTAGATAATCTAAACAGGTATCGCTCTTTGATGAAGCCCCAGACAAAACTTGTTTGTATGATAAAAGCCGATGCATACGGAGCAGGCTCGGTAGAGATAGCCAAGACCTTACAGGATCATCGTGTAGACTATCTTGCCGTAGCGGTGGCTGATGAGGGAGTTACCCTGCGTAAGAACGGCATTACTAACAACGTAATGATAATGAATCCGGAGATGTCTTCGTTTAAAACTCTCTTCGATTTCGACCTTGAGCCAGAGGTATATAGCTTTCGTTTGTTAGAGGCTTTGATAAAAGCAGCCGAGAAAGAGGGTATTACAGGTTTTCCTGTTCATATAAAGATAGATACGGGTATGCATCGTTTAGGCTTCGACCCAGTGAAGGATATAGACGAGCTTATTCATCGCTTACAAAGGCAAAGTGCTATAATACCACGTTCTGTTTTCTCCCATTTTGTAGGCTCTGACAGCGATAGTTTTGACGATTTCTCTTCACAGCAGTTTGCTTTGTTTAAGCAGGGGGCAGATAAGCTGCAGGGAGCTTTTCCACATAAGATACTTTTCCATATGGACAACTCTGCAGGCATAGAGCATTTCCCTTACAGACAAATGGATATGTGCAGGTTAGGCTTAGGTCTTTATGGTATCAATCCCCGTAGCAACAAGTGTTTTAATACTATCTCAGAGCTTAAAACCACTATTTTACAGATACGTAATGTTCCCAAAGGCGATACCGTGGGTTATTCACGCAAAGGGGTTATTAGTCATGATAGCATGATAGCAGCCATTCCAATAGGTTATGCCGACGGTTTGAATAGGCATCTTGGTAACAGGCGTGGCTATTGTTTAGTAAATGGTAAGAAAGCAGAGTATGTGGGCAATATATGTATGGATGTGGCTATGATAGATGTAACAGGGATAGATTGTAAAGAAGGAGATCAGGTGGAAATATTTGGTAAAAACCTTCCTGTAACAGTGCTTAGTGATATACTCGATACTATACCCTATGAGGTGCTTACCAATGTTAGCAATCGTGTAAAAAGAGTTTATTTTCAAGATTAACGTGTATATTTAGATTTTTTCTTTATGCTGATATTTTATGTTTTAGCCTTCTTTTTAGGAGCATTAGTGATGTACCTTATCCTTAAAGTGTACCACACAAAAGAGTTAGGGAAAGTAAAGGCAGACTTGTCTTTGGCTGCAAACCAGTTAGAGATGGAGCGAAAGAGTGGAAAAGAAAGGCTGGAAAGTCAGCAAAGGTATTTTGAAGAGCGATTAAATCAAGAGCAGGTAACAGCAGAAAATAATATTAACATGTTAAAAGCCTCTGCTCAGGAGCGTGTAAAACAAGAGCAAGCACACTCTGCTCTTTTAAGGGAAGAGCTGCAAAAGGAAAATGCTAATAAGCTAAAGCTCTTACAAGAAGAGGTGCGTAACATGGGAGAGAAAATGCTTACAGAACATCAGAACAAGCTCAATTCTGCCGACAAGGAACGCTTAGAGAGTGTGCTTAATCCGCTAAAAGAGCGTTTAGAGATGTTTAGTAAGACCGTTACTACAAGTAATAAAGAAAGCGAAGCTACTAAGACGGAGCTTCGTACAGTGTTTGAGGAGTCGATAAAGCGTTTACAGGAAGGGCAAAGACATAATATAGAGATGTTGCGCGAAGACCAGCAAAGAGCAGTGGAAGAGCTTAAAAAGCAAACCGAGAGTATAGGAAACGATGCAGCTTCTCTCACTAAAGCGTTGAAAGGCGATTCTAAAATGCAAGGCGATTGGGGGGAGATGATTCTTGAACGCACTTTAGAGGACTGCGGATTGAAGAAGAACGAGCAATATTTTCTTCAGGAAAATGTAAAGGACGAAGAGGGTAACAACTATCGTCCTGATGCTATTATAGCTTTTCCTAATAATGAGCGGGCGGTGATAGATGCGAAAGTATCTCTCACGGCATACCAAGAGGCAATAAAGGCTGATAATAAGGAAGAGCAGGAAAGGTATCTTAAAGAGCACGTAAAGTCTGTTAAGGCACATGTAGATGAGCTTGCTGCGAAGAATTATGACGTGTTAGTGTCTGGCTGCATAGGGTATGTTTTAATGTTTGTGCCTTATGAAAGCGGATATTCGGCAGCTATAAAGACTGACCCTTCTATCCTTCAGTATGCTTATCGTAAGCATATTATCATCTTATCGCCAAGTAATTTGCTTATGGCACTTCAGCTCACACATACCATGTGGCAAAACTATAGGTTAAATAAAAATGTAGAAGAGATTTTACGTCAGTCGAATGATCTCTATGATAAGTTTGCTCTTTTTGCCGAAACTTTCATAAGTATAGGTACAGGTATAGAGCAGCTAAAGACACGTTACGAGAAAGCAAAAGGACAGCTAAACTCTGGTAAAGGAAATGTTGTTAGAAAGCTGGAAACACTAAAAACACTGGGAATAACCCCTAAAAAAGAAAATCCTTTAAGCATAGAAGGGTGAAAAGATTAAGGTTTCTTTGATGTGAGAAATAGCAATATAGAGTGGGGTTATAATATTTTTTTCTTAATTAATAATATTATCTTTGTAGCATGAGTAAAGGAAAATTAGAAAAGTTTGCAGCGTTAGAGACTTTTAAGAATGTGTTCCAATGCCCTTTTAGTGTGATTAGTCAGGGCGCATTTGATATGAAAGGTAAATGGCGCGAGCAATATTTCCATAATGATAATCCTATAGTTTTAGAGTTGGGTTGTGGAAAGGGAGAATATACAGTAGGGTTAGCTTGTAAATATCCTGAAATTAATTTTATAGGAGTGGATATTAAAGGGGCACGCATATATACCGGAGCTAAACAAGCCTTAGAGCAAGAGCTGGACAATGTAGCCTTCTTGCGTACAAGTATAGAGTTTATTGATAGATTTTTTGCTAAAGATGAAGTGCAGGAAATTTGGCTTACTTTTTCTGATCCACAGATGAAAAACGTACATAAGCGGCTCACGTCTACCTTTTTTATGAATCGTTATAAGCAGTTTTTGGTAGATGGAGGGATTGTACACCTAAAGACCGATTCTAACTTCCTTTTTACATATACTACTTACATGGTAAGTTCAAATAACCTTCCTGTGCTTTATCGCACCGAAGATCTTTATGGTAATGAGCATAACGAAAAGGCTGAGGCTGAAGAAAAGATAGATGATAAAACCTTAGAAATACTATCTATCCATACCTATTATGAGAAGCAGTGGATAGAACGAGGTTTAAACATAAAGTATATGAAGTTTACTCTTCCTCATAACGTTTCGCTTATAGAACCTAATATCGAAATAGAGCTTGATGAGTATCGTTCTTATAAGCGTTTTAAACGGAGTGGGCTAGAAAAAAGCAAGTAAAAGGAATGTAATAAGAAAAGTATAGGAAATTCTTTTGATTATTGCTATATATATAATGTGTAGTCCTCTTATACTTTTCAAAAAGAGTTTCTTTTCAAAATTTTCTTAGTTTTTTTCTTATAATAATTTGTTAGTTTAAGAAAAAGTATATACCTTTGCACTCGCTTTTACGAAATAAGGACAAGTTTCCTTAGGTAATAAGCTAACGAAAGAGTTCTTTGAAAGATTTATATAAACAGACAAAGTAGTACAAGAAGCATATTACGTATTTATATGTAATAGGTAAAAGAAACGAACCGTTGATTTACGAGGTGTTTTTTTTTCACTTGATACTTTAATAGATTAGGATACATTCGAGCAAAAGATACAAACTTGGTTATATTGTATATATAACCATCATTAAAAAAGATTTTACAATGGAGAGTTTGATCCTGGCTCAGGATGAACGCTAGCTATAGGCTTAACACATGCAAGTCGAGGGGCAGCATATAGATTGCTTGCAATTTATGATGGCGACCGGCGCACGGGTGAGTAACGCGTATCCAACCTACCCATTACTAGGGAATAACCCAGCGAAAGTTGGCCTAATGCCCTATGTAGTCGTTTGATCGCCTGAGATTTCGACGAAAGATTTATCGGTATTGGATGGGGATGCGTCTG
>NZ_KB905303.1 GCF_000378745.1 Prevotella amnii DSM 23384 = JCM 14753
GAGCAGCGTATCTTGTCGCAAGACACAAGTGGTAACTATCAAAAAGGAGAATTATGTCATACATAGACCAAAGAACCGAAGAAACATGGCAGAAACGCTTGTTTGACAAGCTGATGACTGTTGAGAGTAAACTTGACCATCTGCTGTTTTTGCAAGAGCAATCTGTCGATACGACCATTCACCCTCCATTGAAACCCGAATACTTGGACATCATCGACGTTTCCAAGATACTCAAAGTGGAGCAGAAGACCATCTATAACTGGGTTTGGGCAGGGAAAATCCCCTTTCTCAAGGCTAACGGTCGATTGCTTTTCCTTCGGGAAGAGATAGATGAAATGGTACGGAAGCGAGATGGCTGGTAATTGATTTCCTGATTAGATTATTTTTGTTGTGTAAATGCAAGTGTTTACACAACAAAATAATTACCTTTACAAGTAAAAAGTTAGTTGCGGATTTACCGCTCACAAAGATAACAGTACTCGCTTATTTCTTTGATAAGGAATTTACCATATATTGTTTGAAACTATTGAACCGATAAAGATAGGGTTGCAGACAAAAAATATTTGTAATTTCTACATTTGATGCTACTTTTAATGGAAAATTCATCGCTTGCAATGATTTTTTTCGGCATTTTCCTTGCGCATTCAAAAAAAAGTAGTAACTTTGCAGTTAATATGACTTCCCACGCTTCTCATCAGAACAGCGCACCCGGGGAGGTCTTCGAGTTTATATACGGTTATGAGGTACGAAAAGAAGCCCATAGACACATCTGAGCAGGTTAAAAAGTTATGCGATCGAGGACTTAATATTGGAGACGAAAAACTTGCGTCCCAATATCTTTATAATATAAGTTATTATAGATTACGAGCATACACATACCCTTTTCAAAATAACGGGGAAGGTGCTAATCACGAATTTCTGAGAAAGGACATTTCTTTTCAAGATGTGATAGACCTTTATTGTTTTGATAGGCGTTTACGCTCTTTAATCTTCAATGCCATTGAAAAAATCGAGGTGGCATTAAGAACAAGAATCGCCTTAACTTATTCCGTTGATGAAAATGACGCCTTTTGGTTTCTCAATCATAAGTTATACTTTCAGCACGATAAGTTTATCGCATTGACACGCAACGAGATTATAGATGATAAACCTGTTGTAGGGGATTTAATGAAAGAGGTCAAGCGAAGTAATGAGGAATTTATAGCTCATTATTATCAAAAGTATAGCGAACCTGCTTTTCCGCCAGCGTGGATGACCTTAGAGGTTGTTTCTATGGGAACATTGAGTAAGTTGTTTTTTGCTTTGGACAAGAATAATCCTTCTAGTAAAACAATCTGCAGAGATTTGGGACTATACAATGTCGATATTTTGAAGAATTGGATGCACGGTTTATCGTCTTTACGCAATACTTGTGCCCATCATAGTCGTGTATGGAATCGCCGCTTTACAATAGCCTTGAAGTTTCCTTATAGAACGAATTATCCTTTCTTGTCAAAGCAAGAAGCTGCAACGATAAGGGACAATAAGTTGTTTGCCTACTTATCTGTAATTTTGTATTTGCAGCAAATAATCAGTCCTGATAGCTCATTTAGAAAGAGTTTGCTCACCCTATTGGACAAATCTCCCAAATTGGTAGTTTTGAAAGACATGGGCTTTCCTGAAAAATGGAGAGAATACTCTTTGTGGAAATAATATAATACGATGGTGTATCAATTATGATACACCATCGCTATTTATCTCAGTCTGGATTTTACAATATATCCCTTACTTTCTTCTTGTTTGTTTCTATTATTCATAGAACTTGAATAAATTACCCCCTCCTCTTCCTTTTTAGTATTTGGGCTATTACTACTATTTTGTCTTAAATACTCGGGTTGGTCATTTTCGTTTGATTTTTCATTTTCTTCATTTGGTTCGTTCAATGTAAGTGCAATTTTTCTGTCAAGTTCTGCTGCCTCGCCTTTGAGTGAGCGAAGCTCGTCCTCTTTCTTCCAAGAACTGTTGGCAATGTTGGTGTAAACGTCTTTGTTGGTCACGACCTTTGCCATTTCCTTCTCATGCGACTCTATCACCTTAGGGATACGCTCCAAGGCATTTACGAAGTTCTCGCAGGCAAGTTTCGGGTCTGCCGCTAACTTACCGTTATTATAAGTATAGTAGATGCTCTCCTGTCCCTTGACAAAGAAGCGGTTTATCGAGCAATCAAACAGATCCTTTGAACTGCTCTCCGTCTTGACCATGATGGAAAAGCCGTAAACCTCGCCAATCTTGTTGTACTCGCTCTTGGTACGAGCCTTTTCCTCTATCTCATGCAGACGGGCGGCGATGACCTTTATGTCGGTACTGTCTTCCACGCCCTTTACGACCAGTTTGTTGATGGGATTGCCCTCTGCATCACGTTCCACGCGCTTCTCAAAGCACACCAAGTCTTCCTTCGCTTCCTTAATCTTGTCTGAATGGAAAGACACGGAGCTGTCAATCTCTGCCAATTTTCCCGTTGCGGCATCACGCTCACGGAGGAAGTTCTTACGCTCGGATTCCAGCGTGGCAATCTTCTTGTCGAGTTTGGCTTTCTCTAACAAGTCCGTATTACCAGATAGCACGGCAACATACTCTGAAAAGTTCATACCGCTATCCTCGTCCATCGATCCCTCGTCAATGGTACGACTACCGAGCGTATTGGTCTTCAACTGATTGATAAACAATTGCTTGTTATGCAGAAGGTTGAACTTGTAGCTGTCAAGTGACCGTTCCACGGCATAGATAATCACATCGACCTTGTTGTCTGCAAACTCCTTGGCGATAAGGTTTCCCTTACGCACGGCACGCCCGTTGCGCTGCTCCAAGTCCGATGGTCGCCAAGGTGTGTCCAAATGATGGATAGCCACGGCACGCTGCTGTGCATTCACACCGGTACCCAACATGGACGTAGAACCGAAGATAATGCGGATGTCTCCACGATTCATCGCTTCTACCATCGCTTTTTTGGCTTTCTCGTTCTTGCACTCCTGAATAAAGCGTATCTCGTAAGACGGGATATGATAATCTTCTACCAATTTACGCTTCACCTCAGAATAGATATTGAAGTCCCCACCGGGCTTGTAAGTACCCAAGTCAGAGAACACAAACTGCGTACCCTTCTGTGCATCATACTTCTGATAGTAGTCATTAAGTAGCTTTGCACAATGGCTTGCCTTGTTGTCAATATGATCCGAGTACCCGTTTTCGTCTATCATGCGTAGATCCAAGCTCATTTTGCGGGCGTAATCAGTTGCAATCAGCATCTTTGCCTTTTCCTCACTCTCGCTCAACGGCGCACGCCCCAAAAGCGTGGCATCACCGTTTTTGGCAAACTCCATCAACTTGCCGATAAACTCCTCCTGTTCAGGTGTCGGCGGAATGTTATGGAGTATCTCGTTTTTTTCGGGACGATCGATGCCTATATCCTTTGCTGTGCGGAAATCGCAAATCTCCGCATAGAACAAGGCAAGTTCAGGCACTTTAATAAAGGTTCTGAAGCGTTCCTTCTGAATAATCTCATTGGTGATGGAAAACTCATAGTCAGTGGACTTCTTGGCAAAGACCGCAGCCCATGCGTCGAAACTGTTAATGCCCTGCTTCTCCAAGGCTTGCGGGCGCAAGTATTTGAAGAGCAAATATAATTCTGTTAGCGAATTACTGATAGTAGTTCCCGAAAGAAAAGTTGCTCCCAAGTCCTTGCCTGACCGCTCCTGTATGGTGCGAATGGCAAAGAGCATATTGAGCGCACGCTGTGAGCCATCCGGATTGCCCAAGCCCGACACTCTGTCGTGGCGAGTATTGAACATCAAGTTCTTGAACTGATGGCTCTCATCGACAAAAAGGTGGTCAATACCCATCATCTTAAAATCCACGGCATCGTCCTTGCGCTCGGCAATGCTGTCTTGAATGCCCTGCAACTTGGCTTCCAAGGTCTGCTTACGTTTCTCCAAACCTTTGAGCATGGCACGGGAAATGTCCGCTCCCTGCATACGGAGCACTTCAAGATTTTCTTCTACAGAATCTTTTTCTTTCTGCAAAATCGCTTCTTGTATCTCCAATGCTTGCGGTATCATGCCGAACTGCTCATGCGTGAGGATAATGCAGTCCCAATCATTATTCTTGATGTCATTGAAGATGCGTTGGCGATTCTGCTTGCTGAAGTCATTCTTTCCCGGATAGAGTATCTTGGCATTGGGATAAGCCTTGCGAAAAGTGTCGGCAATATCGAATACATTTGCTTTGAGTCCAATAATCATCGGTTTGTTAGCCAATCCCAACCGCTTCATCTCGTAGGCTGCTGTACACATGATAAGCGTCTTACCTGCACCGACCTCGTGGTCGCAGATACCACCTCCATTGGTCTTCAGCATCCACACGGCATCTTTCTGACTCTTATAAAGGTCTTGTATGCCCAATCTTTTAAGGTCGAGGTCGGGAAACGACTGATGCGTACCGTCGAAGTTGGGACGCACAAAGCAGTTAAAAAGGCGGTTGTAACGGTCAGAGAGCTGCTCCTTGAACGTGTCGGGTGTCCGTCCGAGCCAATCTACAAAGCCTTGTCTGATTTCCTCAATCTTGGCATTTGCCATCTGTATGGCATGACCGTCACGAACCTTAATCGTCTTCTCATTACCCTCCGCATCAAGTATGGTCTTGCTTTTGTTAATGTCAGGAATGGTATTGTGAAGTGCGTGCTTCAATAAATTGAGTCCGTCATAGCGTCTAAACTCACCTTGTACAGCATATTTGTGCCAGATATTACCGTTCTTTTGGTCGCAGCCAATGGCATACTCGTCCATATTAGAATGATAACTCACCCTGATGTCCGTCTCGAAGAACTCCGAGGCGAACTTGCCATAGACTTTCGCGGGTATCCAGCGTTCACCGAGGTTGAAATCCAAATCAGCAAAGGGAATGGGCGTGGGAGTGGCGGCACGCAGGGCAGTCAGACTCTGTTTCGCTTCCTCATGCTCCGGATGATCCAAGAGCCACGACTCGATACGCTCCGCCTTTTCAATCACATTGCCAGAAATAAACTTGTCGGCTACCTCATAGCTGTCCTCTTCGGGATTGTAGAAGATGCGTCCTTCCAAAGCAGAAAGCATATCGCTCTCTTCCATATCGGGAAGCAAAGAACTCATATAGTCAAGCTCCACCGTGCCGTATTTGTTGAGTGATGCGCCCAATGCCTCCATCGGGTCTGAAGCTATGGACAGTTCGGAGGTGGAAAAAGCCGTCGGGTGGTCGAAGATGTCCGCCTTGATGTACTTGCCGTTCTCGGAGCGTTCCAAGAACAGCATTTCCACTCCGGTGGCATCCATCTTGATGACATCGGTGTTTGTCTTCTGGTTGAAGTACCCCCAACGACCTACATAGCCGTCATAAAGCCGATTGAGTTTCTCACGCTCTTCCTTGTCCTCCGCTTGGTTGTTCGCCTCATAATCATAGAGTCGGTGATAACTCTCCCTAATCTCAATATATGCTTTCAGCCGTGAGAGCTGAGCAAAGGGTAAGTCCATCGGGTTGAAGGTAGGATGTCGTTTCAAGTCAGACAGGAAACCTACCTGCCCATTCTGTACGACTATCGAGCCGTCACGCAAATGTGAGTCGGGAGAAGAAAGGAACGGACGCGGTGAAGCATCAAACTCTTTCTTAACCTCTGCTATGGGCTGTGGCTTGCGAGGTTCGGCTTCCTCCATAAAGTCAAAGAGCGAGGGCTCTCTGACGGGAGCAGATGCAGTTTTCTTGCTTCTGCGGGAACTGCTTGGCGTGCTTCTTGCCGGCTTGGGTTGCCTGCTCGCAGAAAGTGGTTGGTTATCGCTGACCTTCTTTTGTTGAGCAGCCTCTTTGATTTCATTATTTACACGGGCTACATCTTGTGTCCAAAGACTATATTCCTCTGGGGCAAACAAGAACTGTTCCATGGCTTCTGTCTCTATGGTGCTATCCATAATCGGATGATGGTCTTCATCAAAGAATACCGTCTGACCGTTCATCTCGCGTGGGGCTTCCACGTCTGTGCGAATTTCACGGCTTTCTTGTTCGTATTGTCTTTGAAGGGTAATTACGGGGACACCTTCTGGGGCTGGTTCGGTTTCAGGCTCTGTATGTAAAACTGGCGCAGCTTCTTCGACTTTCAAAACCTCCTCGACTTGTTCTACCATTGCTTGTGGTTGATTGTCTTCCTGTACAGGTTTCTGCACTTCCTGACGGCTTTCATCCTTGATTTCCTCAATGATGGGTTCTTTAGTGTATTGTTCTCTGACAATCTCTTCCAGTTCCGCAATCTCGTGCAACTTTGTGGGTTTGAAGTATAAGTCCCGCTCAATACCCAAGCCTTTGACCTTTACTTCCTCCATTTCTTTAAGGGACATATACCCAAGTTCCCAGCCGTAGCCCATCGTTACGGCACCAAAACCGATGCGTTCTTTGGGGTCGTATTCCAGCATATAAGCGGTATAGGCTCCCATAGGAAAGAAATAGCGAGCGTATGCCGTGCGGTCGCCAATGAGCTGTTTTTCCGTTGCATAGAGCTTGGGAAGTTGCTTCTTGGTGCTGTCGGGCATCAAATTGTAGGTATTTTCTTCTTCTTTTTCATCTTCCTTGTCCTCTTTCTTTTCCTCCTTATCCTTGATTTCCTGTTCTTGAGGTATTCCTTCCGTTTTTATGTTTTCTTGTACTTTTTGCACCATCTTGTCCATGTGTACCTGCCATTCCTCCTCGGTCATGGGTATGCCGGTTTCATAGAGTTTACGATCGAAACGCTGCTCTACTTCCAAAGAGAGTTGTGTGCGCAGGCTGTCAGCCATATCCTCGATACTGCCGTCAAACGTATATTCCCAAGCAGGCTTACCGTAAGGGTCTGTACCCATTTGTCTGTCTATGGCAATCGTACGGTGGGAAATATCCTTCCATTCGCCCTCGAAGAGGGAGTTATGATTGAACGCAATAGAGAAGCCGTCGCCTTTTGGGACAGAGGCGGTTTGTACAAACTGCTGTTCAATGCCCTCACCAATTTCTTTACCCGACTGCTTTTGCAGGACAATCAGGTCGCTGCCTACATCCGTACCTGCATTCTCGGAGAACATACCCGAAGGCAAACGGATAGCGGAGATAAGTCGGCTGTTCTGCATGAGGTAACGGCGGATGGCTTCATTCTTGGGGCTGTCCAATACGCCCTGCGAGGTAATAAATGCAAGAAGTCCGCCTTCTTTGATAGTGTCCAGCCCTTTCACAAAGAAATAATTGTGAATGGTTCTGGTGGATTCCCGTTTAAGGATGTTCTCTCCCTTGCTATAGCTACGGTCATAGACCATAAAGTCGCCAAAGGGAATGTTGCTGGTGATAAGGTCGTACTTGTCCTTTTCTTCCAGTTCCCCAATGGCTTCAAAGGGTTCTTGGCGGACAATGATATTGCCTTTCCCATAAGGATGAATGGCTTGTGAGATACGGGCAGTGAGCAAATCTTTTTCCATTGCATCGACCATACCAGTCCTTTTAGCAAAAGTCTCGGTAAAGGCTCCCATGCCTGCCGAAGGGTCCAAGCAGCGACGTATGGGTACATCTACAGAAGTAAGCGCATCGGAAATGGCGGCAACGATACGGGTATCGGTATAGAAGGAGGTCAGTACGCTTGCCTTGATGCTCTCCCAGTACCGCTTGGCGGTATTGGCATCGACGGCATCACGGTAAATCATCTGTTTGAGCCTTTGGGTAGGCTCGAAAAGTTGTTGCTCCGATTGGCTCCAATAGCGGAGGTCATCGGGACTGTCACATCGATTCAGCACGCATTTCAAGCCACCGAAGCCCTGATAGCCACGCAATATGCCTTTTTCTGCTTCGGTGGCTTCGCGGTGTTCTTTTTCCAAGCGAAGCACAACACGGATGGCTTCAGTGTTGGCTTCAAGGACGTTTTTCTTATTGTATGCCATAGTTTTTTCTTTTTAATTAAGGAGGAAAAAGGTCGGAAGATCACAGTATATCACCTTCCGACCTGTTCTGTTCCGCTTTGTTTCTATAGAGATTATCTCCCTCGTTGTTTTCCTTTCCTGTTTTCAAATTCAAAAGATGTGGTGTAATCTTCATTAAGGACAAGACGAGCATTGAACTGCTTTCCTGCCTTACTCGTCAAGCCTTTAAGGACAGGCGTACGACCGGAACTTATCAAGTCACGGACATTATTTTCAGAGAGAAGTATGCCGCAGATTTCACGGAAGATGCGGAAATCACAGCTCTCATGTCTGCATTTGGCTACCTTGGCATAGATGCCGACACTCTGCTGTCCGCATTTTGGACAACGGTATACAGGATAGGACTTCTGTTTTGGAGCCAGCGAGAGCAGTTCCTCACAAATGGTGCCAACGTAGGAGTTGATGCCTTGTGAAAACTTATCTGCAGGCATTTTTCCCGCCTCGATGGCAGCAAGGGCAAGTTCCCAACTTCTTGTCATCTCTGCATTGGCAATCTTCTTGTCCTTGACAATCTCATAGACTGCCAAGCCTTTTTCGGTGGGAATGATGGCTTTCTTGTCCCTTCGGATATAGTCACGCAGGATAAGTGTCTCGATGATGTTGGCTCGGGTGGCAGGTGTACCGATGCCGCATTCTGCCATTGCTCTTTTACTTTCTGCATCTGCGACCTCTTTCCCTGCGTTTTGCGTTCTGCGAAATCTGGCTGCACTCGGCATATCCGAACAAGTTCGTTTCTGCTCTCGTTGGCACGGATTTTCCATTGCGGAAAGCAAAGTGGCTTCTGTATAGAGCGGCTTTGGCTTGGTCTTGTACTCGGTAATCTCTGAAGAAAGCAGTGGTAATAGCTCGTTTTCTGTCAAATTGGGCAACACGGACAAGGTCTGTTCTTCATCCTCCTTGCCTTTTTCATCGTTCGTGCCAATTCCTTGCTGCACGGCTTTCCAGCCCAAGGAGATACTTCGGCACGCCTTCCAAATGAAGGTGTTTGTACCGTCGGTCAGTTCCACCTGCATACGCTCCTCCTCTGAATCGGGAGAAAAGGCTTCGATGAAACGATGGACTACCATTTGGTAGATGGTCGTTTCGTCTGCCGATAGTCCTGATGGAGTTTCACCCGTAGGGATGATGGCGTGGTGGTCGGTTACCTTGTCGTTGTCCACCGAGTGGCGATTAAGTGGGAAAGATAATCCTTGTCCTATCTTGCCGAGCAAGGCGGGTACTTCCTCGAAAACATCTTCGCTGATGTATCGACTGCCTGTGCGGGGATAGGTCGTGATTTTCTTCTCATAGAGGCTCTGCGCTATTGAGAGGGTCTTATCTGCTGAAAAGCCGTGCTTTCGGTTGGCTTCCTTCTGTAGGGCAGTGAGGTCGTACAAGAGGGGGTGGCGACGTATGTCCCACCTTTTTTGCGACCGAAGTCATGGTAAGCCGGCTCTGTTCGCGAAGTATGGCGAGAGCGGACTGTGCATCGGCTTCATTGTCAAATGCACTACTGCTCACGGCTTTCAGCGATATGCCCTCTTTCTCTCCTGCTACGGAGAGTTTCCAATAGGGGACGGAAGAAAAATCACGATTTTCTATATACCGACGGCAGACCATAGCAAGGGTTGGGGTCTGTACCCGTCCCAAAGAGTAACCGCCTTTGCGTGCAATGGACAGGGCACGGCTGGCATTGATGCCCACAAGCCAGTCGGCTTCGCTTCTTGCCTTGGCGGAGTGATAGAGATTGTCATATGCACTTCCCGCTTTGAGATGGGCAAGTCCTTCACGGATGGCTTTGTCCGTGAGCGAGGAAATCCAAAGTCTGTCAAAAGGCTTATGGCAGTTCAAGTGCTGATAGATATAGCGGAAGATAAGTTCACCTTCACGCCCGGCATCGGTGGCTACGATGATGCGGCCGGCTCTGTCGAAACAACCTCGAATAGCTTTGAGCTGTTTGAGTGCTGCGGGGTCTGATGTGTACTCCTTATCCTTGCGTACTTGACGAACGATAAGTTGGAAGGGATTGGGACGGATGGGCAGGTCTTCGGCTTTATAGGCTGCAAAACCGTAGGCTTCGGGCATGGCAAGGGTGATGAGATGTCCCATCGCCCATGTAACCACATAACCGTTACCTTCTAAATATCCGTCCTGTCTGTTGTTTGCTCCAACGATGTGGGCAATGTCTCTTGCCACCGATGGCTTTTCGGCAATAATACAAGTAATCATAGTCGGGTTTGGTTTTAAGGGTTACATCTTACGTCCGCGGCGTTGCTGTTTCTTTTCGTCCTGCTTCTGCTTTTGGGCATCAGTGGGCTGTGTCTGCCCGGACTTTAACGGCTCGTTCACGTTCTTGGTGGCTTCGTTGGTCTTGCCTTGATTGTTCACGGCAATCTGTGTTTTGTGTTCTTCGGCTACGGCTACCACCTTTTCCTTGCCGGTCTCCTGCTTCTTGTCAGGATTCCACTTGTAAAAGCGGGGGCGGTTCTGTTCCTTGTCCATCTTGACGTAGGCATTGAAGGATTGCCCTTCCTTGTCCACCATATTCTTCAGATAGAGCGTGCGACCGCTGTCCAAGGCTTCACGCTGTTTTTCGCTCAGTTCCAAACCGCAGAGTTTATGTGGTGCGCCTTGTTGCTGCGTGTGCTGCTGTCGCTCTTTCAATCCTTGCTTGCCATCGAAGATAAACTCGATGCCTTTCTTCTCGGCATTGACTTGCAGGGTGGCATCAAAGGACTTACCGCTCTTGGCGGTCATTCCTTCCACTTTCACAGCTTTGCCTTCTACAAGGTCTTTATACTGTGCATCGGAAAGCGTAACGCCTTTGATTTCCTTTGGGATAGCCACACGGTCGGCACGAAGGGCGATGAGTTCGTTGGTCTGTGGGTCAATAGAGACATAGGCAGCAAATGGCTCTCTATTCTTGGGCGTAATCTCAATGGTCTTGCCAAGATTGCCCGTTACAAGGAGTTGTTCTTTCTCTTCGGGCGAGAACTTGTGTCCCATATAAGGGAAATCGAGCTGTGGCTCTTTGCGGAGTGGATGAACTGCCAAACCGATGTTGCCATCGCTATCGGTACGAAATGCCAAACGGGCATCGGTGTAGATGGTGGTGTCACCAAAAGGTATGGCAATCGTTATAAGATTGCTCTTCTGCCAGTTGAGCATTTTTGCCAACTCTCCGCTTTGTTCCAACCGCTCACGGGTAAGTCCAAGGCTGTCAAGTTGCTTCCAATCAATCTTCGATTCGTCAATGGCAGTGGCATTCTTCTGCTTGGGCAGAAAGTCCTCAAAGCGCACCTGACTGTCTGCCAACTGCTGCTTGTTCTCTGGCTTCTCTCGATTTTGCAGCATCGAGTGTAGTGATGCCACGCCTTGCTCCACATTGTTAGCCACTACCTTGTAGAGCCCAAACCGAGTTGGCTCGTTGAACTGTTTGAGGAAATTGGTCATGAAGTTTTTCAGCAAGCCGTCCTTGTTGTTGAACTTCAAGAAGGCCGCTTGATGCACATCTTGGGCTTCCGTGGTTTGGAGTTTGCCTTTGTCATCAATACCTGAAACTACTGAGAGCTTTCCTGCTTCATTCTCGCTCTTCACTTCCGTGCGGTCTTCCAATACCAGAACATAGTTGTCATTGTTGTTCGATTCCATAATCATTTGTTATTGAGTGAATAAATTGTTATCAAGCAGCAAAGTTACACGTATAATAGAAGTAAATTTTGATATCGGGACATCACGAGAAAAACAAGGAAATAAAAAGAAAGAAAAAAGTTATATAAAAATTTGGAAGTTTGATTTTAATTATTTACATTTGCGACCAATAATAATAGTATTTGTAACCAAACAACTCAAATCCATGAACCTATGAATATGAAAAAGAGTTCTACATTTTTTATTATGTTACTATTAGCACTGTCTGCACATGCACAAATTGACAATGGCTCATTAATGGTGGACAGCATTATCCGCACATTGCCCGAAGTGATGGTTAAAGGTCAACGCCCAATTGTGAAGACAGATGGGACAAAACTAATCTATAATATCTCTAAGTTAATCGAAAATAAAGGCATTGACAATGCATACGACGCAATTAGGTTGCTACCAGCCGTAAATGATCATAATGGTGTGTTATCCCTCTCAGGCAAGAGCGTGACAGTCATGTTGAATGGGAAAAAATTAACGATAGATGCCGATCAGTTAAACACACTGCTCAAGTCTATCCCTGCCGATCAGATTAAGTCTACAGAAGTAATATATACGGCTCCGGCAAAATACTTGGTGAGAGGGGCTGTCATAAATATTTTACTTAATCATGCTCATAACAATATACAAGGTAATATAATAACTTCATATAATCAAAGCCATTATGCAAAATTTAATGATCAAATAGTATTAAATTACAACAAAGGTAAGTTTTCGGCTAATTTAATCTATAAATTTGATAAAGGCAAGAGATTCTCCAAGGAAAGAGAAGAGGCAATCCATCAATTAAGTGACGGAAATATTTATAACATCAACACAAAATCGTCATTGTTAAGCAAATATACAGAAAACTCAATACGATTTGGCATTGACTATAATTGGAGCGACTATCATTACTTATCTTTTGCCTATAATGGAAATTTCAAGAGATTAAATGGAGAAAATAACATTTCAGGAAATATAGAGTCAAAAATATTCAACAAGACAGAAAGCACACTGCATAATTTCAGTTTAAGCTATGCCCTGCCTTGCGGTCTAAGCCTTGCCACTGAATATACATATTACAATTTACCATCAAGTCAGTTGTTAAATAGTACCTTGCCTAATCGTATCCTCAACTTTTCAAGTGAAGAAAGACAAAAAATAAATCGTGTGGAGTTTGATGTTGTGAAAAATAACCAATTATCAGAGGCTCTTTCACTAAACTTTGGTGCATATTACACATTGAGTAGAGATCACAGTAATCAATATTACTCCTCCACTGGAAATAATACAGAAAACTTCCCTGTGAATGATTCTTTCCTTGCTAACGAGGATATAGTGAATATTTTTGTGGGCACAGATTACAATATATCTAAAATGTTTACAATAAATTTATCCTTAGCGGCAGAGTATTATCATAATCCAAGTTGGAATAAATGGTGTATGTATCCTTCTGTTATAATGACGTATGCTCCCAAAAGTCCTCATTTTGTTCAATTGGGTTTTAGCAGTCAAAGTGTATTCCCTAATTATTGGGAGGTTAAGAATTTTACCGACTATACTAATGGTGGGTATGATCTCATAGTAGGCAATCCTGCTCTAAAACCTTCAAGAGAATATAACATTAACTTATTGTACCTCTTTCGTAAAAAATACAATCTTAATGTTTGGTATAATTATGTTGACGACTATTTTAAGCAGATTCCTTATCAAATGCCTGATGAGTTAAAAGTAATATATAAAAGCCTAAATTTTAATTATCAACAACAGTTGGGCTTCCAATTATCAGCACCTTTAAATATAGGGACTAAATATTCCTCAAATTTTGACATTATGATAGCTTGGCAAAAAGAAAAATGCACCCAATTTTATGATATACCATTTAATCGTAATAAACTATGGGCGCGATTCAATCTAAGAAATACATTTATTGTTATTCCGAATAAGTTATTTGTCAATTTAAATGGAGTAATACGGACGAAAGCAATACAAGCCATATATGATTTGCCGGCTTCTGGCAGTGTAGATGCAAATGTTGTTTATCAGTTCTGGCAAAAGAAATGTATGTTAAAGATATATTGCAATGATATTTTCGAAACTTCGTCCATTAATCCGGAGATACATTATAGAAACCAAAAATTGAAAATGGATTTTACTGCATTTAGAAATTGGGGTATCACATTTTCCTATAAATTTGGTAGCTTTACCCATAAGGATTATGACGAGGTTGATACTTCACGATTTAAGAAATAAAAGATAAAGTCCACAAATAACCAAAGACTTAAAACTTATGGTTTGGTATTTATAAATAAATTATTATGAGTAAGCAATTTAGATTATCGCTTGACGAAACTGCAAAGCTCCTTGGAAGTTCAAATTGCAGTTTAGGTAACAGCACGCTTGACAAATGCTTAAGCAGTATGAGAGGTGGAGGTCATGGTAAACCAACTAATTCACCTACTAATCATCTTAAGGCTCATGGAGATGTTTCATGGGACAAATACAGCAGTGTAACAAATATGTTGTTGTAATTTCTTCTTTCAACATAGTATTGTAATTCAATACTATGTTGGAAAAATTCTTCAAGCTAAACGTTATGATAATAAATTCTGTATTATTAAAAATAACTAACAGGTGTAATCTTAATTGCAAGTATTGCTACATGTATAACTTGGAAGATAAATCTTTCAAAACTTTGCTTGGTATTATGCCTGAGGAAGTGGCAATCTTGTCTATAAATAAATTCTATGAACATTGTATAGAAAATAATATAAAAGAGTTCTTATTTGTGTTTCATGGAGGAGAACCACTTATGCAGAAAAAAGAATTCTTTATAAAGTTTGTAAATTATGCCCATGAAGTCTTTGATTCTAATGTCATTGTTTATTTTGCAATTCAATCAAATGGAACTTTATTAAATGCTGATATAGCAAAATTATTTGCTGATTTGAAAATACAAATAGGTGTTATTATATTGATGCGCCTGAAAAACTGAAAAGTGATAGTTTACGCTCTTGGCTGATTGATAGTTACAGTGTGCTTAACCAAGTGCAAGCTGATAAAAAGCTGGAAGGGCGAATACTTTTCGAGGATATTCCTTCGGGACATGAATGGCTAACCAATATCATGCAGGCTATGCGAGAAGAAAAGGTGCTTTACATCACTTATCAAGGATTTGGTAAACCTATAGAGAATAGTTTTGAGATAGAGCCTTATTATCTGAAAGTGATTAACCGTAGATGGTATGTGCTGGCTCGTAGTCCTTATTACTCTGAACGCAACCAAAGGCAAAACAAAGAGGATGGTGGCAACCGCCCTGCTGACGACTATCGACTTTATGCCCTCGATAGAGTGCTTGATATGGCGCTAACCGACAAGCACTTTAAGATGAAGAAAAGTTTCGATATTGAGGAATATTTTGAGGGTTGTTATGGCATTATAGCCAACAAGAATATCCCCAT
>NZ_KB905304.1 GCF_000378745.1 Prevotella amnii DSM 23384 = JCM 14753
ATTTTGTCAGCGTGCCAGCAAAATGGGTGAGAACGGGAAGGCAGCACGTTCTGAACCTGTATACAAATAAAACCTACTACTTTGAGGTCTTCATTGAATAAACATCACTTCTTTGTGGTTTTAATATTCCCCATTGGTTTGGGTGGGGGATTTTATGCTTAGAAAAGACCCAAGAAACACCAAAGCACCTCACATCAACATATAGAGTCCCCAAAAGACACCTCAACATATAAAATTTTCTCACAAGAAAAAATACTGCGGAATTAAGGGAATATAGTTTCTATAATAAGAAAATTCCCCAATTATCACGCTGGATAAGTGGGGAATCTCTTTGAACTGTATCGTTTAATCCAAACACTTTTTTATGATTTCATCACTGATGCCATTTTCTTTCATTCTTTCAGCAACTATTTTTTTATAATTATTAACTTCATGGTAGTGGAATATCATGTGTCCAAGTTCCTCTAAGGCATTTTCTATACGTTTTCTACCTTGTTCCGTATTCAAGTCTATGTCTGAGAATTTGGAACGCTCTCTGTGAAGGTTAAGGTAATAAATGCCACCGATTATCAGGGATGATATGGCGGATATATCTATACCAGTGTCCTTGAATTTCTCTTCATAGATATTGACAAGAGGTAAAGTGTGCATTTCTCTGAGCATGGCCGTACGGACTGTGGTCTCATTTCCTTCAGCAATCTCCCAGCGTAACAGTTCCAACATCACTGATTTATCTTGAAGTGCTTTCTGTACATCCTTGAAAATACTGATATAGCCCAATTCTGAATCTGTAGGAAATTGAACACCAGTGAGCACATCCTTAAACCAATAGTCATACCTCTTAACGAATTCATCATAAAATTTGCTAAGATTGTCATATCTGTTATAGAACACAAGCGGCTCTATTCTGGCTTTCTTGATAAGCTCTGTCACCAGCATTGATGCAAAGCCTTTTTTCTTAATCAGACTTTCTGCTGCCTTGATAATGTCTGCCTGTATATCGACGTTTGTCCTTCTGTATCTTTTGGGTTTATTTTCTTCTTCTGCCATCTAAAAAGGAATTGATTTTCTGATTTCCAAAAGAGCAGTCACTAATTGCTCTAACTGTTCTATCTCGTGAGAAGCCAATACACTAACTCTAAGCCGTGCTTCTTTGGTTCTTACCGCAGGATATGTGATACCGCTTACAAAGATACATCTTTTTTGTAATTCACGTGCTATTTCATATACTTTTCTATTGTCCCTGACCATGATAGGGAATATGGCAGATACAGAGCAGCCTATATCAAAGCCTTCCTCTGTCAGTCGTTTGCGCAGATAATTGACATTGGTCCACAATTTCTTGCGAATTTCAGGACGTGTCTGTATAAGTTCCAGTGCCTTCAGTGAAGATGCTGTAACCTGTGGAGTCATTGCTGCGGAAAAGACATTACTGTCAGCATAATATCTCAGATACTGAATCAGTTTTTCTGACGCGGCAACAAAACCACCGACACATCCGAAAGACTTACTGAAAGTTCCTGTAATAATATCTACTTGTCCCAAGCAATTATAATAGTCGGCTGTTCCTCTGCCGTTTTCTCCCATAACACCAATGCCGTGAGCATCATCCATCATAAGAAGACAATTGTGTTTCTTGCAGACTGCAATATACTCTGGAAGTTTTGATAAATCTCCATTTTGAGAATAGACACCATCAATGATGACTAATCGAGTTTGATATTTTCCTATTTCTCGCTCAAGGATCATGTCAAGATAGTCAATCTCATTGTGTCCTATATGTTTTACATTGGTTCCAATTAAACCACTCGTGGCACTGGTATGGATGTAGGAATCAATATAGGCTATGTCATTTTTTCCCAATATAGCACGAAGCAGACCTGCGTTGGCACCAAAACCTGATGAGAATAGAATGGCATCTTCCTGTCCTACAAACTTTGCTATACCTTCCTCCAATTGCTTATGAATATCCAAATAACCCCCAATAGCTTGGGCGGCACTTGCCCCCGTGCCATATTTTAAAACGGCATTTATGCCAGCCTCTTTAGTTTCTGGTCTTTGCGACATACCAAGGTAATCATTGGAAATGTATGCGGAAACCTCACCGTCATAGCCCTCAATTTGCATCTTGGCTCCAACTCCTGTTCTTGCCATGACCCAATAACTTTTGCAGCCGAACTGCTCCATTTGGTCAATGTAACTTTGGAAATTTTGGCTACGCTCGATAACATTCTCGTTTGGAGTAATCTCGAAATCCTTTAATGAAATAATATTTTTATTCATATAAACAATGTATATATAGTAAATAATGCCACAAATATAGCGAAAACACTAAGAAAATACAAATTTTGAAAAAAAAAAAACTGCTTTTACTTGTTTTATACAATATGTATTTGTATATTTGCAGCATGATAGTTAAAAGAATATCATCAATCAGATAAATTTTGAGTTATGAAATATATCCCCTTTAAAGATAATATTATGAAGTTTACAACATTATATATACTGCTGTTTCTTCTCTGCTCATGTTTTGAAGTACAAGGACAAACAAAGACTACTTTAATAACAGGAGTAGTTAAAACGGAATCAGGTGAATTCGTGCCACATTCCACTATTTTTTTCTCCAAAGTCAAACAAAAAAATCGCATTCTTGCTTCTGGACAATCTAACTCAAAAGGCGAATTTCAAATTGCACTATCTGTACCAGATGATAGTATAGCATTGCATGTTACACATATTAACATTGAACCTGTAACAATTTCGTGCAAGAATACATCGCAAAAAATAGATGTGATTGTTCAAGAACGTGTTACTCAACTGGAAGATGTTGTAGTAAAGTCTCCGAAAATATATGCAAATGGAGACACTATCAATTATCGTGTTGCTGCATTCCAACATGCAAATGATTTGTCAATTGGACAAGTTCTTCAACGGCTACCTGGCATAACTGTTTCTAATATCGGTCAAATCTCTTATAAAGGAATGCCTATCAAGAACTTCTATATAGAGGGATTGGATTTGATGAAAGGTAGATATGGAATTGCAACCAACAATATAGACCCTAATAGCATTAGTACAGTACAAGTGCTAGAAAATCACCAAGATATTAAGGCACTGAAAGACTTAAAACCTGAAGAACGAGCTTCCATCAACTTAAAACTCAAAAGTGGGGTAAAAGGAATTTTCAACCTAATCGCTACGTTAGGTGCAGGATTGGATAAAAAAGCACTATGGAACAATGAGTTGATCGCAACTTATTTTAAGCGCAACAGCCAACTGCTGGCCACCTATAAGGGGAATAATACTGGAAATGATTTGGGAATGGAATTAAGGTCATTTGACGAAGGTGGCACAAAGTATAAAACAGCAACTTTAACAGAAATGACAATGCCCGGTACTCCCGTTATTGGAAAACGTTATTATTATTTTAATCTATCACATACGGCTACTTTTAATCAAGTAATTCGAATTGGTTCAAATGGCGAATTGGGATTGAATGTTGCTTTTTTGAAAGATAAAGATAAGAGAAATCTTCAGTCAACTTCAACCGCCTATTTACCCACTGGAGAACGAAACATTGTAAATGAGAGTATTAATGGATTATTGAACAAACGTATTGGTTATGGTACAGCAACTTACATGCTTAACAATAGTAATTACTATATAAAAGAACAGTTAAAAACAGAATTGATTTCAACACATGGTTATAGCAATGCTATAATAGGAAATCAAGTTAATCAACAGAGTAAAATGAATAACTGTTTGTTACAAAACACACTTCACTTTACCTATCGTACAAGTAATAATCACGGGATAGATTTTTTCTCGAAAGTGAACTATGAGAAAAGACCACATCAGTTGTCCGTTTCATCGAATTTATTTCCAGAGATATTGTCTGATGATAACATGTTCCAGCATGTTAACCGCTCGAATATTTCTACCGAAAACAAAATAGATTTATTATCAGCTTTAGTTTTGGGACGTTTGACAGTCCACCCATTCACCCTATTTAAATTTTCCGCTGACAAATTAAGCAGTTCACTGCAGCAATATCAAAACGATATTTCATTAAATACAACAAACATTGGCATTGGATTTACTGCAAATTATAAATTGGGAAAAACCTATTTTAATTTTTTACTGTCAGGAGTTTATCGTTTATATAGTTTAAGAGATCATCTAGTTGGTCTGTTGTCTAGTAAACAAAAAATGGTGGCAGAACCAAGTCTTTCTATTAAGTATAGAATCAATGGTTTTCATGAACTGATGTTCGGAGTTGGTTGTGGTTATTCCAATCCTTCTATTGAGACACTTTATGGAAATTATATTTTGACTAATTATCGACAGCTCTCAATTTATGAAAGCAATGAACTATTTCATGCACAAATTAATAGAACAAACATTACATATAACTACAAGAATATTATTTCTATGTGGTTTGCAGGAGTTGATTTGATATGGGCCAACTATCATCCGGAAGTATTGTATGGAACAAACTATGATGGTGTGGCAGAAAAAATAATAAGTAGGCCGACAGATGAAGTATCAAACTCATATTCTGTCATTTTGCGAAGCAGTAAGGGATTCGACTGGAAAAAAACAAAAATAAGTGTTGATGCGAAATATACACATTTTGAAAGTCCGTTGCTTCTACAAGAACAGATTTTGAGATATTTCGGAAACTCTTATTCCACGAATCTCTCTTTTAATAGTAGTCCATTTAATTGGATGTCGGCAACTTATTCAGGCGGACTTTACATTTCCAAGTCAAAAATGCAGTTTGGACAGTCTACACCAACCATTAAAACCTTAAAAAGTAATTTTACTATGGATTTTTATCTGCCCGAAGGTATAAATCTCAGGATGAAAGCCGTTCACTACTACAACAATATGAACAATAAAGATAAATCTTTCTTTCTTGGCACTGTAGATATAAATTACTCCATAAAACGTTGGTATTTTTCATTAGCATTAGACAACATCTTCAACCGTAAAGTGTATGTAAACTCAACATCGTCTGATTTGCGTGAAAATACGACAGTCTACTACATTCGTCCACGCATTTTCTTGTTTCGTGTAAGATATAGATTATTGTAAAGATACACTTCGGTGTACATGTTTCATAAATTATTAACATTCTAAATTCTTAAACAATGGATTTGACAAAATTCCAAGATCTAGCACAAAGTGCTATGAACGAGAGAGAGATGAAATCTCTTTCTGGTGGCAATGTCTGTGGATGCGCATGCAGAAGCAATTCTACGATGGACAATGGTTCTGCAAATCACGCAGGCAATCTCAACTCGAAGGGGGCAAGTATGTCGGAAATGACATACTTTTTAGACGAGGTTGTAGTAACTCCTTCCCATGCAGTTGCAGCAGAGCCTGATTTTGAGATTTGTGATTAATAAACAAATTATCATCTCTTTGGGTTCGGCAACCCTTATGGATTGCCGAACCCTTAACAAAAAGTAAAATGAAAAAAGTATTGTTATTAATAATAATTTGCCTTATATCCAAGTTTGTCTATGCACAGTTTCCACCTGCGCCACAAATATTGGATAAGAAACTTTGTGTAGATACTGCATATATAGAACTCCTATATTCATTTAAATTTAAGAATCTTGCAGGACAAAAAGATTTTACTGAGGACATAAGAAAAATACAGATTGGGAATCATATTGTAAAGGACTTTAGTCAAATTGTATTCCATTATGACTCACTTGCAACAGAGCGTACTAAAAAAGGTCTGCAAACACAAAATATTCCCACACAAACATATCCTTGTGAATTATATAGTGATGTGGAAAATCATTTGCGAAAAGAGAAATACCGCCTGATGTTAAATGCAGGTGTACTTTGCTATGATTCTCAATGGATAACACCCGAATGGCAGTTTATACCCGATGATACAATACGTTTATCTAACTATTTGTGTAATAAAGCACAAATTAATTATGCAGGAAGAAACTACACTGCATGGTATGCATTGGATTACCCTATTTCCTATGGACCATTCAAATTTTGGGGTCTGCCGGGGTTAATTATAAAAATTGAAGAGGAGAGTGGCTTGTTCATTTGGGAGTTATATAAGATGAATAAGGTTCATTCGCCTATTTATAAATATAAATACGACAAGGAGCAAAATTGTACAGAAAGGTCAGCAAAACGCACAATTGATAAGATGATGTCTTCACCGATGTCATTTTTACAGTCCGTTGGAACAAAAATGATGGTAAGGCGCAGTGATGGGAGTTTTGGTGCTCCATCACAAAATAACCAACAGGAAGTATATCAACCCATAGAATTAAAATAAAATGGTAGAGTTGTCAGCAGACAATATTTTAGAGTATTTGGCGAATACACCGCAAATTACCTTTGAAATAACGGAACGGTGTAATTTGTCATGCATATATTGTGGATATGGAAAACTATATGCCAATAGAGGCGAAAGAAAAAATAGAGATCTTCCAATAGCTAAGGCTATACGTTTTTTGGAATATCTTAAGAATTTATGGGTCTTGGGAAATGATACTCAAGGCGATAGCTATATCACTATCAGTTTTTATGGAGGAGAACCGTTGCTTAACATCGAATTCATAAAGCGGATAATTGCTTACATAGAAAGCAATCTTTGTGGGTATAAGAAAAAATTTATCTACTCAATGACAACTAATGCAATATTATTGTCTAAATACATAGATTATTTAGTTGAAAAGGGATTTAAATTGTTGATTAGTCTTGATGGGGATGACAAAGGTTCTTCTTTACGCATATTTCACAATGGAACGCCTGCTTTTAATAAGATAATTTCGGAAATTGATTATGTTGCACATAAATATCCTAAATATTTCGACACAAACGTGGAATTTAATTCTGTTTTGAGCACAAAAACCACAGTTGAAGAAATTATTGACTTCATTGAGCAACGGTATGGAAAGAAACCTACTATTTCCGAAATTAATCCCGAAGGTGTCAATCCTAAAGAAAAATATCTTTTTGAGTCTATTCATCGAAAGAAATGGTCAGGTACAGCTATAACTAAAGTTCAGAACAAGAATTCTTATGATTTTCTTACCCATCCGTATTTTGAACGAGCTGCAAGATACATATTAATGCACTCACCATATGTTTACATGGATTATAATGAACTCTTGTTTAATAATCAAAATCGTAGAAAAGAGTTGCCTACTGGTACATGCTTTCCTTTTGTTAAGAAAGTTTTTATAACCGTTTCTGGGCAAATTATGCCATGCGAAAGAATAAGTTATACCTATGCCTTAGGAACTGTTTATGAAAATGCTGTTTCGATAGATTTTAAAGCAATAGCAGAAAGGTACAATAAATATTATAACAGAGTTAGACCTGTATGTCAAAAATGTGCCAACAACGAAGGGTGCTTAAGTTGCATGTTCTCAAACGGCCAACTTGAGTCACCACACTCTATGTGTTCCTATTTTATGTCCTCTAAAGATGCTAAGAATATGAAGAATGAAATTGGACAATTTCTGCATAACTATCCCGAAGCTTATTCATACATTATGAACAATTATGAAGTGATTATATGATTTATACATTGAAAAATTTCAAATGGGTTGCTATGTCAACAAACGTGTATGTTGATATAATAAAAGATAATAAGATTCTTTTGTATCATACAAAGAGTGGTGCGTACAAGATCTCTTCTAATAGTAGTTTTATTGAGGTTGTTAAGAATTTCTACTCCCCTGAAAATCTTGGAGTTATTGAATCTAATCAATTGTATTCTAAGTGTTCTGTTGATGTTGAATGGGCATTAAAAAACAAAGTGTTTATTCCTATAAATACTATACAAAAACCGATAGTATTATTACCAATCTTGAACCTTCAGAAAGATATTAGTAAAATTGGCGAAGGTAGTATTGACGACCGATTAGCAATAATAGGTTCAAAGCAAAATTTTATTTCAGGAATATACATTCGTATATCCAAAATAAATAATATATGTGATACGAAATGTTCAAAATTTCGAGTGGCAGCCTCAAAACAATATCCATGTCCAACTTATAGTCAGCGCATAGATAGAATATCTCCAGAGATTCTATCGCATATTCTTAATTCCTTAAAATATACTTGTGTATCAGTTGTCGATATAGTCTGTAGCTCTGACTATTTTTCAGTATATAGTAAAGAAGATTTTCTTTATATCCTATCAAAATATAATTATAAATATAGAATCCATTTCTTTATTGATGACTTTGGTTTTGCTTTATCCTTATTGAAATTGATTCAATCAATAAAAATAGAACTTGTTGCCTATGTTGACAAATTCTCAACAGAAGTCAAGCCGGAAGTTAAACATTTATTAAATCGAATACTGTATTTGAATTATGGAGAAGATGCAAACAAAGACAATGCCAATATCTTACCTGTATACATTGGAGATAGTAATAAGGAAGCTAACAATATACGGATAAGACGAGAAAAGGAAGAAGGTGTCTTTGAACAGAAAGTGTGTTTTAATGATGTTTTTAGAAATCAAAAACTTAATTCTCATTTCTTCGGGATTGTTGATGTTGACTCCCAATGCAACATACGTGCTTATGGGTCTCAACATATAATTGGTAATGTAACATCTGCTGATTTTTCATGGACGGACATTGTTGTAAATGAACTCAAGCAGAATCATTCTTGGAGATTAACCAGAGATATGACAAACTGCAAAGATTGCCCATTACGGTACATTTGCCCTCCCATTTCTTATTATGAAATTTTATCAAATAATACTCAAATATGTGGTTAATCTATAAAAAGATACGATTATACAGTTTTGTATTTATCGTTATGCTGTTTTGTACAAAGGCAAGTGGGAAAGTGACAACAGTTTCTCAAACAATTACGTGGTCATTACTCAAGGTAGATTCTCTTCTTCATATAAAAAACATTCAAGAGATAAAACTCTTGCATAATGAATTGTATATAACCTACGAATTCCCTGGAGGATATGGCGATCAGTTATTAAAAAGTTATAGTATAAACTGGGATACTCAAACGATCCGCTTTACAAAAGAGTATTACAAGCGTAAAAATGGTACGCATGTGTTTAGTGTTCCAATAACATTTTGGGATGAAAATGGAAATATGTTTGTAACAGAGCGTGATAATCCTTATATCTACGAGATAAAAAAAGACACTGTACGTAGAAACGGTAAAGCAATAATCTCCTCTAAATCAGAGTGCCCATACGAGTTGGTGCTTGAAGTAAAATACCCTTTCATCCTATCTAACGATAAATATATTTTCATTGGACGACAAAAAAAGAATGGTCACCAAGCTATTTTTAGTTCAACCACCCAAGGAAATAAGCAGAAAATAGAAGAACTTAGTAAAATTATATATGACAAAAGATATCCATCATGGTTTGTAAATCATGGTATGTTCACCTATTGTCCATCAGAACAAAAGGGTGCGTTTGCATACCAGCTATTTCCTGCTATAGAATTCTTTAATTTCAGCAATGGCACTACCAATCTATTCAAGAAAGGTTTGAATACTTTTAATCCTAAGACTATTAGTGAAGGCGATATCTGGGAATCAAACCCTATTCATTTTAAATATATTACTTCCAATGAAAAATATGTATATTGTCTTTATTGGGGACTTAGTACACAACGTGCATTGCAAAAATACAAGCAGCATACATTTCGAGCAGAAATCATAATTTTAAATTGGGATGGTGAAATATACAAGACCTTAAGAACCTCTCGTAAGATAACAGCGATAGCTGTTAGTGAGGATGGAGAACACCTCATTGGATTTGATGGTAAGAACTTCCTAATTGCTACAATTTAAATAATGCTTAGATTTCCAAATTGCACTCAATATGATAGCATGGACTGTGGTCCTTCATGTCTACGTATGATAGCATTATATTACGGAAAAGATATATCTTTAGTATATCTTCGGGAACTTTGTTGCTTCACCAATCGTGGTGTTTCGATTTTAGGTATAGACAGAGCCGCTAAGTTAATCGGTTTTGATACCATATGTGCTAAAATAAAATTCGATCAGATTGACACATCTGTTCCATTGCCATGCATACTACATTGGAATAATGAACATTATGTTGTACTATATAAAGTAAAGAAAATACTTGGAAGAAAGTATTATTTTGTATCGGATCCCATAGGTTCCCGTTTTAAATATTCAGAAAAAGAGTTTGTGAATTGTTGGCTGAACAAAGATGATCTTGGCGTGGTTATCTGCATGAAACCAAATCCAAAATTCTTTGAATCCAACAGCGGAGATCAATCTCGAGGAATTCGTTGGTTTTTTCAATATACTAAGCCATATTATGGTGCAATATTTCAAGTCTTAGTGGGACTTTTTTTCGGCTCACTTCTCCTACTGATTTTTCCGTTTTTCACACAAGCTCTTGTTGACTATGGAATAGGGAATAGAAATCTTGGATTTATTTGGACTGTTTTGATTGCACAAATACTTTTAATTCTTGGCAATTCTGTAATAGGATTCATTAGGAACTGGGTTTTACTTCACATTGGCATGAGGATTAATATAACGATCATTTCTGATTTTATCATCAAACTCACGAAACTTCCTATGAGTTTTTTTGATTCAAAAATGATTGGTGACGTTCTCCAAAGAATTGGTGATAATTCAAGAATCAAAGAGTTCGTTACTGAAACAAGTCTTTCGATATTATTTTCTCTTCTAAATATTATTATACTAAGTGTCATTGTGTTAATTTATAACTTCTGGATATTTCTTATTTTTACTATTGGCAGTCTGTTACATATTGGATGGATATTATTATTTATGAATAAACGTGCGATACTTGACAAGAAAATGTTTGCACAGACTTCTTCCAGCCAAAGCAATATCATTCAGTTGGTTATGGGGATGCAAGAGATTAAGTTATGTGGATGCGAGAATCAAAAAAGATGGGAATGGGAAGATGTTCAAGCAAAAATATATTCAATTGCAGTCCGTGGTTTATCATTGTTACAATATCAACAATCGGGAGCAATTTTACTTCTGCAATTAAAGAATGCATTGATTACGGCACTGATAGCTTCTCTAACAATAAAAGGACAAATGACATTAGGAATGATGATGTCAATACAGTATATAATCGGGCAACTTAACAGCCCAATAGAGCAATTAATTCAATTTGTACGAAAATATCAAGATGCGAAACTCAGTCTAGAAAGAATTAATGATGTTTATGAAATAGAAGAAGAAGTCCATAATACTTCAAGATTAATAACGAATATTCCGAATGACTCCGTTACAATACATAATGTGTATTTTCGATATGACAAACTTTCAACAAAGTACACTATAGAAGATATTTCTTTACAAATTCCCAAAGGAAGAACGACTGCTATCGTTGGTTTAAGTGGAAGTGGAAAAACGACATTATTAAAATTGTTATTAGGATTTTACACTCCAGAAAAAGGTGATATCTTCATTGGTAATCAGAGTTTAAGTAAATATGATATAAGAGAATGGAGAAAAAACTGTGGTGTTGTAATGCAAGAAGGTTATATTTTTTCAGACACAATTGCAGCAAACATTGCACCAGGCGTTAATTGTATAAATCAAGAAAGATTAATTGAATGTGCCCATACTGCAAATATATTGGGATATGTGAAAGCATTACCTATGGGATTCAATACGATTATCGGAGGAGATGGTTTGGGCCTTAGTATGGGACAGAAGCAACGAATATTAATCGCTCGTGCACTATACAAAAACCCTAATTATATATTAATGGACGAAGCTACAAATTCGTTGGATGCGACTAATGAATCAGAAATTATGGAAAGAATGAGAAGTTTCTTACATGGTAAAACTGCACTAATTATAGCACATAGATTAAGTACCATACAAAACGCTGATAACATTATTGTAATGGAAAATGGTAGAATAATAGAACAAGGCAAACATTCCGTTCTTATTTCGAAACAAGGCAAATACTATGACTTAATTCGTAACCAATTAAGTTTGTAAAATGAGTAAAAAAAACATCAGCGACAAGAAGAGTACCAAACTTGAAGCTCTTTTAAGTGAACCATTTAACCCTCTTATAAGATGGGGATTGTCTATTGTGATAGTATTTCTATCCTTTACAATGTTTTTATATTTGTCCAAAACAACAGTTACCAAATATGTTATACATCCATATAAATGTTACGAAACCCAGCAGAATAATTTAAGAACAATAACGGTATATACCCAACAGCAGTTACCCCAATGGGTGAGCAAACAAAAAAAAGTTGCCGTGTGTAGTATCGACTATAGCCAACCTCTAAAAGGAGACATTGTTTCAATTTTAAAATATCATAATAAATTTATTATTATATTAAGAATAGAGGATGGGCAAAACATTATTGCAGATAGTTACTATTTGGTTTTTTCAAAAGAGCAATCTTATTTAAGTATAATATTTGCAACTTTAAAGGCATCTAATATAATTCCTAAATAATTTTGTAAATATTTAACAAGTTGAAGTTTTATATCATACGCAAGAAGGATACCCTATTCTTTAATAAGATGAACTAATTATACCTTTATCAGATGGGCAAGATTAGGATCTGTTTTGATGCGGATTGTTTCAGAGTCCACAAGGGATAGCACGTCTTGCTTAACATGCCTATAGTTGGCTTCGATGGTCTCTTGGAGATTGTCGGAGTCGGTTTCGTTTTTGAAGTCTGCAATGATGGGGATAGGCTCGTAATCCTTGGTTTCGGCAGATACCTTGGCAACATTCACGACAATTTCTGCATGAAAAATCTTTTGGTCAATACGCTCATCGAAGTTGTCGGATACAGCACCTACAAACATACCTTGTGTGAGGTTTGAAATTTTACTTGCAGGGATGAGACTATCCATTTGTGTGGAGATAGATGTCGATTTGTCGTTCCGGTTGATGGTCATCGACTGCCGTTGTTGAAGTACTTTACCGAAACGCTCTGATAACGTCTTAGCTGTTTCGCCTACTACTTGCCCACTAAACACATTCCCCACTGTGTTCTGTATCACCTTGCTTTCCTTATCCCCATAGTCGCGGGTAAGCTGAGAAAAATCTTGAAAGCCCAAACAAACTGCCACTTTATTGCTTCGAGCTGTAGCTATTAGGTTATCCAATCCACGAAAGTAGATAGTCGGCAACTCGTCGATAATCACTGATGATTTGAGTTGCTTCTTCTTGTTGATGAGCTTCACAATACGGCTGTTGTAAAGTCCGAGTGCCGCCGAATAGATGTTCTGGCGGTCAGGATTGTTACCTACAACAAGCACCTTCGGCTCATTGGGATTGTTAATATCAAGTGAAAAATCATCACCCGTCATCACCCAATAAAGGGCAGGGCTTATCATACGAGATAGCGGTATCTTGGCACTGGCTATCTGTCCCTGCAACTGATCCTGTGCTCCACCTTCCCAAGCGTCCATAAAGGGAGAAAGATAGTTGGCAAGTTCATCGTAGGAAGTGAGTATCGGAAATATCTGTGCGTAGGGACGGTTCAGGAACTCTATTGCATGGGGAAAGGTACAATACTTTCCATTCTCATATATCTTCAGAAACCAGATAATTGCAGCCAGCAAGATAATCGGAGACTCCACGAAGAAATCTCCCTGCTTTTGTATCCACGAGCGGTTTAGGTTAAGCATAATGGTATAGGCACTCTCGTAGGCATCTGATATATCCGTCATAAAGGCAGGATTGATGGGATTGCAACGGTGGCTTCTGCGTGGATCGTCAAAGTTGATAACATAGAACTGGGGTTTTACCTTATAGGCTTCCAAATGATGAAGCAGGTGATTGTAGGCTATTTCGGAAAGGTCGGGAAACTTATAGTCGTAGATGTACATGGCAAAGCCTTTCTCTATCTGCTGCTTGATGTAATTGTTCACGATAGCGTAAGACTTACCCGACCCCGGTGTACCGAGCACCATCGAGGCACGAAAGGGATTGACCACGTTAATCCAGCCCTTGTTCCACTTCTTCTTATAGTAGAAGCGTGTAGGAAGGTTTACCGAGTATTCATTTTCCATCAATCGGGTTTCCTGCATAAAACTCTCATTCTCTGTATTAAACACATCGTCCATCAGGTTGTTTTTGAGTAGTCGGCTCATCCATACACCTCCCATTAACAGGCAGATATAGCCAATGGAGAGCGTGAAGATATAGAGCGAAGCTGCACCAACCTTACCAATGGGCAATACTAGTAGCCACCAATTGAGAAAGAAAAAGACAAAGCCTGAGAAAAGCACCGTCCAAATCTTTGGCCATGTGATTTTCTCTTCTTTCACGCCTTTCGTCCCTAAACAGGATAGTGCAAGAAATATCACACAAAAGAGTTTTGTCCAAAGAATGGACGAGAACAATCCCGTGGTGCGCTGGAAATTCATCAGAATTTTATCAATGATGCCAAGTGTAAAACCCCAGACATGAAATGCCTCGTAGCAGAACCAATAACAGTTAACGAGGAGAAATATCACTGATATACCTCTCATAAAGTCCATGACTTTACCCAATGCCCTTAAATCATCTTCCTGTGCCATAATCGTATTGTTTTTGGGAAGCCTCCCCCAACCCCTCCTAAGGAGGGGAGATAGAAATGCTCGTTTGTTTAATGTTTTCTTCGTCTAAGTTTTATCTTACTTTGTCTGCGGAGCTTTCGTTGCCATGCTGCTTCTTTCCAATCATCGTTGCCCGAAGAAGAGAAAGATTCTCCCACCATATCGTCAATAAGTTCATCGACAAGATTGTCGCTTTCCTGCTCATCCGACTGTATTGTCTGCATCTGTTGCTGTAAGGTGGTATCAATTTTACCATAAAGCGATTCATCCAAGAATGGATTTTTCTCTGAGTTAGAGAAGTACTCGTTAAACTTATTGGCGGCATATCCTTTACCCAATCGAGAACCATTGAGCGCAATGCCTTTTTCATCATCAATGAATGTAATACCATAGATGCGCCCACCCTCATTCTTGCGGATTATAACACGCAAGCCTTGTTCCTCCAATCTTTGTCGAAGTCTTTCCTCCGTTTGGGGAGAAGTACGCATTACTTCTAATACCTTTCTTCTGACAGTTGGGATTAATGGCTTAACTATCTGCTTCGATTTCAGCATATTGTTCTGAACGGCAGTATAGCCCATACCTCTGCCAATGTCCGAGGCGTGAATGGGCGTGCTCACCTTATTTCCTTTGTCATCGGTAGGTACATAAACCAGTCCATCATACTGTTTACCCCTATACTCGGTCTTTACCTCTTCTACGGCGAGATTATATCGGGAGAGTATGGCGTTTAGCTCACCCAAGGAGCAGAATGAATAATGCTTCATAGCAGAACGAACAGTGTTTGCCACCTGTTCCTTGATATTCCCTTGCATAACATCGACTTTTGGCGTTTCTGTTGTCGGCTTCTCACTGACCTTTGAACTTGGAATGAG
>NZ_KB905305.1 GCF_000378745.1 Prevotella amnii DSM 23384 = JCM 14753
CTTTGCACAAATACAGTTGTTTTCCATAACGCACTCCGTTTTTCACGGTGTGTTTACTCTTACACACTGGGCATTTTTTCTTGTTCATTATAACTTCGCTTTTTGGCTTTTCAAATACCAGCGAAGTTAATGTTTATCGAACATTAAGCTATATTGCATCCTGCAAAATGAGCTATTGAACGATTTCAAAGGTCGAAATATCTCTGAAACGTTTGAATTGCTGAGAACACCAGTGTATATCGGTAGTTAAGGAGGATTCTATCCTGCAAAATGAGCTATAGGTCAAAATTGAGAAGGCATGTGAGGGAAAGCCAAAGGTTTACAATAAGATATTCAAAGATTATCTTCGGGATGAACTCTCTAGCCTGCAGGAATATCTATTTGATGAGCTTTATCATTCTATTCCCATTAATCTGGGTGGACCAAAATATGATCTCAACCGAATGAAAGTGCAACGTCAAGCAAGAGCTTTAGGGCTTAAGACCCCAGAATTTCGTATTATCACGAATGGCAAGCAGCTGGAAGAATTTCGCAAGAAAGAGGGCAGAGTGGTAACTAAGGCCCTCAGCGAGTCGATTTATAACGTATATGATAATAAAATGTATTATGGTTATACCGAAGAGATTACGTCTATTTTCTGCAACGATAACATCGGCAATAATTTTGCTCCGTCACTGGTCACCAAACTCTGCGAGAAGCGATTCGAGGTAAGAGTGTTTTATCTTGATGGAAAATTCTATCCTATGGCCATCATTTGTCCGGTGTATAACAATGGAGAAGTCGATTTTCGCATTCATCCGCCCAAGTTGGAGGTACCATATAAATTACCTGCAGATGTAGAGCAAAAACTGGACAAGCTCTACCGTCAGCTCGGGCTAAACACTGGTTCTGCTGATATAATGGTTAATACAGAAGATGAACATATCTTTTTGGAAATCAATCCTGTAGGTCAGTTCGGCATGACTAGTATACCTTGTAATTATAATTTAGAACGCGAAGTTGCTTTATATTTGAAAAATGGCAAAACTACATGAAATAAAAATGTCAGGCAAGGATATCCAAGGATATTCTTTAGCTTTTGTCAGGCTGTATTACAGCAAAGTGTCTTCAGATGAAGATGACAAGTACAAGATATTCTATAATCCTGTAAGGCAGTCGAATACCTATTCCTGTAATATAATTGATATGCCGATATCCAAGATTTACAAACCTTTCGAAGAAAAGAAATGATATACATGAATGAAAACTACTATTTTGTCATGTATACGACGTGTCGTCTTACGCATGGCAAGCGGCAGAGCCTCATAGTTGACTATGCAGGAGATGTTTCCTTCCATATCAGTCATCAGTATGAGCAGCTTATCCGCATGGCCGATCGTCATCAGCTCAAAGAAACCCTCGCTCAGCTGGATGATCAAGAATCGAAAAATTACTTCCTCGAATTTGTCGATTACATGGTCACTCATCGTATGGCAACTCTAGTAAAAGACGAAGCTGCTTTCCCAAAGATGTCAGATGAACTCAGCTATGAGGAATATAAATTGAGAGATGTTATCTGGGATATCGATAAGAATACTACGATAGAACTTGTCGATAAGATACTAGAACGTCTTAGTCCTGTAAATTGCAAAATCGTACAGATACGCCAGAATACACTGCTCGATACTCCTATACTGGACCACATTCTGGAGGGGCTTAAGAATACTGGTGCCATTTATGTAGAAGTGCATGCAACGATTAATCCAAAACTGGACGTTCTTTATTTGGAAGATTTCATCAGCAGAAATGCACTGCTAAATAATCTCTTCCTCTATGGAAGCGAAAAAGAGACTTTTCATTCAGTCATGAAGAAGCATCCAGGATATTCATCTTTTTGTGTGGGGACCATCTTCTACAAGGACTTTGATTTTGATGGTGGAAATTCCTGCGGTACGATATGCATGAAGACCCTTGACTTCTCTGGGTACTGGACCTACGATTTGATGAAGAAAAAGAATGGATGTCTCTACAAGAAGCTATCTATAGACGCTCAAGGTAACTACCACAATTGTCCTTCGATGCAGACAACTTACGGTAATGTCTTTAGCAAGAGTATTGACGAGGTGCTTCAAGATTCGAATTTTTTATTCTGGTGGAACCTGAATAAAGACAAAATCAAAGTATGCTGTGATTGCGAATATCGCTACAATTGTTCCGATTGTAGAGCCTTTACAGAAAATCCTAGCGATCCATATAGTAAGCCTTCAAAATGTCATTATAATCCATATAGTAATTTATGGTCTTAAATAAAGTCTTTCGCAAATTCCCGTTTATTGCCCAGCATGACGCTATGGATTGCGGACCTGCTTGTCTGGCCATGATTTCCTCATATTACGGTAAAGATTATGGATTGCAGTATATGCGCGATTGCTCTTACCTTACGAGGGAAGGAGTGAGTTTGGTCGGTTTGACTGAAGCTGCAGTGACCATAGGCATGAAGTCGGTCAGCCTGCGCATCACCGCAAAAGACTTGGTAACAGCCGAACTATATCCAGTAGTGCTATTCTGGAATGCCTGTCATTTCGTAGTGCTTTATGCAATCACAAAGGCAAAGCGCTCACAAAAATACATCTTCCATATCGCTGACCCAGAAGTTGGTCGTATCAGTGTACCTGAGGATGAATTCATGCTATCTTGGGGCGATCAAGAAGGCAAAGGCATTGTGTTCGCACCTCAGCCTACAGAGGAATTTTATACTAAGGAAGTTGGAAAGACGTCAAGTTCACCAGTATTTTTTTTGAAGAAGTATGTAACCGTTTACGGTAAGGAACTGGCTAAAATTGGCGTTTGCTTAGCATCGGTCAGTGCTTTGTCGCTGACATTACCTTATCTTGCCCAGATTCTTATCGATAAAGGTATCACAAACAAGAATTATGGAGTGTTAAACATGATACTTTTTGCCCAGTTATCTATCTATCTGGGGACGGTATTAATAGAAGTGATACGCAACTGGGTAGTACTCTATACCGGTACAAGGATTAATATAGACATTATCACCGATTTCTTCGTGAAAATCATGAAGCTCCCGTTGAGATTCTTTGATACTAAATTCCTTGGTGATTTCTATCAGCGAGTGCAAGATCATCAGCGCATTAAGGATTTTCTGACATCACAGAGTATGACTACTATTTTCTCGATTGTTAGTTTCATGGTATTCTTTATTGCGCTATTTAATTACAGTGGCACTTTGCTAACAGTATATCTATTGTTTACCTTGGGATCTATTGTCTGGGCACAGTTTTTCTTTCATAAACGGGAAATGCTAGATTACTTTCGATTCAAAAATAGCAGTATGAACCAGCAGGCTATCAGTGAGCTGATTTATGGTATTCGCGATATAAAAGTCAATAATTTCGAGAAATATAAGATTAATCAGTGGCGGGAAATCCAGAAGAAAAACTATTTCAATAATCTGAAGTCACTTAAACTTGACCAATGTCAGTTGATGGGATTTGAATGCATCAATCAAGTGAAAAATTTGCTCGTGACTTATATTGCAGCTCGGGCTGTAATACAAGGGAATATGACCTTTGGCGGAATGATGAGTGTATCCTATATCATCGGTCAGATGAACTCACCTATCACTCAGTTAATCAATTTCTCCCGTGGATTCCAGGATGCCAAGCTCAGTATATCCCGTTTGGCAGAAGTACAGAATCTAAAGGAAGAGGATGAGGGCACTACCCTTAGTTTACCCAATAAGCTATCAGAAGGTATCCAGTTGCATCATGTAGGATTTCAGTATGAGGGGTCATTGTCTCCGTTCGTGCTTCACGATATTAATCTGAATATTCCGTTAGGCAAAATGACCGCCATTGTAGGAGCTTCAGGCAGTGGCAAGACTACGCTGATGAAACTGCTTCTTAAATTTTATCAGCCAAGCGAAGGTCTGATTACCGTCAATGGTATGCCACTCAACGAAATCATTTCTAGCAACTGGCATGATAAATGTGGGGTAGTGATGCAAGACGGTTATCTCTTCTCCGATACTTTTGCAAGAAATATCTCCACGAATAAAAAGATAGAACAGGACAGACTGGAAGAGGCTATGAAAGTTGCCAATATTAAGAATTTCGTGGATACCTTGCCGCAGAGGGAATACACCATGGGAGGAAGTATGGGCAACGGTATGTCTGGTGGGCAAATGCAACGCTTACTTATCGCTAGAGCTATATACAAACAGCCAGAATTTATTTTTTTCGACGAGGCAACCAGTGCCCTTGATGCAGAAAATGAAAATGTCATCCAGCATCAGCTGCGAAAATTCCTCCGCAATCGAACGTCTATAGTCATCGCACACCGTTTGAGTACGATTAAGAATGCTGATCAAATTGTAGTACTCTATCATGGTCACATCATGGAAATTGGCAATCATAACTCGCTTATCAAAAAGCAAGGTTATTATTATAATTTGATACAGAATCAACTATAGAACAATATGATGAATGATTTCATACGGGATAAGAAAGGATTTATCATAAGATATGCCATACCGCTATGTCTTATTGTATTTCTCGTCATGGTATTCTTGCTAATATGTATGAAAGTAGACGGAACTCCATTATTGCAGATAATCAAAAATTACTATATACAATGAACTACATACAAACATTTTACCCTCAGGGAAAACCAGTGTTGGAGAATGGATACGGTTGGCTGCGACCAGAATACAATTTGATGAGCTGGGCTTTGAGTTGTCTACAGCTAAGAAAGATCTATGACCATGTTGACCTGTATACCGATAATATGGGTAAAAATATCCTCATCGATGAACTGGGCTTGCCCTACAATAAGGTATATACCGATTTCAATGAATATGATCAAATTGACCAGCACTTGTGGGCATTGCCGAAGATTTACACTTATTCAAAGCAGCAGAATCCATTTCTCCATATAGATGGAGATGTATATCTCTTCGACAAACTACCAGAAAAGTTCAATCAGTCAGAATTGATAGCTCAGAATATGGAATATTCATCCAAATACTATTTGGATACCATGGTTCAGCTAAAGAGACATTTTACGTACATCCCCGAGGTCGTTAAGAGCGATTTTAATTCAGATAAGTCTTTTTTAGCAGTAAATGCTGGTATATTAGGAGGTAATGATGTCATTTTCTTTAAGAATTATACAAAGGAGGCTTATACTTATATTAAGAGAAACCAAAAACATCTAAAGGAAATTGATGCCGATAAATTTAATGTATTTTTCGAGCAGCATCTATTTTATGCGTTAGCTCATAAAGCTTGTAAAAAAGTATCCTTGCTCTTTGAAGATTTGGAAAATTCATATGGTTATACACATCTTGCTGATTTCCTAGAAATCAACAATCGAGTGAAATATATACATCTGCTTGGTAATTTCAAGCGAGATGAAGATCTTTGTCTCCAGATGGCTATCACATTGCGTAATCTTTATCCAGAATATTATTATCGCATCTGCCGTCTATATCATCGCAAGCATCTGCCGTTTTGCATTACAACGCCAGAAATAAATAGCTGTAGCATCGAAGAATATCATCAGATCTGTCTGAATGCCTATCATGGAAATAAGATTTCAAACACTCAGCACCATGTAGCCGATGCTTCAAAAGAGATGGAATTACTTACTAGAACAGAAATCGGCCGACAGCATCCTGAAAAATTGGATAAGTTTGCAGACGATGTTAATAAGATTTGCAAGAAGTTCTGTCATTTGAGCAAGGAATTTGTTTATGGCCGCGATTTGGAATGTATGAGCTGGCAGGATAAAGCTTCCCGAGGAGATAGAATTACTATATCCAAGGAAGCCTGTATCATAACATCAAGTTACAATTGGGGCGGTAAGCTGAATCAGCTTCGTAGGAGTTCGATAGAATATTACGAGCGAGTCAACTTTGACTTAGAAGGAGAGTATTATTGTATTGTGGTGCCAGAGCTTCTAGCTAAGGGATATCAGATACATGATATTGATGATGTAGAGCTCTGCATATTCGAGGAATTACATGAACCAAAGACCCTGGAAGAATTACTCGATTCATGCACCAAATATTTTGATGATGAAATCATAAGAAAGAATTATTTGAAGTATGAGATTTTTATCGGTACACTTATCAAGCGTCTGATAAGCATCAAAGCTATTCACAGTATATAGGACCTGCTAATAAAACTCAAAGTAATGATAATTAGAAACTTATGTTATGACAAATTTGTTCAATTGACGAAAAATGATTTTCCTTGAGTGTTAAAAGCATTAAGAAATGGCATACAATGCTACTTGCAACATTGTAATCACGGTCTGTTTGCCTCCTAGGAATCTATCTTGGATTGAGTGTGTCCAATAGGTGGGTCAAACTCGGTGGCGGGCTTCCTTGGGACAAGATAGAGAAGGAATACAACAGCGTTTGAAGAACAGTCGTAACAGTTCTAACAACAAGGCGGTTCGTATGGCTGTGGATGCCCTAATAATGAAACACGTGGAAAAGTTGAGCGTCAAGAATACGGTTTTGGCCATTCAGGAAAATCCTTACATGCAATATTCGCTCGGTCTGGAAAAGCTCACTGAGAAGCAAGCTTTTGTACCAGAACAGTTTGTCCTAATTCGCATGGGGCTTAACCATGATTTCTTTTACATACTGACCTCGCTGATGGCGAAAGCGGACAGAAGCATGCCAAAGAAGAGACGACCGATGAAGACGACAACGACTGCGGCGGACACTTTGAATACCGATGGCACATACAGCGATACTGAGATTCGCTATCCGACAGCTTACAATATTTAGGAGAACGGTAGCAGGCTGATATACTGTCTGCTATACAAGTTCTGCAGCCTTCACAAAATCAAGAAACTTCAGATTTATCAGCCGCATCTTCGCCCCATTGTCAAGGGAAAGGTAAAATCCAAGGTAGAGTTCGACGCGAAGATTGGTGTCTGTATAGTAAATGTTGGCGTAATGGACATTTGGTAGGCTGAAAAAGCTCCAAATGTTCGTAATGGACAAATGGTAGGCTAGTTCTTTCCAGTCTACTTTATTATATTCAGAAATATTGCTGTCCGGTAAAACTCAAAAGGGCATAAAAATCCTCCCCGAAGCCCAGTAAAATTGGACTTCGGGGTTTATTTTTTCAAAAGTAAGCCCCCTAATCGAAAAGACTTGATTCAGGCGACGCTTTTTGCATCTCCTTTTGCAAGGAAATCATTCCAAGTTTTTTCGGGATTTTCCATGAATGCGATAAAATCGACGTAGTACATAAGCATAAGCCCGTATCATGGTAACAACTTGTGAGAATGCACAATGTCTCTTGATGCTTCTTGACAGGACTGTTATCAGCAGATTCGCTATCAAGACTACCCCTGTCTGTATTTGTATGGCATTGACGCTGTCCCCATAGAAGAAATGAAGCGGGAAGTTCTGTTTAAGCTGTTTGTACAACGACTCGATAGCCCATCTTAGGCGGTAGATTTCAGCAATATCCTCAACCGTAAAGTCAAAGTTGTTGGTCAATAGTACAATAGGTCTCTTTGTCTCGTAAAATATCTCCACCCATCTTGCCTCGTAGGTGAGTTCTCCTCTTGTAAAAAGCACTTTCTGATCAATATGCGTTACGAGGCCCTCTGCATTGATATACGTAACGGATTTAAGTTCCTCATACTTAAGGTTTTTCTTCATTTTAGTCACGTAGCAAACGCCCTATTCTGTAAGACGTTGGAATTGTGCGATATCGACATCGCCACGGTCCATTGCTAAAGTGGAGTCTTTAGGCAGATGAACCTCTTTGACCAGGTAATGGTCGTGTTTTGCAGCAGAGGTGAGTTGCACCACCATTGGCACACCGACATGATACTTCATTACCGTATGCACTTTCATTCCGCATTTCTTCTTGCCTGATTTTGGATGTCGCCCGACACCTTTAAGTATGTTATCAAAGAGTGTTATAGTGGTAGAATCCATCATGTAAAGCAACTTCTCCCAATCTTTAGGCTCGTGTGTATGCCCCTTATAGCACTGGGAAGGGCGGCTGTCCGCTAAAAATTTGGCATACTTCTCCAAAAGATACGCATAAACACTTGCAAAGAACTCCTGAGGGCGGCGTATATTGGCCTCAGCAAGCGTGCTGCGACGAACCAAATAGCTCATTCCGAGGTGTCTGAGCTTGTGAGCCTCTGCCTTCATGCCTATCTCAAGTTCGCGCAGAGAATCAAAGTGTTTGAGTATGCCGAACAGCATTACGACGAGATGTTGGTAGTCGTCAAAACGCTTCACGTAAGCCTCGCTTCCTTTAGTTTCGTGGCTTATTTGAAGAATTTTCTCTTTGTCGAGTAACTTTAATACTTGACTATAGACCGGCTGTCCGGTAAAATGACTATCTTTGCTCATGGTTATATTTATTATATTGAGAAAACAAAGATAACCAAAAGGGCTGATACTTCGTGAAAAGTGTCAGCCCTAATTTATTTTGTTTGAAAAAGTTTTACCGGACAGCAATAAAAAAGAAAGAAAACAAATCTGAAAATGAACGGATTTAACACTTCCTGTGGTAAAATATTACCGAGGATATTGTAATATTCGGTTTTTATCTTAACTTTGCAATGGGATTAAGTGTTCTTTGAGGCAATGCAGAATAAAGAATTGAAAAGAAACTCGCTCGTTTCTTATTCGTTCACCCTTTGACACATATTCTTCTCAGACTTCTAATAATCAGGATTTTACTATTTGTGAGATGATTTTATGCGGAGATTTGCGACTTCCGTACAGCCAAGGACATTGGCATCGACCGCCCTGAGAAGAATGAGATACTGCACAACATACCACCTACACCCGAGCAAGAGGTGTTTATTAGCAAGCTGATGGAGTTTGCCAAGAGTGGCGATGCCACAATCTTGGGACGAGCACCTCTGAGTGAGAGCGAGGAAAGAGCAAAGATGCTGATTGCAACAGACTATGCCCGCAAAAGATTCTATAAATTTATATCTTTCAGATAATCAGCAAAATAAGAAAGAATAAAGGATAAAAGGGTTACGATTTGGAAACGAGCAAGTTTCTTTCCCTTTCTTTATTCTGCAATGCCTCAAAGAACACTTAATTTGATAATGCAAAGATAACACTTTCTGATGAAACCAGTGTGTTTTTACGGAAATAAATTGTAGATACACCTTAAAATTAATCACATCTAACTTTATAGGAAATAATTTTTAGAAGTTTTAGTGTCGTTATTATACCAGCAAAAAGACTTATAATCAACCATTTTACACTGCAATATATGAAAAAGAGAGAAAAAAGAAACTTTTTAAAGAAAAAACCTCCGAAAAATTTGGTTACAATTATAAAATTTCATATATTTGCGAACATTAAAAAGATTAGTACCACCGTTATAATAATTTAGAAACTATTATTTATGGGAAGCAAAACAAAAGATAAGACAGATTATATATTGCAAGAAGCATTTAAACTCTTCTTGTCAAAAGAATATGTAAATGTAACAACTGGAGATTTAGAAGAAGCCACAGGAATAACTCGTGGCTCTATTTATTATCGAACTAAAAATAAAGAAGGACTATATAGGGCTGTTATCGATAAGTTTATATTTGATTTCATATCTGATGCGTTGAATGCGGATATTCCTGCTTCAGAGAAAACTCCATTCTGGACTTATATTGACTATGAATTGAATAATACAGAGAAACGAATGAGAGTGATGAAAGAAAACAGAATTGATAAAAACATCTCTGCGCAATATGTGAATTTATTGGCATCTGCGTCTTTTCATTATAATGGATTTGTGGAAAAATATAATGAAATAGAGATACTAATTCATAATCAATGGAGGCATTACTATGATTTAGGTGTCAAATATGGAGAGTTGAGTGGTAATGTGGAGTCTGATCTGGCAATATCATTGTTCCGTTCCTTGTATTACGGAGACTCCTTTTTACTTGCTATTACGGGTGATGGATTGAGTATCCAAGAATTAAGAAGGAAATACATGTTAATCTATAATGCTGTAAAATAATGAGAGAAGTTTATATAACAAGAGTTTCATCATTTTTGCCTAATAGGGTTGTAGAAAATGATAATATGGAACAATATTTAGGACTTATCGGCGATAAGCCTTCAAGGACACGTTCCATTGTATTAAGACAGAATGGCATAAAAAAGAGGTATTATGCTTTGAATGAGAAACAACAAATAACACATTCAAATGCGCAATTAGCAAAAGAAGCCGTTGTAAAATTATTTGTAGATAATAAAATTCCCAAAGAAATCTCTCTACTCTCTTGTGCCACAAGCACTCCTGACCAATGGATTCCTTCACACGCATCTATGGTGCATGGAGAACTGGAGAATTTTCCAATGGAGATTTTCTCTTCGGCAGGAGTGTGCCTTACCTCTTTGCAGGCGTTAAAAATATGCTATAGTAATATTCTCGCTGGATTACATCAGAATGCCGTTTGTGTTGCTTCTGAATTTCCCTCCCCTACATTAGTCTCGAAATTCTATGATCCTGAATATGAAATAACACATGAGAATCCGGATTTAGATCCTTATATGGCATTTGAGAAAGATTTTCTTCGATTTATGCTTTCAGACGGAGCAGGAGCAGTATTAGTGCAGGATCACCTGGAAGGGGAAAGTCCACTAAAAATAGAATGGATAGAAATGACCTCTTATGCTAATGAACTTCCTACCTGTATGTTCATGGGCGCAGAATTAGGTGTTGACGAACAAGTGAAAAGTTGGAAAGAATTCACTCCGGAGGACATAAAGAATCGTGGAGTAATGCTATTGAAACAAGACATTAGGCTGCTAAAGAAATACATTATCAAATATTGGGTTGACCATATCGAAGCCGTACTTGCCAAACATGATGTAAAAGCGGAAGAGATAGATTATGTCATACCTCATGTTTCATCAATGTTCTTCTATGAGAAATTAAATGACGAAATAGCAGCTCGTAACATTGCTCTGACAAAAGAGAAATGGTTTGTGAACCTCCCCTCTGTCGGGAACGTTGGATCGGCAGCTATTTATGTAGCTTTAGAGGAATTGCTCAGAACTAAGCACATAAAAGGGGGCCAGAACATTCTTCTTCTTGTCCCTGAGAGTGGCAGATTCTCATATGGAACAGTTTTGCTAACTACTCTTGAATAGGAATACTGTGGTATATAACTTCTACAAGCAGAAATAAATACGCATAATTATAGTTAATTTTTAAAATTAAAATATTATGGTAAAAACAAGTTATAGTCTAAATGGTTTAACAAACGTAGATATATTTAAAGGTATCTCGGAACTAGAAAATGCAGGTTATTCGTGGTTTGAGTTTTCATTCCAAAAAGAATTGTTTGATCCTAAGATGTTGACAAACTCTCAACTTAAGGAGATAAAAACCTTTTTAGAACGGAAAAGCATTCGTCCTGCGTGTATATCGACGGCCACGACTTTCTATCTGTCAACAGTGCCTCACGAGCCTTCTGTGTTATCTCTTGATGCCGAAAGCAGGAAAAAACGTATTAACCTTATAAAGAGAGGAATAGATATCGCACGTATTTTGAATGTACCTATAGTCAGTTTTCAAAGTGGCTATATACGAAAAGAGCACGAGTCTTGTAGTCCAGAGTACGTAAGAAATTTGTTGATTGATTCTATACAAGAATTATTGTCCTATATTGGAGACTCTCCCATAACGCTTGTTATAGAGCCTGAGCCTGGAATGTATATTGAGACAATTGCTGATGCAATGTCTCTAATAAATGAAATCGCATCTAGTCATTTTCTACTGCATCTTGATGTCGGTCATGCTTTCTGCACCGAGGAAAATTATTTACATGCGATAAAAGACAATTTAAACCATACAGCTTATATACATATTGCTGATATAAAAAATGGTGTAAACGTCAAAACCCAATTAATGACGATTGAGCAACTGGAGCAATTTCTTGAAAAAAAAGAGGAGAATAAATACTTCTTATTGTTCAACGAGAATACTATATTTTATGATGGAACAAGTAAAAACATATATCTGTTTTGTGATGACGAAAGGAGTCAAGAAAAAGAAGAAATAGAGAATATTATCGTTTTGCATAATTCAAAAAGTATCCCCTTTTCACAGCTAGGCGAGTTAGATGTTAATAGGCCTATATATCCTGAAGCGAAGGCCTATATCGATTCTATCGGAAACATTGATCGAACTCGACTATTTTCACTATTATCTGTAATAGCTTTCTTAAGAGAGGGAACTCATCCAATTATAGGAGAGCCAATATGTAATACGGTGAATGGCAAAGTACATTTCCACGAACGGCTTGGATTTGGACATATAGACCTCTCATCTGTTCTTCAAATGATAGAAGCCTCATCGTATCAAGGAGTTGTTACTGTAGAGCTATATAATCATGTTAGTATGTGGGAAAAAGTTGTTCCAGAAAGCATTGCATACATATATAAATGTATAACTCCAACTCTTCCTTTTGACAAACTAATGGATGAAGAATGGAATCGGAGTCTTATGGGAGATACATTGGATCATACTGTTGTCAAGTCTCCCTACATAAGAGTTATCGATTACAAGATTATTAAAAACAGTGAGCTTGTCATCTCTTATGACCTTCGTTTCGTACAGCCAAGTGAAGAGGTTATTCCTGTTGATGTAATGCATTCGTTAGAACATCTTCTTTTAAAAGAATTTAGACTTTTGTTGAAGGATCGATTCGTATTGCTATCTCCTATGGGTTGTCAGACGGGTTTTTACTTAGTCGCACTAGGATATATTTCCAAAAAGGAGATGAAGGCGTTGTTAGAAAAAGCTTTACTATGTGTAGTGTCAGAGTCTGTTGTGCCTTATGCAAACAGATATCAATGTGGAAATCCAAATATTCATAACCTTATTAGTGCGAAAGAATACGCCTCAAGAGTGTTACATGAATTACCATCAATTTTCAATGTTTACTAATATGAAGACAAGCAAAGGATCTATAGAAATCAAACATTTAAAAGAATTTAAGTACAAGATACAAGAAATAAGTTCCCTTTTCGATGTAGAGCAAAATGCTTTTAACTTAAATAAGGGAGATAGACGGTTTGTTATTATAGACTCCGTCATTGATCAATTGTACGGACATACCATAAGAAAATACTTTCAGGGGTTTGAATGCCAAACATTCTTTGAAGTCATTGACTCTGGAGAGAATAATAAATCACTTTCTTCATTTCTGAAGATCTTTTCAGATTTGGACAGATTTGATGTTGATCGAAGAAAAGAACCAATAATTTCTATTGGAGGTGGAGTTATTACAGATCTTGGAGGATTCGTTGCCAGTTGCTATAGAAGGGGTGTTCCTCATATTGCTGTACCGACAACATTAATGGGTTTTGTCGATGCATCAATCGGGATTAAAACAGGTATAAACTTTAACAATCATAAGAACAGAATGGGGAGTTTTATGCCTCCTCAAGCTGTACTCTTAGACGAAACTTTCTTAAGCACACTACCAACAAGACATATAATTAATGGCTTTGGGGAGGTCTTTAAGATAGCTCTGATAAAAGACAAACCATTATTTGAATTATTAGAACAAAATGGATACAATATAGTTGATGATATCACTCTCCCTATCACTAAGACAATCCTACATTCTTCTATAGTAGATATGCTTGAGGAATTAGAGCCGAATTTGTTTGAAGATAATCTTGATAGATGTGTAGATTTTGGTCATACATTTAGCCCAATAATAGAAATGCAAGATTGTGAAAATATTTTGCATGGAGAAGCTGTAGCACTTGATTGCTTTCTTTCGTCATGTATAGCATTTAGTCGTAATATTATCTCAGAATGTGAATTAAAAAGAATATCTTCTCTGTATTTTCACTTGAAATTTCCACAAATACTCACTTGTAATAAAGACTTTCTTTGGGAAAGCGTACTTGAACGTAAGAAACATCGTGGTGGGTTACAAAGAATTCCTTTTCCTACAGAAATTGGAAGATATGCTTTTATAAACGATTTAACCAAATGTGATATTGAAAATGGAATAGAAATAATGTGCAAATTATTAACGAAGAAAAAGTAATGAAAAAAGACGTTTCGAATGAAAACCTTCTCGTACAGTATGGTAAAGACGCTGAAGCACGAGTAAATAATGCTATTAAGCATTTAAGGGTGGGAAAAGGAATATTGCTTGTAGACAGCCCCGAAAGAGAAAATGAGGGGGATTACATCTTCCCCGCACAAACAATGACAGTTTCTAATATGGCACAAACCATTAGGGAATGCAGTGGTATTGTATGTTTGTGTATAAGACAGAATCAAGCCGATCGCCTAGGGCTGAAATTAATGACTAATCACAACACGAGTGCTTATGGCACAAACTTTACGCAATCTATAGAAGCCGCTGTCGGAGTCACGACGGGTGTTTCTGCTCATGATCGTATCCAAACAATAAAGATTGCAATAGAAGAAGCTTCTACTGCATCGGATATACATATTCCTGGACATGTTTTTCCTTTAATCTCTAAGGAAAACGGAGTTCTTGAGAGGGCTGGTCACACAGAAGGAAGTGTAGATTTAGTATCTCTTGCAGGATTTAATCCTTGTGCTGTATTGTGTGAATTAACCAACGTTGATGGGACTATGGCGAGACTTACTGGGATTGTAGATTTTGCCAATGCCAATGAAACTGTTGTAATTTCCATTGACGACATTATTTCGTACAGAAAACAGAAAGGACTTCTCTCTCCAATAATTCAAGAATTGCACAGATGAAGATGTAATAATTTTTTAACATTACGTATGCTTGAATATAAAGTAATTCTATAACCCGTTGGCGGAATTAAGCCAGTGCATACTTGACTCTTCCAATGGGTCTATTATTAATGTGATTTAAATATTGCATTGCGGTAAAGGCACTGATTTTACCGATAATTCTTGTAAACAATCCTACTGTTTCCTTTGCATAGTTGCGGCAAATCATAAATTGGTCGCACATCTGCGAGAAGTCTGTTTCAATCCTTTTTCTCGCCTTCGCAAAAGGAATAAAAGTAGGTTTCCAATTCTTTTGATTGTGCCGATAAGGAACTTC
>NZ_KB905306.1 GCF_000378745.1 Prevotella amnii DSM 23384 = JCM 14753
ATCAAGGATGCTGCAAGGCTGAAGCTGGCAAAATGGTTTAACGAGGTAGAGAAGTTGGGGGTGGACAACTTCTATACGGTGATAGACACCTTTAAGAACCATTATGATACCATACTCAATTTCTTTGTCAACAGAGCCACAAATGCCAATGCTGAATCCTTCAACGCAAAAGTCAAAGCCTTCAGGGCACAGTTTAGGGGAGTAACGGACATTCCTTTCTTCCTTTACAGGCTTATGAAATTATGTGCCTGAGAGGAGAAGGCTTGCAACTGGGTTTTACGACTGACCCCCTCTTTCTCTCTCTGTGTGTCTGAACATAAAAAAAAGAGGACTTCATTTCTGAAATCCTCTTTTTTTATTACTTTGTGACTCGCATGGGGCTCGAACCCATGACCCCAACATTAAAAGTGTTGTGCTCTACCTGCTGAGCTAGCGAGTCTCCCAAATATTATAGTTGTTATGTGGGTGCAAAGGTAATAAGTATTTCTTAAACGACCAAATTATTTTGTAAAATTTTTCGTTAAAACTTTCGCCATCTTCTTTGTAAGGTTAATAGCCCATACCAAAACGATGACGCCTGTAATTATGGCAAGGGCAGCATCTATCCATGTTATGTCCCATAAGTGGGAGCATACGAGACCTATGATAACTCCTATTTTTACTAACACATCGCTTATGACGTGCAGGTAAGCAGCGTGGTTGTTAGGGTTGTCTTCAAAGTGTTTTGAGTGTAGGGCGCGAGCACTTATAAAGTTTACTATAAGCCCTATCGTGGCAATGCTTAGTGCTAAGGGGTAGCTTGTCATGTGGTGATGTGCCTCCATGTGCTCAAAGCCCTCACTGCAAATGAATATAGATGCCACCATGAGCATTATACCGCTGGTGAAGGCAGAAAGCTGCATTACTTTTTGGGCGTTGTAAGTGTCGTTATGTCTTTTTTGTTGTTTGCGAACGAAGTAATACGCAAAAAGGTTTAAGCCTATAAGCAGCACGTGCGAGCCCATGTGTACGCCGTCGGCAAGTAGTGCCATAGAGCTGGAAAGGTACCCTATGATAATCTCTAAAAGCATTATTATAAAGGTGAAAACTATCACAAAGAGTGTGCGTCGTTCCTCTTTATAATAAGGTGAGAAATTGTTATTATACATGGTCTTCTTTATTTTTTCTTTACCTTTTATATGTGTTGTGTATGCTAAGAGAGGTTAGTCTATAAGGTTAAAGTGTTTAAGAGCGTTTGCTATGCCATCGTCGTCTACAGTGGTGGTAACATAGTTGGCGTGTTCTTTTACCTTATCGTTAGCGTTGCCCATAGCCACTCCTATGCCTGCTACCTTTAGCATATCTCTATCATTGCCTCCATCTCCAAAGGCTATACACTCGTCTATGCCTATGCCTAAGTGTTTTGCTACCTTAGGTAGCGTAAGCCCTTTGTTTATGCCTATTGGCGAGACGTCGGCAAAGAGCGGGTGCCATCGTAAAGCCTCACAGCCCGTTAAGGTAGGCATTATGCGCTGCTCTTCTTTCTCGGAGAAAAAGGGCGACATCTGCAGCACAGCTCCGTTAAGCAGAGGCTCTATGGGGTCTTTGATGTTTACAGAGTCTACGCCTAACCCTTTTACAAAAAGCTCTGTAAAGATGTTGCTATAATTGTGTATAGCCACTTTGTCTTTACCGCATATTGCTAAGGTATAATTGTGCAAAGTGGCATCAGCTATCATTTTTTTTATATCTTTCTTAGGCAGTTCTTTCATAAATATAGTCTCTTCGCCTATTTGTGCTAACGCTCCGTTAAAGGATATGTAGCCATCTATGAAAGGTTCTATATCTTTTAGGTTGGTAATAAAAGACTTTGGTCGCCCCGTAGAGATAAATATCTTGATGTCTTTTCTTTTCAGTTCTTTTATAGCCTCTATGGTAGAGGGCTGTATCTTGTGTGTTTCAAAAGATACTAAGGTGCCGTCTATATCGAAGAATGCTGCTTTTATTGTCATATAATCTTAATGTGTTTAATTTACAAAGGTACAAAAAGTTTTTTGAGTGTTATCAAAAGTAGTGGTTAGACTGCTTAATTTTTATTAAATACCATTTTGCCTTACGTTCCCTGCTAAAGAAGCCTTTTTTAGTGGCGGTGTGGACGCTGCGGGGTAGTCTTTTTTTAGTATTAGTTAAGAAAAAAGAGCAGATTTTTTATATAAAGTTTGCGTAAATATATATTTTTTTAGTATTTTTGCATTGCGGAATAATCTTTTTAGGTAGATAGTGAAGAAGGCTTATTACATATTGCTGTTATTGTTTCTTATTCTTGTTGGTTGCCAGCTGCGTTGGTCAGATGAGAGTAAGCCGGGTGGTGTGTCTATAAAAATAGAGCGTTTCGACCGTTTAGAGTATCGTTATCTTACCATGGGCGATTATTCTGCTTTGCAGCAAATGGGTATGGAGTATCCTTTTGAGACACGCACCTTAATAGAGAAGGTGCTCAAGATAGGTCAGATAACCGATCCTGATATAAACACTAAGTTTTTAAAGTTTTATCAAGACACTACGTTGCAGACGATAATCTCTTCAGTGCAGTCGAAGTTTAGCAAGATAGACGATATACAAAAGGATCTTAACATATCTTTTTCGAGGCTTAAGCAGCAGATTCCTGATATTAAGCTGCCAAGTGTTTATACACAGATTTCGGCTCTCGACCAAAGCATCGTAACGGGTGATGGCAAGATAGGCATCTCTTTAGATAAGTATTTAGGAAAGGATTACCCTGTTTATAGCCGTTTTTATGATAAGCAGCAGCGTCTTCAGATGAGGCGTGAAGACATTGTGCCAGACTGTCTGACGTTTTACCTTATGAGCATTTTTACCCTTCCCAATTATGATTTACGTTCACAGTTTGAGCGCGACGTTTATATGGCAAAGATACAATGGGTGGTAAATAAGGCTATTGGCTTAAATTATTATCAAGGCAAATATATAGACATGGTGTCTAAGTATATGAAGGCTAATTTGTATATTAAATATGAGGATCTTTTAAAAGATACCGATTTCTCCCCGTTTTTAAGCATTATTTAAGGCTATAAACCATCATCTTTTCGTGGGTAAAACATCATCTTTTCGTGGGTAAAACGTCATCTTTTACCTCGCAACTAATTCTTGAAAAGGAAGAAAAATCGAAGTTGGCGTAAACTGACTGATAATGAGCAGGAAACGGAGTCATTTGCATAAAACTGCTCTTTTTAAAAAGGGCAGGAATATGCAGATTTAGGCAGAAGTTCAGTTACTAAACCGTTACCCGATTTCGTCATAGGTAACGATGGAGTAATGTTCGGTAACTGAATTATTTTCGCTCGTGTGGCTGTTGCTACGGTCGGCAGTTTTCTGCATAAGTGATGAACGCTTTGAAATTGGTATTTTTGCCACAAAACATCAAAGCGTATGAAAACAGAAAAAATGAAGGTGTTGCTCTACCTCAAAAAGAGCGGTCTGGACAAGTCGGGTAAGGCTCCGATTATGGGGCGGATAACCATCGGACGTTCTATCGCGCAGTTCAGTTGCAAGCTCTCCTGTAATCCTGACTTGTGGAATCCCCGTGAGAGCAGAATGGACGGAAAAAGTCGTGAGGCGGTGGAAGTGAATGGTAGGTTGGAGAACTTGCTGCTGTCCATCCAGTCAGCCTATCAGTCTTTGCTTGCAAGAGGTTACCCATTTGATGCAACCGATGTGAAAGAGTTGTTTCAAGGCAGCGTACAGACACGATGCATGCTTATCGAAAGGTTGGATATGCTCATTAAGGAGAAGAAAAGCCATATCGGTGTAGACATCAGAAAAGAGTCAATGGCAAGCTACCACTCCACGAGAATCCACTTGCAGGAGTTCATCCAAAAGAAGTATAAGGTTTCAGACTTAGCCTTCTCACAACTGACAGAGAACTTCATCCATGAGTTTCAGCAGTACTTCTTGGGAGAGTGTGGATTTCAGGAAAGCTCATTCTACAATGTCGCCACTCATTTGAAAACGGTATGCAGGCTGGCTTACCGTGAGGGGTTGGCAGACATCCTGCTTTTTGACAAAGTAAAAATCAGCAAGGGTAACAAGAAACTCCCCAAAGCACTTGACAGAGGGGCATTTGAGAAGTTAAAGACTCTCCACTTTGAGGACTTGGAGGAGGAAATGGAAACGGCAAGGGATATTTTCCTCTTTGCCTGTTATACGGGTGCTGCATATTGTGATTTGATGGAACTGGACAAGTCCCATCTTGTGCGTGACGACGAGGGTAGCCTTTGGCTGAAGTTCAACTGCCACAAGACAGATGTGCCTTGCCGTGTCAAACTGCTGCCCGAAGCCATACGGCTGATGGAGAAGCTCCACAGCGATGAAAGGGAAACATTGCTCCCTTTCATGGGATATGCCACTTACCAATCTTATTTGAAAGCCCTGCGGCTTCGTGCAGGCATCTCGTTTCCTTTTACCACACATACGGCAAGGCACACCTTTGCCACATTCATCACGCTTGAACAGGGTGTACCTATTGAGACCGTGAGTAAGATGCTGGGACATTCCAACGTGAGCATGACCGAGCGTTATGCAAAGGTAACGCCACAGAAACTCTTTGAGGAATTCGACCGTTTCCTTTCTTTCACCGAAGAGATGCAGTTGGCTATCTAATCCTTATTAAGTCATTTGATTTCTTATCTATTCATTTAATTAACTTCAAACCACCAAGACAATGAGAAGTACATTCAAGATACTGTTCTATATTAACAGACAGAAAACAAAGGCAGACGGCAATACCGCCATTCTCTGCCGTATCACCATAGACGGAAAGAACACAGCCATTACCACAGGCGAAGAGTGCCATCCTGCCGAATGGAACACCAAGCAGGGGTTGACAACCAACAAGAAAACAAACCAAAGAATCATTGAGTTCAGGGAATTGGTAGAGAATACCTATCGGGACATTCTTGTAAAGGATGGAGTGGTAAGTGTGGAGCTTGTAAAGAACTGTTTACAGGGTATTGCCACCAATCCGACCACGCTCCTTGCCATGAGCAGAGCGGAACTCCAAGCAGTCAAGGAAAGTGTTGGCAGATCAAGGGCAGAGGGAACTTATCTGAACCTGTTCTATTCTGACAGAAATCTCCGTGAATTTGTAGAAAACAAAGGAGTGCAGGATATACCCATCGGAGCCATTACAGAGGACTTGTTCGAGGAATACCGCTTCTTTCTCAAAAAGCGTGGACTGAAAGCATCCACCATCAACAGCAACCTCTGCTGGCTGAGCCGACTGATGTTCCGTGCGGTCAGCAAGAGGATTATCCGCTGCAATCCCTTTGAGAATGCCAAGTATGAGAAGGAGGAAAAGGAGATACGTTTTCTGCAAAATAGCGAGGTGATGAAACTTATGGCAATGAGGATGAATGACAATGAAACAGAGTTAGCAAGACAGATGTTCATCTTTTCCTGCTTCACAGGACTGGCAATCTCGGATATGGAAAATTTGGAATACAAGCATATCCAAACGACAGCAGAAGGACAGATGTATATAAGAAAGGAACGTCAGAAAACCAAGGTTGAGTTCATCGTGCCGTTACATCCCATAGCGGAAGCTATCATCAGTCATTGCCAGAAAGAGCAGGAAAGAAGCGAGGTACAGCAGACGGTGAAAGAAAAAGGCAACCACATTGTCTTTCACCGTAATTGTAGCCGTAGTGTCATGGATACCAAACTGAGCATCGTGGGAAAGGCTTGCGGTATCCGCCAAAGACTTTCCTTCCACATGGCAAGACATACATTCGGCACGATGAGCCTGAGCGCAGGTATTCCCATTGAGAGCATAGCCAAGATGATGGGGCATGCCTCCATATCAAGCACGCAGATTTATGCGCAGGTAACAGACAATAAGATTTCAAAGGATATGGACAGGCTTATAGCCAAACAATCGGCAAAGGAGAAAGAAATAGCGGAGAGAGAGGCTTGTGAATCTTCGGATATTGTAACCTGTAAAATGGAAGAAACGGCATGAATACGAACTATAAACAAAGGACAATGACTAGCTCGGAGAATCATCGTAGCTATTTTGATTGGGGCTGCAATATGCAAGTCATTCGCAAGGGAAACGGAGAGATAGCCATGGCAGAGAGTGAACTTGTGAGGTTCTTCGGGGTAACATGGAGGAAACTCAACCATAGGATGCAAACGATAATAAAATCCTCCAACCTATATCTCGATGAGAGGGTTGCAGGTGAGGAAGTTATCAAGAAGGGAAAGACCGTAAGTTATTCACCACTTTATCCCCTTCCTATCATCATCGCCCTGTCCTTTCTGTTGGACAGCATGGAAGCGTATTTGTTCAGAAAGTATATCTGTCAGAGATTGCAGAAATCTGCATCCTTGATAACACCGATATTCTTAATAGGAAAGACGGATAACTGATACATTCTTTTCTCTTTCACTGATATTATCTTACTACATAACTAAACTAAGGGATACTACGTTGAAAAAGAAAAGATTAGAATGTAGTTGGGGAATATCATTTCTTATTACTACGAAATGACTACATACTACATCAATGACATAAAAAGAATACGATTGCGATGTGGCAATATCTACGAAGTTCCATTAGTGAAGGCCCTTGCGGAGCGCTTTGGATTTGGCAAGCCGGTAGTCATCGCTGATTCTAGGCTGCTCAGCAAGAAGAATATCGAGGCACTGACTTCGGATGGCTATGAGTATATCCTCGACGCAAGGCCAAGATCAGAATCCGACAATATGAAAGATCGTATTCTGTCATTGGATTTGAAGTACGGCGACACCGAAGAAATCGATAAGGGCAACGGTGTGCGTCTGATATTGTCCTCGTCGGAGAAAAGAGCGCACAAGGACAAGAGAATGCACGAGAAGGAACTTGCAAGACTACAAAAAAGTAAAGAGTGGGAGGCTTACAAAGCAAAGTATCAACAACAGGGGCTATAACAAGTACCTCAGACTTGACGGCACCGTCGATGTTAGCATTGACATGGGCAAGTTTGAAGTAGATACCGCATGGGACGGCATAAAGGGCTACGTCACCAATACGAAGCTTACACCAGAAGAAGTCATCGATTCATATGGTAATTTGTGGTTCATCGAACGTGCCTTTCGTTTCAACAAGTATGACTTGGCTGTCCGCCCGATATACCACAGGCTTCGCAACCGCATTGAGGGGCACATTTGCATCTGTTTCACGGCTTATACGATACTGTTGGAGTTGGAACGAATTCTGAAGGCTGCCAAATCGGACATAACCATACACCGTGCGCAGGAGCTTACGAAGAACATGTATGCCATCAGCTACATACATGTGCGTTCCAAACAGGCCGTGAAGAGAATTCTTGGAATGGATGAGGAACAACGTAAACTATATGCTTTGGTCGATATGGCTACCCGACTTTGAAATTTGGGTGTCCCAATGACGAAAACAGGACAAGCAATCCCATCGTGCAGCCAGGGATTTCTTGTACCTCACAGCCAAGCAAAAAGGGAATTTGGACAGCCGGGAACAAATCAAAGCCAAACGTGAAAATAGATAATGTGGTGGATGGGCATTACGACTATGAGCAAAAGAGGGGCTTCTCGGTGAGAAGATAATTCTCATAAATACAAGATATTTACCACCAAGAATTACGCTTCACATGTTCATATAAAGGATTACAGTTATCTCCTTCAATATAGAGATTTGCACGTTTCAAACGAACAACAACCGCTTCTTGAGAAACATTAAATTTAGATGATAGTGCTCCAATTATAACCTTACAATCTCGTATATTGCATGGTTGATAATCGTGATAAAGCCTACCTGTTGTAATTCTATTTTTTCTAAAAAGTTTGTCTACCTCCACATAGAATGGAGTTTCAGGCATAAGAAGAAACGATGCAAAGGTGTTAGCCTGATATTCCATTCTTCCATATGTGGATTTTCCTATGATTGTGTTTTTGTCGCTTTCTCTATCTTCAAATGAACGCAAATTTTCTATAATGGATGAGTGTAATGCAATGTGTCCTAATTCATGAGCAATAGTGAAATTCTGACGATGTTCGCTCAATACAGAATTAATGGTAATCACATGATCTTTGAAATCACACTTTCCTAAGCAATCATCTTGCATTTCAACAAAATCAAATTTGTAATTAGCTGCAATTAAAGAAAAACAGCGATTTATAAAGTTTTCTTTTATCATGTACTTGGTTTCTTGTAAGATTTCATTTACCCTTATACGTATTTTATCATCTTCCATGAATGGTACATGTAAAGCATTTAACATCGGAATACCATATTCTTGCAACAAATCCGAAATTGTAATAAACGAATTTCCACAATATGCTATTGGATAGTCAATTGAAGCCTCTCCCATTAAGACTTTGTGTTTGAATTGTTTCTGTTCAAAACTGTTTATTTGTCTCCAAATGATGGTCTTCCAATCGCTATTTTCTGATAATACGACCAATGCGATGTTATCGCTTTGAGCTAATGTAATTACTTGTTGCGTAAAGCCTACTGATGAAATCATTATACCACGAACTCCTGAACGTGGATAATCGGCAAGATTTCCTACAAATTCACGATAAATAGAATTATCAATTTTTCTTTTGTGGTTCTTACATTCAACCACAAGAAGATTACTCCATCTTTTCTTGTCTGAGTTAGAATATATTTCTATGGTTATATCCGGGTTCAACATAACATCAGGAGCAGTTTTACTAGCATATTGCTTATGTAAAAAAATCTCATTGTACCGTGATATACCAGGTACATCTTGGCTTTCAATAAGTTCTTTTAGTTTTGCAAAAACTAATTTTTCAAAAGAGTCTCCTTTGTGTTGATTACTTGATTTACTTACCATAGATTGTTCCTTGAATTTTTAGTGTATTTTATTTCGTAAAAATTCTTTCATACAACAAATTAATATGATATATGTACACTCTAATGTCATAAAATCGTTATCTGGCAAATTATCTGTACGTCACTTTTTATGTGTAAGGTCCAATAATTTTTTCATTATTAGGAAAATGGGGCTAGGAGCTCTATATGTTGTGTAATATAATCAAGTGGTAATACTCTATCATTTCGATAGGAGTTTTGGCAATACCATATTATCGCCTCTTGTAGAGATTTCAGTGGTATAACCCTAGTTGACAGTAATAATTTGAAAGTATCTTTTGAACTATCATTGTTTTCAATTTTCTCTATCAACTCTTCTTTTTGATGTTCATTCATATCTAAATTATATGAGACAAGTAATCTGGCTGTTTCCCATACAATATGTCTAAATACTGTGTATCTGCTATATTCGTTTTCAATGAATATATTTCTCGGCAATGTTTCTTCTATATGATTTAACAATTCCTGTATAGACATGCTTTTACGGACTATTTGACTGTAAAAGTCGTTATCTGTTGAGCGAAAAAACATTAAAAATAAAATGATACTAGGGTTTACATATTGATTTTCTCTAAATGTCAAAAGTACAAGTCTTATATGTGCACATATTTTTTCCATCTGTCTTAAATTTAGATGCATATGTCCGAATAGAATATGAGCCATTTTTAAGAATTCTTCTTTTTCGTCTCCTTCCCGAAAATATTTACATCTTGATTTAGAGGCAAAGAAATCATCAAATCCATATACCTCATAAAGGTATGCAGTGAATTTATCTACATCAGGTTCGGGTAATTTATATTCTATATCTATGAACCGTTTCAAGTATTCTTCGGCATTTAAGTTGTCACTTCCATAGTATCCGCATATAGAATGACATAATTGTGTTTTATCTATCGAGAGAATAAACACAATGTTGGGAACGGAGAATAAATGTTTTACACGTTCTAGTACTTTGACTGCAAAGCGCGGATTACAGCGGTCTAATTCATCAATTATAAAAATCAACGGTTTCCCATCTTGAGCGATGAACTCAACCAGATTTTCAAGAGCTTTGCGGAATTCTTCCATTGACTGACATTGCTCAACAAAGTCATCAATTACTTTGTCAAATGAATCAGCTATTTTTTGAGTTGCTGATTCAATAACTTCCACGACATCTTCACCTAAATATTTTTTTGTTAAACCTTTGACTATGGATGGTAACATGCCTGTTGTCACTTTCCCGGCAGCAGCAGCAATCTTTGCAAATTTGACTTTGGCATCATCGCCTTCCGCCATGTCACGAAACTGACTAATCAATCCTATAATGGGATCAGTAATAAAATCATGTTCCCAAACATTAAAATACAAAACATGAAAATGTTGATTTACAAGACTTTGTTTCCACATTTTTACAAATGTAGTTTTTCCGCTTCCCCATTCTCCATCAATTGCAAATACACAACCATGATTCAGACTGACAACCTTTGTTAAAATATCAGCATATTGTTGACGGTCAAGTTTACAATTCTTGAAGGGTTTTTCCTTATCTATAATGGGTTCAGGCAGTTTAGAAATCATATTTATATTCAAAAATTATATTTGATTACAGAATAAGTTTGGAGTTGTTTGCATGTATAACCAACTTTGATATTCTTGTATTTTCTTTTGCGAAATTCCTATGCTAGAATAATCCACTGTTTTGGAAAGCTGATAAAGATTGATTCTCATTAATAATTCTCTGTTCACTATACGCTTTGCATCCATAAAACATATATTTTGTATAAACCGTTTAAGCGGTTCACTTTGTAGAATGAAAAGAGTGAGTTTTGCATATTCAATCTTTTTAAAGCCTAACAGGTAGCAAGTATCATCAACCATTACAGGTTTACCGGCAATGGGTTCTACTAAAGAAAACATCAAATCTGAATATAGAGCCGAAATTACTATCTTATATGGAGCAAAAGAATAATCACCTAATCCAAAAACGCTAAATCTCGGTTTATTCTTATATATAATGCTCTTTCTTCCGTCCAGATATGTGGCATGAGACAGAAGATAGGAATATGTTTTGGGAGCCCTTTCTTTTAGAATTGAGGTGTTTTCAGAAATATTAGTTTGAGGTAGTATCAGATATTTTCTAACACCTTTCAATCCTTTTCCTATATCAGAACTTTTAAGTAGGGGAAAAACAGTGATGTCATCGACATCAACAACCTCTTTAAGTCCATTTAGATAGATAGAATCGTTCAAGGAAAGTTCCATGACTTTCGAGCAATCGTGTTTTATCCCAGAACGCCAAATCAACGGAGATTGACCATCAAGGAAACTTGTTCGTCCGTAATCCTGAATATTGGAAACAAAAGCCTCATTGACCCATCCAAATGAATGGGTAATCCGTTTTGTATAAAAGTCATACGATATACATTCTTTTTGACAATCATTTCCAATATGGCACTCAAATAAAGATGCTGGAACGGAAACGTTAAATTCCTTTTTAGCATCGAAAACGAGTTGTCTGACATCTTGTATACGACGAGGATGGGAATGTTGTCTATGTATAATGTTTTTGACAACTGAGTTTTTTACAAGCAACGCTATGTAAGTGTTGCTATGATGTGAAAAAGCGTCAATTATCTGATCGCAGATACTCTCCGCAATATCAAAATTACCTTTGCCTGTGATAGCTTCTATCCCTTTTGTTTTATTTATGTTACCTTTTACGGGCAAATTCACACCGTCGTTTTTTCCCAAACCGCTATTTGTCACCCATGGTGGATTACCTATAACCAAGATGTTTTGATTAGGATTTTGATTGGCTATTTCTCTAAAATCGAAATTAAACACATCGGCATTGTACAATTCATAGCTGATAATGAGATTGTTCTTTTGGTATTCTTGAAGTTTTCTTTCTGTTTGGTCGACATAACCTTTAAAAATCTCTACTCCATACACTTTCTTAACCGTTTCAAAAACATCTATGGCAGCTGCGATGAAATTGCCGACACCACAAGTTGGTTCCACAACAATGTCAGGGACAATACCTCTATTTTTTAAATACAGGCAAACACTTTTGGCGAACTCATAGTTAGTCTGCCAATCGCCATAATTTTCCCGGATTGTATCCTCTTTCTCTTTTGGGAACAATGGTTCTGGTGTTTTATTCACTGTCATCAGAATATTTTATAATTTGGATTATACCATCAACTATTTCTGTCAAATTTACGATTCTTCTATATTGCAATCTCCATTGCAAAGCATTGGAAATAGTCAGATAACCAACTTTTGGCGGATTTTTGAGAATATCCTCTGCCATTTTCATCAAAGTTACCTCGTCGGAAGGAATCTGATGGTCAATCAAAAAAGCAAAGATATCATCTGCATTGCCATTGTTGGCAATGATATTCAAAATACCTGTTGTTGTCTGATAATCTGCAGTTCGGGATGATTCTATAAAAGAACAGGAAAGGAAATTTAGACTTCCTTTCTTGGTTCTAGCATCATCGGTCTTTTGGTAAACAAACACAATTAGATTATAGCCAAGTCCATAAATTTTCTGTTTGCTATCTTTAAACGGACAACTTGATTGTGGCTGTTTAATTGAGGTTACTTTAATATCTGTATTCACAGAAGGTAAGTCAAGTCCGTTGGCGGAGCTACCAGCTATCATCTCATACTGTTGTTCTAAATATTCTTGGAACAGATGTTCGACAAAAGTTCCAACTGCCTTTCCGTCAGTAACGCCAAATAGTTCAGAACGATAAAGTCCACTTTCGTTTTCACAAAACTTTTTCGCTGCAATTTGAAGCTCTGCGATATTTAATGTTTTCTTAGTCATATTTCAAGATTTTATTTGCTTGGGTTAATTAATTCACGGCGGTCTACCTCTAAAAGCTCAGCAATGCGTGTAAGTGTCATTAAGTCGGGTTGTTGAGCATTGGTGCACCATTTTGAAACAGTCGAAGGAACTTTACCTAGTTTTTCCGCTAACCATTTACTGGTTCGTTTCTTTTCAACAAGGACTATTTTCAGTCTGTTTATGTCATTTATATGTCATATATTGATTTATATGCAAAGATAGTGATTTGTATTGAGAAAACTTCTATTTTTCATGAAATTCTTAGTCCTTTTTCCACTATTAGGAGAAAGAACTGCTACTAAATACCATTATCAATGGTCGATAAGCAGACAAAAGTAGATATGAAAATTTGGCCGATAATGAGGTTTCCAAAGATTTGAATTTGGAAATATAATTATTATAGATGATAGTACAGCACTTGTATAGGATGATATAATAATCTTTACAAGTGTTTTTTTTATATTTCTAATTTGTTGTTTTTATAGTTATTCTCCAACAACCTTTCCAAGGCCGAAGCCTTATAGAGTATCTTCCCTGCAAACTGCGTGTAGGGAATAATCCTCTTGTCCCGATAGTCCTGCAAAGTTCGAGGACTGATATACAGCTGCTCGCACACCTCCTTGCCCGTTAGGAAATGCTCATCTCCAAACAACGGTTTGTGCGTCTGTGCCACTTCCTTAATTCTTTTGCTTACTCCGCTAAGTGCGGACAGCACTACCTGCATATCGTCAGCCTCCATGTTCAAATCTCTTACCTGTTCCATTGTCTTCCTATTTATTTGTTGATTTTAATTTGTCCGTTTTTGTCTTCTCCGATTTAGTTTGGAGCAACAGCTCCACGTCCTCACGCTTGTAATAGCACTTATGCCCGATTTGGGAGAAAGGCAACACACCTGTATCCCGATAGTGCTGCAATGTACGCTTGCTGATATTAAGCAACTTGCATACATCGCCATTGTGCAGCCAATCGGTGTGCTGACTCTGTTCTCCGAAAGCTTTGTGGCAGGTCTGAGCAAGATTGAGTATCTCATCCCTCAGTCTTGCCCAATTTGAATCCGTAATGATAAAATATCCCATAGTTTTATTGTTATTTTGTTTGTAATTCTGTCTTATTGGTATTGACAACACCTTTGTCTGTTCTGCGTTTCATCGCACGTTTATGCCTGCAAAAGTAGGATGAGTTTATCACACTTCAAAGCAGCAGGGAACAGCAGGGAAACATCGGGAACTTCAAGGAAAAACTAACGCATTTTATCGGCAGCCGTTTGCGCATTCTTACCCTGTTTTCTTCATTCACCGTCCGTTTGACGCAAAGATAGGGCGGCGCACGTCCTATTCAATCATTCTTCGTTTAAGTGGCACCTTGTAACGCTCTTGGTGTGGACAAACGCCACCCTATTTCTGTGCTGATTCTATTGTTTGCAATATCGGTGCAGAATACTGCAAACGTGTGCAAAGGGTACACTTCTACCTCTGTCTTTCCTTGCTATTTTATCCCCTGTTTTGACTTAATTTGGGCTTAAATCAGTCATTTCTTTTCCTGTCTCCTCAAAAATCCGTGCGAACTTTATTGCGAATGAATGCAACATTATGCAAGCACTCCCTGAATGCTTGGAACTTTCCAGTTCTCTTCCTAACTTCACTCTCGGAAACCAAACTAAGCATATAATGAAGAAGAATGCAGATAAAGGCAAATTGAAAGGCGAAAACAATATGCCCAAGCAAAGGAAGACTTCCACCAAAAACGGTGAGATAGAAACTTATACCCGTTGGCGGAATTAAGCCAGTGCATACTTGACTCTTCCAATGGGTCTATTATTAATGTGATTTAAATATTGCATTGCGGTAAAGGCACTGATTTTACCGATAATTCTTGTAAACAATCCTACTGTTTCCTTTGCATAGTTGCGGCAAATCATAAATTGGTCGCACATCTGCGAGAAGTCTGTTTCAATCCTTTTTCTCGCCTTCGCAAAAGGAATAAAAGTAGGTTTCCAATTCTTTTGATTGTGCCGATAAGGAAC
>NZ_KB905307.1 GCF_000378745.1 Prevotella amnii DSM 23384 = JCM 14753
ATGTATTGAGCAATACTAAGTTACAAATAAATTCTTGTATGTACAACTTTTCTTTCATATAAATTTATCTATTATTTTAATTCCGCCAACGGGTTGTAATACCAAAGGGATATAGTTGGGACTTAGAGCTCTTATGTGAGATTATTTTCCTTACGGTTATAAGCGTAGTTGCATTTTGAAGTTGAATCTGTTATCATAAAAAAATAAGAAAAATTTTGGAGGTTTAATAGTATTGTAGTACCTTTGCATTCGCAAAAGCAAAAAGCACCCTTAGCTCAGTTGGTAGAGCAACTGACTCTTAATCAGTGGGTCTAGGGTTCGAATCCCTAAGGGTGTACATTTTTTGCTCAGGTATAGATACTTTTTGTTTTTGCACCCTTAGCTCAGTTGGTAGAGCAACTGACTCTTAATCAGTGGGTCTAGGGTTCGAATCCCTAAGGGTGTACAAAAGAGAAACTTATGCAAGTTTCTCTTTTTTTTATATAAAAAATATTGAATGTTTTTCTAAAAAGGTAATCCTACTGCAAAATGAAAGGTTAGATCTCTTTTTAATATAGGGTGCCAAAGAGCATAATGTTCTGATAATGTGTTGTAAGCAGGGTTAATAGCTTTCATACCTGCATCTAAGCGAAGAATAAAAAAATTGAAATTAAAACGTATGCCTAACCCATAGCTAACAGCTATTTGTTTGTAAAATTTATTAATTTCAAATTGCCCACCATTTTGTTCTTTATAATTTCTGATAGTCCATATATTTCCTGCGTCAATGAATGCAGCACCATCTAATTTCCATAATAAGTGTGTGCGATATTCGGCATTAAGGTCTAATTTTATGTCTCCTGTCTGATTGATGAAGTCAATGCGCCCATCTGATTTTTTAAAGTTTCCTGGTCCTAATTCTCTTACGCTCCATCCACGCACAGAGTTTGCACCTCCTGCAAAATAACGTTTTTCAAAAGGTAGTATTTTACTATTACTATATGGATAAGCAATACCAAGATCAGCATGTAGTGCTAAAGAATTGTTTTTATCAAATAAATAAAGGTAAGTATAGTCAAGGTCGAACTTTACATATTGTGCATACGCTATTTTTATAAATTTCTTTTGTCCATCATTGTTACGTTGGAAATTGAATATACCGCTTACAGCGTCTAACAGGTTGCCTGCCGTTTCTATTCTCGCTTTTAAAGAATGTATTAGTGTTTTATAATTTATATCTATTCCTGAGCTCATTATAAATAAATCTCTATAATTATATTTTAAGATAGCATTACGATTAGAAATATTATAGAGATAGTCTTGTTTGAAAGTTTTGCTAATCCACGGCATATATACATAGCTCAACTTAAAGACGTCAAGGTTGTAAGATAGTTGTTTTGTAATGGTAGACCAGTTATATTTTAATCCTGATGAGAAGACTCGACGATGAAATTCTGGACGGTTCTGAAAATCCCAGCTTATAATAAACTCTGTAGTTGCACTACTTTTTCGTCGAAAGCTCTTACTTGTAAAAGGAGCTAATAGGCGAGGAAAAAGCATACTTCCTTTAATGCTGTAATCTTCATAGTTTTTATCAGAATAGCCCTCTAATCCTTTAATAGCTTCAAAAGCACCACGCAATTCTATTTCAAGCTTTTCGCTACCTTTAAACAAGTTTCTGTTTTGGTATGATAATGTAGCAGCAGCTCCTAAGTCGCCCGCAGTATTTGTACCTTCAGGTTGGAGAGAAATAGTATTAGGCTTGTTATTTAATATTTGTATATCAGCGTCTAAGTAGCGAATGTTAGATGTTTTATATAAAAACTTTTTGCCTATAACTAAACTATCAATATGTGGACTTTCTTTAAAATTTATATTTGTATATCGTATAGAGCCAAGACGGGCAAAATTATTATATGTCTTTTGTAAATCAGAAGCAGAAAAATATTTACCTTTTTCAAACAGAATATTATCCGCAAGTACACCTCTTCGCAAATTAATTCCATTAGAATCTGCTGGAATAATATTAATATTATTAATAATATAACGTGGGTGTATTGATGTTTTTTTATAGTTATTATCGTAATATGGCATTAGATGAAGAGTTATGTTAATAAGTTTTGTTTTACTTATAGAGTCGGCAGTGTAGTAAATAAATTCTTTATGAAAATGGTAAAACCCAGAGTCGTTTAATATTTGTGTTAGCCGTTTACGTTCCGCATCAAGCGAAGATACAGTAAAAGGCATACGACTGTTTTTATAAAAGCTTTTATTTAAGTGAGATGATAATATTTTAGCTATTATAGAATCTTGAATGTCGTAAGAAAAGTTATTTATCATATAAGGCTCTCCCGGTGATAAGTTGTAAATGGCAGTGAGCTTTTTACCTCTTATATGCTTATTAAAAGTTACTTTAGCATTTATGTAGCCCATGTTTTGCATGGCTTTTATAAGGTCCTTAATAGATAATTTTGCTTGAAGCGAATCGTATAAAACAGGTTTTTCTCCTATCTTCTTTAAAGTGCGATTAATCCATTTGGTAGTATCTTTACCTGATAAAGAATAGGTTTTTAAAGGTACTTTAAATAAAGAAAACCATTTAGAATTACCTTTTTGCCGGATATATTGTTCTAACAAGCTCGTGTCAAGTGTTTTAACATCTGACCTTAGCTTAACCTTGTCTAATAAATAATCATTGTTTGGTACAAACTTATCTGAAGAACAACCTTCTAAGAAAAAAGTTATTAAGACAGCAAAGAGTAGATGAAATTTGCTGCATTTATTTTCTGTCAACATTATATATCTATACATAATTTGCACAAAGATAGTAAAAAAACAAGATGTATTTTAAGCAAGCGGATATTTTTTTGTATATTTGCCATGTGGTTTCAAAAAATAAAATAAAGATTTATAGTTCGCTTGGAACTAAGAAAGGACGAGAAAAATCATGTCTTTTTATAGCTGAAGGTCCAAAGGTAGTAGACGATTTGTTACAAGCAGGATTTGAAGCTGAAGATATTTTTGAAGATATTGAGGATATAAAAAAAATATCATTTTTACAGCATCCTCAATCAAAGTTAGGCGTTTTTAAGTTGAGGCAGAATCATTATTCTTTAAATGATGTGTTAGGCTTGTTCTCTACACAAAAATTGTCTTTGGCTTTAGATGGTATTCAAGATCCCGGTAATATGGGAACAATTATTCGTATAGCCGATTGGTTTGGTATAGAAAACATTTATTGTTCTATAGATACTGTCGATTGTTGGAGCCCAAAGGTGGTGCAAGCTACAATGGGAAGTATAGCACGGGTAAATATTTATTATATTAACTTGCCTGCTTTTATCGATAAAGTGCCTAATGATTGCCCTATTTACACTACCCTGCTTACAGGCTGTAATATTTATAATCAAAAGCTTTCACAAAACGGAATCATAGTAATGGGGAACGAGGGTAAAGGTATATCAGAGGAGTTAAGGCAAAAAGTGAATAAGAGCCTTTATATTCCGAATTATTCTTTAAAGGAATCTTCAGCAGAATCGCTTAACGTTGCTGTTGCTACTGCTATTATATGTGCAGAATTTAGACGCAATAGAAATTAAACACTTTAAAAGGTTTATAATAATGAAACAATTGCAGGAAATCGTTCGCACGCATATATTGAAACTTAGAAGCGAAATAACGCCTCTATATAATCATCTTTTAGGACATTCTAAACATATTTTTCTCAATTCTAATGAAAGTCCTTATAATAAGCCATATAATCGTTATCCTGACCCTTTACAAGCAAGATTAAAAGCTGAAATATCAAAGATAAAAGCAGTCCCGGTAGAAAAAATATTACTTACAAACGGAGAAGATGAGGCCATAGATCTTTGTTATCGTCTTTTTTGTGAACCAAATATAGATAATGTTGTTTCAATAGCTCCTACATATATTATGTATAAAGAGCGTGCAGCTATAAACAATGTAGAATATAGAGCAGTGCCGCTTGAAAATAATTACCTATTATCTGCTAATAAGTTATTGAAAGTATGCGATAAAAATACAAAAATTATTTGGTTATGTTCTCCTAATAATCCCACAGGTAATAATCTGATAATAGAGGAGATAGAACAGCTCTTGGCTGTGTTTAAGGGCATTGTTGTTATTGATGAGGCTTACTCTGATTTTTCTAAATACCCAGTGTTCAGACATAGGTTAGAAGAGTACCCAAACTTGATAGTTTTAAATACGTTTTCTAACGTATGGGGCTGTGCAGGTATAAGTTTAGGTATGGCGTTTGCTAATGAGAACATAATAAGTTTGTTTAATAAGATAAAGTTGCCATACAATATAAGTATGTTAACGCAGAATAAGGCATTGGAAATTCTATCTCGTCGTTTTGATATTGAAGATTGGTTAAAAATATTACTTTTAGAGCGTAATAGGGTGATGAGATCTTTTGCAGAGTTGCCTTTTTGCGAGAGAGTATATCCTTCTGATGCGAATTTCTTTTTAGCAAAGGTTGATAATGCAGAGTCTGTCTATAGTTTTCTTCTTTCTAAAGGTATAGTTGTATATATGGAAAAGCAATGTACTAACTCTTTACGTATAACTATAGGAACTAAGAGCGAAAATAATGAGCTTATAGGAGCTTTAAGACAATTTAAATGATTTTGAAAAATAGGTAAACTTTAAAAAATTTATTTCTAATAAAAACATAAAAAACAATGAATAATAAAAATATCAATATAGTAGCATTAGATTGTTTTACTGTCAATCCTGGTGATTTGTCATGGGAAGAGATAAAACAGTTTGGTAACTTAACCATTTATCAGCGTTCTACACCAAAAGAAGTTATATGTAGAGCAAAAGATGCTGATATAATATTAACTAATAAAGTAAGTATTAATAGAGAGGTTATAGCTTCGCTCCCAAATCTTAAATATATAGGAGAGATGGCTACTGGCTACAATAATATAGATATAGAAGCATGCAAGGAGCGAGGCATTACCGTTTGTAACATTCCTGCTTATAGTACAGACAGTGTAGCACAGATGGTATTTGCTCATTTACTTAACATAGCAATGATGCCAGATTATTATTCTTCTGAAACAAGGCTTGGAAAGTGGAGTAGTAAAAAGGACTTTTGTTATTGGGACACTCCTCTTATGGAACTTTCTAATAAGACTTTAGGTATTGTTGGTTTAGGAAATATTGGTAAAAAAGTGGCTGAAATAGCACATGCGTTTGGTATGGACGTTAATGCGTTTACAAGCAAGCCAAGCAGTCTGCTGCCTGATAATATTCGTAAAACTACATTAGAAGGACTGTTTGCTACGTCTGATGTTGTTACGCTTCATTGTCCATTAAACGATTCTACTTATAAGATGATAAATGCCGAAACTCTTGCAATGATGCATCAAGGTACTATTCTTATAAACACTGGCAGAGGCGGACTTATAGACGAAGATGCTGTAGCTAATGCGCTTGAAAGCCAGCATCTTAGAGCTTACTGTGCAGATGTTATGACACAAGAGCCCCCAGAGGCTAACAACAGGTTAATAAAAGCCCCACACGCTTATATAACGCCACATATAGCATGGGCTACTTTAGAAGCTCGCAGCCGCCTTATGAAAATAGCTGTAGAAAATATAAGAAAATATCTTGAAGGAAAACCTCAAAATATAATTAACAAGTAAGTGTAACATATCTTCTTAAAATCATGATAATATACAACGATCAGCACTTGGTAGCCACTCTACAACATTTATTAGAGTTTTTAGGTACTTTTGCGTTCGCTATATCAGGAATACGTCATGCTGCTGCAAAACATTTTGATTGGTTTGGGGGTTATGTTTGTGGAGTAGCTGTTGCCATAGGTGGTGGAACTATACGCGATTTGATGTTAGGGGTAACACCGTTTTGGATGCAGAATGAAGAGTATCTTCTATGTACAGGGCTTGCCCTTGTGTTTGTTATTCTTTTTCATCGCCTGATCCATCGTCTTAATAACGCATGGTTTGTGTTCGATACCTTAGGGCTTGCGCTTTTTACTTTGGCTGGTATGCAAAAAACGTTAGCTATGGGATACCCTTTTTGGGTTGCAATCACAATGGGGTGTATGACAGGCGTTGCAGGTGGTGTTATTCGTGATGTTCTGCTTAATAACTTACCTGTGATTTTTCGAAAAGAAATATATGCTATGGCAAGTGTTGCAGGAGGGTGTATATATTGGCTACTTTATGAAATAGGTGTTAATTTGGCTATTACTACTATTATAGCATTCTTATCTGTATGTATAATCCGTTTCTTAGCAGTGTTTTATGGGGTTTCATTGCCCACGCTAACAAGTGAGGATGAAAAAAAATAAGGAAAAAGTTTGGCAGTCTTGTAAAAAAGCTATACCTTTGCAAGCGAAATAAAGAAACAACGCGTTTTTCTTTTATTTCTCAAGTAGGTTCTGTAGCTCAACTGAATAGAGCACTTGACTACGGATCAAGAGGTTGTGGGTTTGAATCCCGCCAGAATCACTTTCTTTTTTAACGCTTAGGAGCGATATAAACACATGTAACACCTAAGTAGTATCATACAAGGCTTTTAATTATTAAAAGCCTTTTTTGTTTTATACGCTGATTTTCTAAACTACATTAAGTGATAGAATACTGATGCCAAAGTTATCTTTTTTCATCTTATATATCCACTATTCTGTAAAGAAAGGATAACTCTAATACGCAAAAATAGATTATTTTTTATCCATTTTTAGGTTATTTTTCAAGTAAAAATAATCTAAAAACAATACATACACATATCATTTCTCATTATAAATATTAGTTTTTTATGGTTCAATAGGTTAAAGATGATTGTTGCATACATATAGCTTAGCATCTTATATGGCGGTAGATAGCATGGCTTTTTGTTTTACATGCAAAAATGTTTGTTTTAATTATTTATTTGCATATTTATTTTTAAATAAAATATAAAATGCTTACATTTGCCTTTAATAACAATTAAGAGTATATGTATGGTTGTGAAAAGATGTCATATAAAATATAGCAATAAAGCATAAAAAAAGGTGAGAATTACAAGAATTCCCACCTAAAATGTTTTCACAACGGAATAATCCTTATTGTGATTTGCTTAAAATATCTTGTTGCAAATGTAGAAATAAAAATCTAAATAAACAAACAAAACAGTAATAAAATATGAAAAATGTTTTAGGATTAGATCTTGGCTCTAACAGTGTAGGCTGGGCTTTAGTAAAGACAGAAGATAATGGAAACCCTATTGGAAGCATCAAAATGGGTAGTAGAATAATACCTATGAGCCAAGATATATTAGGAAGTTTTGAGAAAGGTGATACTGTCTCCCAAACGGCACAACGCACATTGTATAGAGGCAAAAGACGTCTTACAGAACGGCATGTGTTACGTCGTGAACGTCTGTGCAGAGTATTACATATAATGAACTTTTTACCTGATCATTTTGATAAGTTACTGGGCTGGGATAAGACTGACAATAAAACATATGGAAAGTTTATAGATGACAGCGAACCAAAATTGGCATGGAGGCAGAATAAAAACGAAAAGGGGAAGATGGAATTTGTCTTTATGGACTCATTTCATGAAATGTTATCCGACTTTGCCAAGCATCAACCTCAGTTAATAGCTAATGGAAAGAAAGTGCCTTTAGACTGGACCATTTATTATCTGCGTAAAAAGGCTCTTACACAGCTTATTAGTAAAGAAGAATTGGCATGGATATTACTCAATTTTAATAAAAAACGAGGTTATTACCAATTGCGTGGCGAGGAAGAAGAAGAGCAGCCTACTAAGAAAGAGGAATACAAAGTATTAAAGGTGATAAGTGTAGATGCTGATGAAGGACAAAAGGGTAATGGCATTTGGTATAACATACATTTAGAAGATGGCGGTATATATAAAAGGAAGAGTGATACACCTTTATATGATTGGGTAGGCAAAACATTACAACTTATAGTTGTAACTATCTACGAAAAAGATGGTAAAACGCCAAAGATTTTTGATAGTGGTAAGCAAAATCCGTCATACAGACTACCCAAAGAGGACGACTGGGGATTAATAAAAAAACGCACAGAAAGCCAAATACAATCATCGGGCAAGACAGTGGGCGCATTTATCTACGACAACATACTTAGCAAGCCTGCCGATAAGATACGGGGAAACTTAGTAAGAACTATAGAACGTAAGTATTACAAAAAAGAGCTAATAGAGATATTGCAGCAGCAAGCTAAATATCATGATGAGTTGCATAATCAGCATTTGCTTGAGAGTTGTGCAAAAGAGCTATATGCTCATAACGATGTACGCTACAATGAAGTGGTAAAGAGCAACATGATACATCTGTTAGTAGATGATATAATTTTCTACCAACGCCCACTTAAGAGCAAAAAGTCGCTTATAGATAACTGTAAATATGAGAGCTATGAATATGTAGATAAAGAAACTGGTGAGGTAAAAGAAATGCCTATTAAGTGTATAGCTAAATCGAATCCGTATTATCAAGAGTTTAGGTTATGGCAATTTATTCACAATCTACGATTATCTGATGTCGTTACAAGAGAAGATGTAACGGCGCAATATCTATCAACACCACAAGATTATTGTAACCTCTTTACATATCTTAATGATAGAAAGGAGATAAAGCAAGACATCTTGTTAAAGGATTTTTTTCAAATAAAGAAAGTACAGATAGATAAAGAAAAAGTATTCCCTATAGAGTGGAATTATATTAAAGACGCCACTAAAACATATCCTTGCAACGAAACCAGATATGAATTGTTATCGGCTCTAAAGCGTGCTGGTATGGATAAGCAATGGTTAGATGACACACCTAACATGCAATATCGACTTTGGCATTTGCTTTATTCTGTAGAAGAAAAAGAGGAGTCGGCTAAGGCTTTACGTAAATTGTATGATGATGACAACTTTGTATCGTCATTCCTAAAAATCAAGCCTTTTGAGAAGTGTTATGGTGCATACTCTGAAAAAGCTATAAAAAGACTTTTAACGTTGATGCGTATGGGTAAGGCTTGGAACGAACAAGCCATTGATGCTAAAACACTGAAATGTATTCAACAAATCATAACTGGTAATATTGATAGCAAGCTAAAAGAGAAGATAGATGATAGCAGATATGTTTTACACCATGTATCCGACTTTCAAGGGTTGCCTACTTACTTAGCTTCTTACGTAATATATGGACGCCATTCAGAAGTTACGGACATACGATGTTGGGATACTCCAAAAGATTTATTAAAATTTATTTACAGCTTTCCGCAGCATTCTTTGCGTAATCCTATTGTAGAACAAGTAATTTTAGAAACGCTTAGGGTGGTATATGATATTTGGAAAGCAGAAAAGCATATTGATGAGATACACGTAGAGGTGGCACGTGAAATGAAGCTAACTGCACAGCAACGTAATGAGGCTAATCTTAGAAATCTTAATAACGAAGCTACTAACTTACGAATAAAGTATCTCTTAGAAGAATTGAAGAACGATACTTTTATCAAAGATGTCAGACCTTTATCTCCTATGCATCAAGAGAAAATGCGCATTTATGAGCAGGCTGTATTAGGTAACCTCAATAAGCAAGATAAGGACTATGACGATATTATTAAAATATCAAAGAAAGAACGCCCTACCAGTGCAGAACTAATAAGATATAAATTGTGGCTCGAACAAAAATATTGTTCGCCTTATACAGGTAAAGCTATCTCGCTAAGCAAGCTCTTTACAACAGCATACCAGATAGAACATGTTATTCCACAAAGCAGATACTTTGATAATTCTTTTAATAACAAGGTTATCTGCGAATCAGAAGTAAACAAAGAAAAGGATAAAATGTTGGGCTATGAGTTTATTAAAGGCAGAGGTGGAGACAGGATTTATTGTACAGCACATGGCAAAGAGGTAACAATATTAAAAGAAGAAGAGTATAAGCAGTTTGTTAACGAGCATTATGCACATAACAAGCGTAAGCGTGATAACTTGTTAGCTGAAAATATACCTGAGAGCTTTAGCAGTAGGCAGCTTAATGATACGCGTTATATTACTAAAACAATTATGTCTTTACTTTCTAATGTAGTAAGACAGCAAGGCGAAGAAGAGGCTACGGCTAAGAACTTATTACCTTCATCTGGTGCTGTTACTGATAAGCTGAAAACCGATTGGGGGCTTAAAGATGTATGGAACACGATAGTTACGCCAAGGTTTGAAAGGCTTAACAAGTTGTCTGGAACAAACGATTTTGGAGAGATGAAAGAAGAGAATGGCAGCAGATATTTTCAAACCAATGTGCCCTCAGAATATGAAAAGGGATTTAAAAAGAAGCGTATCGACCATAGGCACCATGCTATGGACGCCCTCGTTATAGCCTGCACTACGCGAAACATGGTAAACTATATTAGCAATGTAAATGCTAATAGCCCTAAGCAAAGAGAAGACTTACGACAATTGTTATGTGATAAAAACAGGATTATTAACAAGCCATGGGACACCTTTACACAAGATGCCTTAAAAGCACTAAACGATATTGTTGTTAGTTTTAAAAACAATGTAAGAATAATTAATAGGGCTACTAATAGGTATCAACGCTATGATAAGAATGGAAAGAAAATGATATGTAGTCAGAAAGGCAATGATATGTGGGCTATACGCAAGTCTATGCATAAAGAAACAGTGTTTGGAAGAGTAAATCTTATTAGGAAAGAAGCTTTACCCATTGCTAAAGCCTTAGATAACATATCTGCTATATGCAACGCACAGTTAAGAGCTTATGTCAACGATTTGGTTGATAAGCATTTTAACAAAAAACAGTTAGTTGCTCATTTTAAGAGTTTGAATTATAAATGGAACCGACAAGATGTGTCAAAAGTTGAAGTATGGATAAGTAGTGATAACAAAGCTCCTATGGTAGCTGTACGCAAACCATTAGATACATCATTTGACAAAAAGAAAATTGCATCTATTACTGATACAGGTATACAAGCTATTTTGCTTAACTACTTAGAAAGTAAAGGGGGAGATGCTTTAGTAGCTTTTGCTCCTGAAGGTATACAAGAGATGAATAGCAACATTGAGCTATATAATAATGGTAAAGCTCACAAGCCTATTAAGAATGTGCGACTGTCTGAAACGCTCGGTGCTAAATATCAAGTGGGTGAAAGAGGAGCTAAAACCAAGAAGTATGTAGAAGCTGCTAAAGGTACTAATCTCTTTTTTGCTATTTATGAAGATGAAGAAGGTAAGAGGTATTATTACTCCGTACCGCTAAGAGAAGCTATAGAACGGCAGAAGCAAAAGCTTTCACCCGTTCCTGAATATAATGAAAAAGGTGTTGCGCTGAAGTTTTATCTATCGCCAAACGATTTAGTTTACGTCCCCACTGAAGAAGAACGGACAATGGGAACATGCCACATTGATAAAACAAGGATTTATAAGATGGTTAGTTCTAGTGAAAATAGATGTTGTTTCGTTCCATCTACTATTGCTAAAGTGATAGCTGATAAGGTAGAACTTCTATCTCGTAACAAAATAGAAAAAGCTATAACAGGTGAAAGCATTAAAGAGGTATGCTGGAAATTGAAGGTAGACAGACTGGGAAATATCTTAAATGTAATAAAGTAAATGTATGATAAAGAAAACGCTTTGCTTTGACAATGCGGCTTACCTTAGCTTGCGAAACGAGCAGCTGCTTATCCATGTACCAGAAGTTGTAAGCCAAAAAGATTTGCCAAAGCCATTATTACAAGAAGCTGAGCGCACTATTCCAATAGAAGATATTGGAGTAGTGGTGCTCAATAGCTTACGCATTACCATTACCACAGGTGCCATGCAAGCTCTTTTAGCTAACAATGTGGCTGTTATAACGTGCGATGCAAAAGGCTTGCCAGTGGGATTACAATTGCCTTTGTCTGGTAATACGCTGCAAAACGAACGTTTTAGACATCAGTTAGACGCTTCGTTGCCATTGCGTAAACAATTATGGCAGCAAACTACAAAACAAAAAATCCTTAACCAAGAGGCAATACTTCAGCGTTATACCGAAGCAGAAACTAAATGTATGCGGGTGTGGGCTAACAATGTGCGAAGTGGCGATCCTGATAACCTTGAGGCAAGAGCAGCCGCTTATTATTGGAAAAACATCTTTCCTTCTCTTCCGCTATTTACAAGAGAAAGAGAAGGCATTCCTCCTAACAACTTGCTCAATTATGGTTATGCCATATTAAGGGCTGTTATAGCAAGAGCTTTGGTAGGTAGCGGACTTTTACCTACCTTAGGCATTCATCACCATAATAAGTATAATGCTTATTGCTTAGCCGATGATATAATGGAGCCTTATCGTCCGTATGTAGACAATATGGTAATAGACATTATGCACCAAGAAGATAGTATTGATCAGCTTACAAAAGATATTAAGTTTAGGTTGTTAGGCATTCCTGTGATTGATGTTATTATTAAAGGTAAGCGTAGCCCACTTATGATTGCTGCACAACAAACTACGGCATCGCTTTACAAGTGCTTTTCAGGGGAGGATAAAACTATTTTATACCCCGAGCTTACATAATTACTTTTTTCACATCATCATATATTATGCCTTTAGATAGACTTAGCGAATATCGTGTTATGTGGATACTTGTATTCTTCGATTTGCCTACCGAAACGAAAAAGGAAAAGAAAGCCTATATCGATTTTAGAAAATTTCTTATAAAAGATGGCTTTACAATGTTTCAGTTTTCTATCTATGTTCGCCATTGCTCAAGTATGGAAAATGCCGAAGTTCACAAAAAGCGTATTCATAATAATCTTCCTAACACAGGAAAAGTAGGCTTGTTGTGCATAACCGATAAGCAATTTGCCGCTATTGAGTTGTTTTATTGCAAAAAGCAGAAGGCTCCTAACGCTCCTTACCAGCAGTTAGAGTTATTTTAATAGCTTATAGGCTTTTTCTTTATCATAGCAATCAAGTAGAGAGGCAAATACTAATCATTGGTATTTTTAGTTCTTACTTTTATATTTACCGCACCTTCATATCACTGTATGCATACGGCTTAGTACACGAAAAAATCCCATTCTGCATGAATGGGATTTATTTTTGCAGTGCATTTTTATTTTTCTCTAATTTCCCTACAATAACCTGATAAACAGCCTTTTGTAGAGCCCGTGTTGTTTATACACCTACAAAGGTAAGAAATTTTAAGCAAATCACAACTAGCCGTAACGCTTATCACGTCAGCTCCGAGTTGTTTATACACCTACAAAGGTAAGAAATTTTAAGCAAATAACAACAGCAAGATCCTCCGCTTGTCTTAATCTTATGTTGTTTATACACCTACAAAGGTAAGAAATTTTAAGCAAATCACAACAACGTATCATTATATATTTTCGTTTTATTTGTTGTTTATACACCTACAAAGGTAAGAAATTTTAAGCAAATCACAACAGCATCGAGGTAGATCCAAATAATACACGGTTGTTTATACACCTACAAAGGTAAGAAATTTTAAGCAAATCACAACTCTCGGTACGTGGCACACGACGGAGCTTACGTTGTTTATACACCTACAAAGGTAAGAAATTTTAAGCAAATCACAACTGGAACAAAGTTGAGAGCATTATAGACTTTGTTGTTTATACACCTACAAAGGTAAGAAATTTTAAGCAAATCACAACCTGATATGTCAGATAGTGAATTAACTACAGTTGTTTATACACCTACAAAGGTAAGAAATTTTAAGCAAATCACAACGACAATACTATTGCTATTAGTGAGGTTATAGTTGTTTATACATCTACAAAGGTAAGAAATTTTAAGCAAATCACAACAACTCTCTGCCGTTATATCCATATCCAGCGTTGTTTATACATCTACAAAGGTAAGAAATTTTAAGCAAATCACACATAAACTTTAAAGATGTGCTTCCTTGTATCATTAAACTCTCCATTGTATTCCCTATAAGAGAGAAGAAACTTTAATTAGCTATAAAGATACTGTTTTAATCTCAAACAAAAAAGAGTTAAGAAAGATTAATTGCCGTCATTTTGTTTTTTTATATGTTTTCAGCCCGATGGGGGCTTCTCGCCCCCTGGCCCCTCGGTGTTTTCAGGTATAGATTATTAAGGTTTTAATATTTTTGGATAAAACAGTCGCACATTTCAAAAAATCTTCGTAATATTACACACGACAAGTGAAGACACCCGATTTCAGGTATCTATCACGTGAGGTTGGAGGCGTGTCAAACTGTTCCAGCCTCTTTTCGTGTAATTGGCTATGGATTAAG
>NZ_KB905308.1 GCF_000378745.1 Prevotella amnii DSM 23384 = JCM 14753
GTGTCTGTACATTTGCGTGCATGAGTGCAAAGTAACAAAATAATTTTGATATGACTGTGTCCTACAAATCGGTTTTTGCCCCTCGTTACAATACCCTACACTTGATTATCAATCATTTATCAAATTAATACTACACAAAATATCCCGAAAATTTATGAAAAATAATTTTGCCGGTTAAACTTGGGTTAATGGTCAATGAGCCGTCAGAACCTACAACGTATGATGCGTCCGAATTGGAAGCGGTGTAGACTTTGTTGTTAATGGTGTATTGGAAGTTGGAACAAGCTGTGATAAGATTGTTAGCGTTGCCTGTTTCGTAAACTTTGGGCATTACCTTGTTATTAGTACTTGCAAAGTCGGGTGTAAAAACCTTTGTGTCGGGATTGTAAATTTGTGTGTCGCCTAAGCTGGAGTCTAAGTAGGCGTGTACCTGCTTAGCATCGTTGAGGTCAACAATGGTGATTTGATTTCTTGCTACTGTTGTCATGATTTTACGTTATTTTTTGTTAAACATTTATTTTTCTACTATGCAATCGAAGACGGCACGTTTCCATACGTCTTCGGCGTTAATGATTATCGTCTTGCCTACGGCTGTGTGGCGTGCGTTCCAATTTTTATCATATTCGGCGTTACCGCTGGAGCGTGTCCATGAAAAGGCGGTAGAGGGATAGGTGTCTGTGATGTCTATGCCCTCTTGAGTTAGTACAGCTGTGAGGGTTACATTGCCCTGCCCATTGCGTATGATATTGCCACGATCTGTGAGAATAGTGAGCAGTACAGGGCTTTCGCCTTTGTCTACCTGTAGTTGCCAGTCGGTGCTATGCTCTGTGGGTTCTGATGTTACCGCCTTGCCTTCGGGCGCAATACATAACCACTGCCTGCCGCTGTGCGAAACGCTATTATAATAGTAATACGCCTTATCCTGCTGCCACTCGCCTAAGTGTAGCTCCATAGGTATGAGTTTGCCGTCATAGTTCATCACCTTATATAGCTTCGTGGAAAATATCACTTGCTTGGGTGATATGATTGCTGTGCGTCTATTGGTGAGCGAGTAGGAATTAATGCTGTCGTACCATATAATAGCTGGTGCTTCATTGCCATTGATAATGACGTAAATAAGAGCTTGGCGGTCGGAGACGGTGCGATTGCCAAATTGTACAAGTGTGTCTTCGGCTTGTGGTGCATCGCTATTCTCCTCGCAATCGGTTTTGGATAGATCGATATAGTTATCGCCTACGGCTGTTACTAATCGCCAATAGGTACGATTGGCTACACCTGTGTATCTGCCAGCTTTAATATTAAAAAGTTGGCTTCGTGCTTGATCGCCCACTTGCCATAGATTGGTAGTAGCGGTTGTGCCGTCGTCCATATAAAAGTAGCAGCGGTAAGCGTTGGTGAGCTCCTCTACGCGCATAATCTTTGAACCGCAAGAGGAGAATACCATGTTACCACCTACATAGGATAGCTTGCGTTTTTCTAACTCATTAAATACCGACTTACCCCATACCACTATGTCGGTAATGGATAGCTGGTACTTGCCGTCTTTGCGCTTTGTAATGCCGAAGCCTGTTTCGGTGGTTTTATCGAAGTCGAAAGATTGCAGAGTTTTGAGCATTACATCGAGTAGCTTTGCCTGTCCGTCTGCGTCTATGCCCTTATCACCGTTGAAGGCTATACCTTTCAAGAATGTTATCAGCTCCGCTGCTGTGTCCGGGATATTCTTGCGCAAAAGGTTTTTATTAGTATAGTTTTGTAATATTTCCATTACTTGTTCTACATCTAATGTTCTTAAGCGGCGTTTTGTGAATTGTACTAACTCTTTGTGCTGCTCCTGTGTTAATACTTCTGAATACTGCAACCCTTGTATAGCTGCCGATATTCCTCCTTTGGGTGGAGTATTTGTTAGCTGCACTTCAGGGCTGTAGGGGTTGTTTATATTATCTTTAATACATGTTATTCGTATCTTAAGCCCCTCTTTCTCTATGTTTTTATCTGTAAATAGTACATATCCACCGATGCATAGTTTTTCTTTTATCTCGTCCCATTTCTTTTTAGCAAAGATATCGTCGAGTGTTCCATTAAAAGTATAATTTTGTTTTTCTCTTTCGTAAAGAAACTTTATAGCTTTACGCATCATTTCCCACTCCGCTCCCTGCTTTGTCTTAGGCTCGTTGATATAAGCATCAGGTAAGGCACATTTATACACTATATACGTATCTGTAGCCACAGGCTTGAAGGCTTCATCGGGCATAGTTATACCGTCTATCTCTTGCGGTACTATTTCAAACCTTCTGCCTTGTTTGTTCTCTTTAGGCTCATGATAGTATTTTATTTCAAATTCCTTGCCTGCAAGCATACCAGACTGAAAGATAACGGTTATCTTTTCGCCTGCTATACGATAATCCTCATAGTTTAAGTCTTGTGGTATAGAGGTATCTATGAAATCGTAAAAGTGCTTATTTTCGTTTACACAAACAACTTCATCTATCCTGCCAATGCGTTTTGGATAAATCTCGGAACAGTCGAGGCTTTCTTCTGCTGTATACGTGCTTTCTTTTGAGGTAACACAATAACCTTTATTATCGGTTATATATGCTTTTGCAGAATCTTTATTAAATCCTTTCTCGTCCTCAAAGTGTAAGCCATCGTAAAGTATTTGTGCGTTTATAGGTAGATGTAAAAGTGAGGCTTTATATTTGCTCCTGTCTATATTCTTGTCGCCCCCTTGCACATATACTCGCTTGATAGGTGGCAGCTCTGCTTGTGGTGATCGTGCGATGTTAGGCTTTAATCCCTTTCCCTCTCCATATTGTAAGGGTAGGGGTGCATCAGCGTTATATTCTACCTTATGTAAGGAAACTTTTTCCCATTAATTTCAAACTCGGTATTAAACGCCTTTGCCATTTGCTGTAACGCAGATAGACAAGAAGCATGGTTGTATGATATACATTTTTCTACATCTTGAATGCATTTTCCTATTTCCCAGCCATCGTCTCTTAGGTTCATGTTATCTATGAACATTTGCAGATGCTCTCTTGGTGTTGCTGTGAGTGAGAATTTTAGTCTGCCGTCTGTAAGGTTTTGTTCGTTTTCCGCTTTATACATACACCTAAACCTCCATAGCTTTGCTTTAGCTTGTTCGCTCTCCATGGTTATAGTGTATTCAAAAAGGCGGCTATGCTTTATTTTCAAAGATTCTGAAGATATAAGCGAGTAGCGTTCTCCTTGATAATCTACATACGTATCTATAGGTATCTATATGTGTGTTGACAACGAGAAGTAGAGGGTAAGGCGGTGTTCTCCCATAAGCTCTCTTTGCCTGTAGGAATTATCGTCTACCGAGATAGATAGTATTTCTTTATTTTCCGAAAAAAAAATATGATTTCGGGCTAAGTGCCTAAAGTACAAGGTTCTGCGATTAAATGCAGGTCGTATAGGTAACGATTTAGAAATGAGCGATATGCTTGAAAGTTCATTGCTTTGTATAACCAAAGAACGCTCACTATTTCACTCGCAAAGGTAACACTTTGTGTGGAAAAGTGAGCGTTATTTCGTGTTTTTCTTCTTGTCTGTGAAAGAAAAAAGAGATTACAGTCGTTGCGAGCGGTTACGGTGAATGAGTTGTTGCCATTTCTGTTCGCACCAATCGGAAACTGATAGTCCATTGATAGTAAGAATTGGCTGACGCTTCTCGTTAGTCGTGATACGGAGTTCTGCATTCTCCTCCGTGAAGTTGCATTTGTACATTCCTGAATATGCCGTAGCCGTACTACGTACTGCCACCTGCCTTTGGTGCATCTTCACTACTGTATCATCATCAAATCCCATCTTGCGGAGCATCAAACGAATATTAAGCAAGAGATAGAAGCTATGAAAGAATCGCTTGATAAAACCTCGCTCTTCCTCATACACCTTGATTTCCTTTTGCTGTTCAGCTATGGTCTTGTCTTTGGCTTTGACGGTATCTTGCAGGAGTATAACCTCCTTACGGATTTCGGCATTCTCCTTTTCAGAAAGAAACCTCTGTTGCTCCATCTCCCTTTCCAACTCTCCGACGCGTTTTTCTGCCTTGTCAAGTTCCGTATTTCCAAAAAGCGAGGAGAGTGTCCCCTTTACACGAAGTTTCCCTGCCTGCTTCTCCAACTCCTTGATTTTCTTGATTAACTCTTCCTCCTCAAGTTGTTTCTGTTTCGTCTCTTTGAGCAGTTCCTTGTAATACTCCATATTGGTGCGGTGCTTGGCTTCCGAGCCGTACATACCTCTCTCCAACCCGAAAGACCTCATCTGTTCTGCGTATGTGGTTTGGTACTCCTCCAATTTCTTCGGGGTAAGCACATCATCGGCACAGAGCCGTACCTTGTCTTTCTTGACTTTGTACTTCCGCTTGCCGTTCTCGGCTTCTGCCTTGGCTTTTCGTCTTTCTCCTTTCACTATCGGCACCACCGTTGCATGAATATGTGGTGTTTCCTCGTCAGCATGAAGTGTGGCTGCTACCACGTTTGCCTTGCCAAAGGTGGTGTAAAGCCATTGCATCGTGCTGTCACACCACTCTTCTAAGCGACCTTCGCTTTCAAGTCGAAGCATATCCTCGTGGGAACCTGATAGGATAAAACGAAGTGCTTTGACTTGATTGTCCGCTACCTTTCGGTAGATGTTTGCCGTGGCAATGCGATGCTCAATGGCTTCCGTTCGGTTGGTGACATTTGCAGGAAATTGCACCAACTCACGGTTGAGGTGTGTGCGAGTTGCATCGACATTACTTGGCACGAATGTTCGCTCAATATGAGTGGTCATTGCCGAGTCGTTGCCACGTGCCTTGTCTATGTGTAATACTGCGTAGCCCATAAGTTGATGATGGATTTAAGGGGTATCCAAAGGGGCGAAGCTCCTTGGCTAAGGAGGGCTTTTTTAGCGGTAACGGAGTGGAGCGTGAAGAAAATGCCCTAATGAGCTATGGCATTTCTTCTAAATGCCGCTCCGCCCAATCCGAAACTCCCCCTTTGAGATGTTTGCATTCTCTGAATGCACAGAAGCTTTGTTGCTAAGTTTCTTTTTAGGAAACTTGCAGTTGGGAAAACTGCCATTGCTCTTGAAACAAAACTATCTATCTGCCTCTTGTTCTCTTTTAGTCCCTAAGGATACCCGGTTGATACTTGGTTTTAATTGCACTCTTTTGCCTTATCTGCGAAATCCACGCTTGACGACCGATTGCGGTTCCTTCTGTTTTTGTTCCATCACTTTCTGGCGAGAAACGTGATACTCGTTCAGGTCTTTATATCTGCCATAATGTCGGTTCATATCCTCTACTTTGATACCAGCCGATTGTATAGACTGGAGGGCTTGTCGTCCTGCTTGGTCGTTGTCAAGGAAAGCTCGAACGGAGTCAATGCCGTTCTCGTGAAGATAGGCAATAGCTCGTGAAAGATTGCTGACCGAGTTCAGCACGATGGAGGGTGAGATGGTTTCTTTTCCTTTCATCGTGAGAAAGGACAGGAAATCGACAAAGCCCTCAAAAATGTTGTGTGTGGTGTCTTTTGCACCCTCCTCACTACCGATAACGGAAATATCTTTCGGAGCGATTGTCCCTTTGAAATGACCGTTGTCCCTGAGTTCATATCCTCCTGTCCGATTGGGAAATCCTATGGCAGTGTAAGTTCTTCCGTCCACCTCATAGCACACGGAACGCAGATAGTGTTTGGCAAGCGAAAGGTCAATCTTCCGCTCCTCCTGCAAATAGCATTGCAGGTGTGGGGGTAGTTCCTCACTGATGCCGAGAATGCGCCTTGTGCTTGGGAATTGTTTTGATATTTCTTCCTTTGAAGGAGTTGCACGATGAAAGGAAAGAGCGTTCCCTGCCAAATGGCTCATTGCTTCGTGAGCATTGCACCTTTGCAACAACATCACAAGGTCTATGATGCTGCCACCTTTGCCCAAGCCGAAATCATACCAGAGATTCCGTGCAAAGTCCACTTTCAAGCTGGCGTTATAGTCTTCCCGATAGGGTGCATTGTAAAGGGCATAACTTCCGTATTGCTTGACGGGCTGTATGCCCCGAGCATGAAGGTAATCCGCTATGGATATTCCCTTAATACTTTGTAAGTCGTAATATTCGTTGTTCATTGCTGTTATTGTTGGGTTTGGGTTATTCATATTCATTGTTCGTTATTTCATTGTTTGTTCTGTTTTCTCTTTTTAGAGTTTTCCTCTTTTTATCCTACTACCCTTCGACACTCGGATAAGTGATTGACAGTGAAAAAGAAAAGTGTAACACTTCCCTCCATTTTATCTTTCTACTTATTCCTTCTACACCGTATAGCCATTCTTTCAGCTGTAGAAGCGTAGCAAGATAGTAGTAAGCTGTGTCGCAAGATGGACACCTCCTGCAATCCTTTCTCTTTCACTGTATTATCCTTAGTTGTAGTAATGTAGTAAGGAGAATAGAAAGGAAAAGAGGAATGAGTATAGTGAAGGGAGATAGTAAGAGGGTGCTATGGCGGCTACTCGGGATGAATCTTGCGAACTGCATAGACATATACGGGATTGCTGTTTACCCTGCGACACTCCCTTGTATAACCAGCCTTTCGCAAGGCTTCGCCCATCCGCTTGGGAGAGAGCTGCTGTCGGGTATAGCAGGAGAGATACCCCACTATCTCCGAATTAGTCATATAGAATCGCTTGGTGGCTTTCTCTGCATCCGAGGGAAAGGTGAAGTAGCGGAGCAATAGTTCCATTTCAGTCGTATAGATTTGGAAGGCTTCGCTATTATGGTGCAGTTCGATAATCTCCTCATCATTGAACCAATAGCGAAATCCGCTTTTTAGTAGTGCTTTTGCTTCGCTATACACAGCATCCATTGGGATTGTCTTGGCTCGGTCTATATCTATCGCCAATACCTCAAAAGGTAGGAAACGTCGGCTTCCTGTCGGGTCGGTGAGAAAATCGTTGCCATTGACCGAAGCCACGAAGTTCGCCAAGTGTGGTCGCTCCTCGATATGCTTCTCGTAAGGCATACGATACTTCACCTGTGGACAGGTAATGAGGTTCTTCAGTTCGTTCTCATCTCGCTTGTTGAGGGCTTTGAGTTGGTCGTCAATGTTGATGATGAGGTTTTGACCGATAAGGCTCAACACATCTTTCTCCTGTGGGTATATCTTTCCCGTATAGCGGTAGTCGGATAGGGCTGGCGGACAAAGGAGGTCAAGGAATGTGGTCTTGAATTTTCCCTGTTCACCCGTCAATACAAGGCAAGTATGGTTACAACACTGCTTGTCATCCATCGCATTGGCGACTACCGCCACCAACCATTTGGTAAGGTATTCCCTCCACTTATCGGGATTGGCTACGATTACACAATTAGCAAGTGCAGTTATTGCTTCTTGCTTCACTGCGTCTACAGCAGGTAAACTGTGGAAATAGGCTTGTACAGGATTGATCCGTGGAGAGAAGTCGCTTTCTATGATACTGTATAAGTTTTCTGATGAAGTCTGTACGTTGGCTTCCTTATTCAAGGCTCGTTTAAGCGTGTTGATGCAGTAGCGGTCTATCGCCACATAGTTCCCCGTTCCTCTTTGGCAATACTCGGCTCGGTTTAAGACGGTATTGTAACGGAACTCATATCGCTCCGAAAGGAACTCCTCTATTTGGATGTTCTTTGAGGTGTTGTCGCAGTTTTCTCTTTTCATTGTGCGAATTGCTTTCTATTACTTGGTTTTGATATTTGGCACGTTCTCGATTACCAAAGCCAAGTTAGGCAGGCTTTTTCGCAGAGCCAAAGGTGGCGGTGTTCTTGCATCAAAGTACATCACTTTTCTTTGCTACGACACAACGAGAAAGCCCCTTTTCGCCCAACAATGGAGGAAAAGGGGCAAAATAAGTGTGCGGATAGTACGGTGAGAAAGTGTGAGGTCTGCAACGATTCGCAGAGTTTTGCACTTTTCGTAAGGAACAAATGACTTTTAGAGCGATGCAAGAGGATTTGAAAAGGGAAAAATAGGGGAGATATGATGCGTGGACTTCCTGCCGTTTCCCTCTTCTTCCCTGCTTATCACGACCTCTTCGGAAATCGAAATCCACTGCTTACTTTTGCGTCAGAAATCAATAATCACGCAAATAAAACAACAACGGAAAATGAGATTTACAGCCATTGACACCTCCGCTTGGGAGGAACTGAAAGAGAGTATCGTGGAACTCACAGACTGCTTCAACGAGCACTTTGCTCCACCTGCCGAATTACCCGACCTATTGCACAATGGGGATGTGTGCCGAATACTGAATATCAGCAAGCGGACACTGCAACATTACAGAGACACTGCGGTATTGCCCTTTATTCAGATCGGGCATAAGTGCTACTACAAACGTGAGGATGTGGAAGCTCTCCTCTCGAAGTCTAACCCTCATAAAAGCTAAACGACTATGGAGTTTGAAACGATCAACAAAGAAACACCAGAGATGAAGCAACTCATCTCGGGCATTAGAAACCTTACAAAGCATGTACGAGCAACAGCACAGACACACCGTCCACTATTTGAGGGCGAACTCTACCTCACAGGGCGAGAAGTCTGTGAAAGGCTTTTCCTTTCTCCACGCACCTTGCAGGACTATCGGGACAAAGGAATACTGCCATACACGCAGATAGCTGGAAAGAAACTCTATCGCATGTCTGACCTGCAACGAATTCTAAAAGAGAATTATATAAACAGAAACCTACATCAATAACGGTGCAGGTTTTTCTTTGTTCCACCTCTGATTTTCTCTGTTTTTTCTAGCGGTTTGTGTTAAATGCTTTATTTCTCTCTAGAATCTCACAGAAAATCTATAATTTTGCAGTTGAGCATATAGTGTGCTCATACATTTTAGTAAAAAAGAGGCGTTATGTCTTCGTCTTGTATGTCCGAAGCCTGAGAAACTTCAAAAAGTAAGCAAGAGAAGGTATGATAGTCTCCACGCATATAGCGTGGGGCTGTTATTTCCACATCTACTTACAAAGGTTTTCTCAGGGCCTGGACATTAAGACGTGGAGCATACAGTTCCACGCCTTTTCGTATTAATTAAAAACTTCAATATGTTTAACTTTAGAAAAAAAAACCTCGGTAGCGTCAACTCTACGAAAGAAGATTGCTTCTTCATTTGACACTTCAGTTCGAGATGCTATCAAAGATTTGGGTAGCAATGACCCATTATTTATGGGACTTATGGTAAAAGCTGCCATTGGCTATTTGTATCAAGCCCTTAAAAATAGTAATGAAATGGAAGTTCTTTGTTCTATTAACGGATTGGATTATCAATCTATTTTAGAAGATGAATGTAATAAAGCACTACAAAAATATTTAGAATAATGAAATGGTTTATATTTGCCGTTATAGCCATTATTCTTTGGGCTATAAAAAATGCAATCTTCAAGAAAATAGATGAAGATGAACAACGATCACTATCAACTCCCGGTAGAGCAAATTTTATTCGTGAGCATTATCAAGGTGTGATTGATTACATTTTATCAAATAGTGAATATCAAATTATTTTTGAAAGAACTGATGCAATTAAGATTGGCACATCTGACAAAAAAGAATATTTAGCAATTCATCAATCGTCTGGAGGATTGCTTATAGCATTCATAAAATATAGCAGTGTTCAAAAAGAATGGCATTTTTCTCGTGGAGAGACTGAGAAACATATAATTTACGAACTTCAATCATATATCTAAAGTTTTATGTGGGGCTTTATTATAACTATTGTCGTTTTAATAGTCATCAAATTTATTTATGACACAGTAAAACAATCTTCTAAGATTGCAGCTGATGGTGGTATTAGAAAAAAATATTCAACTCTCGTTGAACATTTTTTATCAGGTCATCCTAATTGTAGGATTATTCAAGAAACTAATACTTTTGTATCAGTAGGAGTTAGTGGGGCGGGCGGTTCTCAAGTTTTCTCTATATATCCCTCATACGGAAATGTTACCATTATTATGCAAATAAAGAACAACCCAATTATGGGAAATTTGAAAAAAGAATGGACTTTTCTAGAAAATATGGATCAAGAGGATATGATTATCAATATAAACAAGGACATGGAGAAATTTATGTTCGATTTTTCAAAACGCTTTGAATAATGGGATTTTTCAAGACTTTACTTTCTGCTGGACCTGCGCTTAACAGGTTAGCAAAAACGTGTGACGAGTGCTTAAACTGCATTGAGCACTATAGACTTACCAATAATTTTGATGAAATTATAAAAGCAGCTTGGTTATACACTTATGGAATCCAAAACTCATTAGAAAAATGGAATTTCAATCCCTTCTCTGCTAAGATATTCATTCCAAACCACCAAAACTTAGGTAGAATACCTATCAATCAGGCTGTCTTTATTATTCTTGGATATATTTCAAAAGAAGCAAAGGAATGGGGAAGAGAAGAACTTATAACGGAAATAATAGAAATGGGTAGTGCATACTTTAAATATGATTATCTTTGTTCTATGGAGCTAAAAAACAGATTAAAGCCTTAATAGCATGAAATATACTTCTTATCAAATCAGACAAATGTCCTGGGCTGAGTGGAATGCCACTATGGCAAATGAATTAAATTCTGCTGGATTTAGATGTCGTGGGTTTAACGAAGAAACAGGGAAATGGGAAAATAATAGGAATTTATATAGAGCAGATAGTTCTGACCCTAAAATATTTATACTCGGTACTGTTGATGGTGCTAGGGAATATGAATATTTAAAAAGTATAGGTTTACTTAATAATGGTAGATGTCCAATGTGTGGTGGCAGTATTGATGGGAATCCCGCTCGATTCACTTCTGGATATGACCATAATGCACATTTTCAAATATGCCAATCTTGTTGTAATAGAGGTAGAAAAAGAAGTCTAAATCATGCAAATAATAGCGGTTGTATTATTGCTCTACTGCTTTTACCTTGGCATCTAATCAAATTGTTATGGTTATTCTTGTGAAAGACCATTGACTACTTTCCTTATCCATTATTATACAGATAATTACCCCAAAAAGATGTCCATATCTTGTTTGCATTCAATTCCTACATTTCTCTATCAGCCTATCCATATCCTTTGAAATCTTGCTATCTGTGATTTGAGCGTAGATCTGTGTGCTGGCAATGGAGGCATGTCCCATCATCTTAGCAATACTTTCTATCGGCACTCCTGCTTCCAATGTCAGTGTACCGAAGGAATGGCGACCAACATGAAAGGAAAGTGGTTGCCGAATACCACAAGCCAAACCAATAGCTTTGAGGTGCATACCTATCTGTATTCTACTCAGCGGTGTTGCAAAGATGGTGCTGTCTTCTTTCTTGTCTTTTGATGGGTAAAGCGAGAGTATCTGTTCGGCTATCGGGTGCAGGGGCGTAATGCTCTCTACATCGGTCTTCTTTCTGTACTGACGGATATAACGTATCCCTGCATTGTTTGTCTTGATATCACAGTACCGCAACTTGCTCACATCGGCAAAAGCCAAGCCTGTGAATACAGAGAAGAGGAATATCCTCCGCACAAACTCTGCTTCCTTGTTTTGAAAGGGCATAGCCAAAATACGAGCAACATCTGTCTTACCCAAACAGCGAATCTTCCGCTCCACTCGCTCATACTTTGCATCCTCAAAAGGATTGTAGCGAATAGTTTGCTGACTTACCGCCCTATACATCAGCCGACTTAGCCAAAAGAGAGTTTGTTTCGTTGTCGATAAGGCATAGCCTTTTCGCTTGAGATGGATACGATAATCATCGAAAAACTCCATGGTAAGGGTCGTAAGAGGAATATCTTCTTTTCCCTTACTCTCCACAAACAATTCCAGTTGTCTATGGTAGCAGCGGCAACTTTGGTAGGTGTTTAATGCTCTTGTAGATTGAACTATAGACAATTCCTCTCGGCTAAGAACAAGTAAGGAGGTCGGATTTGCTCCAACTCCTTGTAGATGGTTCTTTAGTAACTCGGCACTCACTGCACCAAATTGCAAAAGCAAAGTATTATAGCCCTGCTCAATCTTCTCTCGAAATGCTTGCAAACGTTGATTCTGTTTCTTGTCATTTGTCTCTTGTCGCTTCACGCTCCAATTGTTGGGAGAAATGCTTTCTCCTGTGGACATCACTACTTTTGAACCGTCTATCGTAATACGGCAAAGGATAGCCGTAGTGCCATCTGTTCTCAGTTTGCTACGATTGATGTAGAATAGGATATTGAATGTGCTACGCATAATCTTAAAGGCTAAGGGTTAAATCTGCGGTGAAAGAGAGAAAGCGACCAAACTCCTCAAATACTTTTGTGGGTGTTACATAAGCATATCGTTCAGTAGTCTCTATTTTGCTATGTCCAAGCATTTTACTCACGGTTTCAATCGGCACTCCATTCTCTAAGGTTATCAAGGTGGCAAAGGTGTGCCTTCCGACATGTGCGGTCAAGGGAATAGATATTCCAGCCTTCAGTTGTAAGGCTTTGAGCAAAAATCGGTAGGTCTCATAAGTAATTGTCGGTAACAATCTATCTCGTTCTTCCGAATGATAGGTATCGAGCAAAGCAATAGCTTGGGGAAGAAGTTTTACCCGACAGAGGGTATCAGTCTTCTGCCGTCTAAACTTCAGCCACATTGCTCCTGCATCATCCTGTACAAGATGCTCTTTGCTCAGGTTCATCATATCACAGAAGGCTGTACCTGTGTAGCATGTAAAGAGGAAGAGATTGCGAGCAAGAGACAATTCTACCTCGTAATCTTCTAATTGAACATTCAAAATTATTGCTGTCCGGTAAAACTTTTTCAAACAAAATAAATTAGGGCTAACACTTTTCACGAAGTATCAGCCCTTTTGGTTATCTTTGTTTTGCTAAAAAATATATAACCATGAGCAAAGATAGTCATTTTACCGGACAGCCGGTCTATAGTCAAGTATTAAAGTTACTCGACAAAGAGAAAATTCTTCAAATAAGCCACGAAACGAAAGGAAGCGAGGCTTACGTGAAGCGTTTTGACGGCTACCAACATCTCGTCGTAATGCTGTTCGGCATACTCAAACACTTTGATTCTCTGCGCGAACTTGAGATAGGCATGAAGGCTGAGGCTCACAAGCTCAGACACCTCGGGATGAGCTATTTGGTTCGTCGCAGCACGCTTGCTGAGGCCAATATAC
>NZ_KB905309.1 GCF_000378745.1 Prevotella amnii DSM 23384 = JCM 14753
GAGTTGATGCCTTGTGCAAACTTTTCTGGCGGCATCTTCCCTGCTTCAATAGCGGCAAGGGCAAGTTCCCAACTGCCTGTCATCTCCGCATTGGCTATCTTCTTATCCTTGACAATCTCATAGACAGCCAGGCCTTTTTCTGTCGGTATGATGGCTTTCTTGTCCCTTCGGATATAATCACGGAGAATAAGCGTCTCGATGATGTTGGCACGGGTGGCAGGTGTTCCTATACCGCATTCTGCCATAGCTTTTTTGCTCTCTGCATCCTCGACCTCTTTCCCAGCATTCTCCATTGCTGAAAGTAAAGTAGCTTCTGTGTAGAGAGGTTTAGGTTTGGTCTTATGCTCGATGATGTCAGTAGAAACAAGTGGTAAAACCTCTCCCTCCGTCAAGTCAGGAAGAGAAGGCAATTCCTGTTCATCATCGTTTACCTTTTTCTCTACATCAGCAACCTGTTCTTTCTGTACGGCTTTCCAACCCAAGGAAATCTGCCTACATGCTTTCCAAGTAAAGGTGTTGGTGCCGTCCGTGAAACGAACCTGCATACGATCTTCCTCTGAATCGGGAGAAAATGCTTCGATGAAACGAGTTACTACCATCTGATAGACGGTCACCTCTTCTGCCGATAAGCCCTGTGGTGTTTCTCCTGTAGGAATAATGGCGTGGTGGTCTGTTATCTTTGTGTTATCCACCGAATGGCGGTTAAGCGGAGTCGGAAGTGTTTCTCCTGTCTTGCGGAGCAGGGTGGGTACTTCCTCGAAAACATCCTCACTGATGTATCGGCTGCCTGTGCGGGGATAGGTCGTGATTTTCTTCTCATAGAGGCTTTGGGCTATTGAGAGGGTTTTGTCTGCTGAAAAGCCGTGGCGTCTGTTGGCATCTTTCTGCAAGGCAGTAAGGTCGTACAAGAGTGGTGGCGCGGTATGTGTTACCTTTATTCGCCCATGCTCATCAACTCGTCTTACGACCGATTCCACTGTAAGCTGGCTCTGACTGCGAAGCGTAGCGAGAGCTGTCTGTGCTGATGCTTCATTCTCATAGTCTTTACAGCCAACGGCTTTCAGTGACAAACCCTCTTTTTCTGTGAGAACGGATAATTTCCAAAATGGTACGGAAGAAAAATCACGGTTCTCTATGTACCGACGGCAGACCATAGCAAGGGTTGGGGTCTGTACCCGTCCCAATGAATAACCACCCCTGCGTGCAATGGATAATGCACGGCTCGCATTGATACCCACGAGCCAGTCGGCTTCGCTTCTTGCCTTGGCGGAGTGATAGAGATTGTCGTAATGGCTTCCCGGCTTAAGATTGGCAAGTCCTTCACGGATAGCTTTGTCCGTCAGTGATGAAATCCAAAGACGGTCGAAAGGTTTCCTACAACCAAGATTTTGATAAATGTAACGAAATATCAACTCTCCTTCACGCCCTGCATCGGTGGCGACAATGATACGATCTGCCTTGTCAAAGCAGGAACGGATGACTTTAAGTTGCTTTAATGCGGCAGGATCTGATACAAATTCCTTGTCCCTGCGCACTTGGCGGACAATAAGTTGGAAAGGATTGGGACGAATGGGCAGGTCTTCGGCTTTGTAGGCAGAAAAGCCGTAGGCTTCAGGCATAGCAAGGGCGATGAGATGTCCCATTGCCCATGTAACAAAATAGTTGTTACCTTCCAAATATCCGTCCTGCTTGTTCGTTGCCCCAACGATACGGGCTATATCTCTGGCTACCGAGGGTTTCTCGGCGATAATACAAGTTGTCATAGTCGATAATAGAATTAAGGGTTACATCTTGCGTCCACGGGACTTCTTCTGTTTGTTTTCGTCCTGTTTCTGTTTTTGGGCGGCAGTGGGCTGTGTCTGCCCGGACTTTAACGGCTCGTTCACGTTCTTGGTAGCTTCGTTGGTCTTGCCGTCGTTATTCACGGCAACCTGTGTTTTGTGTTCTTCGGCTACGGCTACCACCTTTTCCTTGCCGGTCTCTTGCTTCTTGTCAGGATTCCATTTGTAGAAACGCGGGCGGTTCTGCTCCTTATCCATACGGACATAGGCATTGAAGGGTTGTCCTTCCTTGTCCACCATGTTCTTCAGATAAAGTGTGCGACCGCTGTCTAATGCTTCACGCTGCTTGTCGGAGAGTTCCAAACCGCAGAGCTTATGTGGTGCGCCTTGTTGCTGAGAGTGCTGCTGTCGCTCCTTCAAGCCTTGCTTATTCTCGAAGATGAACTCGATGCCTTTCTTCTCGGCATTGACTTGCAAGGTAGCATTGAAGGATTTACCACTCTTGGCGGTCATTCCTTCCACTTTCACGGCTTTGCCCTCTACAAGGTCTTTGTACTGTGCATCAGAAAGTGTAACACCCTTGATTTCCTTGGGGATATTCACGCGGTCGGCACGCAGGGCAATGAGTTCGTTGGTCTGTGGGTCAATGGAAACGTAGGCGGCAAATGGCTCACCATTCTTGGGCGTAATCTCAATGGTCTTACCGAGATTACCCGTTGCAAGAAGTTGTTCTTTTTCTTCGGGAGAGAACTTGTGTCCCATATAAGGGAAATCGAGCTGTGGCTCCTTGCGAAGCGGGTGAACTGCCAAACCGATATTACCCTCGCCATCGGTACGGAATGCCAAACGGGCATCGGTGTAGATGGTGGTATCGCCCATCGGAATGGCGATGGTTACAAGATTACTCTTTTGCCAATTGAGCATCTTTGCTAACTCTCCGCTCTGCTCCAATCGCTCACGGGTAAGACCGAGGTCACCAAGTTGCTTCCAATCAATCTTTGATTCATCAATGACTGTGGCGTTCTTCTTTTTCGGCAGATAATCGTCAAAGGATACTCCAATCTCTGTCAGTTGCTGTTTGCTTTCTGGCTTTTCACGACTTTGCAACATGGTGCGAAGATTGTCCACACCTTGTTCTACATTGTTTGCCAAAACCTTGTACAGTCCGAAACGAGTCGGGTTATTGAACTGTTTGAGGAAGTTGGTCATGAAGTTTTTGAGAAGTCCGTCCTTGTTGTTGAACTTCAAGAACGCTGCTTGATTGGCAGCGATTGCCTCGGTGGTTTTAAGGTTTCCCTTGTCGTCAACACCGGATATGACGGACAATTTACCCGATTCCTGCTCATTCTTCACTTCCGTGCGGTCTTCCAAGACCAGCACGTAATTGTCATTGCTGTTTGATTCCATTGCTTAATAATTTTAATGATGAATACTGTTATCAAGCAGCTAAGTTATAAGTATATAAAGGTATAGGAAAGTTTTCTGGAAAAACAGGAAATATCGGGATTTTACGTGAAATTGAGTTTTATATTTGTAGATATTCTTGTAAAACATGTTATTATCAACAAAATGATACTATTTTGTATAAATAATTTTGTCCTCTCGAAAAAAAAAATATACCTTTACACTTTAATTCTTCAATTCCTTATCTTGGCAATAAGATTTTTGATGTTTATTCTAACTTTTAAATAGTAATATAATGATACATTTAGATAGTTTGTTCTCAACAAAGCTGTTATTTATAACTATACTGCAGATGTCGACATTCCAGGCTCTTCTCGCACAAGATTTCAATAATGTTGAGGGAACTGTTATAGATAACTCTGGCGCCCCCATCGAGTTCGCCAATATTACGCTATTCTCTGCAAAAGACTCCACACTCATCACGGCAACATCCACCCTAGATGACGGAACGTTCTCACTTCAAGTCGTAGATAAGAATGTCCAAAGCACACTCCGTATTTCTTTTATCGGCTATAAAGAGCTTTGGATAAATAATCCCAAAGGAAATATAGGCAAGGTTGTATTGACCCCTATAGACCTCCAATTGAATGAAGTCGTTGTAAAGGGGACGCGGCCAATGGTTAAACTTAAAAATGATGGCATACAGGTAGACGTTTCTGGCACCTATCTCTCCCATGCAGGGACAGCTCTTGATTTGATTGGCAAGATGCCGCTCGTCACCAGATTTGGCACAGGCATAGAAGTACAGGGGAAAGGCACTCCACTCATCTATATCAATAATCGACTGGTACATGACCAGTCAGAACTTACTCAGTTGTCTTCCTCGGAAGTGAAGCATGTGGAAGTAATCACATCTCCTGGTGCACAATACACCTCAATCGCCAATGCAGTAATCCGAATCATAACGGTAGCACCTATCGGTGAAGGCTTTTCTTTCAACGATCGAACGACACTTGGATTCAAACATTACGCTTATCTCTTTGAACAAACAAATCTCAATTACCGACGCAACGGCTTTGACCTTTTCGGGACACTAAACTATGAGAACTATCGTGAGCGTCTATTCTATGAAAACAGCATTAAACAATACTTGCCAGCAACAACTATCGAACAACACAATACGGGTAAAGAATTCTCCAAATATCCTGTCTACGCAGGAAAGATTGGACTCAACTATAACCATAAGACGCAGAGTTTCGGCATGTTTTACGATTTCAAGTTCAAACCTTCCATGTCATCTGGTCCATCAGAGAACTCACGTTATAACGACAATTTGTTTAAAGAGCGTCTTGACAACACATTCACCGCCAATCGCCATAATCGCCAACATTTGCTGAGTGCCTATTATTTAGGAACCGTGGGCAAATGGCAATTGTCCGTAAACATCGATGCTTTGTGGCAAATTAACGACCGTAATACAGACGAACAGGAATTGTCATCACTTTATCCAGCGCGCAGCTTTACGACAGCAAGCAATGTCTGCAATCGCTTAATTGCTGGCAACGCAACAGCTTCTTATCCAGTATGGAAAGGTGACCTGCGCTTTGGCACAGAGTTCAGTAACATACACCGTACTGATCTATACGTAGGTAGCACAAGCTATATTACCAGCAATGACAACCAAGTTGAAGAAATTACAACTGCTATGTTTGTCGAAAGTAACCAGACTTTTGGTAGTGTATCAGCCAACATAGGCTTGCGGTGGGAATCCACTGGCGCTAAGTTCTACCAGTTTGACGTATACTCGCCAGATCAAAGCCGTACGTATCACAACATTGCTCCTACGGTATCGCTCTCGTTTCCTATTAGAAAGGTAAAGATGAGCCTATCTTACACGCGCAAAACTTCACGCCCAGCCTTTGAACAACTAAGTTCCGCTGTGAAATATATCGATCGTTACACCTACGAGTCGGGCAATCCCAATCTACGCCCTATTTATCGTGACTATCTCTCGCTCTCATCTTCTTGGAAGGAACTTTTTGTAGAACTGGAATACACCTCCACCAATAATTACTTTATGTGGCAGACAATTTCCTATCCTGGTAACTCCGAGGCTACACTGCTGACCATGCAAAATATGCCACGCTTTCATTCTTTCAGTGCCATTGTCAACTATTCGCCTACATTCTTCGGATGCTGGCATCCTGTTTGGACGGCTGGTATCACATGGCAGGATTTCCAGCTGACACATCATGGTGAACCAATGAAGCTCAACCATCCGTTGGGCATTTTCCGATTTAACAACAGTATTCATCTCCCATGGGATGTGTGGCTGAACGTGGATGTCTCCGTCCGCACCTCAGGCAATGGCGACAATGCCTACATACAAAGCTATTGGATCAATAACCTTGGATTGTACAAGTCTTTCCATAATGACGCATGGAGTATCAAACTACAACTCAATGATCTCTTTGGCACATTACGACAGAATTTTATCACCTACGATGCCCTAACACGTACAATGGTGAACAAATTCTACGATACACGTGATTTCTCCGTCACCTTTCGCTACAACTTCAATGCTGCCCATTCTCGGTATAAGGGGAGTGGTGCTGGTAATATAGAGAAGAATCGGTTTTAAATAGCATCTTATATTTTTTTTAGGACATCAAAAACAGCATCTTAAAATTCTTTCTCAAAAAGTATAGTTTTCTATCGATAATGAGTCACAATATATAGAATTATATGTTTACAATTAATTTATAATTATCAATCATAATGGTTACTGAATTAGTCCATAGTTACTGGTCTAAACCTTATTTTAGACCAGAAGCAGATAAAGGAGGATGGAATAAAAGATTATTTCATTATATGAGTTGTGCGTTTAGCTGTCTAAAATTCAGCGAGTTTCATAAAATTAATCTTGTGACAGATAAGCATGGAAAAGAATTATTTATCGATAAGATTGGCCTTCCTTACAATAAAGTGACAACCTCATTAGATGAGCTGAATACTATATATCCAGAATATCTTTGGGCTATTGGTAAAATATACACATACTCTCTGATAAAAGAACCATTCATACATGTGGATAATGACATTTACATATGGAAACCTTTAAAGAAACAACTATTTGAATCCAAATTAGTAGCACATAATTTGGAGGTTTCCTATCCTCATAACAAACAATTTTTTCAAGATATTCTAAAAAAATTTCACTATGTTCCAGATCTTCTTAAAGAAGCATTTGTTAAAACAGACAGCATTATTGAGATTAATGCAGGGATTCTTGGAGGAACTGATATAAGTTTTTTTCAGGAATATTGTAAATTGGCATTTGATTTTGTGGATAAAAACATTGATGTTATTCGAACATTAGAACGTCCTGGTATGTTTAATGTTATTTACGAGCAATTTCTATTTTATGCATTGGCTCAGTCCAAAAATATAAAAATTGAGTACTTGATAGATGAAGATGTAGACGAACATTTTCTTGGTTTGACAGATTTTTGGGAAACTCCCCATAGACAGCAATACATTCATGCTGTTGGTGCTTATAAGACATGGTATATTATTGGAGAACAAATGGCACATCGATTGTACATAGAATATCCTGACTACTTTCAACGAATATTAGATTTATATAAAAAAGGTGAACTATGAATTATCCTTTATATTTAGCAAGTGATGCCAAATATTTTCTTAATAAATGGCAGTCCGAAATTGGTCGTATAAGAGAAACAGAAGTTTGTATTGTACGCCAGAACCTCAAAATGCTATATTCATCATATAATGTGATGGATATTTCCATTATCCCCTCGCCTCTACTTGAATTAAGATCATATCTAGTAGGAGATAAAATTACACCTCATGTAATACTTCCCAAATATATTGCTACTGGAAATTTGGAATTTTATTGGGCTGAACTTTCTGGAGTTGATTTATTTCTTACTTCGCTATGTAAATACAATCATCCTATAAGTGGTAATGAAATTCACAGAATAGCATGCGACACAACTGACATGAAGCAAGATAGGTTATACTCTCGCCTGAATGTTGTTATTCGCAAATTTTTAAGTTATCAGTATATCTCATTGAATGTATAATAAGGAGATATATAACTTATGATTCACATAATACTAAATGAATAAGTCGTGTTGTTTCTTTTAGGAACTAATTATTCTAAAAAATAACAAAGAGAAAAAAAGATAAATTCGAAGATTAAGGCCTCACAATAAACTCTCGTTATTCTTTGGAGAATCGTATTTTTTTTGTACTTTTGTAGAGTCTAAGTTAAATTAGGCGCATCAAAGAAAATCGAAATTATAAATTTGTAAAATAAGTAATTATGTCACAGCAAGAAAAAAAGATAGCTTTAGCTATGGATGCTCAGAATTTGTTAGATACTGAGATGCACGAAATTAAAGGTGGCTACGATTGTGAAACAGGATGCCGTCAATCGTGTTCCACATCATGTTCAAATAGTAGGTCTAAATAATTTAAACTTATCAAAATGTCACAAGAAGAAATGAAAATAGCATTAGTTTCAGATGCCCGAAATCTACTGGACTCTGAAATGCACGAAATTAAGGGTGGCTACGATTGTGAAACAGGATGCCGTCAATCGTGTTCCACATCATGTTCAAATAGTAGGTCTAAATAAATTAAACATTATCAAAATGTCAAAAGAAGAAATGAAAATGGCATTAGTTTCAGACGCCCAAAACCTCCTTGATTCTGAAATGCACGAAATCAAGGGAGGTTATGAATGTGAAACAGGATGTAAGGTTTCTTGTTCTGTTTCATGCAGTACTTCCAAATCTAGATAAAAAGATGCAACAAATCTTATTATAGGCGTGATGACATAACTCTTCACGCCTATTTAGTAATTAGGCATATGAAGATATTACTTAACCCCGCATATATTCTTAAACCTGATGGCGACAGTGTATTGTTATTAGGACGCACTGGCCTATATTCATTATCTGCAACTGCAAATCTTTCATTCACAGGTGTTATACATCCTCTTCATGCAATAATTCTCTCTTTCATAGATGGGAGCGACTATGAAAGTGTTGTTTCAAGAGTAATAAATTTTATACCTATTGAGAGAAAATTTGTAGAATCATTTATTCTTAAGCTTATAGATAATCCAGATGATGTAGGATTTGTGTACGAAGGAGTAACTATCGGTTTCCCAAAAAATTTAATTATTTCTCGTTTTAGCTATAAGAATCCTTTCCATCGCTATAATCCATCAGATTTTATTATAGATCGATTTAACCTGAAATACCGTCGTCATAAAACAGTATCATTTATAACTTTAATGTTGAATAACATTTGTGCGACACAGTGTTATTATTGCTATGCAGACAAACGGCGTCCTACCAATTGCACTCTTCCACTTTCTAAAATTCTTGAACTTATTCAAGAAGCCAAAAGACTTAATGTTGTAAGCTTTGACTTAATTGGAGGAGAAGTGTTCTTGTATCCACATTGGAAAGAATTACTCTTTTCATTAGTAGAAAATGATTATTATCCTTTTGTCTCAACTAAAATACCTCTCTCTAAAGAAGACATAGATATATTTGCAACATATAATTTACCTTTACAATTCTCACTTGATAGCCTTATTTCTGAAACACTAGAGAAGACTCTTAAGGTTGGGAAAAATTACACAAACAAAGTAAAATCCATGCTCCTTTATATGGAAGAAAAAAAAATACCAGTAGCAATACATAGCGTTTTACATCAATGGAATGCTAACCTCAAGGATATGTCATCCTTGTTTGATTTTCTAAATGAAAGAAAGAATATATTATATTGGAAGCCTGATATTGGAAACGAATCTATCTATTCTTTACCAAAATATCGAGGAAAAGTAACCCCGCCAACAGACTCGCTAACAGAATTGTTCAATTACTTTAAGCATATATCTGTAGCATCTAAGATTGAGATTAAATATCAAGGTTTGGAAAGTCCCATCCCGGAAGTTGACAGTGCAAATGACCTCACTACGCAGGAAGAGAAAGTAAAATCTTTCCTTAACAGAGCATATTGTGCTGGGAATTTTTCTCAAATTTTTATACTCCCAGATGGAAAGGTAACTATTTGTGAAGAATTATATTGGCATCCACACTTTATTATAGGCGATGTTGAACGTCAATCTATTGACGAAATTTGGAATTCAGACAAAGCCCTGTCATTGTATCATGTCAAACAAAGTGCAATTTCTTCCAAAAGTAAATGCCATAGTTGTACTTTATTTGAAAGATGTAGGTCTGAAAAACAAATATGCTATAGGGATATTATTCGTAAAAATGGGTCTAAAAAATGGGATTTACCAGATGTAAATTGTCCTCTGCAATAAATTATGCGACTATTTAAAAAGAAATTTATTTATACAGCTCAGTTAGATGCTATGGATTGCGGTCCAGCTTGTCTGCAATCTATTGCACTATATTATGGTAAAAAATTAGACTTAGAGTATCTAAGAGATATAACATATATAACACGAGAGGGAGTTTCATTATTGGCAATAGCTAAAGCTGCAGAAAAAATTGGTTTTAAGACAAGAGGGGTAAAAATTAAATTAGACATCTTATCTAAGCAAGTTAAGTGTCCTTGTATTTTGTATTGGAGACAAGAACACTTTGTGGTATTATATGATATAAAAACAAGTAGAGGAAAACGTATATATAGAATTGCAGATCCTTCTGTTGGAAAAATAGATTTAGATGAAGAGTCTTTTTCAAAGGCATGGCTACAATCTTTTGAGCATTTTGAAGAATATGGTATTTGTTTATTACTAGAACCATCTATTTCATTCCATAAAAGTGATGAACGTAAAAAAAAAATAAGCGTTTCTTTTCTATTAACATATATCAAGCCCTACAGGCAATATTATTTACAACTACTAATTGGACTAATACTAGGAGGTGTCTTTCAAATTCTATTTCCATTTTTGACACAATCCATTGTTGATAAAGGAATTGGACATAGAGATATACAAGCTATTTATTTAATAATTATTGGATTTTTATGTTTTACAATATGTAATTCTATTATTTCGTATATCCGTAGTTCACTATTGCTCCACATAAGTTCAAGAATAAACATTTCTATCATTTCAGATTTCCTTTGTAAAATGCTGAGTCTTTCATTAGGCTTTTTTGATAAAAAATTTACGGGCGACCTTATTCAACGAATTAAAGATCACGATCGGATAGAGGCTTTTTTGGTGTCCAATCTTTTGGACATTTTATACAGTACAATGTCTATTATTGTATTTGGTACCATCCTTTTTATATTCAATAAATATATTTTCTTGATTTTCTTAACCGGCTCTACGGCATATATAGGATGGCTTTCTTTCTTTTTAAAGAGACGAAGAATTATTGATTACAAAAGGTTTATTGTTTCATCACAAAATCAAAGTAGTGTTTATCAATTGATAAATGGAGTTCAAGACATAAAACTCAATAATTGCGAAACTGAAAAAAGATGGGAATGGGAACGGATACAAATTAAGCTTTTCAAAATATCTATAGCAGGTCTTAGGCTAGAACAGCTACAAACCATTGGTGCTACACTATTAAACGACATAAAAAATATCGGTATTGTTTTTTTTTCTGCCTTTTTAGTTATAAAGGGTGAGCTAAGTGTGGGGGAGATGATGGCTATTCAATATATTAATGGTCAGTTAAATGGTCCGGTGTCAAGCGTAATCCAATTTATTCATTCATTACAAGATGCTAAAATATCTTTAGAACGGTTGGGAGAAATACATTTAAAAAAAATAGAAAACACCCCCGTTGTCAAACTTTATAAAGAAGAATTGTCTAATCAAAATATTTATATACACAATGTTTCATTTAGGTATAATGACCCATACTCCCCTATGATATTAGACAATATATCACTAAAGATTCCAGTTGGAAAAACGACTGCAATAGTTGGTGTCAGTGGAACGGGAAAAACAACTCTTTTAAAATTGATATTAGGTTTCTACCCCCCAGAGACTGGGGATATTTATGTAGGAACATCCAATTTAAAAGACATTGATTTATCGCGTTGGCGTTCTGTATGTGGAGTTGTCATGCAAAATGGCTATATTTTCAATGATACTATCTCAAATAATATATGTGTCAACCCAGATGAATTCGATGAAGACAGATTATATACGGTGTCAAAGATAACAAACATTTATGATTTTATAATTAATTTACCTTTAAAATACGATACAAGGATAGGAGACGATGGAATTGGATTAAGCCAAGGACAAAGGCAAAGAATCTTAATAGCAAGAGCTATTTATAAAAATCCAAGCTATCTGTTTCTTGATGAAGCAACCAATTCTTTAGACACCAAAAACGAGAATGACATTGTCTCAAATCTGTCTACATATTTTATAAATAAAACCAAAATAATAATTGCACACCGTCTAAGTACTATTCGCAATGCAGATCAAATTGTATTGATAGAAGCGGGTAGAATAAAGGAGATTGGAACACATCGCGAACTTATTGCCCAAAAAGGGATTTATTATAATCTGGTAAACAAACAATTATGAGACAAATTAAGATGTATACCAAACGTTCTAAAGAATTCGATGAGGTTTTATCAAAGATTCCTTCTAAAAATATTCGTTATGGATTATTAGCAGTTTTCTTCGTGGTTCTATGCACTCTTATATCATCTTTTTTTATAAAATACTCTGAAACGCTTGAGGGACAAGTATATATAAAAAAAAGCCCCCAAAAAGATGTTAACACTATAGCAATTAGAGAGGAAGATTACTATAAGATTCATAATAATCAGTCCATTATTATTCAGTTAAATGCCTTCCCTTATTCACAATTTGGATATATTTATGGAAAAATATCTTTTAAAAAGAACTGTATCTACCACAATGGTATTTACTATATTCCAATTTCCATTGAGATTCCGTATGCGATAAAAAGCAAAATGGTTTACTCAGAGTATAATGGAGTAGGTATTGTAACTATTGAAAAAACAAGTGTAGTAAACCATATAATATCTCGTTATTACCAAAGATAAAACAGAATTCAGTCACTAGTAACCAATGAAATCTTATAAAAATACCGAGTTGTAAATACCAACGAGGTTTCCCTCCAAAATACCCTCTCGTTATTTGTCTAAATGAATTTGAATTTATTTTCGAGCACCCAAAATTCCTGCAACTTTTTTATCTCACACCGCATCAAAATACCTACAAATAGTGATTAAAGAGATTTAGATAGCTGGACTCCTTTTGTTATTTTGGAGGGAAGGTGATTTTTACAGCTAAACAGAACTGAATTTGGAAAAACATTTTCCCTTGAAATTTATAATTCATCAGAATAGAATATCTACAAAATTTCGACCTATAGCTCATTTTGCAGGCTGAAAAGTGTCATGCCATTCGATATTTACACATGTTTCGCCCATTCAAGATACCTTCAGCACTAAATTGACGATTCAAATTGCTCAATAGCTCATTTTGCAGGCTGAGACATAGGTGTCTTTCCGATGTATACTAACTTTATGGGCATTTAAGTTGCCTAAAAATTCAAAGTTAGTATGTTCAAAATGAGATGTCGTGCGTGTGGTAGTACGCACACGAAAAAGAATGGTGTTCACAAAGGTGTACAACTATATA
>NZ_KB905310.1:0-8089 GCF_000378745.1 Prevotella amnii DSM 23384 = JCM 14753
ATGGTAACGTCCTACTTCGACCCGGGTACGAAACTCATCTATGCCATCGGTGCCGTAGTGGGTCTTATCGGAGGAATAAAAGTATACAACAAGTTCTCAAGTGGCGACCCCGATACGAGCAAGACAGCCGCTTCTTGGTTCGGTGCGTGTATCTTCCTGATTGTGGCTGCCACCATCTTACGTTCCTTCTTCCTGTAAACGATGGCACAGTGGGAAATCAATAAAGGTGTAGGTCGGACGGTGGAGTTCAAGGGCTTGAAGGCGCAATACCTCTTCCTCTTTGCTGGGGGACTGCTGGCGGTCTTCTTTCTCGTGGTGGTGCTCTATCTCTGTGGCATCGACCAGATAGTCTGCCTCGGTCTTGGCTTAGTGGGTGCAACACTCGTCGTGTGGCAAACGTTCGCCATGAACCGCAAGTACGGCAGATACGGACTGATGAAGCAGGGAGCCATTAAGATGCACCCGCGCTACCTCTTGAACCGCCGTACCGTCTTTCACCTTATCCGTAACCTCAAACCAAAACGCAAGGCATAATGAGAAACAACAGTAAAATCACGACCTTGGAAGCGAAGTTCCCGCTACTCTCCATCGAGCAGGGTTGTATGGTGAGTAAGGATGCTGACATCTCGGTGGCTTTCCGTGTGGAGCTGCCCGAACTCTTCACCGTCACCTCTGCCGAATACGAGGCGATGCACTCGGCATGGCACAAGGCAATCAAGGTGCTGCCCAACTATACCATCGTGCATAAGCAGGACTGGTTTATCAAGGAACGTTACCAACCAAAGATGGCAGAAAGCGGACTTAGTTTCCTCTCACGTGCATCTAACCGACATTTTAGTAATGATAAAAAAATAACTTGGTATTTTTTTCTCTCTCTCCATGAAACCATATAGTTCCATTTCTGGAGTTTTTCATCAATTGAATACACTGCTCAAGACCGATGCCTCGGCTCCGAAAATGTACCAAGTTATTTTTTAATCATTACTTAACGAGCGTCCTTTCCTGCACCACTCGGTCTATCTCTTCCTGACCAAGACCAACAAGCAGCGTATGCAGCGACAGAGCAATTTTTCCTCGCTCTGCCGTGGGCACTTGCTCCCCAAGGAGATTACCGACAAGGAGGAAGTGGTCAAGTTTATGGAAGCGGTGGACCAGTTCGAGCGTATCATCAACGACACGGAGCAAATCCGGCTCACCCGTATGAAGGAGGAGGATTTGGTGGGGACAGCCGAGAAGGGCGGACTCTTAGACCGCTACTTCTCCCTTTCTGAAGAAGGACACGCTTCTTTGGAAGACATACGATTAGGAGCAGACCTTGTGCGTATAGGGGATAATCGCCTTTGCCTGCATACGCTGTCAGACACGGACGACCTGCCTACAAGTGTTTCCACAGACACACGCTATGAGCGACTATCAACGGACAGAAGCGACTGCCGACTGTCCTTTGCCGCTCCCGTTGGCTTGTTGCTGCCCTGCAACCATATCTATAATCAGTACCTCTTCATCGAGGACAGTGATGATAACCTGCAAAGGTTTGAGAAGCAGGCACGCAACATGCACTCGCTTGCAAGATACAGCAGAAGCAATCAGATTAACGAAGAGTGGATACAGGAGTATCTCAACGTAGCCCACTCGCAGGGGTTGACCTCCATTCGTGTCCACTTCAACGTGCTGGCATGGAGCGATGACAAGGAAGAACTCCGTAACATCAAGAACGATGTGGGCAGTGCGTTGGCACTGATGGAGTGCAAGCCACGCCACAACACCGTTGATACGGCTACCCTCTATTGGGCGGGTATTCCCGGCAATGCCGCCGACTTTCCAAGTGAGGAGAGTTTCTATACCTTTATCGAGCCGGCTCTCTGTTTCTTCACGGCAGAGACCAACTATAAGGACTCGCTCTCTCCCTTCGGTATTAAGATGGCTGACCGACTTTCGGGCAAGCCCATCCACTTGGACATTTCCGACCTGCCGATGAAGAAAGGTATCATTACCAACCGCAACAAGTTCATTCTCGGTCCTTCAGGTAGTGGCAAGTCTTTCTTTACCAACCACATGGTACGCCAGTATTACGAGCAAGGGGCGCACGTACTCTTGGTCGATACGGGTAACAGCTATCAAGGCTTGTGCGAGCTTATCCACCGCAAGACCAAGGGCGAGGACGGTGTTTATTTCACCTATACCGATGAGCATCCTATCTCTTTTAATCCTTTCTTCACCGATGATTACTTCTTTGACGTGGAGAAAAGAGAAAGTATCTGCACCTTATTGCTTACGCTTTGGAAGAGTGCCGATGAACATATTACCAAGACAGAAGCAGGCGAACTTGGTTCTGCCGTCAACACCTACATCGAACTTATCAGGACGGATCACACCATCGTTCCCTGCTTCAACACCTTCTATGAGTATCTGCGTGATGTGTATCGGGAGGACATGGAGCATCGGGACATTAAGGTAACGCTCTCTGACTTCAATATCAATAACCTCCTAACGACACTCAAGCAGTATTATAAAGGTGGCAGGTATGACTTCCTGCTGAACTCGGACAAGAACATCGACCTGCTCTCGAAACGTTTCATCGTCTTTGAAATCGACCAAGTGAAGGACAACAAGGATTTGTTTCCTGTCGTAACGATTATCATCATGGAAGCTTTCATTAACAAAATGCGCCGATTAAAAGGTATCCGCAAGATGATTCTCATCGAAGAAGCATGGAAAGCCATTGCCTCGGCTAATATGGCGGACTATATCAAATATCTCTACAAGACGGTCAGAAAGTATTTCGGGGAAGCCATCGTCGTGACACAGGAGGTGGACGACATCATCCAGTCGCCCATTGTCAAAGAGAGTATCATCAACAACTCCGACTGCAAAATCCTGCTTGACCAGCGCAAGTACATGACCAAGTTTGACGGCATACAAGCCATGCTCGGACTCTCCGAAAAGGAGAAGAGTCAGATACTTTCCATCAATCAAAACAATGACCCGAATCGACTCTACAAGGAAGTGTGGATAGGCTTGGGCGGTATGCAGAGTGCCGTCTATGCCACGGAGGTGAGCATGGAGGAATACCTTACCTATACTACCGAGGAGACCGAAAAAGTGGAGGTGATGCAGCGCGCGGAACAGCTGGGTGGCGACATCGAAACGGCTATCAGGCAGTTGGCAAGTGAAAAACGGGAGAAAAGAAAGTAATTTTTCAACAACTTAAATATGACAACAACAATGAAAAAACAAGTTTTTATGCTACTTACCGCTTTGACTTTATTCTGCGGTGGTCAGGCACACGCACAATGGGTAGTAACCGACCCGGGCAACTTTGCGGGTAACATCGCCAATTCCGTCAAGGAAATCGCCACCGCCACGAAGACGGTGAAGAACACCTTGGACGGCTTCAAAGAGGTAGAGAAACTCTACAACGACACGAAGAAGTATTACGACGATTTGCGTAAGATCAAGAACTTAATCGGTGATGCCTATAAAGTAAAAGAATGTATCCTGATGGTGGGCGACATCTCGGAGATTTACGTTACCTCGTACAAGAAGATGCTCTCAGACAAGAACTTCCGTCCTTCGGAACTTGCTGCAATGGCTTCCGGCTATACCAAGTTATTGGAATTGAGCGGCGAGAGCCTGAAAGAACTCAAATCGGTTGCCAAAAGCAATGTGTTCTCGATGAACGACCACGAACGTATGCAGCAGATAGACCATATCTATACCACGCTGCGTGAATATCGTTCGCTGGTATCTTACTATACCCGTAAGAACATATCGGTGAGCTTCGTGCGTGCCAGAGAGAAGGGAGAACTGAGCGAGGTAAAATCCCTCTACGGTAATACGGCAAGCCGCTATTGGTAATCAAGTAAGGAAAGGACAAACTTATGGATTTTGCCAGTTTACACGATTTGCTCCGCTCGACCTATGACGAGATGATGCCGCTTTGTTCGGATATGACAGGTGTGGCAAAGGGGATTGCGGGCTTGGGTGCGCTCTTCTATATCGCACTGAGGGTATGGGCTTCGCTTGCCCGTGCCGAGGCAATCGACGTGTTTCCGCTCCTACGTCCCTTTGTGATTGGTTTTTGCATTATGTTTTTCCCTACGATAGTGCTTGGCACAATGAATGGCGTACTCTCCCCAATCGTCAAGGGTACGGAAATGATGGTGGACAAGCAGGAGGGGACGCTTGCCAAACTTATAGCACAAAGGGATAAGTTGCAGGAGGAAGCCTATCTGCGCAACCCCGAAACGGCATTTTTGGTATCGAATGAAGCCTTTGACCAAAAGATTGAAGAGATGGGCATCGTCGGTCCGGAGGATGCCATAACCATTGCGGGAATGTATGCGGAACGCTCTGCCTACCAAATGAAACAATGGATTTTAAAGTGTGTTCACGACATCATGGAAATACTCTTCCACGCTGCGGGATTGATTATTGACACGCTGCGCACTTTCATTCTGATTGTGCTCTCCATTCTTGGACCCGTCGTTTTCGGCATTGCCGTATGGGACGGATTGTCGGGGTCGATGACGGCTTGGTTTTCTCGCTATATATCGGTGTATCTATGGCTACCGGTGAGCAGCATCTTGACCGCCCTTCTGACAAAGATACAAGTGCTGATGGTGCAGAAAGATATTGAAACCCTTAGCGACCCGAATTTCCTCCCCGATGCGGGCAGTTGGTATCACATCGTCTTCTTCCTCATCGGTATCGTGGGCTACTTCTGTGTGCCTACGGTGGCAGGCTGGATTATCGAAGCAGGTGGCGGCATCGGCTCATACGGTCGTAACGTCAATCAGACGGCTCAACGTGGAGCGCAGGGCGCATACACCGGAGGCAAGTATTTGGCAGGTGGAGCTGGAGCCGTTGCAGGCAATGCCATCGGACGTATCAAGGGTGCATTACTCAAAGGTAAATAACAAAAAACGAAAAAACAATGGAATTCAAATCACTCACCAATATCGAGACCTCATTCCGTCAGATAAGGCTCTATGCCTTTGTCTTTGCCATCGTCTGCGTGGCGGTCAGCGGCTATGCCGTCTATGCCTCGTATGGCTTTGCCAAAGAGCAGAGGGAGAAAATCTATGTGCTTGACCAAGGAAAATCCTTGATGCTCGCACTGAGTCAGGATGCTAGCAAGAACCGACCTGTGGAAGCGAGGGAACACGTCCGCCGTTTCCATGAACTGTTCTTCACCATCGCGCCCGATAAGGATGCCATCGAGAAGAACATGGAGCGTGCCTTTCTGCTCTGCAACAAGTCGGCGTTCAACTATTACAAGGACTTGGCGGAAAAGGGCTATTACAACCGTGCCATTTCGGGCAATGTCAATCAGCGTATTGAGGTGGACTCCATCCGCTGCAATTTCGAGGTGTACCCCTACGAGGTAACGACCTACGCCCGTCAGTTCATCGTGCGACCGAGTAACATCACGGAGCGTAACCTGATAACGACCTGCACCTTGCAGAACTCTGTCCGCTCGGACAACAATCCGCAGGGCTTCCTCATGGAGCAGTTTATGGTGCGACAGAATCAAGACCTCCAAACCTATAAACGATAGCACGATGAAAAGAACAAGGGGATTTTCATTCGCACGGCACTATTTGAGGGCGCACTTGTGGCTTCGCCATCGGTGCGACAGGCTCACGGCAAAGCAGCGCAAGCTGATTGTATTCGGATTAAGTTTTGTCTATCTCGTCTGTTCTTTAGTGATGATAGCGCAGTTTTTCCTGCCGCACGATAAGGAGGAAAGACTACCTATCCCCAAGGGAACGATAATAGACAGCGACATCCATACAGATAGCGTATTTATACGACTTTATCAACAATATTCAACTAATAGTAATGAAAATGGATAATAAACAGAAAGAATATCTCAAGAAAGGACTGGTCTTCGGTGGGCTGGGATTGCTTTTCGCCCTCTCGATGTGGTTCATATTTGCCCCGTCGGGCAAGGAGAAGAGTGCGGCGCAGCAGGGACTGAACGACAGCATACCGCAGGCTACCACCGAACAGCTGACGGGCAACAAACTCAAAGCCTACGAATTGGGCGACAAGAGCCGTCAGGACGAACAGACACGCGAGGAGATGGGCAGGCTTTCGGATTACTTTGATAGTAATACCGCCCCCTCGGAAAGCGAGCGTGCGGAAACAGCCGCTTCGACGGCAAAGATTGAAAGCTCAATGCACCGCTATGAGGAGAACAACCGCCTGTTGAACTCTTTTTATGCACCCGATCCGCACGAGCAGGAGCGTGAGGCACTGCGCTCGGAGTTGGACAACCTCAAAAAGGAATTGGCATCAAAGAATGAGAATGAGGATGCGGAGGAGAAGCGACAGCTCGCTCTGATGGAAAAGAGTTACCAAATGGCGGCGAAGTATCTGCCACAATCTTCTTTAACTACCAATGCTGCCAACGCTTTTACACCCGCAAAGGAAAAGGGAGTTTTGGAAACATCGGCAACAAAACAAGTATCGGTAGCCGGTTCTCTTCCTGCAATGGAGGTATTGGCAGAACGTAAGCAGGTGGTGTCTTCGCTCGATCAGCCGATGACAGATGCCGACTTTGTTCAGCAATACGGCACGAAGCCACGCAATATGGGCTTTCATTCGCTCACGAGTGCGGTTGCTGCCGTGTCCCGCAACACGCTCAGCGTGGTGGTGGACAGGACAGCGACACTCAAGGAGGGCGATAATGTGGCGTTGCGCATGCTCGAAACTGCCCAAGTGCAGGGCTTGCGCATTCCCCGCCAAAGCCGACTCATTGCGAGGGCTAAGATTGAGGGCAACCGTCTGCACCTGCTCGTTAAGAGCATTGAAGTAAAGGGACGGATTATTGCCGTGAAGCTCTCGGCATACGACACCGACGGACAGGAGGGGGTATTCATTCCCGGTTCGGAGGACATCAACGCTCTCAAAGAGGTGGGAGCAAACATTGGAGGATCGATGGGAACTTCCTTCACCTTTGCTTCCTCTGCCAAAGACCAAATCATCTCGGAGGCGGCACGTGGGGTGATGCAGGGCGCAAGCCAGCTGCTCCAAAAGAAACTCCGCACCGTCAAGGTAACACTTAAAGGCGGCTACCGCATGTTCTTGGTTCAGTCAAAATAAGCATATCAATCAATAAAAATAGCAATAACAAAATAATAACAACAATGAAAAAATGGATTTTTTCGGCTGTCCTGCTTGCCACGATGGGAGCGTCAGCCACTGCACAGACAACGACTTCAACGCTCACGCCCGACCGTCCGCTCTCATCGGGAGAACTCTTTCAAGGTATGAGCAAGGCAATTCCGAATGGACGCATCGTCCTGCCTTACGGCTTGGAAGTTACTTTTGAAAAGACGGTGCATTTGATTTTTCCATCGGCTGTCCGCTATGTGGATTTGGGTTCACAGAACATCATCGCCGGCAAGGCGGAGGATGCGGAGAACGTGCTGCGTGTAAAGGCTGCCGTCAAGGACTTTGAGACGGAGACCAACATGAGCGTGATTTGCGAGGACGGCTCATTTTATGCTTTCAACGTGAAATATGCCGATGAGCCGGAGAAGCTGAGCGTGGAGATGAAGGACTTTCTGTCGCCCGTCGAGGGACGTTTGCCGAGCAACCGTGCGGACATCTATTTCAAGGAACTTGGGAACGAGTCGCCCGTACTTGTCAAACTGATGATGCAGACCATCTGTCAGAATGACAAACGCTATATCAAGCACATCGGGGTGCACCAGTTCGGTATGAAATTCCTGCTTAGGGGATTGTATGCGCACAATGGCTTGCTATATTTTCATACCCGAATAGGCAATATGACCAATATGCCGTACTCGGTGGACTTCGTTACGTTCAAGGTGGTGGATAAAAAGGTGGCGAAGCGCACCGCCATTCAGGAACAGGTGCTGCAACCACTCCGTGCCTATCATCAGGTGAACTACATCAAGGGAAGGCACACAGAAAGTTCGGTGTTCGCCTTGGAGCAGTTCTCGCTTTCAGAAGATAAGCAGCTTGAAGTGACGCTTTATGAGCATAATGGTGGACGAACGCTTACCTTCTATGTCGAGCCGCAAGATTTACTTTTGGCTCAGAAGATTGATAACCT
>NZ_KB905310.1:8189-12235 GCF_000378745.1 Prevotella amnii DSM 23384 = JCM 14753
TTTCGCTCACTCGCTATCTGAAGCGTGAGAATTATTCATTTCTTACGGTAGAATATGAGCAACAAAATATGCCGTATCGCAGCTATGATGTGAAACTCAAAGATGCCTTCGTGCATTTGGGTTATATGCAGCCTATTGTTTCTGACAATGGTAAAAATGTATTTGCCTATGCTGGAATATCCGCTTTGGGTGGCTATGAGGAACTTAACGAAGATAAGAAACTACTTCCCGATGGCGCAAAACTGCTCGATGGCTCTCACTTCGTCTATGGTGGAGCGGTGCATCTATCCATAGAATGTTTCTTATTGGACAATGTGCTGTTGCTACTCAAAGGACAGGGACGCATACTCTTTGGTACGGATGTTCATCATTTTCGCCCTGCTGTATCGGCAGGAATCAGGTTTAATCTATAAATGTAGGGAACAATGAAAAAGAAATTTTTTAATAGTATATGGGTAATGGGAGTGCTAACCCTTGCCGTGTTTTGTTTATCTGCTTGTGATAGGGAGTTGGATGTTCAGCAGTCTTACCCGTTCACTGTCGAGACGATGCCTGTCCAGAAGGACATCGTCAAGGGACAGACGGCAGAAATCAGGTGTACACTCAAACGTGAAGGCGACTTTGCCGACACTCGCTACACCATCAGATATTTCCAACCGGACGGGAAAGGAACGCTAAGAATGGACAATGGGACGGTATTCAAGCCCAACGACCGCTATCCGCTCACCAAGGATGTTTTCCGACTTTACTACACCTCACTCTCATCTGACCGCCAGACGATTGATGTATATGTGGAGGATAGTTTCGGCAGGGTTCAGCAGCTAACCTTTAGTTTTAACAACGAGCGGGAAGAGGGCAAGGACAAGCCTGCATCTTCACGCCACTAAGAACATAATGGATGCGAACGATACATTCTTTCATTTTACTTTGTGTATTCTGCCTGTTCTGTCAGCCGACCCTTGCTCAGCGGAGGGTGCGGTTGGCAGACTTGCCACCTTTTGAACGTGCGGTAGTCGTTGTAAAATACTTTGAGGGTATGCACAGCTGGAAGAATTATCCGTATGTTGGATATGGGCATCAGCTGCAACCAGGAGAGCGTTTCACAGCGGATATGACGGAATGGCAGGCAGACTCCCTGCTTCGTGCAGACCTTTGGAAATGCATTGAATGCTTCAAAGAATATGGCAAAGATGCCCTATTGCTTGCCGTCTTATCCTACAATGTTGGAGTAGGTCGGTTGTTGGGGTATGGCAAACATCCCAAGAGCAAATTACTCAAAAAAATAGAAGGTGGAGATAGGAGTATCTATCGAGAGTATGTTTCCTTCTGTCGATACAAAGGAAAGGTTTTGCGTGGGCTTGTCAAGCGAAGACAGGTGGAGTTTGCTCTATTCTTCATCTTGTAATTACTGAACACCTTTTTACCTAAAAACTCTTTAAATTTTATGGAAAAGCATTTATGGCATTGCAAAATTAAATATTTAATATTACTTTTGCAAACAAAAAGTATATATAATTACCAAACAATATGTATACGTCAACAAAATTGACAGAATATAGAAGTAAATATAATGTTTCGTGGGCTAAACAGTTGCCAGCCAACACTCCTCCTGAAGATGTCGTAGTTGCATACGACAATGAACCTTTATTTCGTCTAATTCAAGAAGATAGCGTCATGACAGAGGATGATTTAAAACCTCATACTGAGCTGTATCCACAGAAAAAATTTGGAAACAAACTATGGCAAGCATCTGGGTTATCTTCACTATGCACATTGGAAGATGCACGTTCTATGGCGAAACTTCCTTACTTGAAACATTTGCATGGAATTGCAGAAATAATAATGTGCCCAGAATATGGTGTAATGCTAAAAACTCCAAGTAATAACTGTGCAAATCATTATACTTGGTGGCATACAACTTTATTTGATTTAAACAAAGCTGAAATCCAATATAGAGAAATAACTCTTTAACCGAAAGCAATATGATTCAACTAAAATTTATAGAGGTTATTGTTTTCTATGAGATACCACAAGTTTTTGTAGCGACAGATATTTTTGGCGCAAATTATTTGTGCCTATTATATCCGTATGATGATGAAACGTGTTATAAATATCTCGCTGTAAGGATTAGTGAAAAACGTTTGAACTTATTTAAAGGTCAGAAAATAGATTTATTGTCTATATATAAAAAACCAGAAGATAATAGTTATCTTGATGTAATTGTAAGAGGTGCAAATGATATATTAGCCATACCCCTTGAATCTATTAAGGTACAGCCTTTTATGCTACCAGATGAAGGCTTTTTCTGTAATTATGAAGCAATTGATAATGAAGAATTAATTTCAGGTTCATTACAAAATGGTAAAATAATGTCTTGTATAGCATTTAGTGACATTGATAATTCTCATAGCATTGATATTAATGTATTAACAAATGCTTTAGACAGATACCAAGCTATGATACGTAACTGTCACATTAAAAGCTTTGGTAAACAACATGCCTCTGAAGCAAATATGAGAGCTTGTGCATTAAAGGCCGCATCTTTTGATGTACACTTTATTCTAAATGAAACATTTGATATGTTTGGTGAAGCATCAAGGATATCATCTACTTTACAGAAAATTGATGAAATATTTACAATAGACTCTGTAGATGGATTGAAAGAAAAAATTGAAGATTTACAGGGACATACATTAAGCAGTATGCGCTCTTTTTTGCAAGTCTTAGAAACTAATAAATTGTCTTTTAAACATAAATGGGTTACATCAACATTAGAAAAAAGTATCTCTGGTTCTACTATATCATTAAATGCAATTTCAAGAGTATATGATTATTTAAATGCACACATAGAATTAGAGGAAGTCATAACCGAATTTGTTGGTTATTTTGCTTCTGGTACAGTTCTATGTAATGGGAAATGGACTTTTATTTACGATAAAAAGAAAATAACAGGTACAACAGCTGAGGCTAATATCCTTAATGGAGTTACATTAGGGGAATTACATCAATATAAAATAAAATGTATTGAATATCAGAATGCAAATAATATATCTACAAAGCCAAAAACAACATATAAGCTTATAGAATGTACAAAAATATAAAAACAAAGGGGAAGATGGCACTTTGCCATCCCTCTCTTGCTCTTCTACCTCTTTATAAAGATCCTCAAGATCATCCTATAATTTAAGCTTTTGATAATTAGCGACTTTCTTTTGCTTCTTTTCTTTGGTCGCCTGCTCGTTCAAAGAAAAAGAAAAGAAGCCACGCATTTTTTTAAGGTTGCGTGGCTCATTGTGTTAGGGATTTTCGGTTGTTTCAATTATCCGCTCTTCGGGGTGGGTATCGAAAGCCCAATTGATTTGTTCATCGGGCAGTGTGCTGTGTATTCCTCTGCCCATCACCATTCCACAATCTTCAAGGATTTTCCGCTCGGCTTCCTCTCGGTCTGTGGCTACAACCTCAAACACACCTTCAAAAACGTATTGGGTGCGTACTCTGTAAACTTTCCTTTCCATATTTTCAAAACTCAGCGATTAGTAATCTGTGTTCCATTGGTTCACCATTCGATAGCCAACGGTGGGTTAGCCAAAAATGATGTGCGCCGTAACCATAGACAAAAAACTTGTCAAGTTCCGTTTCTTGGGAGATTTGAAGGAGTGCGGTCTGCAACTCCTCCTTGTTCTCGGCTATGCTTATGGCATTGATAACTCTCACGATGATGTTGGGTATTTCATCTGCCCACGAGTTGTTGAGAGCTTTGCTCGAAAAATTATGAATAATGCCTTCTACTTGTACTTTCATATTGTTGTCGTTTATAGGTTGATGTTTTTATTTACTCTCTGCAAATAAGGGCGCAGTCCTCTACCTCGGTGGGTAGTCCAAAGGCTGGAACGTGGGTAAAATAAGGTTGCATATTCCCCTCTATGTCTGTGTGGGGCGATATAACCTCCGCTTTGGTGTCCTTACTCCATTGGTCTGCGAGTGCGATTTCTTCGTCTGTCAGTCCTGTACTATCTCCATTGATAAGGTAGCCTAAACTCCACGTT
>NZ_KB905311.1 GCF_000378745.1 Prevotella amnii DSM 23384 = JCM 14753
TAGGATGAGCCGGGCGACCATTATTGCTGCAATACAAAGGAGAGAAAGCATTTTCAAAACACTCCCAATTAATCTTATTACTAAGTTGGAAAAGGGGATGTTGATGACTAAGCATGTCCTCTAAAGAAGAGAACAAAGAGAGCTGTTTGGATGTACGTTTAAGCATAAATATCTGCAAGAATTATAATGTAAAGGTACAAAAACTTGCAGATATTTGCAAATAATTTATAGCATAATATACTATGAATCAGATGAATATTAGGCTTTTAAGGGTGGACTATTTATATTTTCAAGATATCCCAAAGGCATTTTTTGTTCATAACTTCTGCCACGCTTCTCTATATTTGCCACGAGATGACTCACTGATGAGCGTAGATAAATCATTAGATCTGGTATTTTTACTACATCTGTTAAATCTTTAAATAGTTCCATATATGTTTCAAAATCTCTATCATCTAGATTTCCCATAGCATAATTGTTTGCAGTAAAAACATATACACCTTCATATATAGAGCGATCTTGTACTACATGCTTATCACACTTACTTATCTCTAATAAGTCCTTAAAACGCTCTTTAAGAAAGAAAATTTCCATAGGGAATGACCATCTTTTAAGATCTTTATAATAATCTTCAAGATAAGGATTATAATCCACTGACTCAAAACGAGGCAACCAATTATACTTTTTGGCTAACATCTTTGTAAGAGTAGTCTTCCCACTTCCTATATTTCCTGCTATTGCAATATGCATGCTTATTTTATCGCTTTTTGATGTTTTAATGTTCGTGGTTTACCTAAACATCCATCAGGCATTTGTATATGAAGTAAAGCACAAATTGTAGGTGCTATATCTTCTATACCTATAGCCTCAGTATCCTCTCCTTGTGGTATATTATATCCATAAAGAAGGAATGGTATATGAGTATCATAAGGGAAAGGTTGTCCATGCTGTGTACCTCGATAAGATGGTACATCTTTAGCTCCAAACACCTGAGGACGAGTTACAATACCTATCTCACCAGAACGATCGCGGAAATAACCATTAACCAAACGCTCTTTCAAAACTGTAGGCATAGTAATCTGTGCCAACTTATTATAATCAAAAGCATACATAATAAGTGAATCATGCTTTAAAAACTCTACCGACTCATCTATAACATCTTCTTTTTTCAATCCAGCTTTTGCTATTATAGAGTCATTTAAAAAGAACTGATAATTATCTTCACCCATTACAGGTGCAACACCAAACTTAGTTTTAAGATGTGTGTTAAGTTTTTTAGTTGATGTTTCCCAATCCCAACCACCTGCTGGTATCTTATTCTCTCGCAGATAATTAAAATTATGAGCTGCTCCATGATCAGCTGTTAAAAAGATAAGATAATTACCACTCCCTATGTTCTTATCTAAATAAGTAAGAAAATCGGCAATATCTTTATCTAATTGCATATAAACTTGCTTATTTTCTTTACCTCGTGTAGAATATTTGTGTCCTATCGCATCAGTAGAAGAAACACTAACCGTTAACATATCTGTAGCCCCATTACTACCTAACCTATAATTATTAATAACTGCTTTAGCCATATCAAAGGTCATTGTTACCCCTTCTGTAGATGTCTTTATATCATAACCTGAAGGCTTACTATGTGTAGCATTAAAGGCTATAAGCCATTCTGGTAATTTTCCCATGTAATAAGTAGATGAAATAAAATGCCCAGCTTTCGTTCCCCACCAAAAGGCAGCGTTGGCAGAATGTCCTGCTGGTAAAATTGCTGCACGATCTTTTAGTGATACACCAAAAACACGTGAACGAAAATCAGTAGAAACACGAAGCTCATCTCCTATAGTGGTGGTTAGCATTCGTTGAGGGCTCATCTTTCCTTCTTTACCTGTACTACCAACACCTTGTACATTGTCATCTTCACAGCAATATACTAATTTGTCTTTTTGCCAAAAGTAATTACCTGCTATACCATGAATAGCAGGTACTGTTCCTGTAAATATAGAAGAATGCCCTACTGCTGTAACTGCAGGAGAATAGCTAATCTGTGTGTTTGCAAAGCTATACCCATTATCTAATAATCGTCTTAAGCCATTATTACAATAGTCGGTGTAATAGTAATAAAGGTAATCCCATCTCATTTGATCTACTACTAATCCTATCACTAATTTTGGTCGTTGCACTTTAGAGGCAAATACATTTGTCTGAAGAATTAGTCCAAACAAAAGAATAGTAAATATTTTCTTCATAATTTTAGTTATTAATTGTGATGCAAACTTACTAAAATTTTTCGTTATATAGCTTCTATTAGTAACCAAATATTTAAAGCAGATACAAGTGTTGCTAAAAAATATAATAATATAGTAGTACTATTCTCATTTACATACTTTCCCATTACATGCTTAGAAGAAGTTAGACTTACTTGTAAAAACATTGTAAAAGGTAACTGAATAGATAAAATCATCTGTGAAATTATCAATCCTTTAAAAGGATTACCTATAAAGAAAATCATTAATAAAGCAATACCTAACGAAAGTAAAACACCTATTATAGAATGTATATCTTTTACATTATATGGTTCACTAAATAATCCTGAAAAGATACTACCTCCTGCCATACCACTGGTTATAGTACTTGATGCACCTGCTAATAACAAGGCTATAGCAAAAATATTTGCAGCATTATTACCAAGTAATGGTGTGAGAAGTGCTTGTGCTTGTGCCAACTCATTGATATGACTACCATGAGTGTAGAAAGTACTAGCAGCAAGTAGTATCATTGCAGAATTAATAGCCCAGCCCACTATCATCGAAAACAAAGTATCGCAAAACTCATATTTCAACATACGTTCTATGCGCTCATCACCTTTTATATTAATCTCACGACTCTGTACTATCTCTGAATGTAAAAACAAGTTATGAGGCATTACAACAGCACCTAACACACTCATTATTATCATAAGAGAACCCTGAGGAACGGAAGGTAAGAACGCACCTTTAAGAGCTTCTGGCCAAGGTATGTCTACTAAAAAAAGCTCATATAAAAAAGATAAACCTATCATTGATACAAAGCCTATAATAGCCTTTTCCATACGCTTATAACTATTAGTAAAAAGCATTATAAGTACTGCTATTGTAGTTAACAATGCCCCATTAGGAATACTTATACCAAAAAGCATTTGTAAAGCTATTGCACCACCTAAAATTTCTGCTAAAGAAGTAGATATACTCGCAAAAAAAGCACTTACCACAATAGGCTTTCCCAACCATTTTGGTGAATATTTCACTGCTGCCTCACTTAAACATAAACCTGTTACAATACCTAAATGGGCTACATTATGTTGTAAAATAATGAGCATTATAGTAGATAGTGTTACTACCCATAATAAAGTGTAACCAAAATCAGAGCCTGCTGCAAAGTTACTAGCCCAATTACCAGGATCTATAAATCCTACTGTTACAAGCAGACCAGGACCAATGTACTTAAAAATATCAATAGCTCCCAATACTCGTGGGTGGTTCTTTCTTCTTAATTCTTTAAATATATTCATACTATCACATTTATACAAAGTAATTATTTTTATTATTTATTATTTTTTATTCCTATATACTGCCCTACAGTATATCCCATTGTCCAAGCTGCTTGTAAATTAAATCCTCCTGTAATACCATCTACATCAAGGATTTCACCTGCAAAAAAAAGACCTGGACAACTCTTGCTTTCAAGTGTGTTTTGATTTATCGACTTTAAACTTATACCACCACAAGTAACAAATTCATCTTTATATGTACCTCTATCTATAATAGTATAAACATCGTTAGATAACACTTCTACTACCCTATTAAAACCTTTCTTACCTAATTCACTCCACAACCTTACTTGATCTAACCCTACTTTATTAATAATATATAGCCATAGTTTAGAAGTAAGATTAAAGGGGCGAATACTATTTAACTGCTTTTTTAGATTATCTTTAATTATTTTATGTATTGTAGCTTCTACTTCCTTGCGAGACCTATCTCCTACCCAACTAATGGCTATTTGTGCTTTATAATGATTTTCTTCTAAAAACCTAGCAGCATAAGACGAAAGTTTTAAAATAACAGGACCACTTACTCCCCAATGTGTAATAAGCAGATCTCCCACTGCATGTAGTTTTTTACCTTGTATGCTTACCACCACCAGAGGAACCACAGTACCCTTAAGTTTTAAGAATCTTTCTTCCTCTATTTTAAAAGAAAAAAGAGACGGAATAGGCTTTTCAATAGTATGTCCCAACATCTTTAGGTAATCTAACTGGTGTGATATTGTAGCACCACCTGTAGTAATGGCTACTCTATTAAAAAAAATCTCTGAACGATCAACAAATGTAAGACAAAATAATCCATCATTATTCTGTTTTAACGATACTATTTGTTTACTTACAATGACTTTTATCCCTAATCTATTTGCTTCTTTTAAAAGTACTTCCATTATAGTACGAGAATCTTGAGTTTTAGGAAAAACTCGCTGATCCTCTTGTATAATAAGAGGAACGCCATGTTTGCTAAACCAATGCATACAAGCTTTGTTGTCAAACAACTTAAAAAGGTGCTTCATCATCTTACTTCCTCGTGGATATACTTGTTTCATGTCTGTAACATGAATAAAAGTATTAGTAAGATTGCAACGCCCCCCTCCTGTAACCTTTACCTTTGCTAATACCTTATTACATTTCTCAAATATAGTTACATTAGCTTCTGGAAAGTTTTTTTTAGCTGTTATTGCAGTAAAAAAGCCTGCGGCTCCACCACCTACAATAGCTATATTAAGAGAATTATTCATCTATTTTCATTTTTCTTCCACAAAGATAATATCAATTTGTATAAAAAACTATAAAATTTTATCTTTTTATTCCAAAAAGTATGTATTTACTTAAAGTAGTTTTCGTATATTTGCAGCAGATCTATTAACTCTAAAGCCGTTTAAGGTTAATCTTTAATATATGGCTTTTTATCTAAACATTTTATATAACTTATGAGAAAAGATACTACTATTTTTAATCTTATCGAAAAAGAACATCAACGCCAATTAAAAGGTATTGAGCTTATCGCATCAGAAAATTTTGTTAGTGATGAAGTAATGGCTGCTATGGGTTCATGTCTTACCAACAAATACGCAGAAGGGTATCCTGGAAAACGTTATTATGGTGGCTGTCAGGTAGTAGATGAAGTTGAAACACTTTGTATAGAACGTGTTAAAAAAGTGTTCGGTGCATGTTGGGCAAATGTACAGCCTCACTCTGGGGCACAGGCTAATCAAGCTGTTCTTTTAGCTGTTTTAAAACCAGGAGACTGCTTTATGGGTCTAGACCTTAACCATGGAGGACATCTCTCACATGGTAGTCCTGTAAATAACTCCGGAATCCTTTATCACCATATAGGTTATCAGCTTAATAAGGATACTGGACGTGTAGATTATGATAATCTTGAGCTTCTTGCTTATAAACATAAGCCTAAGCTGATAATAGCAGGAGCTTCTGCTTATAGTAGAGAGTGGGATTATGCACGTATTCGCAAAGTGGCTAATGAGATAGGGGCTATCTTTATGGTTGATATGGCTCACCCTGCTGGCTTAATAGCTGCTGGCTTGCTTGAAAATCCTGTTAAATATGCCCACATTGTTACTACTACTACACATAAAACCCTTCGTGGACCACGTGGAGGAGTTATTATGATGGGGAAAGACTTTGATAATCCTTGGGGGTACACCACTCCTAAAGGTGTAGTAAAAAAGATGTCTCAATTATTAGACTCCGCCGTCTTCCCAGGTAATCAAGGTGGTCCTTTAGAGCATGTTATTGCAGCCAAGGCTGTTGCCTTTGGTGAAATTCTTGAACCTAATTGGAAAAATTATGCTCTACAGGTAAAGAAAAATGCAGCTATCTTAGCAGAAGAGCTTATTAAGCGTGGATATGGAATAGTTTCCGGAGGTACTGATAATCATTCTATGCTACTTGACCTCCGCACAAAATATCCTGATCTTACGGGTAAGGTCGCAGAGAATGCACTTGTTGCTGCTGACATAACAGTTAATAAAAACATGGTGCCTTTCGACACAAGATCTGCTTTCCAAACATCTGGTATACGTCTTGGTACTGCTGCTATTACTACTCGTGGTGCTAAAGAAGACTTAATGGTACTTATAGCAGAACTTATTGATAAAGTACTTTCTGATCCGGAAAATGAACAAACAATAACAAATGTTCGTTCTAAAGTAAATGAAACTATGAAGGAGTATCCTTTATTCGCTTATTAAAAAAATATATTTTAAGTATAATGGACATTTGGCTTCAAATGTCCATTATATTTTTAATCATCTCTACGAGATATTATCATACTAAGATAGTGCTATTGAGTCGTTGTACAAATAGCTTAAACAGAACTTCTCACTTCATTTCTCTTCTATGGGTATAGCGCCAATGCCATACAAATACAGATATATGTGGTCTTGATTGCGAATCTGCTGATAACAATTCTATCAAGAAGCATCAAGAGATACCGTGCTTTTTCGCAGATTGTTACCATGGCACTAATTATGCTCATGTACTACATCTATTTTATTGCATTCATGGAAAATCTCGAGAAAAACATGGAATAATTTCCTTGCAAAGGAGATGCAAAAAGCGCCGCCAGAACCAAGTCTTTTCGATTAGGGATCTTATATTTGAAAGATTTATCTCAGAAGTCCTTTTTTACGGGGCTTCGGGGAAGATATTTATACTTTTTGGAGTTTTACCAAACAGCAATAATATTCAACATAAAAATGCAATCTTTTTCTTTACATAATAATCCTTTAATAAATCTTAAAACGTTAAAAACAGCGAAACGTCCTCATTTTTCAATAGGATTTATGTAAATTTGCATGCTAAAGATCATGAGGAATAAGACTATTATAACTCTGTTTATTTTTACCATAGCCATAGCAATGGCAAAAATAAATATGCCTTTGTCGCTTAGAAATATCTCTAACACGACAAAACCTATTATTGTACCCATAGATAGTGTTTTATACCCTAAAACAAGTATAAATAATAATATATCATCAACAAAGAAAGAAGATCCAAAAATAGATACAACAAAAATGGACTCTTTGCAGTATTCCATTTACCTACATAATAAAGCTGTAGACGACTCTATTCGTGCCGATAGTATTATGCGATTACGTTCAAAAACTATAGATGCCCCTGTTTACTATACCGCAGATGACTCTATAGTATACAATACCAATACAGGAATAGCTCATCTTTATGGCAACTCAAAAGTAGACTATGAAAACATGAAATTACAAAGTGATAAAATCTCTATGGATTTAAACAACTCACTTGTACGTGCTACTGGTAGTGTAGATTCTACTTCTAAAGGAGGGATAAAAGGTAAACCTATCTTTAACATGGGAAATGATGAGTATAAAACAGACACAATGGCCTTCAATTTTAAATCGAAGAAAGGAATAATAAAAGATATTTATACTCATCAAGAAGAAGGATATTTAAGCGGAGAAACGGGCAAGCGCGACTCTACAGGTATAGTTTACCTGCAACATGGTCGTTATACAACTTGCGACAAACCCCACCCAGATTTCTACATCGCACTTTCTCGCGCTAAAGTTCGTCCGGGAAAAGATGTTGTCTTCGGTCCTGCATACCTTGTAGTAGCTGATGTGCCACTTCCTTTAGCAATACCATATGGCTTTTTTCCGTTTTCGAAAAAATACTCTTCGGGACTTATTATGCCCAGCTATGGTGAAGAATATACGCGCGGGTTCTATCTACGTGATATAGGATATTATTTTGCCATCAATGATAAATGGGATTTAAAACTCTTAGGCGAGATATATACTCAAGGTTCATGGGGTATAAGTGCTGCTTCTAACTATCGCAAGAGGTATAGATATTCAGGTTCGTTCCTCTTTAGCTACCAAGACACAAGATTGGGAGATAAGGGCTTCCCTGACTACTCTCGTCAAGAAAGTTTCAAGCTACAATGGAATCATCGTCAGGACTCAAAAGCAAATCCTTTTAACTCTCTATCTGCAAGTGTAAACTTTGCCTCTTCATCATACGAACGTAACAATCTTTATAGTATGTACAATCCGCAGGCACTTACACAAAGTACACGAACATCATCTATTAGCTATAGTACAAGATTTTCAAGCATAGGATTAACATTAAATACCACTGCCAATCTTTCACAAAACATGATCGATTCTACCATAGCTCTTACTTTACCTGATATAAACTTGTCTATATCTCGATTTTATCCTTTTAAACGTAAACATGCTGTAGGAAAAGAACGTTGGTATGAGAAAATATCAATGAGTTATACAGGACAACTCTCTAATTCTATAAACACTAAAGAAAATAACCTTTTACATTCTAATATTATAAAAGATTGGAAAAATGCTTTTCAACATACCATTCCTATACAAGGCAACTTCAGCCTTTTTAACTACATTAATATAACTCCGTCCTTTCAGTTTACCGATCGCATGTATACCAATAAAGTTACACGCTCATGGGATAACTCTTTAAGAAAGGAAATTGCAGATACTACTTATGGCTTTCATAATATCTATAACTGGAGTCTTAGCGTAGGAATGACAACAAAATTATATGGTTTTTATGTCCCAAATAAAAAAATATTTGGATCTAAAATAATGGCTATTCGTCATGTCATAACACCAAATATATCTTTCTCTTACTCACCTAATTTTGGAGCACGCAAATATGGTTATTGGGATAGCTATCAAAAAACAGATGCTGATGGTAATGTAAGTTTTATTGAATATTCACCATATAAAAACGAGCTTTATGGAGTTCCTGGTAATACTAAGTCTGAAATGTTATCATGGGATATTAGCAATAATATTGAAATGAAGCTACGAAGTGAGAAAGACTCTACTGGATATAAAAAAATTAGCCTCATTGACGAACTGGGACTTTCCATGTCATATAATGCCGCAGCAAAGATACATCCATGGTCAGATCTGTCTACCCGTATACGTCTCAAACTTTCTAAAAGCTACACATTCTCCATGAATGCTCAATTTGCCACTTATGCTTGGGAAGTAGATAAAAATGGTGCTATACATCAAAGCAATAATACCGAAATATCATTTGGTCGTATGCCACGTTTCCAAGGTTTTTCGCAAAACATCTCATATACGATTAATCCTGACAAAATTAAGAAACTTTTTAGTCACGATGAGCAAAAAAACAAAGATGAAGATAACAATAGCGAGCGTAGAAAAACAGATACAGATATTGATAGTAATATTGATGACAAATTAGAAAAAGGCAAATATAAAGCAAAAAAACAAGAAAGCAACATTGCTGCAACTGATGAAGATGGTTATATGACCTTTAACATGCCATGGTCACTAACTTTTGGGTATGGTATCACTATGCGTGAAGATATAGGTGGAAAATTCCTTTACGATAAGATGCGATACGCATATAGATTTTCACAAACACTTAATTTTAGTGGTAACATACGTATTAGTGATGGATGGAATATTAATTTCTCTTCAGGATATGACTTTGATAATCATAAATTGAGCATGACTACTGCCAGCCTCTCACGCGATCTTCACTGCTTCAATATGAGTGCCTCTGTAGTACTAGCTCCTTACACTTCTTATAATTTTACCTTCCGTGCCAATGCTTCCACTCTTACCGATGCTTTAAAATACGACAAGCATAGCAGCTTTTCACAAAGCGTACAATGGTATTAGAAAAATATGATACTTCTTTATATAACAATGTGATATTTATCAGATAAAATAGTCTGAAATAGAGGCATGCCACTAACAATAAAATAACCAATTCTAAGATCTAACATTTATCTATGTAAAAAGGAGTCTAATGGAAAATATAGACTCCTTTAATACAACAAATAACAAATTAAAGAAAAATGAAAAAACTAAATTCCTTTTTGCTTTTACTTGCGCTTTCTTTACTTTGCCCATCAATATCTTTAGCACAGTTACAGCGCACACAAGACTTTAAGAGTAGGTACCAATTAAAAGAAGTAGTAATCCTTTCTCGCCATAATATTCGTTCACCATTATCTACTAACGGCTCAACACTTAGTAAAATGACTCCACATCAGTGGACTAACTGGACATCTGCAGCAAGTGAATTAACTCTTAGAGGTGGTGTTTTAGAAACAGAAATGGGACAGTTTTTCCGCAAATGGACAGTAGAAACAGGTCTATTTAAAGAGAATCATGTACCTACCATTGATGAGGTTAATCTATATGCTAACTCTATGCAACGTTGTATAGCTACAGCTCAATATTTCTCAAGTGGCTTTATGCCTGTAGCTAACTTAAGCGTAAATCACCGCTTTGTACCTTCTAAAATGGATCCAATTTTTAATCCACGCCTAACAAAAACTAGTGATGCTTTCCGTATGCAAGCTATGAAACAAATCAATGCTATGGGAGGTAAAGAGGGATTAGTTGGCATTAACAAACAATTAAAAGAAAGTTATGCCCTAATTGCAAAGGTGTTAGATATGAAACAGAGTGAGTATTATAAAAAAGGTGAAATAAAAGATTTCACTTATGATGATACAAAGATTACACTTGATCTAAATAAAGAGCCTGGTATGAAAGGATCTTTAAAAAATGCTAATTCTGCAAGTGATGCCTTTATTCTTCAATATTATGAAGAGCCAGATGCTATGAAAGCTGCTTTTGGGCATAAAATAAGTCGTGAAGACTGGACTAAGATTGCAAAGATTAAAGATGTTTATGGAGATGTTCTTTTCACTGCACCTATTGTAGCTGCAAACGTTGCACACCCTTTATTACAATATATGTTTGATGAGCTAAACTCTGTAGGAAGGAAATTTACCTTCCTTTGTGGACACGATTCAAACATAGCCAGTGTTAATGCAGCCCTTGGCGTAGAAGAATATAGTTTGCCTAATTCTATTGAAAAAAAGACTCCTATAGGTTCTAAACTAGTTTTTGAAAAGTGGGTAGATGCTACGGGAAAGGCGTATATTGCAGTAAATATAGTTTATCAAAGTACAGACCAACTACAAAAAATGTCTCTATTAGACTTACAACATGCTCCACAAGTTTTCTCTTTAAAACTAAAAGGAATTAGTCAAAATGCAGATGGACTATATTCTTTCGAAGATGTTAATAATCGTTTTAAAGAAGCTCTTAGGGCATACGATGATATCAAATAAATAAAATATTTTCATATAAATAGGTAAATACTGCACATTGCAGATATTTACCTATTTTTTTTATATTATTAGTATATGCTCTACCCTAACCCAAGTTTAACACCCACTTTCGCCTAATTGTTACTGTTACCGTACTTTCCTCGTTTTTCTTATGAGTTCTGTGTCCTACAAATTTTATTCTTTTTGAATGGTGAGTGTTTTAATTTCAACTTATCGTATATCTGTTTTGCTTGCTTCGAAGGACTACTGCATTGGCGCATCTCAATAGTTTCACCTAACGGGTTCTTCCCTTTTGTGGTAACGAGTTTTTGGGTGTTCATACGTCGTACAATCTCGGTCCAGTAACAGGATTCTCCTTCT
>NZ_KB905312.1 GCF_000378745.1 Prevotella amnii DSM 23384 = JCM 14753
CCCACGAAGGGGAAAGTCCTGAATAACACGCTCGCTGGTAAAACCATAACTGCTTACAGTGCCTAACTTATGGTCTGACTTTTCCATAAAGTTACGCTCGTCAAGCCAAAAGTCAATCTGCGAAACACTCTCTTGAATATCGACAACATCAAAGTAGTCGGCAAGTACATCTGGAAAGATGCAACGTAATAATTGGTGATTCTTCATGATGCAAAGATAACAAATACTTATGAAATTATGTGCCTGAGAGGAGAGGGCTTGCAACTGGATTTTAGGACTGACCCATTATAGACAACTCCCATTAAACTCTTTAGATTACATTTCCTTTTTACTACCATTAAACTCCTTTTTTTATATTAAAGAAAAATATTTTCATAGTTTGATATACAAAACAGATGTAGATAAATATATTTACCTACATCTGCTTTATTAAGCAATAATAATACTTATCCTAAAATATACTTAATTAATTCTTCTGAAGACACTAAAGTTTGTTCCCCTGATATCATGTTTTTTAAAGTTATCTTATTTACATTCATTTCTGTTTCGCCTGCTAATGCTACATATTTAATGCCTTTAGCATTAGCATAACTCATCTGCTTCTTCATTTTCACACTATCAGGATAGATCTCTGCACGTATTCCTGCCTTACGGACCTTTGATATAATAGGTAGACAATAAGCTGTTTCCTTATCTCCAAAGTTTATAAATAGCACTTGAGTACCCGATACACTTTCTTTAGGATACAGGTCAAGAGTAGTTAGAACATCATAAATACGATCAGCTCCAAAACTAATTCCTACACCAGAAATACCTTGCATTCCAAATATACCAGTAAGGTTATCATACCTACCCCCTCCTGTAATAGAACCTATTTGTGTATCTAAAGCCTTAACCTCAAAGATTGCTCCCGTATAATAATTTAATCCACGAGCTAAAGTAAGATCTATTTGCGTTTCATTCTGCAACTTTAATAATTTCAATTTACTTAGAATAAAGCGAAGCTCATTTACTCCTTCAAGACCTATCTCACTATCCTTAAGTACACCAGCAATAACATCTAATTTCTCTTCATTAGAACCATCAAACTTAATAATAGGTTGCAACTTATCAATAGCTTCATCTGAAATGCCTACAGAACGAAGCTCTTCATTAACCTTGCTTAGTCCTATTTTCTCAAGTTTATCTATCGCTACAGTAATAGCTACAATCTTTTCTCTTTCGCCAATGACCTCTGCTATACCTGTAAGAATTTTCCTGTTATTTATTTTTATTTGTACCCTAATACCAAACTTAGTAAAAACAGTATCTATTATTTGTAATAACTCTACTTCGTTTAAAAGAGAATCTGAACCAATAATATCTGCATCGCATTGATAAAACTCACGATAACGTCCTTTCTGTGGCCTATCAGCACGCCATACTGGCTGTATCTGGTAACGTTTAAAGGGCAAGTGTAGTTCTTCTCTATGCATAACAACATAACGTGCAAAAGGTACTGTTAGATCATAACGTAAACCTTTCTCACATAATTTTGTCTGAAGTTTTAAAATATTACGCTGCAGAATTTCCTCATCACTAATTGTCTTTAGATAATCTCCAGAATTTAATATCTTAAAAAGTAATTTATCTCCCTCTTCTCCATACTTTCCCATCAAAGTATGAAATGTTTCCATGGCAGGAGTTTCTATTTGTTGAAAGCCATATAGAGCATATACATGCTTTATTGTATCAAAAATATAATTACGTTTTGCCATCTCCTCAGGCCCGAAGTCTCGAGTTCCCTTAGGTATAGAAGGTTTATTTGCCATATTTTTTTTTTATACTATTTTTTTGTAATATAACCCCAATTGGTTATGTTTTTCTTATGATTTTAAAAGCTATATAAAATCAAAACATCTTAATATTCTGCAATATAAAAAAACTTTAACGGATTATAGTTTGTGTTCTATCTGGACCTAAAGATATAATACCTATTCGTACCCCAAGATAATGCTCTATAAAAGCAACATAATCACTAAATTCTTTTGGGAAGCCTGATTCTGATTTACATTGGGTCATATCTTGTTTCCAACCTTTAAACTCCTTATAAATAGGTTTTATATTATTTATATCATAAGGGAAATTTTCAGTTACTTCTCCATTAGGAAGTTCATAAGCAACACAAGCCTTAATAGTATCAAAACCATCAAGTACATCACTTTTCATCATGATAAGTTCTGTTACGCCATCTATCATAACCGAATATTTTAATTGTACTAAATCTATCCAGCCACAACGGCGTTCTCTTCCTGTAACTGCACCATACTCATGCCCTATATCTCTTAAAGTTTTACCAGTTTCATCAAATAATTCTGTCGGAAAAGGACCAGACCCCACACGAGTGCAATAAGCTTTCATAATACCATATACATTCCCTATACTATTAGGACCGATGCCCAAACCTGTACATGCACCTGCGGTAACAGTATTTGAAGATGTTACAAAAGGATAAGAACCAAAATCAACATCAAGCATAGTTCCTTGTGCTCCCTCACAAAGTACTGACTTGTTTTCTTTTAATAAATGGTGTATTTCATGCTCAGAATCTACAAACTTAAATTCTTTTAAGAACGAAATCCCTTCTAACCACACTTTTTCCATTTCTTTAAGTTCTGAAAAATCAGTCCATTTCAGAGCTTCTAACATTTCTATATGACGAGCCTTATGAGCTTCATATTTTGCTTCAAAATTATCTAATATATCACCTACACGCAGCCCATTACGACTTATTTTGTCAGTATAAGTAGGTCCTATGCCTTTACCCGTAGTACCCACCTTCGACTTTCCTTTAGCAGCTTCATTAGCTCTATCAAGCAGACGATGAGTAGGCAATATAAGATGTGCTTTCTTCGATATTAACAACCTCTCTTTTAATGAATGACCACTTTTTTCTAATTCCTTGGCTTCATTCATGAAAAGGTCAGGAGCTAAAACAACACCATTACCAATAATATTTATTTTACCACCTTGGAAGATACCAGAAGGAATAGAACGTAACACATACTTTTGATTTTCAAACTCCAAAGTATGCCCTGCATTTGGACCTCCTTGAAATCTTGCTATTACATCATACTTAGGAGTAAGTACATCTACTACCTTTCCTTTACCTTCATCGCCCCATTGTAATCCTAACAGGACATCTACTTTAGCTGTATTCATTTGCTTATTTTTGTGATGATTTATCTTGTTTCTTACTTAACGCTTTATTTCTCTGCCTTGAAAGCGATATTTGACAACGTGAACATATACCATAGATATATAACGAAAAACCATCTTTCTTAAAACGTGAATATTTCGTTTCCTTTATGGCTGTTACTATATTTGGTGCATCTAATTCCGTTACTGTCCCACAAACTGTACATATCTGATGAATATGATCTTCATTATTAAAAGCCCCTTCATACTTAGTCTGCCCAATAAAGCGATGTCTTATTACTAAGCGTAGCTCTATAAAGAGCCGCATCGTGTTATATAAAGTTGCACGAGATACTCTAAAATTACGCCTTTCTAATTCTTTCCCTAATTCATCTAACGTAAAATGTCCAGACATATCATAGACTGCATCTAAAATAGCAGAACGTTCAGCCGTCTTACGATGATTATTTATTTCAAGATAACTATCCAAGATATCTCGAACTCTTTCTTTGACTACATTATTAGCCACTTGGTTACTGTTTAAATTTGTACAAAGATAGTTATTTTTAAATAGATGATAATTGGAAGATAATTGAAAAAAAGTTAATATAATAATTCTTACATACAATAAATATATTTGATTAGATAAAATACTACATTAAAATATATCTATACTTATTAATAAGATACTTTACAATGAAAAGCAATTTATAATTTTACAAAATAGCTATAAAAACTATAAAAAGGCTAAACTCCTAATAAGAAATTCAGCCTTTTTATTTATATATTAAATTTTATCTGTTAGGTAATGATTTTTACAACTTAACTGCAATTCCAGCTACAACCCAAGCTCCGGGCTGTTTCACATTAGCAACATCAACATAATGACATCCCAATATATTATTTGCATTAATGTAAGCATTCCATTTTTTAGCTTCCCAGCTAAGTCGTGCATCTAAAACACCATAACTACCATAATCATGATAATTACCAGCTATATCAAGATAACCATTCATACGATGCTGAAAACGGTAATTAACATTAAGGTTAAGGTGTTTTACGATATTCATATCCAATCCTAAAACTAACTTGTTTTTTAGATAATCTAAAACATATTTACTATTAATATTATCTTCTCCCTCTTTATTCTGATCAAGATAACAATAAGATAAATTTAAATTCTTTAGAATATGTTGAGATGGGAAAATCCTTGAGAGCAACATTTTAGTAGAAAACTCTACTCCAAGGTCATTAATAGATCCAAAATTAACACTCTTCCAGATTAAGGAACCGTTTTTATCCTTACTACCATCATTAATCCAATCAATAAGATTATGATGATGATTATAAAAGATATTTGCAGAAGTAATGATATAATTGTTTACATATTTTACTCCTACTTCATATGCACTTAATTCCTCTGGACGTAAGTGCTTATCAGCCTTAAACCCACCTACTGAATAATATAATTCCGTAAAAGAAGGCATACGCAGGGCAGTATTATGAGATGCGTATATTTGCAAGTTGCTGTTAATACTATAATTAACATCTAAACTTGGGAAAAACTTTAAAGGCATATTAGCCTGACTGTTTTTTACAGCAATGAAACCTCCTGAAAGAGTTAAACGATCTAAACTAATATTTTGCTCTAAATAAAATTGGCAGTTAGTCCTGTTTAGTCCTTTTAAATACTGTCTATCGGTTCCGTTAATATTTATAGGCTTATAAAGGTTATCGCCAAGTATTGTACTCTTTATTTTCTCGTTTCTAACCTCTAATCCAAATGCTGTCTTATTCGCATCCGACCATATATAATAAGCATTTAGATTACTACCTATCACATCAGTGCAATGGTAATTAAATGGATATTTTTGGGGGCTATTCCGGAATAACTCAAATCTATCCCAACCCCTATTCCAATATACTGACGGACGTATGCGAAGATTACCTACCTTATTTTCAGCTTGTATAGCAGTATATATCTTTGCGGTATGCTCAAACTGATCGTCCCATTTAACTCCATAAAATGTATTAGAGCCAAAGTCTTTAATACTAAATCCTGCATGCCAATTAAATAACCATTGAGCACCTGAATAAATACCATTATAAAACAGTTTAGAGGTCTGATAATCTGAGTTCAGCATACCTGCTTTATTTCGTAAATAGCCATCACTACGAGTAAAGTTAGCTGAAACCTGATTAGTCCATCTTTTATTTGTTATATTACCACGAGCTCCTACAGAGAAATAACCATATGATCCGCCATCTATATGAAAATCAAATGATGAGTTTTGTGGAGTTTGAGTAATAACATTAATTGCGCCTAATAAAGAAGAAGTACCATAAACGCGCCCTGCAGGTCCTTCTAAAATCTCAATCCGCTTGATATGAGAAATATCTAATGGGAAATCGAAAACATTATGTCCTGTTTGAGGATCACAAATATTAATGCCATTTAATAGCACTGCTATCTGTTCCTGATTTCCACCTCGTATGCTGACATCAGTTTGTGCTCCAATAGGACCACGCTGCCTTACGTCTACTCCTGCTGCATACTTCAGCAAATCATTAACACTTTGTACAGGGGCATGCATAATATCATCATGCTCTAGTACAATTACCTTTCTCGCTTGCTTACTATTAGCAAGTGGAGCGCGCGAACCAGTAACACACACTTCGTTCATCATAACCGGAGATTGGTTTAAAAGTGTAGAATCGTTGCTTGCTTTTACACCTTCGTTACTAATGCTCTTTGCTGTAGCATGCTGAAGGGTAGCAACGCTCAAAACACCAATCACCACTTCTTTCCCTAACACAGAAAAAAGTGAATAGCCGTGACGTGAAAAGTGCTTAAACTTGATAACGCTACGCTTGTTAAAATTGGTTTTGTACATAATTAATATTTAATAAATAAATACTAAGAGGATAGGTAAAATACTTCCTAAAATCCTCTAAAACGGTGCAAAGGTAATAAAAAAACAAAAAAAAAGAAAATCTTAGTACGTCGAGATTGCTTATAATAACATTTAAAACAGCCTATAATAATCTTTAATATAACATGAAAACCATGACAAAATATTTTTATAAAAGAATTATATTAGACGTAATGGACATTTAATAAGCTAAAAAGAAATATGGCTTATTACGCCAATATTTCACATAAAAAAAAGAGGATGTGCATAAATTTTTCACACATCCTCCAAATAATATCTAAAAAAGGGAAAAGTATATTTTACTTACCTTCCATTTTTTTCTTAAGATCTGCAAGAACATCAAGGTCACCAAGAGAAGTTCCTGCTGCTACATTATTAACTTGTGCTGCAGCTTCTTGCTTGCGAGCTGTATTGTTACTATTACTGCGCGAACGACGTGGCTGCTCTTCCTTAACCTCTTCAAATGTACGAGAATGAGAAAGAATAATACGCTTTGTATCCTTAACAAACTCTATAACCATAAATGGTAGCTCCTCGCCAAGCTGTGCTTGGGAACCATCTTCCTTAACAAGATGCTTTGGAGTAGCAAAGCCTTCACCACCTTCGTTTAAAGCAATAACTGCACCTTTATCCATTACCTCTGTTATCTTACCTGTATGAACAGAACCTGGAGTATAAATAGACTCATATTCATCCCATGGATTAGGCTCAAGCTGCTTGTGTCCTAAGCTTAAACGACGATTTTCCTTATCTATCTCAAGCACAACTACATCTATTTCTGCCCCTTGATGAGTAAACTCTGAAGGATGTTTCACCTTCTTTGTCCAAGAAAGATCTGAAATATGAATTAAACCATCTACACCTTCTTCTAACTCTACAAAGATACCAAAATTAGTGAAATTGCGCACCTTAGCAATATGCTTAGAACCTATAGGATATTTGTCCTCAATAGATTCCCAAGGATCAGCCTTTAATTGTTTAATGCCAAGAGACATCTTACGCTCGTCACGATCAAGAGTTAAGATAACAGCTTCTACTTCATCACCAACTTTCATAAACTCCTGTGCAGAACGTAAATGCTGACTCCAGCTCATCTCTGAAACATGAATTAACCCCTCAACACCTGGCTGTATTTCTACAAAAGCACCATAGTCTGCCATAACGACTACCTTACCTTTTACATGATCACCTACCTTAAGATCTGCATCTAAAGCATCCCAAGGATGAGGAGTAAGCTGCTTCAAACCTAAAGCAATACGCTTCTTCTCTTCATCAAAATCAAGAATAACTACCTTAATTTTCTCATCAAGAGTAACAACCTCGTGAGGATCACTTACACGACCCCATGAAAGGTCTGTAATATGAATAAGACCATCTACACCTCCCAAGTCGATAAACACACCATATGTAGTAATATTCTTAACTGTACCTTCAAGAATCTGACCTTTCTCCAAATGTGAAATAATCTCTTTGCGCTGTGCTTCCAATTCTGCCTCAATAAGTGCCTTATGAGACACAACTACATTACGGAATTCCTGATTTATCTTAACAACCTTAAATTCCATTGTCTTACCTACAAAAACATCGTAGTCGCGTATAGGGTGAACGTCAATTTGGCTACCAGGCAAGAAAGCTTCAATACCAAATACATCAACTATCATACCACCTTTAGTACGACTCTTAATGTAACCCTGAATGATTTCATCGTTATCAAGAGCAGCATTTATATTCTCCCAGCTCTTCTGTAAACGAGCTTTCTTATGAGAAAGAACTAACTGACCACGCTTATCTTCCTGACTCTCTACAAAAACCTCGACTTTGTCGCCTGCTTTTAACTCAGGATTGTAACGGAACTCCGATGCTGGTATAATACCATCGCTCTTATAACCAATGTTAACCACAACTTCTTTCTTATCAACAGAGATAACTGTGCCTTCAACAACTTGGTTTTCTTGAATTTTGTTAAGAGTGTCATCGTAAACTTTAGTAAGATCTTTCTTACTTGCATCTACACTTGTACCGTTCTCGAACTCGTCCCAATTGAAATCATCAAGTGGCTTGACGTTTTCTAAATTTGTCATAAATTTTAATTAATTAATAATTTAATAAAGTTAGACTTTATATGAATAATTCTCTCACGTAAGGATATAATAAATCCAAACTATGTGCAAAGTTAATAATAATAATCTGTACATCAGTGATATTGCTTTATTTTTTTTTATTTTTATTATGCAAACCAAAAAGATCTCGCAAATTAGTAAAATCTTTCTTCAGAATAATACCAATACCTTGTGTAGTAAGAGAATTACGTGCGAAATAACGATCATTATTCTTATTGTAGAAATGAAAAGCCACATTACCATTTTTTTGTAATAAATAACGAAGATCAAAGTCTCCAATAAAAGAAGATGAGTTTGTAGCTACATTATCTCTATAGCCCAACTCTCCATTTAATAGTAAACGATCATTAAACAATCTTCCTGAAAATATTCCTTCATACTCTGCATTATTAAGTCCTTCATTACCAGTAGCTATATTTGTTCCAAAATTCCAGTTATTTGAATTTATAACATTTGAAAGTATTGTATTTATTTGTTGGGATAATGTTCCTGATAGCAAACTTTGCACTGCTAAAGAAGTGCGATGCTGAGCAGCATTATTCTGTAAAGAGTTATTACTTGTTTGAGGATAAAACCTTCCAATAGCTAATAGATATAACACTTGCTGATTAAGATCCTCTTCAGAATTAAGCAAAGAATGAACTATTTGTTGAGCATCATCAGACAAATTAGGGAAATTTATACCAAAAGTAACATTAGGCGAACCTGCCGTACCTTTAATATTAAGTAAACAATTTACTTTCGTATTAGTAGAGAAAAGAGGCTGTCCTATCTGCAAATCACTAAGTGATACCGAGCTAAGAGAATAGAACCCCTGTAAATTAAGTGTAGCATTAAAAGGATCACCACCAAAAACAATTGTTGATGTCGGCTGAAAAGCAAAAGTCTTTTTAATTGCATTTTCTATCGTAATATTATACGCACCATGATCTACAAAAAAATTACCATACATTTGGAAAGAACCTTTATTATAATAAGTAGCACGTATGCCTCCATATCCATTAAGAAGTAGATTATCGCGAGTAGATTCATCTGTGATAACCTCCATGGTAAGATTTGGATTAGTATTAAAAAGAAAGTTTATATTAAGATCACTAAGATTATTAAAATTGTGAAATACAACATCATTATTTCCCGAGCCTATAGTATCCCTATTATTAGTTACTTCTAACTTTTTTTCTTTACTCATAAGAGAATCCTTCTTTACTTCATTCCACCTTATAAAATAATTTTCCCCTAAAGAACTTGCCCGACTTGCATCATAAACTATATGTGAATTCGGCTCAGGAGATAAATTCACATCTAAAGTAGTTTCGCCTGATAAACCTTTTACATGACATGTACCTGTACCATAAACAACACCCCAAAACGACTCCTTATTAATTTGTTGTGGAAAATTATAACATAACAGATTCTTTGTTGCTATATTCACATTATAAGAAAAATTACTTAAATAATCATGATTCAAACCTCCAGTTATAACTCCGATATTATTATTAACATCTCTAATTGTATCTTTAGCAAAGATAATCTCATTAGGAAGCATTTTTATATGACTATTCTCAAAGGTATAAGTAGTGCCTATAGGGGTAATTGACATTCTACCATTAGCTACTAAGTCGCCTTCAAGATTAATATGACTAAGAGGACCTACTACTTTACACCAGCCATTAATAGAACCTTCTATATTATCCATAAATGAATCACAATAACTTTTCATAAAATAAAGTTTAGTGTTATGCGCATATATAGGTAAATTGATATACTCGTTTTTCAAATCAACATATCCCTTTATATCTGTATAAGAACTATTATTAGCCACAGCTTTAGCATTAATATAAGCAATTTCGTTCTTACTATCATAAGTTGATTCCGCTGTAAGTTCGCCCATAGGACCATCTTGAAAGGTAAAGTCTTTTACAAAAAGTTTAGTATTTATTATAGGGTGAGAGAATATAGATTTAACAGAAGCTGTACCTGAAGCTAACCCTCCAAAATTAACATCATGGAAATTAACTAAATCGAGAATATAAGGCACTTCTATATCCTTTAGATAAACTGAAAGAGAATCCTCAGGATCACCGGAAGTCTTACCATTTACTATTATATGCTGTGTCTTATTAGATATTTCAAAATGATTTATTATCAGATTCTTGCGATAATATATCATATCAGAAGGTTGTAAAGTAAGACTTATCGTATCTATATTAATATTAGAAGGGTTAAAATGAACTCGCGTAGCAAGAGAACCGCCATGGTTGTAAAACAATATATCACTATTTATAACACTCTTAAAAGGAATCTTCCCTTCTGTAGTACAATTTATAATAGATGAAATTTTATCCTGTCCTATTCTTGCAAAAGTATTAATATAAAAATGCGGCTTCTTGACGTTATTATACTCTCCTTTTATAGTTGTTATAAGGTTGCCCTCCTTAGAACCTACTCTTATATCAACATTTTTCATCTCAGTGTCAGCAAAAGAAACTTTCTTCGACTCAAAGAAAAAGTCAATATCTTTTGTTTTCTCATTAAATTTTCCATTAAAAGCAAGAGGACTTTCCAATTTTAAAGGCAGCTTAATATACTCTTTTATAGCATCATAATTTTTAAGTTGCACATCAAATGCTATTTTATTATATTTACCCATAGGGATATATCTCTCACTAACAAGACTGGGAAGGTAAGCATGAATTATATTTTTAAAACTTTGAAAAAGAGTAGACAAATTATAAGAACCGCTAACATGAGCTTCGCCATAATCGCTCTCTATATCAATGTTTTTAATCAATTTATCATTCTCTGTATTTATTCTTATTTTTTTTATAGAAAGTACTTTATCCTTGCTGCTAATTGTTACATTTGAAAAATTGAAAAAGCCACTAATATCATATAAATTAGAGAATGAACCTTTTAATTCTGAAGTAAAACTAATAATATGAGAACTATTGCTGTCCGGTAAAACTTTTTCAAACAAAATAAATTAGGGCTAACACTTTTCACGAAGTATCAGCCCTTTTGGTTATCTTTGTTTTGCTAAAAAATATATAACCATGAGCAAAGATAGTCATTTTACCGGACAGCCGGTCTATAGTCAAGTATTAAAGTTACTCGACAAAGAGAAAATTCTTCAAATAAGCCACGAAACGAAAGGAAGCGAGGCTTACGTGAAGCGTTTTGACGGCTACCAACATCTCGTCGTAATGCTGTTC
>NZ_KB905313.1 GCF_000378745.1 Prevotella amnii DSM 23384 = JCM 14753
ACGTTCCTAAAGCTAAAGACAGCTACTACCAAAAGAAAAAGAAACACAAACTATTTTGTAAACGAGCAGGTATAGAACCAACAATAGGACATCTTAAAGCAGACCACCGATTATCTCGCAACTTTTATAAAGGTGTGAAAGGAGATGCTATCAATGTATTATTAGCTGCGGCAGCATATAACTTCAAAAGAGCTATGAGAGCTCTTTTGTGCCTTATAAAAAGAATCAGCATAAAGCTTGTCAGTACAAACTTTATGCTGAAATATAGTTTTTAAGGGACGACTATATAATATTTTAAGTGTTATTTTGTTTCACAAACCATATTTACACTTGTTTTTATTATTATTTTTCCTTATTTGAGACCTCTGCAAAACTCTTATCCTAAGATTTGCTCATTTCATCATATTTTTGTACCTTTATGGTATGAAACAAACTCTTTCTTCTCCCAGTTTTGCCGATGTCGTCCTCGGTCAGCGTAAGGTCAAGTAGACCTTCTTTTCCCAAATAGATAAATTAATCTATTGGACACCTATCCGTGGTATCATAGAAATAGCTTATACCAAAGATTATAAATCAACAGGTCGTCCAAGTTATGACAGCTTGATTTTATTCAAGATAGAACTTCTTTGTACATGGTATTGTTTTAGTGATGGTGAAGTAGAGGAACAAGTAAACGATCGTCTTTCTTTCAGTCGTTTTGTTGGCTTGGGTTTAGAAGATACTGCTCCCGACAGTACTACAGTTTGCCGCTTTCGCAACACCTTGGTTGAAGCAGAACTTTATGATATGGTTCTCAATGAAATCAATCGGCAACTTGAGTCTAAAAGTGTCATCGTTAAGTGTTGTGCTATTATCGATGCGAGCATTACCGATACTCCACGCCGTCCGCATGGACTCAAGTAGTATGAAGTAGTGGAAGACCGTAATGAAGCAGACGGTCGTGATAGTTCAGAAAAAGCAATAGTCAAGGAAGTTGTTAAGCCAAACGTTGATGGAGATGCAAGATGGATTAAGAAGATGAGCAAACTTCACTTAGGTTATAAGCGACATACTGTGATTGACGAGAATGGTTTGATTCTGGCAGAGGACACAACTGCCGCCAACGAAAGTGACATCAAACATTTTGAAACTCCTTTACAGAAAGCCAATCTTCCTGTTAGAACACCTGTCTATGCCGATAAAGGCTATAACTCTTCAGAGAACAAGGAAATACTTACTCGGATGAAGCTCAAGAGCAGAATCATATACAGAGGAGTTAGGGCAAGAAGATTACAGAAAGGGAGCAACGTATCAATGCTAGTATAAGTAAGATTAGATATAGAGTTGAGCGTACTTTTGGTTCTATGCATAGATGGTTTCATGCAGGAGTGGCAAGATATGCGGGTTTGACAAAGACACATGCACAACATATTATGGAGGCTGTTGCATACAATCTTTATCGAACTCCTGGGATAATTGTGTCCAATTCTCTCAAATAAGAGAGAAATATATATTAATAGGGGGTATATAAACCCTTTTGCTCCTTAGATAGGCTTTATTTTTAGATTTAATGTGGTTATAAGTGAATTTATGATAGGAAGAGAAGGTTTTGCAGAGGTCTCGGCATGCCCATATCGGCACAACTAAAAGGATTGGAAACCGACATTCATTCCGTTTGCAAAGGCAAGAAAAAGGATTGAAACACTATTCTCACAACTTACAGACCAATTCTTGGTCATCAGAAATTATGCGAAAATAACGAATGGTTTGTTTGCCAGAATCATTGGCAAAATTAGTGCGATCACCATCCTGCAATACGTAAACCTCATTAACAACAAGCCCATTGGCAGAATTAAGTATGCACTAAATTAATTCCGTCAACGGGTCAATTCTTGAATGTTTTAACATTCCAAAGGTATTCTTTTTGCGCGAATTGACCAAATTTTATATAATATAAACAGTTAGTTGTCAGATAGTTATAGTTAATTAGCAGACCCTAATTAAGATATAAATAATATATCCATATTAAGATGAAGCATAATATTCATTACTTTAAGAAGTTTCACCTTATCTTTTGTCGCACTTGGAACTAAAAGCCATTTATTGCTATCTATATGTATTTGATTATTATATTGTTTATTGTGTGTAATCAATGGCTTTCCACCATGTAACAGATTCAGTTGTCTAACTTTTTCTATACCTATTTTCCATACACATTGCATAAACGTTTCTGTTGTGTTTTCTTCTCCAATGACAGTTCCATCTGGAAAAGTTATCTGCAAAACTAACAAGTTTTTACTACCACGAGAAACTCTCTCTCCTTTAAAGTCAGCACTTACATCTACTGTCAAACCAATATTAAACTGTTCTGAGATAATTTTCAGTTGAGCAGCTTTATTGTAAACTCCCCCTCTCGTATTTACATACCATCCATTATCAACCATTTCCATATCATCCTTATATTGAGGATATATTTCTTTTGTGAATAAAGGCAAATGACATACCTCGATGTTTATTTCATCAAAATTATCTGTGCCAATCTTTTTAAGAGTTTCAATATATGTTACTTTAGAACTTGAGTAACAGATCGTTTCCCCATCAGGGAAAATAACTCTTAACTTCTTTGATACAGACCGTTGTCTCTTTTTTTCTTCAATATCTTTTGTATTTTCTCCTTTAAAGAACATGTACATTGCCAAAGTAAAATTTTATAGTACATTTAAGTACATTTACTAAGTTGAGAACTATATAGACATTATCCCATAACTTTCATTTTTAGCGTCATAGAAGTTAATATTGCAATCGTGTTATTATTCTTTAAACCCCATTTCTTGAGCTTTCTCTACTATTTTAAGTGCAAACTGTGCTTGCTTAAGCGAATTGATTTTACGATTTCTCGATCGCATTGTTCCAAAATTAAAAGCAGCCTTTATCTCCATGGGGGTAAGTACATCATGAGATTTTGCCCAATTTGCTAATGCAAACCAAAATGTAGGTTCAATCGCTTCTGCATCTGAAATACAACCTTGCTGCACTTCGTTAAGATGTAAATTTCCATCATTGGATTCTGACAAAAGAACCCTTTCTTCTATTTTGTTTAAATTATCTAATATTAATTTCAAGCGATTCCAACAGTCTGCACGTTTTGACCAATATCCAACATCTACATTCTGAATATTATCTGTAAAATGACGCCAAACGATAGGTATCAATTCAGTGATTCTATCTATTAAACTTTGCTGAACTCGTTGATGTTCCCATATATAAGAGAAATCTATTTTTTTATTTGATAAAAAGGAAATTGAAGCCATTACGTAAGCATTCATATTTGCCTTATAGCCACCAAGTTTCTTTGATTTTACAATAGCGTCAATGGTATTAAACAAAATTCCCTTAGCTATAACCTTCTTAAAATATGTTGTAGTGACAGTTGGCTTTTCTTTCTTAATGGTAGCAACAAAAAGAGCATAATTCTGTTCTGCTCCACGACAAACATCAAAAGGTTGTTGATTCCATGCCATTTCATATTTTGCAATATCTGTTTTGGTTATTTTTTGTCGTTTAGGATATTCTATCTTGAAAATTTTTTCATTATATCCATTTAATTGTGCGAGTTGATCAAAATATTGTCCACGAGTACGTTCAAAATACCACTTACATATAGGACGTTGCTTTCCATTAGGAACCCATTCAGAACGACTCATATTTTCTAAACCTACCAAATAAGGATCATTTGCTGAAAAATCTGAATTTTTTATTGCCGTTTGACTATTGGCAGAAGTTGAAATCTCTTTTATTATATTCTCGCTGTTTTCCTTGTCATTGATGACACTTATTTTCATAAGTACAAATACTTTGGTTAAGTCTACATCTTTATCATTGATACAAGCTGCTATAGAAGCTGTTGTTTGAGCTCCATTAACGATTTGCCAATTGTACAGACGCTTTATAAAGAAGGCTCGTCCTCGTTTTTCTATTTCTATTCCTGTTGCTGTTGTAGAAATACCATTATTGTAAGAAAAGAACATGTCTGGCTTTTCACGCAAAGTTTTCCGAATACCTTTATTTACATTCCCTTTAAATTGCAAGAACGTTCTAACATTCTTCTCTAATAAAACCTGTTGATATTGCTTGTAAATTTTCGCCAACACAATACCTGGCATAATAGCAAGATAAGCTTCTACAAATGGGTTCCCCTCGTTCATTTTAAGACATTGTAGTTCTGTGTTATAATTTATTGCAAAATCTATTTCTACCTTTTCTTTACCTGTTTTAATATTATGCTGCTGATATACCCGCCACATATCCCAAATATTATACTCTATGACAAATCCTTCTTCTTCATTTTCCTCAGGAGCAATAGATGCGGTTGGATCTGTCAATCCATCTGTTATAATATAGACTCTTAACTGGCTGATATTGCCTTTAGTACTTTTCACAAGCTTAGCTACTTCGATGATTTCATCAGTAGGTTGGATATTTTGTCCTTTGAATAGCTGATCGTGCATTGCTTCATGATAAAAAGCCATAAGGTAATTATAACCTTGCTGTACCTTATTATTATTAATTTTCCCCAACAATGTATCAGCCTTAATCAAATAAAATAAGTCCAAAGACTCAGCTTCATCATTATAATCATATGCCGTAATACGTGTTCTTGTTTTCTGAAAAGAATATATTTCAGGGTTATTTACCTCACCATTATCTTCCATATATTCAAAAATAAGAGAAGCAAGTTCTTGGTCATAATCAGTATCATTCATTTCAACTGATGCTTTTACTTCGTTGAGAAAAGCTTGTGCAAATTCACGTATATCCATAAAGTCGAAAATTATATATTACACAGCACCCGTTGTCGGGATTAATTTAAGTTGATAAATATGAATAAAAAGTTGCACACGTCGTTGGTTTTTAGTAACTTGGTGGTATTCTATATATTAAGTTCAAACCATCGTATGTACAACCTTTATACAAAATTCGTCAAAATACTTGAGATATGCAAGCAATTCTCTGAAAATCTCGTCAATGAAAATGGTAACATTCCACGCCGTGGTCATGTTCCTAAGTTTTCGGATTTGGAAGTAGTGGCATTGTCGCTGACGGCAGAGACAGAGAGCATTGATAGTGAGAAGTGGTTGTTCGACTATAAATTGCAAGAGTACAAGGACAACATTCCCAATCTAATATCAAGGAGGCAGTTCAATGACCGCAGGAAGAAAACCGCTGGCTTGTGTGAGGAACTGCGCAAGAGGATAGCCATGGAAATGGATGGCGGAGAGGAACAGTTCTTTGTTGCCTCCAAGCCAATAGAGGTCTGTAGGGTGGCAAGAGGAAAACGTTGTAAGATGGGGCGTACTGGAGATTTCTCTAAAGCTCCCGACTTCGGTTTCTGTGCTTCGCAGAATACATACTATTTTGGCTATAAGTTACACGCTCTATGTGGGTTAAGTGGAGTTATCCATTCCTACGATTTGTCAAAAGCAAGTGTGGCTGACCTCCAATACATGAAAGATGTAAAACATACTTATCACGACTGTAACATCTATGGCGACAAGGGGTATGTTGGAGCTGACGTACAGCTTGACTTGTTCGATACTGCACACATAAGACTGGAGTGTCCGTATAGGCACAACCAAAAGGACTGGAAACCGACATTCATTCCGTTTGCAAAGGCAAGAAAAAGGATAGAAACACTATTCTCACAACTTACAGACCAGTTCTTGGTCATCAGAAACTATGCGAAAATAACGAATGGTTTGTTTGCCAGAATCATTGGAAAAATTAGTGCACTCACCATTCTGCAATATGTAAACTTCATTAACAACAGGCCCATTGGCAGAATTAAGTATGCACTAAATTAATTCCGCCAACGGGGTAGCCTTCACTACTTCTATCTCGATTTCTGTCTCCACGCCCGAGCCGTCCAATGCCGTCGCTTTTATCATTACCTTTCCTGGCTTCAGTCCTTTTACACAACCGTTGTACACGGTTGCCGTCTCTATGTCACTCGATGTCCACGTACAGGTGGGATAAGTAGCATCGGTGGGCAACACATCGGTTCGCAGCACAAAGGTCTTGCCTTCTTCCACCTGCCTATCATCACGCTCAGCGACAAGGGCGATGGATGTCACATTTACGGCAGACACCGATGCGTCCAAGCCTTCGAAACTATACACGCTGCTGCCTGGTAGTTTTACGATAAGTGAGCGGTCTATGTCAATGGGTACACCTTCTTTCAGCCCAACCAAAGCAGCTTGTTCTCCAAATGATTTATGCAACACTACACTTCCATTCACGTTGGCAGGAATATTAAGCGCCTCACGAAGTGTAAACTGGTATGTTTGCTCATCATTTCCACCATTGCGAAGCGTTAACACCGACTTTGTTCCATTCCATGCAGCCCAACCATAAACCGCTGTTTTGACGCCATTCCAAGGATTACCACCAACCCAATGTATATCAGGTAAGACATCGGCATTTCGTTTCTGCCATTGTATGCACTCTGCCAAGTCGCTCCACAGTTTGCCGTCAGCGATGTTGTTCATCAAGGCATAGTCGTTGTATAGTTCCACCATACCCGAACCACATGCAAAGGCGCAACGCAATTCACGTCTGCATGCCTCATAGTCCATATTCTTGCTCACCTGTCCAAAGCGGGTGAGAATGAACCCATGAGTCATCAAGGTATTGATAGGACACAGCGGTGAACTCGCCACATAGTTTTGGTACACCAGTCTGTCTCGATAAGTAATCCAGTTTTCTCGGTCAATGGCATTATTACCAATGGTTCCATAATCGCCCTCCTGTCGCCAAGTAGCATCCGTAAAATGATACCAAAAAGGACTGGCCCAGGTACCTACCGTAGTGTTGAAAAAGATATCGCGCTTGAGGTTTTCACGCACATAACGCTCCAAGCGAATAATACCTTCAGCATTTTCGTTGCCTACATCGCCCTTGTCTGGACCTGTTGCAGAGAACTGTGCGGAGATGCCATCGAACTTAAAGAAGTAGAAGTTTCCGTTATGTTTAGTGAGATTGGTAGCCGCATCCAAGAATACTTTGTAGTAAGCAGGGTTTGAAAGCATCATGCCCCCTTTGTCTTTCCAATAGTTTCTGCGATATTCTCCGCTTTGTCCATACCCACCAACGGGTCCTAACCATGCGCCAACGCCAGCACCCATTGTAGCTGCTTTGGCTGCAATGTCGCGCAATTCGTTGGGAAAGCCTGCATGAAACGTCCACGTGCCGTAATTGTCCCATCCATCATCAATCACAAAACTGTTGGGAGCTACACCGTAACGGTCGTAGAGTTTTTCTTTCCATTGATTAAGAATGTTCAGCACCTGACTGGCTTTCATGTTGCCTGTGGGGTCTAAAGCGTTGTTGCGATCAATGTTCAGTTCGTACCATGAGATGTAAACTGGGTTTGAATGCCATGGTACAGCGCGCTCACGTTCGGAGTAAGCAAGGAACGAACGGCGTTTCTGTGTTTTATCTATGTCATTATTGGCTTGTTGCCCATCTTGCGCAACTAATCCCACAACACCTGATATTTTCCACGTTTCTCCATTTTTCAAGGTAGTGTTTCTACCCCAAAGTCCCTGTATTGGCACCAAGTTTTGTTGCGCTACGATGTTTTCCTTGGGCGAGAAAATGGCTACTGTCAGTTTGCTGGTAGCCGTTATCGTCTCGGTCTTTGTCTCCGCAAAGACACGCAAGTCAAATGCTCCATCGTAAGGAGCAATAAAAGAAAACGCATTATCTTTCTGGGTAGTACCCGTATACCCCTTGTGATAATCGCTGGCAGCAACGTCGCCGTGAGCATCCAGCAAGTCGGCCCCACCCAAGTTTAATCGGTGCGATCCACCTGTATAGCTGACCATTACCGACACCTTTTGATTCTTCTTCAATACAATGTCGTGCATGGTATAGGCACAAACCTGCGGATAAGCTGCACCAGTAGCTTCAATTACTCGCATGGGCAAACGAGCCTCATCAACCATCAACCATGATGCCACCTGCAAGTTCTCCTCTTTGTTGCTCACCAACTCGTACGCATGGTCGCTTCCTACTGCATTTCCCACGGAGTTGTATCCTACGGGATTCTCCAATCCTGCAAACAACTGATTGCTCAAAATCACAGCACCACGGGTGTTTCCCACTACTTGTGGCACACTACCAGCGGCTTTTGTATCTACTATATATAAAAGAGGTGTCACGCTGTGCATATCTACATCGCTCATGCCAGTTATCTCTATTTCGCTTCGTAGATAGTGACTACCGTCCCTTAGTACGGCTTTCCATACCATTTGCAGGGTGGTATCACCAAACTTGTATTCATACTTTGCCACCAATGCCTTACCAGGATAATGTTCCGCACCACCCACCGCTTGTGGGTTGGCAGGCAAGTCTACGAGTTCAACGCTCCTTAATTTCATGGCTGAGGCAGGAACACGCATGCCATTACCAAAAGTTACTACAAAGAGTTCGGTGCCCGGTTGCAGGCTCATGGCTTTGCATCCGGCAAAATACAGTTGTCCGTCTACTTTCATGAACGAGGCAGCCAACACATTGTTGCTCAAGGTGTACACCCCTTTCTTCTTAGTTGTGACAGCCACTCCAACGTTGTTTTGCTGTGCAGGGTACACCGCGGCATTGGCATAAGTGACAACAGCAGGCTGCACGGGAGTATTGGCATAAGCTACCGTGATGCGATGCAATGCGTCGTTGATGGATATAACGGCAAACTTGCCTGTTTGACGTGGTGCGACAATATCGGCTTGCTGCAGTGGTTGCAAGGTGGTGTAGACGTTACCAGAGGCATAGTACTCACCCTTGATTTGTATCTTTTCCGCTCCACTTACCTTGACGGTATAGCTATGGCGTACCATTTCTTTGATGTTCCACTTACTTCCGTTGTCCCGATTGCCACTATCGGTCCATAGTCCTACGGACAGCTTGCCGTCCAAAGGGTTGCTTGCACCTATGCCCTCAAACCAGTTGAAGTATAATGCAGCCTTGTCTCCTTGTGCCGTGACAGGTGAAATTTCGTAGCTACCGTTACCGACGGACGAAGTAACAAAATAGCATTGTTCGTTTTTCTGATCGCTGAGCGTAAGGAACGCTGTACCTGTTTCATACGATGCGCCAACTGTATAGGTGAGCCACTTCTTGGCGCCGAAGCTGTAAATATAGTAGCTTCCAGTCTTTCCGTCAACGGCATAGAAGGCAAACAAACCGCAGTTTGCATCCGTCTGTGTAGGAGCAGTTAGCACATTCATGCTATAGCCGTTGCCATTGGTAATGACGTAAAGATGTTCGGGACACCCATCACTAGGCAAAGTGGTTGACGGCTGTAACACTTCAGCACCACAATGCAATGCGACGAGGTTGACCATCAAGATAAATAATAATAATGTTTTCTGAATCATAGAGATGAAAATATTTAGGTTCCTTAATTCCGCAACACTATTATAAATTAAACTTTTTAAGTACCTGAGCAACAAAAAGTTGCTTAGGATTTTGCTATGTCAGAATTTTCTCTTATATTAGTGTTGCAAAAAAAACAAGAGAATCCGACGATAGACATGGCGAAGATATAAATTAAATATGAGAGATCACTCCTTTTGGTGGATTATTTTCAATCATGGAGCAATTTGGTTCCACATTATCATCTGTAATCGACTCAACCATCGGTCTAAGGTGTAGATCGTTCGGCTATCAGTACAGCGAAATCATTTATTCTCTCAAGAGTATCTACTTCTGTGGCGGTTCATGTAGCCCAGGATGGCACTACTCATTTGATGAACCACCTCTCGCTTCATCCGACACTTAGCACTTGTAGCTCTGATACTATCCTCAGAGCGATAAAGGAGTTGACGCAAGAAAACATTTCATACACATCAGATATGGGCAAGACCTACGATTTCTATACTACTGACCCATAATACTTCATTTCATTCTTTTTAAGCGGATTTTTCTTTGCTTGGATTACATACTTTATCATAAGCCCTTGAATTTAAGGGATTATTAATAGTCGCAAAGTTAGTATTTTTATTTCTAAATACAATATAAAAAAGTAAAGTTTCTGCTAAGAGAATGTGTGTTTGTTCGTTGGGGGACATGAATGCTTTCAGGCTCGGAAAGCACAGCATTCACTTTCAAGCAGCAAAACGCCTTGTGCGTAAACGTTTCGTTAGCAGACACCAACAAGACATCAGTTTGTACCCACAAACTGCGCCCAGCTCCCCTCGTTAGACTGTCGGGGAGATTAGACCGTAATCACTCCGTTCTCATCGGTCAGTGTTCGGGAATTAAGCAACAACGAATCATCTACAATGATAAACTTTCAAGGAAACTTATATGAACAGATATAAGGGAAAAGCTGCCCGATGGCAGCAACAGGATAAAGAAGAACAGAGGATGAACAAAACGGAGTTCATCAAAGTAAGATGTACCTTAGAGGAAAGGTAGCGTATCAAATCAAAGGCGGAAAATACAGGGCGGAAGTTCTCCGATTATTGTCGGGAAATACTCCTTAACGGCGAGATAACAGCCGTTCCCAAGATGACAGACAATGAGAGGGAAGCCATTGCCATTCTTCAACATACAGGAAGGTTCTATGGGCAGGTTTCCAACCTCATTAAGCTCAAGGACGAGGATTATAACCCTATCAAAAATCGCATTAGAAAAGTGCAGAAAGAAGAATATCTCATCAAAAACGCTTGTTATTCGGTAACAAAATATTATCTTTGCAGACAGAATAACAAGCGTTCTTTGTTAGGCAGAAAACAGCAAAGCCAAGTAGCTCGCTCGTTTCCAAATCGTTACCTATTCAGTTATGCCGACAAGGTAACTCCTTTATTTTCAATAAGTTGTATTTTAGATATTATCTTCGAATGCAAAACATCACCTTTTACTCACCAAAAGTTGACGTTTTTCTTTGCGTGCTGTAAGTGCCTAAGTGTAAATGCTTTAAGAAAGCAGCGTAGAATGTTGTGTGATTGTTTTTGAAATAAAAAAAATAAACATTTTTGTATGCTTCTCTCTTTTTTAGGTTTCGTTTGGTTTATGTTTTAAGCAGTATGGTTTTCTTGCTCTGTTATCTATATATATAATGTGTAGTCTTCTTATACTTTTCAAAAAGAGTTTCTTTTCAAAATTTTCTTAGTTTTTTTCTTATAATAATTTGTTAGTTTAAGAAAAAGTATATACCT
>NZ_KB905314.1 GCF_000378745.1 Prevotella amnii DSM 23384 = JCM 14753
CCTGTTACTGGACCGAGATTGTACGACGTATGAACACCCAAAAACTCGTTACCACAAAAGGGAAGAACCCGTTAGGTGAAACTATTGAGATGCGCCAATGCAGTAGTCCTTCGAAGCAAGCAAAACAGATATACGATAAGTTGAAATTAAAACACTCACCATTCAAAAAGAATAAAATTTGTAGGACACAGAACTCATAAGAAAAACGAGGAAAGTACGGTAACAGTAACAATTAGGCGAAAGTGGGTGTTAAACTTGGGTTAGACGAATAAATTTCCGAAGACTTGTTTATTGGGGGCGGATGTAGAGCTGTGTTGGTAATTTAAGCCAATACGCATAAATACAATAGAAATTACTACATATAAACGAATTTATCGCTGTCCGCTAAAAGTTTAGAATCTGGGAATATGGTGTTTAGGTTGCAGATAAAAGGGAGATTAGTCTCATCTCACCAAAAGTAAGCCCTTCTGTTATTCACAAGCGCTTTTTAGCGGGGTAGCTAATGAATGATAGGGGGGCTTACTTTTCGAAAAAGAAGTCCGTAGCACCTATTGATGAGCATTGCGGATAGAGGAATAGTACCGATTTGAAGTTTAGCGGATAGCAATAATTAGATATCTGCTTTTCATTATAGGTTCTAATCCTTTTAGTGTCTCCATTTGGGTCTGAAACTCTGTAAACAGCTATCCTCTTCTTTATCTTGGGCAGGATTATTCTCATTTTTCATTTTGGCAGAATAGTTGTTATCGGGTAAACCCTCTCCTTGCTTCATTTCCTCTTTTTCCTCCTCCGGTGGTGCAAGCGTAAGTGCAATCTTTCTGTCCAGCTCCGCAGCTTCACTTTTAAGTGAGCGAAATTCGTCCTCTTTCTTCCAAGAACTGTTTGCAATGTTGGTGTAAACGTCTTTGTTGGCCACAACCTTTGCCATTTCCTTCTCATGCGACTCTATCACCTTTGGAATACGCTCCAAGGCGTTAATGAAGTTCTGACACGCAAGTTTCGGGTCTGTTGCCAACTTACCGTTATTATAGGTATAGTAAATACTCTCCTGACCTTTCACAAAAAAGCGGTTCACCGAACAGTCGAATAAGTCTTTGGAAGTACTCTCTGTCTTGACCATAATGGAGAAACCATAGATTTCGCCAATTTTGTTGTACTCTCCTTTGGTGCGAGCTTTTTCGTCTATTTCTTGCAGACGGGCAGCAATGCCCTTGATATCGGTGCTGTCTTCCACACCTTTGATTGTAAGTTTATTTATAGGTGTACCTTCATCATCACGCTCCACACGCTGCTCAAATAGAGCTAAGTCAGATTGTGCCTCCTTGATTTTGTCCGTATGGAAGGATACGGAACTCTCAATCTCTGCCAACTTGCCCGTTGCGGCATCACGCTCACGGAGGAAGTTCTTGCGCTCTGATTCCAAGGTGGTAATCTTCTTATCCAATCTTGCTTTTTCCAAAAGGTCGGTATTGCCAGAAAGCACCGCTACGTATTCGGAGAAGTTCATGCCGCTGTCCTCATCCATCGAGCCCTCATCAATGGTACGACTACCGAGCGTATTGGCCTTCAACTGATTGATAAACAATTGCTTGTTATGCAGCAGATTGAACTTGTAGCTGTCCAGAGACCGCTCTACGGCATAGATAATCACATCAACCTTGTTGTCCGCAAACTCCTTGGCGATAAGGTTTCCCTTGCGCACAGCTCGTCCGTTACGCTGCTCTAAGTCCGAAGGTCGCCAAGGCGTGTCCAAATGATGGACCGCAACGGCACGCTGCTGGGCATTCACACCAGTACCCAACATGGATGTAGAGCCGAAAATAATACGAATATCTCCACGGTTCATCGCATCTACCATCGCTTTTTTTGCCTTCTCGTTCTTACACTCTTGGATAAAGCGTATTTCGTAGGAAGGGATATGATAGTCTTCTACCAACTTACGCTTTATCTCAGAATAGACGTTCCATTCGCCAGGCTTGTAAGTCCCCAAATCAGAGAAAACAAACTGCGTTCCTTTTTGTGTATCGTACTTTTGATAATAGTCATTGAGCATCTTGGCACAATGGCTTGCCTTGTTGTCTATATGGTCTGAGTACCCTTTTTCATCAATCATGCGTAAATCAAGGCTCATCTTGCGGGCATAATCAGTCATTAAGAATGAAGGGAAACAGAGGGAAATGTAAGGAATGTAACTATTTGAAATAGTATCATTTAGCATTTTTATTCCATTATCGAGTTAGGCGAAAGGAAGCATCAAACGGCAGGAGTTCCGTTACCAAATCGTAACCCATCAGGGAAAAAGCAAAAAGGGGTTACGAATTGAAGGTAAACAATTGTGTCATAGGTTTTTATTCCTCATCTTTCATTTTTCTGCATCGCTTAGGAAGACTTGTTCATTTGTACCTTTGCAAGCAAAGGAAATTTAGAAAAAACGACAGAAAAATGAAAGAAAACAAACTCAAAGTATCGTTCTTCGTTCAGGCGAAACGAACCGACAAGAAAGGACTTGTGCCTGTCATTGGGCGCATCTCTGTAGGCAGAACCCATTCGGGCTTCTCCACCAAGTGTAAGACTCCGCTCGCTCTTTGGGACAGCCGTAAGCAACGGCTCATCGGCAAGAGTGCAATGGCGGTGTCCGTCAATCAGAAACTCGGTGAATGCACCGCACTCATCCACGCACGCTTTCACGAACTCTATGAAAGGGAAGAAACTTTTACCGCCACAGACGTGAGGGATGCCTATCAGGGGCAAGTCCACCGCCAAGCCCTGCTCTTGGAGAGTTTCGGGGAGTATCTCACACAGACTAAGGAGCGCATAGGCATCGATCGAGCCTTAAAGACGTTCAAACTCCGTACCTACCAACTCTCCCTGCTCCGTGAGTATGTGCGGAAGAAGCACAAGGTAAGTGATATTCCACTCTCACAGCTGGACAAAGCATTTATCGAGGGCTTCGAGTATTATCTCACCATTGACCGAAAGCTGAAACGCAGTAGCATATCAAGTACCTTGTCTACTTTGCAGACCATCGTCCGCATGGCGGTGAAGAAAGGTGTGCTGGACTTCTATCCGTTCTTGGGCTACAGTTACGAGCGACCAAAGGGCGAACCGAGAAGTATTACGCAGGAAGAACTTGAGCGCATCATCGGCTTGGAGATTGAATGGGAGAACTATCGTATTGTCCGTGATTTGTTCGTCTTTTCTTGCTTTTCAGGGCTTGCCATCTCCGATGTCCGTAATCTTCGGGAGGAAAACATTGTCTTGGAAGAGGGCGAACTCTGCATCAAGGGCAGACGCATGAAGACCAAGACCCCGTATCGTGTACAAGTGCTTCCCCCTGCTTGGGCGATAATGGAGCGGTACAGAGGAAAGCGTGCAGGCTTTGTCTTTGACGTTCCAACTACCGACATTATCCTCAATGGTATGCACTACATACAACGAAACATCGGCATGGAAACTCCGCTAACCTTTCACATGGCTCGCCATACCTTTGCTTCGCTTATCACGCTCTCAGCAGGTGTACCTATTGAAACGGTAAGCCGTATGCTCGGACACACCAACCTGAGAACAACACAGGTATATGCAGCTGTATCCTCCGAGAGAATCCATCGGGACATGCAGAAAGTGCAACAACGCATACAAGATACATTCACTTTAAAACTTTGATATTATGGCACGAAGTACATTCAAGACACTCTTTTATATCAATCGCTCAAAAGAGAAAAAGAACGGCAGCTGCCCGATTATGGGGCGTATCACCATAGACGGAGGACAAGTACAATACAGCACGGGCAAGGAGATTGCTCCTGAACTTTGGGACAGCCATAAGGGACGGTGCAAGGGAACAGGTGAAGAAACAAAAGAAATCAACCGCTACTTGCAAGCCAAAGAGGAACAAGCCAAAGGCAAATACCAAGAATTAGTTTGGCAACGTGGCTATATCACCGCTGAGTTGCTGAAGCGTGAACTCATGGAAGAAGACAAGCCCAAAGGTTTTCTTTTGGAGGAAGCACGACTATTTATTGAGGAAAAGCGCCCATGCGTAGGAGTGACGATTGCCAAGCCTACCTTTGCTAATTACATCTATGCAGCGCAGCTCATTAAGTCCTATCTGCGTGAACGCTTAGGCCAGGAAGATATTCGATACGCACAATTGGACTATGCCTTTATTGAGGGATTGGACTTCTACCTTAAATCAGAGCGCAACCTATCTCTTGCCACTATTCAGGTAGCGGTCATCTTCCTTAGGAAACTCATCGGCATCGGTCAGCAGAAGAAATACATCCGCATTGACCCCTTTGTAGATTACAAGGCAGAACTACCACACCGAACACGCAGGTATCTCACTACGGAGGAACTGCAAAGGGTACTGCAAACACCCATCATTGACAGGCAGTTTGAACGGGCAAGGCAACTCTTTCTTTTCTGTGCCTTCACTGGTTTGGCTCGTGTGGACATGCAACGGCTCAAACCAAAACACATCATCCGTAATGCAGACGGCACAGAGGAAATCCGCATCAAAAGGCAGAAAACAGACGTGGAAGCCATCATTCCACTCCTGCCCATTGCCAAGCAAATCCTTTCGCTCTATATCAAGGACAAGAAAGCAGACGACTTGATATTCCCCAATCTCACAATAAGGAAAGCATCCTTTGCATGTGTGAACATCGGGCAGATATGCCGGATAGATAAGAGCTTGACCTTTCACATGGCTCGCCACACATTCTCAACCACGATATGCCTATCCAACGGCATATCAATGGAAACGCTCAGCAAGATGCTCGGACACAGCAATATCGGCACGACACAGATTTATGGAAAGATAACCGACCATAAGATACAAGAGGATATGACTGCACTCACAGACAGGGAGCATACTGTATTTGAGGGTTATTGTGAGTCGATAGCACGGCAGAACGTTCCATTGCAACAAGCATAAAAAGGAAGTAATTACCAAACATTTATTATTCACGATTGAAAACCAAACGATTATGAAAGAGAACAACAAACGGGAACTTTCCTACTTTCGATTGAAATTAAGAAGTTATATGAGTGAGCATCACCCCGAAAGATTGTACGACACGGAGTTTATCACCACACGGGCAGACATGGCTCTCACTGCTTACTGCGATGCAGTGGCACAAGGTTTTTCGCACCTCGAAGCAGAGAGCATAGCAAGTGAGGTATTGTATCAAGGTTTGCACTTTTCCAAGTACGACACGCTTGTTTCTGTCTTGGAGAACGAGTTTGAGAGGGAACTGCCTGCACCACTCCCTGAGAATCTTGCACCCATATTGTTGTCGAACAAGGCTGTTCAAGCCACATTCGACAAGTTCGGTTTGACGGACACATTTGCCACAAGCGGACAATACGACCGTCTTTACACCGAACTCACAGGCACGATAGTGCTGCTCATTGAGAGCAATAAGCTGCCGATGGTCGGTCAGGCGAACAGATAAAACGTTTGTTTACGCTTTATAAATAGACTTACGCAAAGCCCCTGATACCGTTTCTTATCGTGCAAAGGTACAACGGCAGCCAATCTGCCCTGACAAGGTCGAGTCCTGCGGATGGAGAGAAGAATCTCCACCGCAGGATTTTTCTTTTTTTTATGGCTGTATCGCAATTCCCAATATCCGTGCGGTCGTATTCGTCTCTCCCAACCTTGCAGGGATGGGCTGCCGTAAGAGAGTAAAGGCACGACAAGAATACGGCATACTCAGGCTCTTTGGACGCAAGGCGTAACAACCAACAATAGATAAGACTGACGATAATACGGACTATCTGTTGTTTGTACAATTTATTGTCATGACTATCTGTTGTCTTGACTATCTGTTGCCAAAACTATCTGTTGCCAAAACTATATATCGTCAAAATAATCTATCGATAAAACTATCTATCGATAGTTCTACATATCGATTTGTCGAACTATCGAACTGTCGAGAGAATAATTGCTATGTGATAAAAGGAAAGAGCCGGCACCTCATCTCATTACCGCAATAATGCAGACTGATTTCCTTTGCTTTTTCTCTTGTTTTCCTGACATTTCCCTGCTTTTCCTCGTTCCTTGCAGCGATGCCCCTGAACACTTACTTTTGCACACGAGAAATACGGCAACGGACTGCATAACAGTTTGTTTGCCGAGTAACAATAAAGTAATCAAAACAAAATCAAGGAAATGAAACTCATTATCATCGACCGCAAAGCGTGGGAGCGACACCGCTCCGAATTTGCAGACTTTATCCACAGTATTGAACAGCTTATCGGCAATCCGACCGAAACGGACGAATGGCTCGACAATGAAGCCGTATGCCGCAGGCTCGGCATCAGCAAACGCACCCTGCAATCCTATCGAGATACGGGAAAAATCCCTTTCTCAATGATTGGACACAAGTGTTATTACAAAGAGAGCGACATCGCAGAGTTACTGAATGCAAACCATAAATGAAATCAAACACAGAATGAACTATGGAAGAGAAAGAAATCATTACACAGCAAGACCCTCAAATGCAGATGTTTGCACAGTTGATGGTGGGTACTTTGAAGAAACTGGAGCGTTATTGCTCCACAGCCCGTCCGATGTTGGGTGGAGAGGTTTACCTGACAGGCGAGGAGGTGTGCGGCCAATTACGGATCAGCACACGCACGCTCCAAGAGTACAGAAACTTAGGAACGCTTCCTTTCTACAAAATCGGAGGGAAGATACTTTACAAGCAGAGCGACATACAGACAATGCTTGAAAGGCATTATAATCCAATACCGCAAACAGGTAAGTTATGAGTTAAGTTAAGAAATCAGTCGCGACTTAAGTCAAATGGTCAGTTGTGACTTTGGTCAAGAAATTAGTTTCGACCTAAGTTAAAATTAACTTTAGTCAAAAATATGTCAGCTCATAAAGTCAGTAAGTCAAGAAATTAGTCTAAACTTATCTCTTGATTTACTTCTTGAACTTTGAACTCTCGTCTATCAAAAGCACCCCAGAAAAGTTACTTTATGGAACATAACAAACTATCTCTTTCTTTATACTGGCAAGGTGTGTCTTTGTGACACAAACTGCCGTTTGTCCCACAAAGACCCTTGCCCCAAATGGGGAATAAAATCACTCCGAAGTCGTGATTAGAGAAATAAAAACAAGAGAATATGGCAAGCGATAAATCAAGGAAAAGAGTAGCGAAAAAGTATGGTGATATGCCCGACAAGTGGGACGATTGGCACGTCCGTTTACCAGACCCGAAAGACCAAATACGAGTGATAGACCTCTATCACAAATCAGGCTCAATGTCCAAGTCCGATTTTGTGCGTGCAAGGTTATTAGGAGAGCATTTCAAGGTGATAACGGTGGACAAGTCAGCCGTGGAGTATTACCGCAAGCTCTCCGAACTCACAGCTCAAGTACATAAAATTGGCGCAAACTACAATCAGGTGGTGCGCTTTCTCCACATCACCGAGAGGGAAACAACGACACAAACCCTGTTGCAGGAACTTATCCATCTGACAAAAAAACTCACCGCCTTGCAAGAACAGACGGTGAGCTTGACGATTGATTATCGAGAGAGGGATGATAAATGTCCGACTCCATTATAATCCCCCAAGTATTTTTTGTAGGAGATTACCAGATGAGTTTACTATTTGAAAATCTACAGTTTGGTTTTTACCGATTTTACGTCGGCAGACTTGAAACGACAGAGGGCTTCCTGACGATCCAAAGTATCACGGACAGCAGAAAGGTCTCGTAGCTGTCCTACGATACTACGGATTTTCTCGCTACGCCGTTCAAAACGTCGTTCATATTTCTTTTATTCTTCCATATTAGTTGCCAAATTCTAATTGATTCTTTACTATTACTGTCCAATCAAACTTTTTTATCTTTTAAAAATTTGAACTGTCCGATAATTTTTCATGCAGAGATTACCCCAGTTCGGGTTAAGCCGTCTATATTTTGATAAGTCAACGTGAGTTCGACGAATTATAAGTGTCTATAAATTTGGTGATTAGCGAAAATTGTTGTAACTTTATGATATTGATTTACAAATAATTACAAACAAAAATCGCTATGATCACCGAAGACAAAGTTACTGAAATATTTTGTATGGCAGATGACTTCTACAAGTTTTTTGATGCAATGACAGCAAAATATACGCTAAAACCTTATAGGAAAAAGGAGATATCAGCGTAATTCCACGATGTCAAAGGCAGAAGTCATGCTAATAATGATTCTTTTTCACGACTCTGGTTATCGTTGCTTTAAACATTTCTATATTGAAAAAGTATGTAAGCATCTGCGTCATTTGTTTCCTAAAGTTGTCTCATACAACCGTATAGTAGAATTGGAAAGGGAGGTAGCCGTACCCTTAACCTTGTTTATCAAGAAGGTTCTGTTGGGCAAATGTACGGGCATAAGCTTCGTTGATAGCACACCACTACGTGTCTGCAAGAACCAAAGAATACATATTCACAAGGTTTTCAAAGGTATAGCCCAAAGAGGAAAATGCTCCATGGGTAGGTTCTTCGGTTTCAAATTACATTTGATTTGTAATGAGAAAGGAGAGCTTATTAATTTTATGATAACACTGGGAGATATTGATGACCGTAAGCCTTTGAAATACAAAGCTTTTGTAGATTTCATATATGGCAAGCTGGTCAGCGACAAGGGGTACATCGGCAAGAATCTCTTCCAAAGACTGTTTGTGGATGGAATACAACTTATTACCAAATTGAAAAGTAACATGAAAGGAGCTTTGATGAGTGTTTCTGCCAGGCTCTTACTCAGAAAAAGAGCCATTATAGAAAGTGTGAATGACGAGCTTAAGAATATTGCGCAGGTGGAGCACTCCAGGCATAGATGCTTTGACAATTTCATCGTCAACTTATTAGGTGCTATTGCTGCTTATTGTCTGTTTCCAAAGAAGCCGTGTATAAATGTACAAAGGACTATTGATACACAGCTTGCTCTGTTCTGAATTCGTCGAACTCACGTTAAGTTAGGAGCATTATTCCTTGTTAGAATCATGTGCACGATAATACATCCCACTCTATCATGAATGGGATATGATTTAGATAAAAAATGTTGCTTAAAACAACGCCAACTGTTTAGAGTCTTCTATGCAATATCCCTGGAGAGCTTCTAGCTTGTTTTCAAAGAAGCAGTATGCCCCCAAGGCAGATACAAGATTCATGATAAAGTTTGTCACAGACCTATGGCGTGAATGTACAATTTGGGCAGTGTTTTTCAGAAGATCATTGATGGTTTCTATGATATATCTTTTGCGCAGCATCATTCTATCATAGAAAGGCATGAGTTTGTTTTTCATATTTACCCTGAGCCCCGTCACCAACTGAATACCATCTTCAAAAAGAAAGTCAAAAAGTTTTTGTGATATGTATCCTTTGTCAGCGAACAGCTTGCCATACAGACGTTTGGCAAGAACCTTGAAAACCTTTGTGTCTTTGTCACTGACATTTGCTCCAGTAAGAACGAAAGCTATGATTTCCCCTCTGTCATTACATGCCAGATGAAGCTTGAATCCGTGACACCAGCCCATTGTTCCTTTCCCATTTGCTGCAACGCCTTTGAACACCTTGTTGGCATAGCGTCTAAGATTGTGGCATACAGGAATCATTGTTGAGTCAACAAATGTAATACCTGTACATATTCCAAATGCACGCAGATTAAGAAAGAACATAAGAGGAAAAAACACCCTACTTTCAAGTTCAACAAAACGGTTGTAAAAGACAGCGTTAGGGAAGTACGTCTTAAAAGTCCCCTTGATGAAGAATAGATAATAGTGCTTAAAATTACGAAATGTTCCGAAATGGAAATACAATAAAATAGTAATGATTTCGCTGTCGGACAAGGAAGCCTTACGCCTTCTACGCTTCGTGGTATCGTCACCTAAAAGCAGTTTCCCACCATTTTCAGCTCCAAAATGTTTGCAAAAATCATCTATAACACAGAATAATTCAGTAATTTTGTAATCGGTAGTCCGCATAAGTATAGTTGTAACTGTTTGATTATTAACTATAAAGATACTGTTTTAATCTCAAACAAAAAAGAGTTAAGAAAGATTAATTGCCGTCATTTTGTTTTTTTATATGTTTTCAGCCCGATGGGGGCTTCTCGCCCCCTGGCCCCTCGGTGTTTTCAGGTATAGATTATTAAGGTTTTAATATTTTTGGATAAAACAGTCGCACATTTCAAAAAATCTTCGTAATATTACACACGACAAGTGAAGACACCCGATTTCAGGTATCTATCACGTGAGGTTGGAGGCGTGTCAAACTGTTCCAGCCTCTTTTCGTGTAATTGGCTAT
>NZ_KB905315.1:0-6852 GCF_000378745.1 Prevotella amnii DSM 23384 = JCM 14753
ATACTTACCTATTTGGGTATTTATACTCTCACCAACCACTTGTTGCCAAGCGTATGGGCGAAGCCTTGAAGAAAGCAGGATACATAAAGGTGAGCAAACGAAGAAACGGAGGTAGCCCCATCTATATCTACAAAATTAGGAAAATCTTGCCCTGCCCGCTCCTTCAAACTTGTAGTAGCCAAATGTAGTAGAATGTGTAGTGTTGTCTTATACTACAAAGTAACACTGATTATCAATCACTTATCACAAAATAGTATGTAGTAAGAAGAAAGATGAAAAAGTTTGGAGGGGAAAAACTTTGGAAACGGTAAAACCATAAAACAGACAAGCATAAATAATTATCATTCAACCCATTAAAGTATCAAAACAATGAAAAAAGAAGATTTATCACTAATCAAACGATATTCCATCGTGGAATATCTCGAAAGGAAAGGCATTAGGCCTGTCCGTAAAACATCTACCTATGTCATGTATCGCTCACCACTCAGGGAGGAAACTCATCCGAGTTTCAAGGTGGACACGGAAAAGAACCTTTGGATAGACTATGCCGAAGGCAGGGGCGGAAGTATCATCGACCTTTGTATACGCTTGGAAGGCTGCACGCTCTCGGAAGCCATCTGCCGTTTGGGGCAGAACGCTTTAGAGCATACAGCGTACTGCTCCTGTTCTTCAAAGAGAGAAACATCTATCAGTCCAAATCAAAGAAAGGATATAACAGCAAGCGGAACAAGGAGACTGACAAGCATCTCAGACACCTTGCCGCCGCACCTGCAGGAGTATCTCAAAAAGGAACGCTGTATTGATTTAGAAAAGGCAACACCCTTTCTCAAATGTATCAGCTACGAGGTAAGGGAAAGAAGATATGAAGCCATCGGCTTTGCCAATTCTTCAGGTGGTTATGAACTACGGGACAATCATTTGTTTAAGGGAACGATTGCCCCGAAAGACATCACCCCTATATTTGAGGACAAGGCACAACCTGTCTGTCTGTTCGAGGGCTTTATGGATTTTCTTTCTTTCCTTTCAATGAAAGAGGAAGTAACCAACCAATGCCTTGTGATGAATTCCGTGAGTAATGTTGTAAGAAGTATTCACTACCTGAATAAAAGAAATATAACCTCTGTTCGTGCTTTTCTTGATAATGACGATGCAGGTCGAAAAGCTGTGCAGGAATTTGTAAACACAGGTTTTAAGGTAGAAGATATGGCAGTGTATTATAGAGACTTCAAAGACCTCAACGAGTTTCATGTCAGTCGTGTCCGTGAGCAACAGAAAAAGTTGGAGAAAACTCCCAATACAAGCAACAAAAGAAAACAAGTCAAACTTAAAATAAGATAGAGGTATGGAAAAGAAAACAGTCAGCAAAGAGGAAATGGAAAATACCATCAGGAAATCTTTCAGTATGAGCCAAGCTGAAAGTTCAAGTGAACAAACCGTCGCTGAATTTCGAGCAAAGGGAATGAAAAATATTCAAGAGCAAAAACAACAAGGAACAGAACATGTCATAAAGTATGTTACGCCAGCCGAGCCTGCACAGCATACAGAGCATGCAACCGTTCAAAAACGCATCAGTGCCAAGATGAGAAAAGAGACACTCGACGCATACAAGCAGGCGTTCCTCGTTCCGACAAAGCTAAGTGAGAGAAAGGCGGTTTACCTGAGCAGGGAGACGCAGGAACGTGCCGACTTCATCGTTCGCAGGTTGGGTGACAGGGGTAGCAATCTTTCAAGTTTCGTGGAGAACATCGTGCGCATCCATTTGGGGGAATACGGTGAGGATGTAGAGAAATGGAGAAAACTGTGAACCGCAAGAAAATGGTCGAGGGGTTTCAGAAAAAGGAACACCTCTTTCACTCAAAACCCTCGACACTTTTCAGAGAGTAAGGCAACGAACTTTTGCTAAAAACACTGAATGGTGGGAACGCTACGAACGCAGTTAGATACTGAATGCACGGCATTCGCTTTTAATAACCAAAACGCTTTATGCGTAAACGTTTCGTTAGCTGACATTGCAAGACGTCAGTTTGTACCCACAAACTGCTCTTGCTCCCCTCGTTCGATTGTCGGGGAGATAAGACCGTAATCACTCCGTTCTCATCGGTCAGTATTCAGGAATTAAGAAACAATGAATCATCTACAATGATTAACTTTCTAAGAAACTTATATGAAAAGATACAAAGGAAAAGCTGCCCGATGGCAGCAACAGGATAAGGAAGAACAGCGGATGAACAAAACGGAGTTCATCAAGGTAAGATGCACCTTAGAAGAGAAGCAGCGTATCAAGTCAAAAGCGGAAAGTGCAGGGCGGAAGTTCTCAGATTACTGCCGTGAGATACTCCTTAACGGAGAAGTAACAGCCGTTCCCAAGATGACAGACAATGAGAGGGAAGCCATTGCCATTCTCCATCATACAGGAAAGTTCTATGGACAGGTATCCAATCTCATCAAGGTCAAGGACGAAAGGTGGGTACTCATCACAAAGAACCTATCACTATGTGCAAAAGAAGCATTTAAGCGGTTTTACGACCCTCATTTTCGTGTGGAAGATGAGGTATATAAGGTCTTAAATCTAACAAGAAATGATAGGAAAATGTAAGGCGATAGCGCACGGCAGCACGGCTTTAGACTATATCTTCAGAGAGGGCAAGCTTGGCTATCGACTTGCCTTCCACAATCTTTGCAGCAGGGAGCCAAAGGCTATCTATGAGGAAATGAAAGTGGTCAGCGATTACAACAGTCGTTGCAGGAACAAGTTTCTCCGTATCGAAATAGGCATCGCACCGCAGGACGAGAAAAAGCTGTCAGTGTCCGAACTCATGTGGATAACCCATTTATTTGCCAAGCAAATGGGACTTGACAACCACCAATGGGTGGCGGTAACGCACAAGGATACCGACAACAGACACATTCACATCATTGCCAACCGCATCAGTTTGTACGGAGAGGTCTATGATACTACTTTTGTGAGCAATAGGGCAGCAAGGGTGGCGGAAGAAATCAGCAGGGAGAAACACTTGACCATCGCAAAGGAGGTCAAGGCGAAAAAGCAGCATCAGGAGCCAAAAGCCAGTCCAATAAGAGAGCAGACAAAACAGCAGGTACAGCAAATCTGCTATGCCCTGCTTGACAAGTACAAAGGTATGGGTATTACTGGGCATTCCATGTTCCTTTACGAGTTGAACAAGAACGGCATCGCGATAGAGCGCATGAAGAACAAGCAGGGCAAGGTCTATGGCTTGAAGTTCTCATACGCAGGACAATCATTCAAGGCATCCGAAATCGGCAGGGAGTTCGGCTACCGTTCCCTGCAGAAAAACTTTGAACCAACCAACAGGGAAGAGCCAAGGAAACCACACCAAACAATACAGGAGGCAACAGAAAAGAACGAACGCCCTGATACCGGTTATCAACTCGTACCTCCAAGCCGCTCCTCAATTTCACGAGACAATGACACACCACAAGTGCAGAATCCTATTAGTACAGTGGCAGACACCATTGTTAGTGCAGCCGATGAAGTTGTGGAAGGATTAGGCGATTTGATTACACCATCCACACAGGGCAATGACTATGCTGAAACAGCGTGGCAGCGCAAGCTCAGGAACCAAGCCAACAGAAAGAAAAAACGTGGAAGAGGATTATAACTCACGCCTGAACAAAATGCAGAAAGAAGAATATCTCATCAAGAACGCTTGTTATTCGGTAACAAAGTATTATCTTTGCAAACAGAATAACAAGCGTTCTTTGTTAGGCAGAAAACAGCGAAACCAAGTAACTCGCTCGTTTCTAAATCGTTACCAGTTTAGTTCTACTAACAAGGTAACTTCTTTATTTTCAACAAGTTGTATTTTAAGAATTATCTTACTCACCAACTAATCAAAGAAAATGAAGTAAAATCGAAGTTGGTGTAAACTGACTGATAATAAGCAGGAAACGGAACAATTTGCATAAAACTGCCTCTTTCAAAAAGGGCAGCAATATGCAGATTTAGGCAGAAGTTCAGTTACCAGAACGTTACTCGATTCTAGCATAGGTAACGATGGAGTAATATTCGGTAACTGAATTATTTTCGCTCGTGTGGCTGTTGCTTCGGTCGGCAGTTTTCTGCGTAAGTGAGGAACGCTTTAATTCGGGTAACTTTGCCCACAGAAATTAAAGCGTATGAAACAAGGAAAAATGAAGGTGTTGCTCTACCTCAAAAAGAGCGGTCTTGACAAGTCGGGCAAAGCCCCGATTATGGGGCGGATAACCATCGACCGTTCCATTGCCCAGTTCAGTTGCAAACTCTCCTGCAATCCCGATTTGTGGAATCCCCGTGAGAGCCGAATGGACGGAAAGAGCCGTGAGGCGGTGGAAGTGAACAGCAGGTTGGAAAACCTGTTGCTGTCCGTTCAGTCTGCTTATCAGTCCCTGCTCTCCAAAGGATGCCCGTTTGACGCAACCGATGTGAAGGAGCAGTTTCAGGGCAGCGTGCAGACACGGTGCATGCTCATCGAAAGGCTGGACATACTCATCAAGGAAAAAGAAAACCATGTAGGTATAGACATCAAGGAAGGAGCCATACACGGCTACCACTCCACCCGGATACATTTACAGAAGTTTATTCAACGGAAGTACAAGGTTTCGGACTTGGCATTCTCGCAACTTACAGAGGATTTTATCCATGAGTTCCAGCAGTATTTCTTAGGTGAGTGTGGTTTTCAGGAAAGCACGTTCTATAATGTAGCCACGCATTTGAAGACGGTATGCAGATTGGCATACCGTGAGGGATTGGCAGACACGCTCCTTTTTGACAAGGTTAAGATATCAAAGGGCAACAAGAAACTCCCCAAGGCACTCGACAAGGAAGCGTTGGAAAAGCTGAAGGCTCTCTGCTTTGAGGATTTGGAGGAAGAAATGGAAACGGCAAGGGACATATTCCTCTTTGCCTGCTATGTTGGTGCAGCCTATTGCGACCTGATGGAACTGAGCAAGTCCCACCTTGTCCGTGATGATGAAGGCAAAATGTGGCTGAAATTCAACCGCCACAAGACAGGCGTACCCTGCCGTATCAAGTTATTGCCCGAAGCCATTAGGCTGATAGAGAGGTTTCACTGCGATGAAAGGGAAACACTGCTTCCCTATATCAAGTACAAGAGCTATCAGACCTGTCTGAAAGCCCTGCGGCTTCGTGCAGGCATATCGTTTCCATTTACCACTCATACCGCAAGGCACACCTTTGCAACACTCATCACGCTTGAACAGGGTGTGCCTATTGAAACGGTAAGCAAGATGCTGGGACATTCCAACATAAGCATGACGGAACGCTATGCCAAAGTAACTCCACTGAAACTTTTTGAGGAGTTCGACCTTTTCCTCTCTTTTACAGGTGATATGCAGCTGACTATCTAACGATAAAGTCTCATCATCTTATTTTTTTTCATCCAATCAATCAAAACATTAAAGCATCAAGACAATGAGAAGTACATTCAAGATAATGTTCTATATCAACAGACAGAAAATTAAGGCAGATGGCAATACCGCCATTCTATGCCGTATCACCATAGACGGAAAAAGCACAACCATTACCACGGGCGAAGAATGCAATCCCTCCGAGTGGAACACCAAGCAGGGCTTGACGACAGACAGGAAAACCAATCAAAGACTCCATGAGTTCAGGGAAATTGTGGAAAAGACCTATCAGGATATACTGACAAGGGACGGAGTGGTAAGTGCTGAACTTATCAAGAACCACCTGCAAGGCATAACAGAGAATCCGTCAACCCTCCTTGCCATGAGCAGGGCGGAGCTGCAAGCACTCAAGGAAAGCGTTGGAAAGTCAAGGGCGGAGGGAACTTATCTGAATCTGTCCCATTCTGACAAGAACCTCCGTGAGTTTGTGGAAGATAAAGGATTGCAGGACATATCCATTTCCACCATTACGGAGGACTTGTTTGAGGAATATCGCTTCTTTCTCAAAAAGCGCGGATTAAAGGGAACGACCATCAACAACTATCTCTGCTGGCTGAGCAGGCTGATGTTCCGTGCGGTCAGCAAGAGGATTATTCGCTGCAATCCTTTTGAGCATGCCAAGTATGAGAAAGAAGAAAAGAAGATACGCTTCCTGCAAAAGAGTGAAGTTGCTAAACTTGCGACAATGAAAATGAATGACAGCGAGGCGGAATTGGCAAGGCTGATGTTCGTCTTTTCCTGTCTTACGGGACTGGCAATCGCTGATATGGAAACTCTGCAATATGGGCATATCCAAACGGCAGCGGGCGGGAGGAAGTATATCCGAAAGGAACGTCAAAAGACAAAGGTGGAGTTCGTTGTGCCGCTGCATCCAATAGCGGAGGCCATTATCCGCCATTGTTGGGAAGAACAGGAGGGAAACGAAGAACTGCAGACGGTGAAAGAAAAAGGCGACAGCCTTGTCTTCCCCCGTAGTTGCAGCCGTAGCGTAATGGGCAAGAACCTGTGCATTGTGGGCAAGGCTTGCGGTATCAGAGAACGGTTGTCCTATCATATGGCAAGGCACACTTTCGGTACAATGAGTTTAAGTGCAGGAATACCCATTGAGAGCATTGCCAAGATGATGGGGCACGCCTCCATATCAAGCACGCAGATTTACGCGCAGGTGACGGACAGGAAGATTTCGGAGGATATGGACAGGCTCATTGCCAAGCAATCTGCAAAAGAGAAAGAAATTGCGGAGAGAGAGGAAAATGACCATTTCGCTGCAACTCCTTGTATCATAGTCTTTTATTTTTTTATCCTTTTTAATTGTAGCCATATTGTAGCCACAACAGAGTATTTTGAGAGTACACGCAGATACTGCTACCCGAAATGCGCACTTGCATTTCTTGGGTTCAAAAG
>NZ_KB905315.1:8527-9616 GCF_000378745.1 Prevotella amnii DSM 23384 = JCM 14753
CTTAAGTATGAGGAACTTAAATCCGTTACGTATATCAATGCAGAGGGCCTCGTAACGCATATTGATCAGAAAGTGCTTTTTACAAGAGGAGAGCTCACCCACGAGGCACGAAGGGTGGAGATATTTTACAAGACAAAGAGACCTGTTGTACTATTGACCAACAACTTTGACTTTACGGTTGAGGACATTGCTGAAATATACCGCCTAAGATGGGCTATCGAGTCGTTGTACAAACAGCTTAAACAGAACTTCCCGCTTCATTTCTTCTATGGAGACAGCATCAATGCCATACAAATACAGACATGGGTAGTCTTGATAGCGAATCTGCTTATAACAGTTCTATCAAGAAGCATCAAGAGACATTGTGCATTCTCACAAGTTGTTACCATGGTACGACTTATGCTTATGTACTACGTTGATTTTATCGCATTCATGGAAAATCCCGAAAAAACTTGGAATGATTTCCTTGCAAAGGAGATGCAAAAAGCACCACCTGAACCAAGTCTTTTCGATTAGGGGGCTTACTTTTGAAAAAATAAACCCCGAAGTCCAATTTTACTGGGCTTCGGGGAAGATATTTATGCTCTTTTGAGTTTTACCGGACAGCAATATTCAGGTATATATCATGCAACCACGTTGCCTATCCGTTCAAGGGACTTTACGTCGCCATTAAGAGCGGACGTGCCTCCTTCAAGGGTTTCAGACGAGTGGAAGCCCTGCAACGACTCAACGCCTACAAGGATGGTGTCCTTAAAGGTTATATGGGAAATGGTCAAACTTTATTTGAGGAGCTATGAACATCAAAGAAGAAATACTAAGCCGAACTAACAAAGGACTGGATGTGTTCTGCTTCTATATGCCCATAGACTTTGTGCCAAAGCGCAATTTCCGAAATCCTTTGTATGACGACAGGCGTGCATCGTGCAATATCTATCTCGATAACAAGTCCAGCTGCTACCGAATGAAAGACTTTGGCAACGATGCCTACTCCGGTGACTGCTTTTGGTTTGCAGCCACAATGCTCGGACTGGACGTGAGGAAAGACTTTGTTAAGGTGCTTGAAACCATAAATCGGGACTTGCAGCTGAA
>NZ_KB905316.1 GCF_000378745.1 Prevotella amnii DSM 23384 = JCM 14753
TTCTCTAACGTCATCTTCAAGGGCGTGGGCCGTCATCTCAAGACGGGAAAGAAGAAGGGTGGCATAAAGGTGCATTCCGCCATTCATGCAAACGAGAGAGTTCACTGTGACGTGAAGTTCACCTCTGCCGCTACCAACGATTCCTTCATGCTCGCCCCCAGCCATTTCAAGCATGATGAAATCGTTGCCATGGATCGTGCATATATCAACTATGAAAAGTTTGAGGAACTGACCGAGAAGAACGTCGTCTATGTCACCAAGATGAAGAAAAATCTCAAATACAAGGTGTTGGCAGGCTGCATGGATATGAACGAGGATGGGCTTATGGAATATCGTGAGCAGGTGGTGGTGTTCAGGAAGGGCGGTATCAACCATATAGCGCGTATCGTCACCTATGTGGATATCAAGAAGGGAAAGACGCCAAAGTTGGTATCCTTGCTTACCAATGACTTTGACATGTCCATGGAAACTATCGTAGCCACCTATCGCAGGAGGTGGCAGATAGAATATCTTTTCAAGCAGATAAAACAGAACTTCCCTCTTAGATACTTCTATGGGGAGAGTGCCAACGCCATCAAGATACATATTTGGGTCACACTCATTGCCAATCTATTACTGTCACTGCTGCAAAGCTCATTGCAGAGGCGGTGGAGTTTCTCAGGGCTGGCTACTATGGTGCGCATTGTACTTATGGAATACCTCAACATGAATAATTTATTCAACATGCCGGATGCCGACATGAAACTCATGCTTGAAGCAGCGGCTGAATCGCCACCAGAGGTAACCGAAAATGAATAAGGGGACTTGTCGCTAACATGCTGCCATCCGAACTATTTTGTCTCAATGAGTTGGAATGAGAATTTCTATGTTTAGCGGACAGTAATATAATAAAATCCTCAACCCTGCATCCCGATGAAAGGAGTGCAGGAGAGGAGAAAATCGTTATCAATGGACAGTTCAAAGACTATGCACCGCTATATCCACTTCCTATCATCATCGTTCTGTCCTTTATGTTAGACAGCACGGAAGCTCATTTGTTCAGAATGCAGATCTATTAGGAATTGCAGAATACTGCATTCGTAATAATACCGATATTTTTGTTTGGCAATATAGATAACTGATTACTATTTCCTTTTTCTTTCACCGATTACATCTTACTACATAACTACACTAAGGAGAAAAATAGTGAAAGAAAAGAAATACTGTAGTACGTAAGAGGATTTTTCCTGCTACTACTTAAAAACTACATATTACTTCTTTTTATAATCTTTCAATAAAAGCATACTATTTGTTATTATATTCGTATCTTTGTAAGGTGATTTTCGAAGTAGACATAATATGTCTGCATGTTCCTTTTAAAGTTATTAAAGGTTAAAATAAAGAAAACCAACAAAAATAAGTGCAGTCTTTTAGAGCAAATAGACTCTTTTTAAATTTAAATAAGGAGATGTTCCTTTGCTTAAAATAATATGATACGGATTGACGCTTGCAAAAATGGGGATAATGAAGCCCTCGGAGAACTCTATACGACATATGCCAAGAGACTTTTAGGCGTATGTCGGCATTATGTAAAAGATGATAATGTAGCCGAAGATATTTTGCATGATGCATTTATCATTATCTTCATGTCTATCCAAGATTTGAAGGATGAATCAAAATTAGAGGGTTGGATGGTAACTATTGTAAGAAACCTATGCTTAAAATATTTCCAAAGTACAGAAAAGAAAAACATTCCCTTGTCTTGCTTGGATATAGAAATCAAAGAAGAAGTAAGGGAGGAACAGAAAAGCATTGAGTTGGGACTATTGTTGTCTGCTATAGAATCCTTGCCGAAGGGGAATCGAGAGGTTTTCAAACTTTCTGTCTTGGATGGTCTTTCTCATAAGGAAATAGGAGAACTGCTCGGCATCAATCCTCACAGTTCTTCTTCCCAATTGTTCAGGGCAAAGAAAATGCTGCGTACCATGCTGATTAATTATTGGATGCTGCTTTTGCTGCCGATTCTAATACCCGTCTATGTTTATTTTATAACGCGAGACAAGACTATAGAGTCTTCTGATAACAAACGAACAGCAGAAAACACTTATAAGGAACTTCCAAAACGACTTCAAAAGGAAGCCGGCTCTCAAAAGGAAACACAACCAAGATATTCACTTTCATTAAGTACCGACGGTAATGTTGGACATACTTTTACGGAGATCGCTGTTCCTGTTGAAGATATTTCTTCGCAGGTAATTACAGACAGTGTTGGGGCTAGACAGCAAACAGTATCATTCAATGTTGATTCCTTAGAGAAGCATCTAACAATAAAAGGTATTAGCATAGGAGACTCAATGTTACATTTCTCACAAATTTCTGAAGAAAAAATGCTGGCATTGAATGAAAGTATGCACTCCAATGCCAGCAATAAGAAGAAATATCCATGGACATTTAACTTCGGCTATTCATCCAATGCCGGAGCAAATGGAACCATTTCCAATCTAGGATATCTGTCTTTGGTAGATTATGCTAATGGAGGTGCAACAGCCAAACTGTACACTCGAACCGATTTGGAAAACTATTATGATCGGAACATTGCACTGATGGATTCTGTCGAGAGAGCAAGAATGTCATTTATTTTAAATGACGCAATGGATAGCAACGACCCTTTAGATGAGAAAGCTCATCATTACCGCCCGAAAACCTTTAGTCTCTCACTTAACAAGCAGCTAAGTCCTCATTGGTTCCTTGGTACAGGCTTGACCTATACAAGGTTGAAATCCGATTTTGAAAATGATTTTAATGGTTCTTCCTTACAGAAGATACAAAAGATAGATTATGTGGGCATACCTTTACGATTGACCTATCGTATATGGGGTAAGGGTCGCTTCAACGCATATACTACAGGCGGTGTGACATTTGAAATGCCTGTTCACAGTTCGCTTGACAAAAAGTTTATCATAACAGCGGACTCTTCATATACGTTGAAGGGCAACATCAAGGCACGTTATCAGTGGTCTATAAACTTGGGTATCGGTGTGCAGTACATGATATACAAACCATTCAGTCTGTATTTAGAGCCTAATATGTTCTATTATTTTGGGAATGGCAGTGGTCTTGAGACCTATCGCACGGAACATCCGTTCATGTTCAACATCCCCTTTGGATTAAGATTAACATGGTAATCATAAATAAATATAGAATATGAAATACATGAATTTAATAAAGTATCTATTGGCACTTTGCTCCTTGGAAGTAATCGCTGCGTGTTCCTCAGAAAACGTAATAGTTGAAAATGTTAAAGTAACAGATATTCTTACCTCCGATTGTAAAAGTTCAGCATCTAAAGAGGATTCTCGTCCTGAACATCTCACAGACTTTTATAGTAATAAAACGAAGCTGCTCATGTTCATGGGAAAAGACAACACTGTTACCGCCCAATTTCTTGACGTAATGGATAATTGTGCAATTGGTCAACTGAATGTAGATGTGAGTTGCTCAGAAAAAAAAATTGTAATCATCCTTTACCCAGACCGTGACATGTACACTGATTGTGTCTGCATGTATGATGTAAACTTTAAAATAAGGAACTTGCTATTCGGAAATTATCTTATTGAGATATATCAGACAACCTCGAACAAGCAGACAAGTTCATCCAACAGAATTTATCAGGGTTCGGTAACTTTGGAATCCAATAAGACCTTAACACTGACCATGACACGTTAGATATCTATAACTGAAGAAAATAAGACGGTGCGCACATTGCTACGCACCGTTTTCTATGAATACTGTTATAGATTTTCATTTTTTAGAAAATAGAGAGCAGTCTTTTGCATGGAACTATATCTATTATTTGATGGACTCACAAGACCATCTCGTTTGTTTAACCATTTAACAGATACATCAATGCAAGCAAGACACTTAGATAGAAAAAGATATTTTGAAGATTCTGCTATAACTTCAGCTCATTATTACCTGCCATATATTAAGAATTTCCATCCCTTAAATGCATATAGCAGAATCTTAGAAATAGGGTGTGGTGAGGGTGGAAATTTGAAACCTTTTGCAAAGGCAGGCTACCAGGTCTTTGGAGTGGACATGGCAAAAATACGAATAGAACAGGCACGACAATTTTTTTCCAAGGAAAATTTGGAATGTCGTTTCGAGAGTAGCGACTTCATGAAATATCCTGCTCCAAGTGATGACGACAAATTCGATGTAGTTATACTGCATGATGTTATAGAGCATGTTCCCGACAAGCTGGCTTTTGTCAGCCACATTCGTAAGTTTATGAACAAAGACGGTATTCTATTCGTGGCATTCCCTGCATGGCAGATGCCTTTTGGTGGACATCAGCAAATATGTCGCAATAATGTATGGTCTAAAATACCATTCTTCCATTTGCTCCCACATTCGTTATATCGCTTTATACTAAGAAAAGTAGCAAAGGAAGAAGATGCAACGATAAAGGAGCTATTGTATATCAAACAATGTAGATGCCCAATTGAAAAATTTGAAAAAGTCATAAAAGCAGTAGACCTATCCATACAGAGCAGGGTGCTATGGTTTATTAATCCGCACTATCATCAGAAATTCGGGTTAAGTCCCCAAAAACTTTGTTTGCCTATTTCTCATATCCCTATTTTGAGAAACTTTTTTACTACTTCTTGCTTTTATCTGTTGAAACTCAAATAATTTTAAGATATATTCAAAAAGGATTCTTTGATAGAATTAAGTCAATGGCGATTTCAACTTTCAAGTAAAGACATAATGTAGCTATCAATATGTTCAGAAATGTGTCACTGGCTAATTTTTTGAGCATTACTTATCAAGATAACCAGATTGTCCTTGCCGTTTATCATGATGTGGTTGATATGCGTGCTAATTGTTTTTGTAAATACGATGTCAATTTTAAAATGAGCAAGTTGTAATATGGTAATTATCAGCTGAAAGTATATGATACCTGATTGAATATGAAATATGATGAAGCTAATATTGCATATAATGGGCAGATAAATATGATTCAGAATTTTTCTGTAAAATTTAATATAGAAGTTAGCTTGTTAGAAAATTAAGGTATATTTTTAAGATTTTATTCAAATTTATAGCACCTGGGCTGCTGGCACACATTAGTTCAAGTGCCATTTTTGTTGTTTAGGCACTAATGTTTTCTCGTTATTCCTTGTAGTTAGTCGTCCCTTGAAAAGTAAATAACCTATTGATTATCAATAAAATGTACTTTTTATTATTTGTTTATATCTACAAGTTTTTGTATCTTTGCATGGTAAAATCTTGCAAATCAACAATGTATAAATCTCCATCCAACACCCATCAGGTATCAATGTTTTGGGACTTGGCATCCATGCTCAATCCCACCCATCCAATGTATAAACTTGCCAATCTGATAAATTGGGAAACCTTTGAGCGTTCCTTTGCCCCCTTGTACTGTAAAGACAACGGACGCATGGGCAAGCCTATCCGCCTGATGGTCGGTCTTATAGTGCTGAAGCATATTCGCAACTTCTCGGACGAGAGCGTCGTGGAACAGTTCTCTGAGAACGCCTACTACCAGTATTTTTGCGGAATGGAATCCTTCACCATCGCCAAACCTTGCGTTCCGACGGAACTCGTGGAGTTCCGCCATCGCATTGGCGAAGCGGGCATGGAGTTGATTCTCAAGGAGAGCATCTGGGGCAACCTGCTGCTTGACGACAAGTGGAAAGAGAATGAAAACAGAAATGACAGCAAGGACGGTCGTGGACGCAAGTCCGACACCGAGCAGACAGCCTTTATTGACTCTACCGTGCAGGAGAAGAACGTCACGTTCCCCACGGATTTGAAACTCCTGAATAAAATCATCGGCTTCTGCCGCAGCGTGGCTCATGCAGAGCATCTCAAGGTGCGCCAAAGCTATGCCGGGGAAATCAAGAGACTTAAGCTTGTGCAGCGTTTCCGTGGCAGGAAGAACAGTTCAGCCAAGGTAAGGAAAGCCGACCGTCGGATGCGCACCATTGCCAGAATGCTGTTGCGCGAGCTGGTTCGGTATTTGCCCCCAGAGAACTCTTACCAAGAACGTATTGAAGTCTGCATGAAGTTTGTTAACGGCGAGAGAATGGACGGTCACAAGATCTACTCCCTTCATGAGCCGGACGTGTTGTGCATCAGCAAGGGGAAGGACCACAAGAAATACGAGTTAGGCAATAAAGTCTCCCTTGTCAGACTGTGGAATGGTCTCATTGTCGGTGCATTATTTTTCCGCAATGAATACGACGGTCATACGATAGACAAGGCAATGGAGCAGGTCGGCAGGGTCTATGGCAGGAAAATCAAAAGACTTGCGAGGGACAGATGGTATCGCGGGCAGGAAATGTGCGGAGAGACGAACATCATGATACCCAGTGTTCCCAAGGCAAGCTACTCGCCACACACGAAAAAGAAATAACAAAGGTTCTTCCGCAAGAGAGTAGGAATAGAGCCTGTCATAGGGCACTGCAAGGCATATCATCGATTGGGGAGGAACTTCTACAAGGGTCTCTTTGGTGATGCCATTAACGTGATGCTCGCTGCGGCTGCATTCAACTTCAAAAGAGCCATGTGGTTTCTTTTGCGCCTTATTCGAACCATGATAAAATGGAATATTCAAGGAGTGGATTCCAACTTTAACGAAACAAAGGTATTATCCAATACCATTTGCTGGTTGTAAGTCGAATTCTTGAGGGACGACTATATATTTCCCCCTTACTTGAGAAAATTGGACACAATAATCCCAGGAGTTCGATAAAAATTGTATGCAAGAGCCTCCATAATATGTTGTGCATGTGTCTTTGCCATTGATTTCATTGAGAACCATATCATAAAGTTCTGCTTCAACCAAGGTGTTGCGAAAGCGGCAAATTGTAGTACTGTCGGGAGCAGTATCTTCTAAACCCAAGCCAACAAAACGACTGAAAGAAAGACGATCGTTTACTTGTTCCTCTACTTCACCATCACTAAAACAATACCATGTACAAAGAAGTTCTATCTTGAATAAAATCAAGCTGTCATAACTTGGACGACCTGTTGATTTATAACCTTTGGTATAAGCGATTTCTATGATAACACGGATAGGTGTCCAATCGATTAATTTATCTATTTGGAAAAAGGAGGTCTACTTGATCTTACACTGACCGAGAACGACATCGGCAAAACTGGGAGAAGAAAGAGTTTGTTTCATACCATAAAGGTACAAAAATATGATGAAATGAGCAAATCTTCAACAATAAGTTTTGCAGAGGTCTCTTTCTATATTTCATATATGGTAAGCTAGTCGGCAATAAGGGGTACATCTGAAAGAATCCCCTCGCAAGCTATACGGTTCGTAACCATCACATTATCATAAATTGCTCTGACTATCAAGAAAGTTCAACTGCCTTGGTGTAGATTTTGTACTTTTAGCTTTTTTGTCTGTTCCTACATTATTAGAATACAGATTAGCGAAGATTTTATCTAATTCTATCCTGTATGCGCTTATGTCTGATTCGCCAGATTTCAATACCGTAACTATCTTCTTTACTAAAGCATCGACTTTGATCTTTACATCTTCAACAGGTGTGACAAATGGAATTTTCTTAATATAGTTTGCAGAATTGTTTGTGGAGGGATTAATGGCATTTATAAGTTCTGTACAGACGGACGAATTGAAAAAGCCCAAGAGATAATACACCCAAGTTTCATCCTTGGGGAATACACCTACTATTGACTGGTCGAACAATCTTCCGTCAATCAACGCGGCTGTCAATCTTGAAGACCGTATCATAGGGATACCTATTCCATTCTTGAAATAGAAATCCGAATTTTGGAATCTACATTTTTTACTTTGTCTATATTCTGTAATAGCCAAAGTTGACCAATCCATAAACCAATGATTGGGTTTGACATACTCAACATTTCCACCCTTTACAATCGGCACAAGGCAACATGGTTCTGATATTCCGTTCTCTTTCTCTTTTTGAGATAACGATGTCATCCTAATACGCTCTTTGTCTGCGCAGCCGTATTTTTTAGCATTCTTTACCTCTTTATTGATTGGGTGAAGATACTTTTTGTCATATCCCGAATAAAAGCCAGTAACGCAACTTGCTATGTCTCCAATTCTTTTTATGTCCCTGTCATTTACCAGCTCTGCAATTTGTTTGGTAGAGTTAAGCATGAATGCCGATCCAACACTTTCAAGTACAGATTTCTGAGATACAATTTTCATTACACCACAATCCCTTTGCTCCAGTTCCTCCACTGTCTTAAAATTTGTCCTAACCACAATCTCGTTGTTCAGATTCTGAGAAACGTCTGAACTTTTCTCCAATGTAATAATACAAAGATTTGCATAGCCAAAATTGACACCAGGAAAAAATGAAGAGGGGAAAAGAGCCAATTCTTTAATCTTGGTATTGGTGAGCAAAAATTTACGAATGGACAAATGCCTATGAAGAGACAGGAATGTATTGGGAACGATAAAGCACAACTCTCCGTTTTCCTTCAAGCAGCGGGTACAGGCATAAAGAAAAAGGGTATAACTCTCTTTCGTATATAAATCAGGGTACAATTTGTTGAGAAGTGCCTTTTTATGCTCGTCGCTCCTCGCACCATAAGGAGGATTGCCTATTATCTTGTCATATCTTTGCGAGCACTCCAAAATCGCTTTATCAAGCAAGGTGTCCGTTTCCTTGATTGATACGCAAGATTTCATACTATACTTGCTTTTCAGACCAGCCACAGTAGACGAATTAAGTTCAAAAACACTGATTTGCACATTTTGAGTATTTTCCAATATTTTGTCTATGAATACACCATCTCCTCCACACGGCTCCAATATCAGGTCATGTGGTTTAAAATGCAACATGCCTGTCATATAATTGAGTATGGGGTTTGATTTTGTATAATATGCTTGATATGTCAATGCAGTGTCCATATACTTACCAGATAAGATAATTCTGAAGATTGTTATGCGTAACAGTTTCCCTCATCCGAGATGCAAAGTCGTTCATCCAATCAATATTGTTCTCTATCCAATGGTGAATGTCAAAACCCGTGAAATGCCGTATTTTAGAATATGTGTCAGAACCGCATGAAGTTTTCCACACTCCTGAACTTTGGAGCGTATTCAAATAGTGGTTGTTCTCTGTAGAGCGAACGAATATCAAGCACTTGTAGTTTTCTGCCTCTATATTCTGGTATATACTCCCGACAAGAAGCAGCCTATTTGTATTGCCTTTTTCGTTTGAGCCGAATCCGCTCTTGAAATCTACAATATATTTGGCTGTTCCGTCTGTGAAATGTAAGTCGCATTCCAACTGTATTTCACCTGATGTCACAAGTCCCCACACCTTGTCATAATAACGTTTAAGTTGTACTTTTTCGTCAAACATAATAGCCAAACCATCTATATAGTCGTCCCTTAAAAACTATATTTCAGCATAAAGTTTGTACTGACAAGCTTTATGCTGATTCTTTTTATAAGGCACAAAAGAGCTCTCATAGCTCTTTTGAAGTTATATGCTGCCGCAGCTAATAATACATTGATAGCATCTCCTTTCACACCTTTATAAAAGTTGCGAGATAATCGGTGGTCTGCTTTAAGATGTCCTATTGTTGGTTCTATACCTGCTCGTTTACAAAATAGTTTGTGTTTCTTTTTCTTTTGGTA
>NZ_KB905317.1 GCF_000378745.1 Prevotella amnii DSM 23384 = JCM 14753
CGTGTCAAACTGCTGCCCGAAGCCATACGGCTGATGGAGAAGCTCCACAGCGATGAAAGGGAAACATTGCTCCCTTTCATGGGATATGCCACTTACCAATCTTATTTGAAAGCCCTGCGGCTTCGTGCAGGCATCTCGTTTCCTTTTACCACACATACGGCAAGGCACACCTTTGCCACATTCATCACGCTTGAACAGGGTGTACCTATTGAGACCGTGAGTAAGATGCTGGGACATTCCAACGTGAGCATGACCGAGCGTTATGCAAAGGTAACGCCACAGAAACTCTTTGAGGAATTTGACCGTTTCCTTTCTTTCACCGAAGATATGCAGTTGGCTATCTGACCATTTGCTTTCATCCAGCATTATACTTAGTCAAATAAAACACGGACAATTCAATCAAGACCATTATGAGAAGTACATTCAAGATACTGTTCTATATCAACAGACAGAAAACCAAAACAAATGGTCAGACTTCCATACTCTGCCGTATCACAATCGACGGTAAGCAGTCAGTCATTACCACAAACGAAGAATGCAAGCCCACAGAGTGGAACTCCAAACAGGGTTTGACAACCAATAGGAAGACCAACCCAAGAATCAATGAGTTCAGGGAATTAGTAGAGAAAACCTATCGGGACATACTGACGAGGGAAGGAGTGGTAAGTGTGGAACTTATCAAGAACAGTTTGCAAGGCATTGCCACCAACCCCACCACGCTCCTTGCAATGAGCAAGGCGGAACTGCAAGCCGTCAAGGAAAGCGTTGGAAAGTCAAGGGCAGAGGGGACTTATCTGAACCTGTTCTATTCTGACAGAAATCTCCGTGAATTTGTAGAAAACAAAGGAGTGCAGGATATACCCATCGGAGCCATTACAGAGGACTTGTTCGAGGAATACCGTTTCTTTCTGAAAAAGCGTGGACTGAAAGCATCGACTGTCAATACCAATCTATGTTGGCTGAGCCGACTGATGTTTCGTGCGGTGAGCAGCAGGATTATCCGCTGCAATTCCTTTGAGAACGCCAAGTATGAGAAGGAGGAAAAGAAGATACGCTTCTTGCAAAAGGGCGATGTAATGAAACTCATGGCAATGACGATGAACGACAGAGAGTCGGAATTGGCTCGGCTGATGTTCGTCTTCTCCTGCTTCACAGGTATGGCTATCGCTGATATGGAAAATTTGGAATACAGCCATATCCAAACGGCAGCAGACGGACAGAGATATATACGCAAGGAGCGTCAGAAGACAAAGGCTGAGTTTATCGTGCCGTTACATCCCATAGCTGAAACTATCATCAACCATTGCAGGAATGCGCAGGCAGGAAACGAAGAACAGCAGGCGGTGAAAGAAAAAGGCGACAGCCTTGTCTTTCAACCTCATTGCAGCCGTAGCGTGATGGGCAAGAACCTGAGCATCGTGGGTAAGGCTTGCGGTATCCGTCAAAGACTTTCGTACCACATGGCAAGACATACGTTTGGTACGATGTGTCTAAGCGCAGGTATTCCTATTGAGAGCATAGCCAAGATGATGGGGCATACCTCCATATCAAGCACGCAGATTTATGCGCAGGTAACGGACAACAAGATTTCAAAGGATATGGACAGGCTTATAGCCAAACAATCGGCAAATGAGAAAGAAATAGCGGAGAGAGAGGCTTGTGAATCTTCGGATATTGTAACCTGTAAAATGGAAGAAACGGCATGAATACGAACTATAAACAAAGGACAATGACTAGCACGGAGAATCATCGTAGCTATTTTGATTGGGGCTGCAATATGCAGGTCATTCGCAAGGGAAATGGAGGGATAGCCATGACAGAGAGTGAACTTGTGAGGTTCTTCGGGGTAACATGGAGGAAACTCAACCATAGGATGCAAACGATAATAAAATCCTCCAACCTATATCTCGATGAGAGGATTGCAGGTGAGGAAGTTATCAAGAAGGGAAAGACCGTAAGTTATTCACCACTTTATCCCCTTCCTATCATCATCGCCCTGTCTTTTCAGTTGAACAGCACAGAAGCGCGTTTATTCAGAAAGCACATCAATAAAAGATTGCAGACAGAGGCTTCCATTGTAACGCCAATCTTCCTATTGGACAATACCAAGAACTGATGAATATATTTCCTTTTCTTTCACCGATTATATCTTACTACATTACTACAATAAGAGTTAAAGCGGTGAAAGAAAAAGGATTAACGTGTAGTTGTGTGCTCTAAACAATTGTACTACGCAGTAACTACATTTGTCTTTCTTCATTGTTTTAGCCTGCTCTAAAGGAGGTTTATTCGACATATGCTATTCATCAGAGATTCTTTACAATTCGCCTCCACTATTTACTTATAAAGATTCTATGTACTTATTTAGCTTATTATAAACTCATATTTGCTTTTTATGAATATCAGGGATATCAACATAAATCTATCTGCTATTGCTAGTAGACTGGAATATTGTAATTATAACTTCAGACTTGTTGCACATCTCGTACTATTCATATACTCCTTGTTGCACATTTATGCTATAGACACGCGTACTCTTGTTGGACTATTAAAAAAAACTATATAAACCTTATAACGTCGTTGTAAGAATGGACTTTTATACCCACTTAACATACAGACATGTATGATTTTCTATCCGATATCTCCTTGTGATTCTGCATTTTATTTTATAGACTGATTTAGAAAATACGCAATAATCATATTCAGCAAGGATTTATCATCCACTCTTAATGCCCATAACAGGGAAAAAACAATGATTGCTGAAAGAAAAATGATGAGGAGACCATATCTTATAAATAGCATTTTCTTTAAATTCATTCGCTCCATAATTACTTGCTTAAATTTAATTGATTCTTGACTAATTCGTAATAAAATCCCTTTTGAGCAAGAAGCTCTTCATGGGTACCATGTTCTATAATTTTTCCAGCATGCAAGACAATAATTTGGTCAGCATTCATAACTGTGCTTAGACGATGAGCTATTTTAAGAACTGTTCTACCTTTAAGGAATTTGTCCAGATTATGATATATCTTATTCTCTGTTTTGGCATCCAATGAAGAGGTTGCTTCGTCAAATAATACGAACGGAGGATTCTGGTATATAGCACGGGCTATGAGAATGCGCTGACGTTGACCTCCTGATATGCCATTTCCACCTGTACCCAGCTTTGTTTTGAGTCCTTGTGGAAGATTTTCTATAAATTCCGTCAATTGTGCAATGTTAATAGCATTCTTCAGTTTCCCTTGGTCAATGGGCTGTTTACCCGTTGCAATATTTCTTTCAAGAGTGTCAGAGAAGATATAACCATCCTGCATGACAACACCACAATACTCACGAAGACTCTGGACTGAAATATCCTTCAACTCCTCATTTCCATAAAGTATACTTCCACTATATTTATCATAGAATTTAAGTAACAGTTTCATTAGAGTGGTCTTACCACTTCCACTTTCTCCAACGATAGCAGTAGTCTTACCAAAGGGGATATCTAATGTCATATCATCGATAACTTTGGGAGATCGTGGACCATAATAATGAAAATCTACATGTTTTAAATGAATTCCATCAAAAGATTTATATGTATCACTATTGATGTCAATAGTGGTATCAATATCCTCTTCTTCCAATGCCTGAACATCAGTAAGTCGATCATAGCTCAGTTTGGCATATTGCAAACTACGTATGAATTCGATAATCTGACTGATGGGTTGATTCAAAGATCCTATGATATAAGAGATTGCAAGTAATGTACCAAGCGTCATAGAGCCTATAATCACATCATAGGCGGCCATAAATACAACTACTATATCCTTTAGCTTATTAAAGGATTCAAATCCAATACTTTCCAGTTGGCTGAGTTTCAGAATATCAATATCAATGCCAAACAGCTTGATTTGGCTATTTCTCCAGCAATTGAGTTCATAGTCCTCTGTCCCATTAAGCTTAATTTCAGAAATTCCATTAATAATTTCATATACATTCTGCTGCGCTTCTCTATCTATTCTATATCTCGAGTAATCGATTTTTTTTTCTTTATTTACAAAGACAATAGACCACACTATTGCAATTGCTGTTATACAGAGATAAACCAACAGTATCTTTACATCATAATATGTTAATAGTATAAAATATACAATGAATGTCAGAAAAGAAAAGATGACTGTTATACTACTAGATGTCAAGAAAATCTGAATTCTATTATGGTCGTTTATTCGTGCCGTAAAGTCTCCAAGTTGTTTTGTATCGAAAAACTTGAATGGAAGTTTAATGATTTTTGCTAAAAAATCATGGATGATATCAATATTAATAATTGAGTTGCTATATAAGAGCGTCCAATTCCGAACTACCATGATAAAAGTTGAACCAATAAAAAGAAACAATTGGGCAAGAAGAAATATAAAGACGATGTGAATATCTTTTCTTCCAATTCCAATATCTATCAAAACTTGGGTTAAAAAAGGAAAAATAAGAGCAAAAATACTACTAAAGAACATACCCCAGAAGAGTATAGAGTATTCGTTCTTAAAATTCTTATAAAATGAAAGAAAATTCTTTTTATAATGACCTCCACTATGTTTAGGTACCGTTTCATAGAAATCTTCCTTTGGTGACATGAGTAATGCCACACCTTCACCATCGGCACCACACCAATGCGAGCTGAATTCATCTTCATTAATTTTCACTCTACCATAACTCGGATCTGAGATATAAAAATATTTAAGTCTGGTGATCAGTGATTTTTTTACGTCATAAAGCACAACGAAGTGAACATTATCCCAATGGAGAATACAGGGAAAAGGCTTTTTCCTACAAAGCGTTGTGACAGAAGTTTTTATTGGTAGCGTTTCAAAACCTATTTTTCTCGCAGCATCATCTATTCCTAGAAGACTTACACCATCTTTAGAAAGATAACAATATTCTCGTAGTTCAGGAATGCTATAATTCTTACCATAATATGAAGCGATTGAACCCAACGCTGCTGGGCCGCAATCCATCATATCAAATTGGATGTAACAAGGAAATCTATTTAGTTTTTCCCTTATTTTTATCATCGTTTTTATTATTTTCATCGTTCTTCTTTTGCTATATAAGGATTATACTTACATGCAATGGGTTTGTTGAATATTCCATTTCCTTTTGTATGTGCTCTACAATCAAGACAATTAAACTGGAACTCACAATCTTTACAACCATCGACATTCTTTTTAGTAATATTCCAATATTTCCTAAACGTTGGAGAATGTATAATTTTTTCCAATCCGTCAGACAGATCATATTTCTCAAACATAGATGGACAATTTCTTACATACCCATCTTTATCTAAAGAAACTTTCTTATATAGGCAAGAATTGTGCCTCTGACTCATCCTATAGAAGCTAGCATTTTTATAAATCTTAGAATAATCAGAAATACAACCACAATTATTGTCATTCAATTCTGCAGCTACATAATACACAGTTCCCATCTTAAGAGGATAACATCCCTCAGTATTCTCACTATAGTTTATGCTCTTGTTTGAGACAGCATTGTATAGATAGATATTTGTTATCGGAGGGTAGTTCAATATAATATCGTAACAATATTTATTGGTGATATATTTTGAAGAATCCAAATGCAGCTCTACATAATAAAAGATATAAGCACAGATTTTTCTTAGAATAGAATGGAGGCGACATGGATCTGAATGATTATAGACCCTTACTTGAAGATCAGTACAATGCAATTTTTTTACATCAGATAGAAACATGTCCAATTTGTCTGTTTTGATATCATTCTCATCAATATCAATAATTGCATCATAGATATTGTCCTTATCCTCATACAACTCCTGCGATATCTCAGGGAATACTTGTAGATTGTCTGAAACGAAAGCATATTCTCTTTCTATCATAAAATCAACGAATTGATAATAATCTACTAGCGAACTATCCTCTATTTTGTTGGCAATATCGGAAATCTTATGCCTATTTAGCAAGTTGCATAAGCTATAGTAGTCGTTAGGTACAAAATCCGCATAACTTCTTTGAAAATCTTGTATAAGTGTCCTACTTGCGCCTTTTGTCAATGCACAACTTGAGGAAAGAATAAAATATTGATTATTATACTTGTCCATCTTTCTTGCTCTTTTCGTAATTATAAAATAACGGTAGACTTCTTTTGGGAACCACCGATCTCATTTCTTTGAATTTAGTCTTAGGATTAAACATCATCAATTTATCTTCGAAGTTGGGATCTATCAAAAGATTATGATAGATCGTTTTAAAGAATAAAGGAAGATTCTCTATTTCTTTGTCACTTAAAACTATTTTTTCAAGATCCATATACTAGATAATTTGCTATTTTTTGCTCTAAATTATAATTACATGGCAAACTGGTCATCTGGAACTGTCCAACTGGATTAATTTCCAGAAATATGAATTTCCCATCTTTATCGACTATAAAGTCAGCAGAACCGGTGTTTAAATCCAACTTCTTGTATAGTTTGTCAAGTTTCTCTTCAACATCAATAGGAAGTTTGAATGGCTCATTCTTATTTGGGAGTTCAGTGCAATACTTTCTGAAATCAATAGAAGTTTGTTTGTTTCTCTGTGAAAATATAGCCATAGAATAGAATTCTCCATTTAAGTAAAACGAACGTACCTCAAAACTTTTTTCAACCAAACTCATGACTAAAGAAGGAAACAATTTAATATCTTTGTTGGCAAAATCAGCCTTATCTCGAGCTTCTGTATAGGTATAGAATGCATCATTTCCTCCAATGTCATATATGCCATTACTGATTGCTTTTGAAACAAACTTATCAGTTATTTTGTCCAACATATCCAATTGATTATAGTTTGTGATAACTGCATATTCAGGAACATTCAGTCCAATCTCTTTTGCCATATCTAATGTGTACATCCTGTTTAGTCCCATACGGTTAGGATTACCAATATGTATAGGACATTTTTTATACATCGTTTGATAGATATAATCTCTTAAATCTTTAAATTCCTCATTTAAATGATTTCTCGATCCATTGAGAATCTTTGATATGTCGCGTCCACCTGCTACAATTTTTTTAGGGACTTCATTAACAAGATTTTTCATACCAATTCCTGTTCGCCTCCACCAACAAGCAGTTGCATCAAGTAGATTGTATCGCTTTCCATCTGAAGATTCAAAGATGATGGCATCGTTGCTTATTACAGAAAAACATTCCTGAGCAGCTATTGGTTCTATGACAACTACATCTTGCGACATGTTCGTGAGTCTATTTTTAACATCTCGCGTTGAAATATCATCTCCGCTTGAAAAAATTATAATCATACTATTTTTCATCTGTCATAATTTTGGCAGTGGCATATAGCCACAGCCAAAATGTTGATTTTTGCTTTTGTCTATTATTAATCGCTGTCTCCAAGACCACAATCATGGTCACCTGAATTGCTTGAGGTAGAAAGAATTCCAGTGCAAGTGTTACCACTACCACCACGTACTTCCATCAAGTCATCAAGAGCCATACTGTCATTCTCGAATTTTTTTAAATTAATTTTTTCCATTTTTATCATTTTAAATTGTTTACTGATAATAAAGAGTTTTTGACTGCAAAATTAGTCACAGTCTCCAAGACCACAATCGTGGTCACTTGAATTGCTTGAGGTAGAAAGAATTCCAGTGCAAGTGTTACCACTACCACCACGTACCTCCATCAAGTCATCAAGAACCATACTGTCGCTCTCAAATTTCTTCAAATTAATTTTTTCCATTTTGTAATTTTAAATTATTTACTAATAATAAAAAGTTTTTACCGCTAAATTAATCACAGTCCCCAAGTCCACTGTCATGATCACTTGAATTGCTTGAGGTGGAAAAAATTCCAGTGCAAGTGTTACCACTACCACCACGTACTTCCATTAAGTCATTAAGAGCCATACTGTCATTCTCAAATTTTTTTAAATTAATCTTTTCCATTTTTTAATTAAAATTATTTTAATGATGTGTTCTTTAAGGCCTCCACTTTTTCCTTTCTATATTATCGATAATTATAGACTACATTTGACAGGTACTAACACACCATACGACATTAGAAGAGAAATCCTTTTCCATAGGAATTTGATAAAATCTTTTCTTTTCTCCAAAGGAAAGCTAATATCCAAACATCCTTCTGCTGCGTAACAGAATTTCTCATTATCTGTTTTTTGCCGATAATGTCAAAAATCACAGAATCTACAGATAATGCAGGAACAGTCATATCATGCCCATATAATTCTTTGACTCTGATGTATTTCTTTGCCAAAGAGAAACTATTTGTCGGAACTATCATGAATTTTTTCCGGATTTCAGATATGATTCAAGTTCTCTAGATGCTCCTATAGAAGAAATATTACGTAACACCATATTTTTGATGTTAAATTTCGCGTCTAGTTTCCCATTCATTAGAGAGTCCTTATTGGATGTAATTTCATAATCCATTTTATCTTGGGTAACATTCACTATATAACCTGCTATTGATGGTTTAAGGGCGAGGAGCTTTTCAAGATAAACCATATATTGGGGATAGTATTTAATAACATATGCCAGCATTTTATTACATACCGTAGGTGTTCTCTTATAGAATCCTAGTAAGTGAAGATACGTTTTGTCCTCTGGTACATTGTCAAAATCGGCAAATCCCTGATACTCATTATCACCAATATCCTCATTAATGTATGTTGCAACATCTTTGCCATAACGAGTACACAATTCGTGCAGCAGTACCTGCTCAAAGAAGATATTAAAGTTAATTCCCTTAAGTTTGTTAACTTGTTCCAGGTTCTGATTTACAAAATCAACAGCCTGTTTACAATAAGATTTTATGAATGAGATGTCGTTTCCTCCAAAGATACCCATATTGTATGCTTTTTGGCTTGTACCTTGGTCATATTTCTCCATAATCTCAGGAAGAATATCAATAGAAGGTCGTATCTCATTCCACATCGAACGATAATAATCAGATGTCGTTTCTATGTTTTGAACTATTAGGTCATGATTTCCCAAACATCTATCAAACTTGTCCCATATATATACGTCACCATCAACATGAATAAAAGGTTCGTCCAATGTATCATAAGCTTTTATCTTTGCCAAGGCCCACATATCAGAATTATATTTAGCCCAAGTTTAACACCCACTTTCGCCTAATTGTTACTATTACCGTACTTTCCTCGTTTTTCTTATGAGTTCTGTGTCCTACAAATTTTATTCTTTTTGAATGGTGAGTGTTTTAATTTCAACTTATCGTATATCTGTTTTGCTTGCTTCGAAGGACTACTGCATTGGCGCATCTCAATAGTTTCACCTAACGGGTTCTTCCCTTTTGTGGTAACGAGTTTTTGGGTGTTCATACGTCGTACAATCTCGGTCCAGTAACAGGATTCTCCTTCTCGTTTTAATTGACAACGGATGGTGTTTACCACCCAGTAGGCTAATAAC
>NZ_KB905318.1 GCF_000378745.1 Prevotella amnii DSM 23384 = JCM 14753
ATGCCCATTGCCTCGCTTACTATGGAAAGCGATACTATTTCAAGGTCGCTAAATCTCGGAACGACGCCTGGGCGTGGAATATTACCTTGCTCATTTACTAAATCTTTTGAGAATAGCTTGCATATATCAAGGATTTTTACGAAATTTGTATATAAGTTGTGCATACTGATTTTATAACTTAATGTATTGAGCAATACTAAGTTACAAATAAATTCTTGTATGTACAACTTTTCTTTCATATAAATTTATCTATTATTTTAATTCCGCCAACGGGTTATTTACTTAAATAATCTGTTTAAAAAGATTGTCGAAACAGCCGAATGACGATATGCTAAGTGGTTTTAGAGGGTCTAAAATCCAGTAAAGTGGTGTATTGTGATACATCGAAGCAGTAAGGCTAAACGTGCTTGGTGCGCCTATTATATAATCGCAATGAGACAAAAGGCAAAGATCTTCACCCGGATTGCCTGCTGGAAAATGCACATTACCATTGCCAAAAGCGTGCTTATAAGCATCTTTATCGAGCTTAGGATCATTGCCGCAGATAAAGATTTTCACTGTTTTGTCGCGGTGTAAAGCAATAAACTGCCCTATAACGTGCATAAATTGGTCATCGTTATAATAATATTTGCCCCCTTGCCAACGTGCATAATCGCCTCGACGAATATGCACGCCCAGTTTTATTGTACCTTGAAAAGGAGCCAATACAGCATTAATCTTAGTCTCAATAGCCGTATGAAAACGAAAAAGAGACAATATTTCAGACTTATATTTTAAAAACAAGTCGTAGTAGCGCACATACCACCCCTCTACGAATAAATGTTTATGAGATGACATCAACGTTTCGTTAAGAGTATAATCACAATCTTCTTCATTGAAAGATACCGTTTTTAGCAGCCCCACTTTAGCACTATATTTGCCTAAGAGATAGAAAAAAAAGTTGTGATAGCGCGTGTTACAAATATCAAAATAAGGATATTTATAAGCAAAACGCATAGACATAGTGTGTTTATGATGCTCACGTGCCCAAGCATATACATGTGCATACTGAAGGATATTATTACACATTCTACCTTTATCATGTACAAAAAACATAGCTCAACTTATTCCTTTCTCTTGTTTTATAATGTTTAAATCGCGTAAATCAACTATACCTGTAGTTTTGTTTAGGCGAATGTTATACTCCTCATGTGTGCGTTTCCACCGTTTATGGCTCCATAAATATATACTTGGATCATACCTTATGCTATGCTCAAGAAGGTTAAAGTAAGTATCAGTAAGCTCATAGTCAGGGTATTTCTTAGGCTGATCGCTTATCTTTTTAAAGTTGCAGATGTAGTATCCACGCTTCACTCTATGCACGTCGGCATAATATACCACCTGGTTAGTGGCTTTTATCATACGTTCGGCTCCTGTAAAAACAGGTGTATCATGGTGAAGAAAATTTATCCAATGATGAATATTATTCCAAAAAGGAGCCTGATCGGCAATATATCCTACCACTACAGCTACAGATTTGGCACGATATTTTGCAATCTTTCTTAACGATTCGTTCATAGGGATACACACAGCACCATAACGCTGACGTACTTTTAAAAAGAGCTTATCAAAGATTTTATTTTCTAATGGATGATAAATCTGCGTACATTTACCTTCCGACTTAAGCCAAAGAGGCAAAGAGGTAACCCATTCCCACTGCCCGTAATGACCTAAATATATGCCTATAGACCGTTTTTCTGCCCAATATTTGTCCATTTCATCGCACCCTGTGAATATCATACGGCGTTTAATCTCTGCCTTGCTCATAGTAAGCAGCTTAATAGTTTCTACAAAATAATCGCACAGCCAAGCATAAAAACTGCTAATAATATGCTTTTTTTGAGCCTCATTATAATCTGGAAAAGAAGAAGAAACATTATCCCATAACACTTTATAACGGTATTTTGCTACTTTAGCTACAAAAAAATAAAGCACATCTGATAGCAAATAAAGTAGCCTTAATGGTAATAAAGAGAGTAAATACCAACAGAGGTAAACAAGTAAGTAAAGTATATTCATTGAGAATTAGTTTTGCGCAAAATTAGCAAAATCATTGCTATCCAACAAGTTTTTAATAGGTTATCATATAAGTATCATATATTTTATTTACCTTTGGTGCTTATAAAAAACGATATTTATGAAGACTCTCCCTATAATAATAGGATACGATGCCAAAAGGATAGTGCATAACAGCACAGGGTTAGGTAATTATAGTAGGACACTTATCAAGGACGTTTTAAGCGAAAAAGATAAGCGTTTTTCTCTTCGCCTATATGCTCCAGATAAAGGTAATCACACTTTACGTGATCAAATAAAGGAAACTGATCAGGTGCGTTACGTCTATCCTAAAGGTAGAAAAGGGAAAATAGGCAAAGCATTATGGCGCTTTTTACGTATTAAAAAAGATTTAATTTCTGATGGAGTAAATATATATCACGGCTTATCGGGTGAGCTACCAAAAGGTATAAGCAAAACAGGAATTAAGTCGATAGTTACTATTCATGACTTAATATTTTTGCGTTATCCACAATATTATAGTTCGCTCGACTTGTTTTTCTATAAATATAAGTTTGCGGCAGCTTGTTTAGAGGCTGACCATATAATAGCTATTAGTGAATGTACAAAGCGTGATATTATAAAATTTGGAAACGTAGCACCAGAAAAAATCACTGTCATATATCAAGATTGTGAACAATCTTTTAAAGAAAAGGTAAACGAAGAAAAGCTCAAAGAGGTAAAAGAGCATTATCATTTACCAGAAAAATATATTCTTTCTGTAGGTAGTATAGAGGAACGAAAAAACATATTACTTGCTGTAAAAGCATTTAAAGATATAAAGACAGATGCTAAAATGGTTATTGTTGGTAAGCATACACCTTATACAAAAAAAGTAATAAGTTATATTAACGCGCATAATATGCAGGGTAGGGTGGTGTTTTTACATAACGTACCTTTCGAAGATCTGCCTTCTATTTATCAGCTTGCCCATAGCTTTGTGTATCCTTCACGTTATGAGGGATTTGGTATTCCTATTATAGAAGCCATATATAGCCAATTACCCGTAGTGGCTTGTACGGGTAGCTGTTTAGAAGAGGCAGGCGGACCATATAATATTTATGTTGGTCCTGATGATGTTATAGGTATGAAACAAGCCTTAACATCAATCCTTTCAGGAAGAAACAGAAAAGAAATAATAGAAAAAAGTAAAAATTATGTTCAGAAGTTTAGTACGCAAAAAGTAACACAAGAGCTTATAAACGAATATCTTAACATAGTAAATATAAAATAAAATAACACATACTCTTTAACAATATAATCTTTAAATGACAATTAATTATACTCCACCCAAACATACTTTTATTCTTTTTACATTCTTAATAGGATTCATCTATAGATGCTTGACGGGGCTACAAGGTATAGACAATGTAGATGTAGGTTTCTGTAACACTTTCTATGAATGTATTTTTAAATATCCAGAAGCTAATAGTTTTAATTTCTTATATTATCTAACAGGTGTTATAGGAGGATTTTGGGAAATAGTTTTTGGCAATTACGGTCTGCTTGGATTTAGATTTTTTGAGGCATTTACGCTAACTTTATCAATATTTTTGTTATATTCTATCTTTAAGAAATATATCCCATGGCAATATTCCTTAATAGCCATTAGCTTATGTTTTGTCTTCCCTACTATAACGGTTACTTTCCACTATGATACCTTTTCTTATCTGCTTATAGCTATTTCTGCCTTTTGTATAAACAAAGCTAAAGAAGAAAAATATTGTATATGGGTCATATTATCTGGCTTTTTTATAGGCTTATCTATATTTGCGCGTATTGTTAATGCTGCTTTAATAGCCTTAATTATTATTCCGCTTTTTGTTTTTAAAAAACATGAAAGAAGTAAGATTAATATAAAAGCAGGTGTATGTTTTGCTATAGGTATAGTTTTAGGGTGCTTTTTAGCTGTTTGTATGTTATTAATATCTCATCAAGAAGCATATTATATAGATGCTATACAACAGGCTTTTTGTACTTTAAGTAACAACAATGCAACACATAGTAAAGGAAATATTATATATAAGTATTTTAAAAGTGGAATAAACATTGCTTTAACAATAGTGGTATTATTAATAATAGCCAAACTAACAACCATTAAACAAATAAAAAAATATAAAGATCATATATTGACCAAAATATTATTGACTATTATTATATTCATTTTATCTTATACATCTCTGCCTTATACGGTAGCACTTGCATGTTCTTTACTTATCTGCCTATATGCTATTATAAATAAAAATATAGGAGAAGGAAAGGTTGTTGTTAGCTATCTCATAATAGCTACTCTTATATTTCCTATAGGAAGCGATATAGGTATAGCAGGAGTATATAACTGGATAGCAGGAATGGCTATTTTCCCCGCTGCTTATTGCTATACAAAGATAAGTAAGAAATGGAACTCTCTCTTGTTAATAACTATATTATGTATAGGATTATCCGGAATAATAAAACAAGCCTTTAAGGCATATGGAGCGGTTAAGCCACGATGGAAAGAAACCACTCTCGTGCAAAATGATAGGCTTAATATCTACACCGATTCTGCTAATGCTTTACAATATCAACAAGTTATAAAAGCTATTAACAAAGAGCAGGATAGCAACAGGCGGTTACTTTTCTTAATAAACCAAAAGTCGGAGTATTACTATGCTACCCATTCTTTACCTTTTTTAGGACATACACAAACTGTAATCTATACAGGGCAAAGCCTTATAGATAGATTAAACGAAAGGAAAGCGTTTTTTAAAAGTTATCCTTTAATAGTAGAATTAAAAAAAGTAAAACCTTTAAGCGAAACGGAAGAGGTAAGTAAACTTACTCATATATGGATGAAAAAACAAAAATATAGTGTTGTTTATAATGATAGTTATTGCACTATATATAAGCGAAAATAACGCAAGCCTATATAGTAAGGCTTGCGCTTGATGTTTAAGTTGTTACTCGAGAGCTATTCTCTTTGAGAAATCCTCTTATCTCTTCTAACATTTTTATAAGCTCTTCCATTTTAGAACAGCGGAGCATAGCAATACGCATTTGCTTAAAATCTGGAATGCCTTTAAATATTGGTGATGCTGCAAGATGACGCCGAGTGTGTAAAATACCACGATATTCGTCTATACGTTCCACATTAATGCGGAGCATTTCTTCTAACACATCTATCTTATCGTCAAGAGAAAGTGATGTTTGGTCTTTACAAAAAAGCCATGGACACCCAAATGTAGCACGACCAATCATTACCGCATCTACTCCGTATTTATCAAAATGATCGTAAGCATCTTTTACACTAACAATATCCCCATTACCTATGATAGGTATTGTGATGTGTGGATTTTTAGCAACCTTTCCTATCAACGTCCAATCAGCTTTCCCTGTATACATTTGCTCTCTTGTGCGCCCATGTATGGTGAGTGCCTTTGCCCCACAGTCTTGTATTTGTTCGGCTAAATCAGTTATAATTAAGTTATGGTCGTCCCATCCTAAGCGTGTTTTTACCGTAACAGGCACATTAACAGCCTTTACTACTTCACGAACAATATTTAAAAGTAGTGGGATATTTCTTAGTAAGCCCGCTCCAGCCCCCTTACCTGCAACTTTTTTAACCGGGCAACCAAAGTTAATATCAATGACATCAGGCTTAGCTTCCTCTACTATCTTGGCTGCTTCTACCATCGATTCTACATTATTACCATATATCTGAATGCCTGTAGGACGCTCATTATCGTCTATAACCATCTTCGATAATGTCGATTTTATATTACGAATAATGGCATCAGCCGAAACAAATTCGGTATAAACCATAGCTGCCCCATAACGCTTGCACATACTTCTAAACCCTATGTCAGTAACATCTTCCATAGGAGCAAGGAATAAAGGACGATAACCTATATCTATATTTCCTATCTTCATAAGTGCAAAGGTAATAAAAAAGCAAATATGACTAATGGTATAGAAGGTCATTTTGCAACCAAGTTGTAAAACATAACTGTTACTTTTGTATATTAATTATAAAAATAACAAGTAAATATTAATGTCGTATGAATAAGAAATTGCTCCGTATTATCCTCACTGTCATACTTCTTTTAGGAGCATGGCTAATAGAAAAATACGCAAAGTTGCCCCTTTGGCAGCTACTCTTAGTGTATTTAATACCTTATCTTTTGATAAGCTATGATGTGTTAATGGAAGCTATAGAAGGCATCATAAAACGCGATCCTTTTGATGAAAACTTACTTATGGTGATAGCTACAGTGGGTGCACTTCTAATAGGCTTTTTACCTAATGCAGAGCCAGAGTATTTGGAAGCTGTCTTTGTGATGTTGTTTTTCCAGCTTGGCGAACTATTTGAAGATTATGCCGAAGACAAAGCTCGTGATTCTATAACAGACCTGATGGATCTTCGTCCTGATGCAGCTTATATAGAAAATAACGGAAACATCGAAAAGGTTAATCCTGAGGACGTGTCTATAGGCGATGTGATAATAGTGAAGCCTGGTGAAAAAATACCATTAGATGGTGTTATCTTAGAGGGTACTTCAAGCCTTAACACAGTGGCTTTAACAGGTGAAAGTATGCCTTGTGATGTGTCTAAAGGAGATGACGTTATTTCAGGAAGTGTCAATCTTTCTGGAGTGTTAAGAGTGAAGGTGTCTAAGATTTTTAGCGAATCTACAGCAAGTAAGATTCTTTCTTTAGTAGAAAATGCTAATGAGAACAAGTCTAAGAGCGAATCGTTTATACGTCGTTTTGCTCATGTTTATACCCCTATAGTTGTAATATTAGCCCTTGTTTTAGCATTTATACCACCTTTTTTCTCAGCTTCTTATAGTGCAGATTTTTCTGTTTGGTTACATCGTGCATTAACCTTTTTAGTAGTAAGTTGTCCTTGTGCTTTAGTAATATCTGTTCCTTTAACATTCTTTGCGGGTATAGGAGGAGCTTCACATAAAGGCATATTGATAAAAGGAGGCAATTATATGGATGCGCTTTCCAAGCTCCACACTATGGTTTTTGATAAGACAGGAACCCTTACTCATGGTACTTTTGAGGTTACAGCCATTCACCCAAACCAAACAAATGAGCAAGAGCTATTACATTTAGCAGCTCATGTTGAGCGTTATTCAAGTCACCCTATAGCTCTTGCATTGCGCGAAGCTTATGCTAAAGAGGCAGATGGATGCAGTGTAGAGAATGTGCACGAATTAGCTGGAAAAGGTATTACTGCTACCATAAACGGTAAGCAAGTGAGCGTAGGGAATAGGCGTATGATGCAACATTTAGGTGTAAACATTCCTATATGTAATTACTGTTCCACCCATAATACAGGTACTATTATTCATATAGCTATTGAAGGCTTATATGCAGGACATATAGTAATAGCTGATAAAATAAAGAGCGAAAGTGCTTCTTCTATTGCAGAATTAAAACATTTAGGAATAGCCAAGACGGTTATGTTAACTGGTGATAAAGAAAGTGTTGCAGCACAAGTAGCACAACAAACTGGCATTGATAGCTATCATGCAGAACTATTACCAAGCGATAAGGTAAGCTACTTTGAGAATATTATAAGTATTAAGCCAAAAGATAAGACCATAGCTTTTGTAGGTGATGGTATTAATGATGCACCTGTATTATCGCGTGCAGATGTAGGGATAGCTATGGGCGGATTAGGTAGTGATGCTGCTATAGAAGCAGCCGATGTGGTATTAATGGACGATAATCCTGCTAAGATAGCTACAGCTATTAAGCTATCACGTCGTACCATTAATATAGCTAAAGAGAACGTTATCTTTGCTATTGGAATAAAAATAGCAGTACTTATACTTGCTACTATTGGGTTAGCATCAATGGGTTTAGCGATATTTGCAGATGTTGGCGTGATGATATTAGCTGTTATAAACGCAATGAGAGCTTTAAAAGCATAATTTGAAATAAAAAAAATATGCGGTAGATGTTTTATTCTACCGCATTTTTTTGTTTATATTTATAAAACATAACTATGTTATTTATGCAAAAGACATAAATATTGTTATTATTATGTAATAGTATAACGTAGATAATATATTATTTCTACTTTTATAAAAAATAATTTTGTTTTATGAAACTATCCATATCTTCCTTTATTTATCCTGAAAGAATATTTTTATACTTATGCTTTTTTATATCTATTATTATTACAGTAGATGTAAAAGCGCAACAGATATTAGTATGCGATGCCATAAGTAGATTTCCTGTGCGTGATGTAGAGGTATGTGTAGATGGGCAGTTTATAGGTAAAACGATATATCTTGGTACTGTAACGTTACCAAAGCAGTTTAAGCAAGCAAGTTTTAAAGCTAAGGGATATTCTTCTGAAAAACTTACTCGTGAAGAAGTTTTACGCGATACAGTGTTCTTATTTCCAAGCAAACATAGTCTTAATGAAGTAGTTGTAATAGGAAAGCACAAGCTCAATATAGATAGTTTATCACGCAATATGTCTAAAAGAGAGCTATATGATTATGGTTATATAAAATCAAGCGGAGTGGGTAGTTTTGATTTTGCTACTGTACTTGATAGGCGACTTAACCGCGATAGAGAGCATGTTCAGCAAAATAAAGAAATAATAAAAAAGCTAAATGGCAAAAATATTATAGAACAAATATACACTGAGGAAATAGAAAAAAAGCGTGTGCTGGACGCTGCCTTTGAACGAAGGAAAATTCCTAAAGATACTATTTCTACATACTCTTTTACTACTAAACCACAAAATAAAAATAAATAATAGTTTTATTAAAAAAATATATTTTACAGAAAAGCTATTTATCGTTTCAGTCTTTTGATAAATAGTAAAAGATGTTTTTATATTATTTTTTAGTTTTGTAGTGAGGTTACAAAGGGTATTAAAATGGGGTATATACAAGCAAATAGGAATATAGTTTGTGCTATGAAATAAGTATTATATATGTGTTTAGCCCAAGTTTAACACCCACTTTCGCCTAATTGTTACTGTTACCGTACTTTCCTCGTTTTTCTTATGAGTTCTGTGTCCTACAAATTTTATTCTTTTTGAATGGTGAGTGTTTTAATTTCAACTTATCGTATATCTGTTTTGCTTGCTTCGAAGGACTACTGCATTGGCGCATCTCAATAGTTTCACCTAACGGGTTCTTCCCTTTTGTGGTAACGAGTTTTTGGGTGTTCATACGTCGTACAATCTCGGTCCAGTAACAGGATTCTCCTTCTCGTTTTAATTGACAACGGATGGTGTTTAC
>NZ_KB905319.1 GCF_000378745.1 Prevotella amnii DSM 23384 = JCM 14753
CGTTCCTAAAGCTAAAGACAGCTACTACCAAAAGAAAAAGAAACACAAACTATTTTGTAAACGAGCAGGTATAGAACCAACAATAGGACATCTTAAAGCAGACCACCGATTATCTCGCAACTTTTATAAAGGTGTGAAAGGAGATGCTATCAATGTATTATTAGCTGCGGCAGCATATAACTTCAAAAGAGCTATGAGAGCTCTTTTGTGCCTTATAAAAAGAATCAGCATAAAGCTTGTCAGTACAAACTTTATGCTGAAATATAGTTTTTAAGGGACGACTATTTAACATATTAATTACTTCATAAGATCATCTAATGCTGCAGCTGAATCTTTTAATGAGAAAATCAAAGGTTTCAGAGCATCACTAATGGGTATCGTTGATGAAAAATTCTTTCTGTATAGACTTGCAAAGATTTTTATGCTTATCTCCACTAAATTTCCATTGAGCCAATCTATCTGACTATAGGGTATCATTTGATGACTCTTAATATTGGCGATGCCAAGTGAAATGCAATTATGAGAAATACGGATGAAAACAACATAAACTTTGCCAATAACAACAAATTAGCGACGAATTATGTTGGCAATTTTATAAAAACAAAAAGCCTAACTGCTCATTTCTAAGCAGTTAGGACTCTGTGTGGTGCGCCTGATAGGACTCGAACCTACACGTCGCGAAACACTAGATCCTAAGTCTAGCGCGTCTACCAATTTCGCCACAGGCGCATTCTTATATTTTGTGCAAAGGTATATACTTTAAGTTAAACTACCAAAAGTTTTAAAGTATTTTTGTAGTATTATTTTCATTTGTTCTCTATTATGATATAGCTATTTTTCGTGCATATTCTATTATGGTATCTTTGCCTTTTTGTAAATCTAAGATATTAATATTTACTTTATAATCAGGCTCTATGCCAAATTCTGTTGTTATTTTATTACGGTCAAATATAGGAGCAGCAGAGAAGCGAATACCCCATCCATTAGGGAGTTCTGAAGAAAAAGGCAAGCCAGCTCCACCACCTGTACGATCACCAACAATAATCGCATTTTTAATGCATTTCATATATTTTACAAACTCATTAGCAGCAGAGTATACACTACGATTGGTAAGTATTATAACAGTTTTTTGCCATCGTATACCTTTGCTTGGTTTAAGGATTTGTTTTTCTAATATAGAAAAGTCTGTATGTCCCGGTCCTGTTTTATGTTGCATATATCCAACTAATATATCTTTATTTGTAAAACGTGCTGCGAGCTGTTCGGCTGCAGTAATATTACCACCACCATTATTACGAAGATCAATTATTAGTGCATGGGTTGGTTGCATATATAGTAAAATTTCATCTAAGTTTCCTGCGCCAAAGGTTGTTTGAAATGTAGAGCATCGTAAGTATCCTATATTATCATTAAGGATAGTGTATGACATTCCGTTAACTATACGATAATTATGTCCAAGGTATTTACGTTCTAATGACTTATAAAAATTTTGTGGATATTCCTCATACCATGACCAATAGCGACCTATATTGAAAGAAGAGTAGAGATTAACATGTCCATCTTTTAGTTCTGATAGCATATTTGTCATAACTTCAAACAGCTGCCCATTAGTCATCTCTTCATTAATCTGTTTTATATACTTTGTATGTATTTTATTCCAATCTATTTGTTTTTCTTGAAAAAAACAATAATGTTCATCTATAATTTTCCATAAAGCTTCAAAGTTACCGTGTGCATTATTATTATATATATCATTTCTAACACATGCTGTAAGTGTAAGTATGCTTATTAAAAAAAAAGAAGATAATATTTTTGTATGTTTCATTATGGTATTATTTTTACAAGATTAAATTTTTTCACTAATCCTATTATAAACAAATTACTCCACGAATGATACTTTAAACCATTTAGTTTTGTTTGTTGGATATCAAGAGCATATCCTAAGCGTATAGTAGTATGATGAATAGTATAATCAGCGCTAATATATTGGCGTGTAGACGGAGTAGAGATGAGAGTAGTAAATACTATATTATTATCATAATTTTTTTTTGAAAATATTTCATAATAACTCTGTCCATAATTTGGTGTAAAGGCTAATCCTATAATTGAAGTTTGTCCCTCGTATCGTAAAAGTATAGGATGTCCTTTTATATGAAGCAGGTAATTTATAATGATATTAGGTGCTATATTAACATTAATGTATGCTTGTGCAGGGTTATTGCTATTACGGATATTATATAAAGCTCCCAAGTTGGTATCTATTCCACCACCAATCTTCATTGTTAATTTACCTTTTCCTATAGTAAAATCTAATAGTTTATAGTGTATATTGTATTGAAAATTATACCAACTACCAAGTTCGCTATTAACATTAGTTCTATTATGTAAATATAAAAAATGGATTTGGTGTACTAATTCTCTTGATATATTACTTCCATTATCACGTTCTGTTAGTGAGAAGTATCGAAACTCTTTGCCATTATATTCTTCTGGTGATAAATAAGTATCTAACACATTTACCTTACCAATACCAATCATTTTAGAATTGGTGATAATCTTATTATTGTATAAAGAGTCTTGTGCAAAAACATGAATATTCATTAATAGTATTATAGTTAATAACCATAATCTTCTTGTTATAAGATTATTCTGCATCATCTTTATTAATATTATCGAATAAATTAAGCTGTCCAGCAATTTCATCAATTATTTCTTGTTTACTTTTTCCTGCATCAGGATCAAGATTTTCTACAGAAAGATGAGTATGTGTTGCATTGTTTTTATTGTTATTTTCTTCATTTAAGAAGCGTAAGGGTGTTAATTCTTTTATACTTTCCACGTTCAAAGTAGTTATACGTTTTCCTTTAGCTTTAAATCCTTTTATTCCAACAAATTGTTCTGCATCTATTTCTTGAGTGCCTTTAATAGCATCATCTCCACCATAAGTAATTTGAATGCGAGGATAAGCAGTATCTGTAAGTAATACTAATTTACTATTATTATTACCTATAAAACTTTGTTTTCGTTTATTGCTTTCCATTTGAAAGCGCTTTAAATATGGATAACCTTTATTGTCTGCGTCAAAAATAACAGCAGTCCAGATTTTATCTGCGTCAAATTTCTCTATTTTTGCTATATTATCCTCATAATGGTTAGTAGCTTCAAAGGATGAAACATAGAAATAGCCATCATTAAGTATTATTAGAATCTGGTCTTGATCATTAAACTCTCCTATGTAGTTACCATGCTCTTCATAATTAATGCGATTAACATCAGGATCAAACCATACTTTTCTGCCTCCTAAAGTAGAGTGTCCATGACTTTTTAAAGATATGCGGTGTACGCTTTCTTTTGTGAGAATATTTCCTTTGGCATCACGTCCCTTAATTGCTATTTGTGAAAAGTCACGTTCTAAGAAGATATTTTGTTTCTTTTTATCAAAGTTTGGATTTAGCGTTACTTTTATAACTTCTGCTTCACCATTAGCATTGGCAGTGAAGTAAACTACGCGTGAACCAGGTGTTCCTGTTGTGATGTCATACTCTTTGTCTCGTGTTATAGATGTAACATTAAATCGTTTTATATAGTAAATTCCTGTTTTACCATCTTTGTAAACAGTATTATAAATAGTGCGTTTATCATTCTTTTTAAATACTTGGAGATGCAATATGTTTTTACCAACAAATACTTTATCAGCTACACGGATAACTTTATATTTTCCGTCTCGATAAAAAATAATAATGTCATCGAGGTCAGAGCAGTTTTGAACAAATTCAGATTTCTTTAATCCTGTTCCTATAAATCCACTTGAGCGGTCTATGTATAGTTTTTCATTAGCATCTACTACTTTAGAAGCGATAATGGTGTCAAAGTTTTTTATCTCTGTTTTACGAATATGTTCTTTGCCGTATTTACCTTTTAAATGCTTAAACCATTCTATGGTAACACGTGTCATTTCGCTTAGATCTTTATCTATTTCTGCTATTTCTGCTTTTATTTTAATAATAACGTCATCAGCTTTATCTTTATTAAATTTTAAGATGCGTTGCATCTTTATTTCTAATAAATGAATAATATCCTCACGTGTAACTTCACGTATAAAGTGCTTTTTAAATGGTTCTATTTTAGAATCAACGAAAGCAACGACTTCTTTGAGATCTTTAGCGGTTTCAAATTTATGTTCTTTATATATTCGTTCTTCTATAAAAATACGTTCTAAAGAATTATAAAAAAGCTGTTCTTCTAATTCATGTTTGCGTATTTCTAATTCTTGTTTCAAAAGTTCCCTTGTATGATCTACTGAATGTTTTAGAACGTCTGATATGGTGAGAAAATGAGGTTTGTTATTTTCTATTACACAGCAATTGGGTGAAATACTTATTTCACAATCGGTAAAAGCATATAGTGCGTCAATAGTCTTGTCGCTAGAGGTGTTAGGAGAAAGATGCAGATGTATTTCTACTTCTGAAGCTGTCATATCTTCTACCTTACGAATTTTTATTTTACCTTTTTCTATTGCTTTTGTTATTGATTCTTGTATGGAACTGGCCGTTTTGGTGAAAGGTACTTCACGAATGACAAGTGTTTTGTGGTCGAGCTTTTCTATTTTTGCTCTTATCTTTAAAGTGCCTCCACGTTGTCCATTATTATATTTAGAAACATCAATACTTCCCCCTGTAGCAAAGTCGGGATAAATACTAAAATCTTTACCTTTAAGATATGAAATTGCAGCAGAGCATATTTCGTTTAAGTTATGAGGAAGTATTTTTGAAGATAAACCTACAGCTATACCTTCAGCTCCTTGTGCTAAAAGTAATGGAAATTTTACAGGTAGTGTGATAGGTTCTTTGTTACGTCCATCGTAAGACTGTTGCCAATTAGTTGTTTTAGGATTAAAAACTGTCTCGAGAGCAAATTTAGATAAACGGGCTTCTATGTATCGTGGAGCAGCAGCACGATCTCCTGTAAGAATATTCCCCCAATTACCTTGTGTGTCTATAAGCAAGTCTTTTTGTCCCAATTGCACTAAAGCATCGCCTATAGAAGCATCTCCATGTGGGTGAAACTGCATGGTATGACCAACAATATTTGCTACCTTGTTATATCTTCCATCATCCATACGCTTCATAGAGTGTAAGATGCGTCGTTGAACAGGCTTTAATCCATCTTCAATATTGGGTACAGCTCGCTCTAAGATGACATAGCTTGCATAATCTAAGAACCAGTTTTTATACATTCCTGATAGGTGATGTACAGCAGATGCATCAAACCTATCGGTTGGATTATAATTGGAGTGTCTTTTACATTCTGCCTCTTCAGCTCCTATATACTCTAAGTTAGAGTCTTTTATCTCATCGTCCATATATGCTTAAAAGTTGAAATTCAGCTTTTTTGTTAACTTTCTTATTTTGCAAATTTAAGAAAAAAAGAGCATAAAAACAAACTAAGAAGAATATGATATAATATTGATATAACGATTTTGTTTTAGCTCAGAATAAAAAAAACGAAAAAAATTTTGATAGTTTATAGAAAAAACTTATCTTTGCACTCGGTTTAGCCGCAATGGTGGAATTGGTAGACACGAGGGACTTAAAATCCCTTGGCCAGAAATGGCTGTGCGGGTTCGAGTCCCGCTCGCGGCACTAACCTTTTAATTTTCTTTGTAGATGAAACGAATAGCATTTTTATTTTTCACTGTATTGCTGTTGGTTTCTTGCGGTACCAAAAGTGGCTACTTCAAGATAAAAGGTCGTTTCCTACATATTAATTCTGGTGAGCTTTATGTTTATAGTCCTGATGGTGGGATAGAAGGTCTTGATACTATAAAAATAGAAGCAGGACGCTTTGCATATGAAATACCATGTAATAAGCCTTCTACCTTAATAATTATATTTCCAAACTTTTCTACTCAGCCTGTTTTTGCAGAAGAAGGGAAATCTGTAGAAATAAAAGCAGATGCTTCTCATCTGAAGGAGATGGATGTAAGTGGTACTAAGTCAAATGAGTTAATGACAAAGTTTCGTAAACAAATAGCATCATCATCACCCCCTGAGATTTTAAAATATGTAGTACAATTTGTGAAAGATTACCCAGAGTCTATAGTTAGTGTTTATCTTGTCAGGAAATATTTTATCACAACAGAGGAACCAGATTATAAAAAAGCCTTGACATTGGTGGATTTGATGCTTAGAAATCAACCTAATAATATTACTTTAATAGGTTTGAAGCAAATGTTATTAGCTCAGAAAGAAATAATTTTAAGGAATGCTATACCTTACTTTAAAGAGCATGATATAAGCGGAAATGTGGTTACAAATGCAGATTTGAAAGGGAAAACTGCAATTGTGAATGTTTGGGCTTCATGGAGCTTTGAAAGTATGGATCTTCAGAGGGTTATTAACGAAGCTGTAAAAAAACATAAGGTAAAAGCTATTGGAATTTGTGTAGATCCTGATGCAAAGGTTTGCAAACAAATACTTAAAACAGATGGAATACAGTTTTCAAACATATGTGATGGTAATATGCTTGAAACAAAACTACTTAAGATTTTTAATCTAAGTAATATACCTGGAAATGTAATTATTCGTAATGGACGTATTGTTGAACGTGATATAACGGCAAATACCATCCGACAACGTTTATCAGAAAATAAACTTTAAATGCTTGTAAAAACTTTTTGTGCAGCTGTAAATGGTATGGAAGTTACAACCGTAACAGTTGAAGTAAGTATTACTCGTGGTGTGTTATTTCATCTTACAGGGCTTGCCGATGCAGCAGTGAAAGAGAGTCATGACCGGATTGCTGCTGCTTTATTAAATAATGGTTATAAATTTCCAGTTGCTGATATTACGGCAAATCTTGCTCCTGCTGATATTAAGAAAGAAGGAGCAAGCTTTGATTTACCATTAGCTATTGCGTTATTAGCAGCTAATAATAAGATAAAGTGTGATAAGCTATCAGAGTATATGCTTGTTGGAGAACTTAGTCTTGATGGTCTATTACAGCCTGTGAAGGGTATTTTACCTATAGCAATTAAGGCAAGAAAGCAAAAATTTAAAGGTATTATAGTGCCTAAAGCAAATGAAAGGGAAGCAGCTGTAGTTGATACACTTGAAGTATATGGTATGGATAATATCTTAGAAGTTATCAATTTTCTTAATGATACGTCATCTCCAGACCCTTGTATAGTAGATACACGTAAAGAGTTTTATGAACATCAATATGAATTTGAACTTGATTTTGCAGACGTACGAGGGCAAGAAAATGTAAAACGCGCTTTAGAAGTTGCTGCAGCTGGAGGGCATAATCTTATCATGATAGGTCCACCAGGTAGTGGAAAAAGTATGATGGCGAAGCGTTTGCCATCTATCTTACCACCATTATCATTGTCAGAGAGTCTTGAAACAACGCAAATACATTCAATAGCAGGTAAATTGCAGCGTAATAGTGGATTAATAACTCAGCGTCCTTTCAGAAGTCCGCATCACACTATTTCAGAAGCAGCTTTGGTAGGTGGTGGTACTAATCCTATGCCAGGGGAGATTACGTTATCACATCATGGTGTTTTGTTTTGCGACGAATTACCAGAGTTTTCTAAACATACTTTAGAGGTATTACGCCAGCCTTTGGAGGATAGAATTATAACAATCTCGCGAGCAAAGTATACTGTTACTTACCCATGCAGCTTTATGTTTGTGGCAAGTATGAACCCTTGTCCATGTGGATATTATGGAGATCCTACTCATCATTGTGTTTGCTCGCCCGGACAGATACAAAAATATTTAGCAAAAATATCTGGACCACTGCTTGATCGCATTGATATACAATGTGAAATAGCTCCTATTCCTTTTAAAGATATTTCACAAGCAAAACAAGGTGAACCGAGTAAGACTATTAGAGAAAGAGTTATTTTAGCACGAGAGATGCAGACAGAGCGTTTTAAGGACTATTCGCATATCCATTGTAATGCTCAAATGTCAGAGCGTATGATACATGAATTTGCTGAGCCTGATGAGGAATCGTTAGATTTATTGCGTGTTGCTATGGAACATCTTAAGTTATCTGCCCGTGCTTATAATAGGATATTAAAAGTAGCGAGAACTATAGCAGATCTTGACAGTAGTCCTAAAGTAAAAACGCAGCATATAGCAGAGGCTATAGGTTATCGCAGTTTAGATCGTGGTGATTGGGCTGAAAGAGGAGTATAATACTTATAAACAAAAATAAATCCCTAAGTTTTTTATCTTAGGGATTTATTTTTTTTTGTTATTTTATTTTGAAATGCCATTCTATGTTTTTTCTTTCATTTCATTATTATTTACCCCAGTTCGGGTTAAGTCGTCTATATTTTGATAAGTTAGGAGTATTATTCCTTGTTAGAATCATGTGCACGATAATACATCCCACTCTATCATGAATGGGATATGATTTAGCCCAAGTTTAACCGGCAAAATTATTTTTCATAAATTTTCGGGATATTTTGTTTAGTATTAATTTGATAAATGATTGATAATCAAGTGTAGGGTATTGTAACGAGGGGCAAAAACCGATTTGTAGGACACAGTCATATCAAAATTATTTTGTTACTTTGCACTCATGCACGCAAATGTACAGACACGATTCAATCCTGCCACAGGCGACATGGCTCCTTATTATCGCATCAAGGAGTCATATCGTGACGTGCAGGGTCATGTACATTCGCTAATTTTGTTGAACATCGGGTTCGAACCTTCACTTACTGCTGTAGAGGTTCGAAAAATT
>NZ_KB905320.1 GCF_000378745.1 Prevotella amnii DSM 23384 = JCM 14753
AGTAACTAATCAAGGAAAATGAAGAAATATCGAAAGATATGCAAACTAATTGGTAATGAGGTAGAAACGAGGCAATTTGCATAAAACTGCTCTATTTGTAAAGGGTAGAAATATGCAGATATAGGCAAAAGTTCAGTTACTAAATCATTACCAAGATTGGGAATAGGTAACTAAATGCAGATGTAGGTAACTGAAATTGTTTCTCTCGTGTGTCTGTTGCTTTTGTCGGCAGTTTTTTGCATAAGTGAGGAACGCTTTAATTCGGGTAACTTTGCCCATAAAAATTAAAGCGTATGAAAACAGAAAAGATGAAGGTGTTGCTCTACCTCAAAAAGAGCGGAAAGGATAAGCAGGGTAAAGCTCCCATTATGGGACGTATCACACTTGGAAGGAATATAGCACAGTTTAGTTGCAAGCTATCTTGTGATATAGATTTGTGGAGTCCTCGTGAGAGTAGAATGAGGGGCAAGAGCCGTGAGGCGGTGGAAGTGAACGGAAAGCTGGATAGTTTAGTACTTTCCATTCAGTCCGCTTATCAAACATTGCTCTCCAAAGGACAGGTATTTACTGCCACGGACATCAAGGAGCAGTTTCAAGGGAGCGTACAATCTCGGTGTATGCTTATAGAACGTCTTGATAGACTTATTAGGGAGAAAGAAGAACACATTGGAATAGATATTAAGAAAGATACGCTATCTAATTATCACTCTACACGAAGCAATCTTCGCACATTCATCGAAGAGAAATATAAGGTGAAGGATTTAGCTTTCTCACAACTATCTGAAAACTTTATTTACGACTTTAGAGATTACTTCTTGGGGACATTAGGTTTTCAAGAGAGCAGTTTTTATGGTGCAGCCTCCCAAATAAAGACCGTATGCAGGTTGGCATACCGTGAGGGATTGGCTGACACCTTGTTGTTTGCTAATGCAAAAATAGCAAGAGGAGATAAGAAGCTACCCAAAGCTCTTGACAGGTGTTCGCTTGACAAACTAATGAACATACAGTTTGGAGAGTTGGAGGAAGAAATGGAAACCGCAAGGGACTTGTTTGTCTTTGCCTGCCATACGGGTGCAGCCTATTGCGATTTGATGGAGTTAAGCAGGTTGCAACTTGTCCGTGATGACGAGGGAAGTCTTTGGCTGAAGTTCAACAGGCAGAAGACTGGAGTACTTTGCCGTATCAAGTTGTTGCCCGAAGCTATCAGGATAATAGAGAAGTATCGAAGCGATGAAAGGGAAAGCCTATTGCCACAGATGAAATATGCCACCTATCAATCGTATCTTAAAGCATTGCGCCTAAGAGCCAGCATAGCCTTTCCCTTTACCACGCATACAGCAAGGCATACCTTTGCCACACTCATTACCCTTGAACAAGGAGTACCGATAGAAACGGTAAGCAAGATGTTGGGGCATAGCAATGTGAGTATGACCGAGCGATATGCAAAGGTTACGCCACAGAAACTATTTGTGGAGTTTGAGCGTTTCCTTTCTTTCACAGAGGATATGCAGATGAGTATTTAGCAATAGGCATATTAAAACTAAAATCATGATGAGAAGTACATTCAAAACACTGTTTTATATCAACAGACAAAAGACTAAAGTAAACGGTCTGACCTCCATACTCTGCCGTATCACGATAGATGGCAAGAACTCTGTCATTACCACAAACGAAGAATGTAAGCCCACAGAGTGGAACACGAAACAGGGAGCAACAACGGACAAGAAAATCAATCTTCGCCTGCAAGCATTCAGAGAACTGGTAGAGAAGACTTATCAGGAACTGCTCTTAAAAGACGGAGTGATAAGTGCTGAACTGCTTAAAAACAGATTGCAAGGCATAGCAACTTCTCCCACCACTTTGTTGGAGCTTAGCAATACAGAACTACAATCGGTAAGGGAAGGTGTGGGCAAGTCTAAGGCAGAAGGTACATATACTAACCTTTGCTATGCAAATAGGATGCTGTGCGAGTTTATAAAGGACTTAGAGAGTAAGGATATAGAAATCCGAAGTATAACGGAGGAACTGTTTGAGGAATACCGATTCTTTCTTAAAAAGAAAGGGTTGAAAGGGTCTTCTATCAACAATTATCTTTGCTGGCTGAGCCGCCTGATGTTCCGTGCAGTAAGCCACCGCATCATTCGTTATAACCCATTTGAACATGCGGAATATGAAAAGGTGGAAAAGGCAATTCGTTTTCTTAGCAAGAGTGATGTAGCAAACCTGATGGCAATGAAGATGTGTGATAGCGATGCCGAACTTGCAAGGCGGATGTTCATCTTCTCCTGCTTCACAGGTTTAGCCATTACGGATATGGAACACTTGACGTTTGGGCATATCAAGAGCGCAGCGGACGGACAGATGTATATAAGAAAGGAGCGTCAGAAAACAAAAGTAGAATTTATAGTGCCGTTACATCCCATAGCCAAGACGATTATCGAGCAGCAAAGGCAACTAAAAGCGGTGAAAGAAGAAGGCAATAACACGGATATGGATAATCGCTTTATTTTTCAACCTTATTGCAGCAGAAGTGTGTTAGCTGCGAAGTTAAGCATCGTAGGCAAGGCTTGTAGTATCAAGCAACGTTTGTCCTATCATATGGCAAGGCATACCTTCGGCACGATGTGCCTAAGTGCAGGTATTCCCATAGAGAGCATCGCCAAGATGATGGGACACGCATCAATTGCAAGTACGCAGATTTATGCGCAGGTAACGGACTGCAAGATTTCGGAGGATATGGACAGACTCATCGCCAAACATCAGGAAAAGAACAAAGAAAACGATACAATGGAAACGGAAGCTATTACCATAGGGACAATGACGATTGTCAACGCAAGCAGAAACGAAAGCATAGAGGAAACGGCATGAATAAAGAAGGCAGATTGCAGACAGGGACAGATTCTCGACAGAGCATAGCACGCAGCTATTTTGAATGGGGAAACGGTATGCAGGTTGTCCGCAGGGGTACAGGCGAAGTAGCCATGACCGAGGGCGAGCTTGCGAGGTTCTTTGGTGTGACATGGAAGAAAGTCAGTGGCAGTCTTCGGGCGATAACCGAAGAATCCATCCTGTCTCCAGATGAAAGGAATGCAGGTGAAAGGAAGATTGTTACAGATAAGGAGGTAAGGGGCTACGCACCGCTCTACCCACTACCGACAATCATCGCCCTTTCCTTTCAACTTGACTGCGTAGAAGCCCACCTGTTCAGAAGGTATGTGTGCAGTGAGTTGATGCGTCCAAGGAACTCTGTCATTCCTATCATCATATATGGCAGGGGTGTCAACAGCTGAATATGTACCAATCTTTTTTCTTTCATTGTTTTCTTACTACATTACTATAATATGAGATAAACCGATGAAAGAAAAAGGATTACGTTGTTGTCAGTAGTTGCTTATGTGTGTTACTACGATATGACTACATACTACCAACAAGTGAACGGAAAGAATATGTTTCTATTAACTATAGAATAGAGTCAGAGAGGGTTATGAACCTTCAGATATTTCAATCTATAAAATGGAGGAAACGGCATGAATACAAAGAACAAAGCACAGATAGAAGTAAAATTCCATCAATGCAAAGAGCGCAGTTATTATGAATGGGGCAGCAATATGCAAATCGTCCGCAAAGGAAATAGAGAAATTGCCATGACGGAGGGCGAACTTGCGAGGTTCTTCGGTGTAACGTGGAGGAAGCTCAATAATAGACTTCAAGAGATAATCCGCAATCCCAACCTGCACCCTGATGAAAGGTGTGCAGGTGAGAGGGTAATAGGCAGAGATAAAGAGTTGGCAGGTTATGCCCCCATCTTTACCCGCTCCCAATCATCATTGCCCTATCCTTCCAACTTGACAGTGTAGAAACCCACCTGTTCAGAAGATATGTGTGCAGTGAGTTAATACGTCCAAGGAATGCACTCGCCCCAATCATCATATATGGCAAGGGTGTCAATAACTGAATAATGTATCAATCCTTTTTCTTTCACTGTTATCTTACTATATTACTACAATACAAGATATATCGTTGAAAGAGAAAGAATTACATTGTATCAAACAGGTGTTTATGGGTGTTGCTATAATATGACTACATACTACTTAAATGAGAGTATAAAAAAGAGATTTTCAGTATTGCTTTGTTTTTAGACATTACTGCATACACAAATGTATTTACTTGCTTTATATTTTGCAAAAAGTCATCGAAGTTGCACAATTACAAGATAACTCATTAAAAAGTTTTGTGAAAATTTGGAGATATGGATTATTTTTCTTTAATTTGCAAAACTGAATATATATTAATTACTTAATAAATATCATACTTTTAGAATGGTTTTACTTTAATCAAGTAAACTCCTTAACCGTTCAAATCATATATTAACTAGTTCTTGAGGAGTGGACTAATAAATTATCAGAAATGAAAAAATTATTATCTGCGGTGTTTTTTCTTACACTTTGCTGTAGTGCTGCAAATGCACATCCTGTAAAGGTAACATTATCAAATGGACAAGTTGTTTACCTTGAGTCTGACAATTATCAGAGTGCTGCTGATATGATAGCAGATGTTATGAGGTTAGAGAGCCAAATTCATTAAATCTTTTAAATGCATAGATATTATTCTGCTTAATATCTATGCATTATTTTGTATTTGCAAAATTATGATAAGATCGTATTCTCTCATATTAGCCTTTATAATGAGTTGTTTTATTAATATGTACTCACAAACAGTAAATGGAGCTATGCCTTCTTTAACCTTGGTAAATAAAACAACGTTTGATTCTGCAAAAGTACAAATTTTTTATGAGTTTTCTTATTTGCAAGATTCTACAGATATTGCTAAACGAATCAATGGGCAAACTATGCTAACTATCGGAAAGCAAATCTGTGGTTTTTGTGATTATTTTTCGTGGAAAAATGATTCTATCAATGATGCTTATTATGAACAAGGACGTTCATCTGTTGAATACTTCGCAGCAGCTATGTCATTAGAAAAACCGACCTATACCTATCCTCTTGTTAAAGACATATCTAAAAAGGAGGCCACAATACAGATAGAGGGACTCGGCACGTATCAGTATACTCAGGCTTTACCAGTGATAAACTGGGAAGTTATAGGTGGTGACAGCATCATCAACAATATAAATGTGACTAAAGCCAAATGCAGTTTTGGAGGTAGAGATTGGACAGCGTGGTTTGCTATGGATTATCCCGTTCCTTACGGTCCTTATCTGTTTGATGGTTTACCAGGACTAATAGTTTCTATAAGGGACTCAAAAAATAACTTTTCGTTCAGACTTAATGGTATAAGAAATGTATCAGAAGGGATGCCTATTTATCTTCATAAAAACATCAAAATAATAAAAACAAGCAGAGAAAAGGCTCGTCAGGCTTACCGTAATGAGAAGGAAGATCCATTGCGGGCTATAAAGATAAATATGCCTGGTGTGATAATTCCACCCGAAACAGCAAAGACGATAAAACAAAAACCGTATAATCCGATTGAACTGGAATGAAAACCAGCCTACGATATATTTTACTTAGCCTATGTCTTTTTATTTCCTGTCTTATTTACGGTCAGGGGACAGAGAGTAATGTTCATGGTATCGTGACAGATGCCAAAAGCGGTGAACCCCTCATGTCTGTAAGCTGTCGAACATACGATAAGAACGGTAAGTTGCTTACTTTTGGAATATCAGATGTGGATGGTAAATATATGTTGCGGCTTTCTGCCAATTGTAGTTATGCAGAGTTCAAGTCTATTGGATATAAGGGACACAGGATAAGTGTAGCATCACTGCACGATAATTCTGATGTGGCTTTGGAACAAGACGCAGTTGCTTTGCAGGAGGTGATCGTTAATATCAAGCCGATAGAAGTTCATAAGGACACCATCAATTATAATATTGCAGCATTCAAGGATGTAAATGACAGAAAATTAGTAGATGTACTAAAGAAACTACCAGGTATAGAAGTGGATGAAGATGGAAGGGTTACCTATAAAGGTAATAGTATCAATAGTTTTAATATCGAGGGACAGAACTTATTAGGCAATAGGTACAATCAAGCTACAAACAGCCTTCCGATAGACGCTGTAGCACAAGTTCAGGTGATGGAGCATGACCACCCCATAAGAGCATTAAGAGGGAAGGTGCTATCGGACAAGGCTACACTAAACATCAAATTGAAAAGTGACTACAAGGCAAAAATGTTTGGAGAACTCAGTGCTGGTGGTGGATATGGAGACGAAGCACTGTGGAATGTAGGTGGAACAGCTGTGAGAATCGCACGTAAAAACCAACTTTTAGCGACCCTTCAGACTAATAATACAGGCAACAATCTCAACGAATATGCTAAGGAACATATAGACGTGACGGATATAGACAGTTACGAGCCTATTCCAAACAATAAGCTGACTACAGAAAGGCGGACTTTCCTGCCTATTGATGAGAAACGTTTTACATTTAATAAATCAATTTCTGCAGGTTTGAATCATTCCCATATAGTTGGGAAATATGGAAACTTTCGCTCCAATATCGTTTTTTATGGAAACCGTATTAACGATTCCGACAGTCTTGTAAACAAGTATGGAGGAAGTTCACCAGTTATGTTACATGAGATGGATCAGTCAACATTCAAAGACTGGGTATTGACGCCTATATTTCATTATGAACATAATGCACCTTATGTCTTCCTTATAGAAGAATTAACAACGAGCTTTGGTAAGCAGACAAATAACGGAGTGATTAATAGCAACTACGTGGGAATTGACAGCAAGACGAATGCAAGACCAATAACAGTACAGAACAAATTGCAGATGACACTGACATTAGGTAAGCAAATCCTTCAGGTAAATTCATTCGTACGCTACTATCGTAACCAAGAGAAATTGGTTTCTGATGATATTTCAGATAACCCCATTTATAATTTGGACGAACGGCTCCTTTCAAAAAGGCTTGTTGCAAGAAATAGTTTTTCAACTATTTTCAATGTCTGGGGCAATGAACTGCGACTGAAATATGCGTTAGAATACAGAAATAACGGTTTGCGAATCCAACAAGATAGATATGATAAGTATTTTTATGTCAAGAACAGCTTTAGCCCAGAATATACCATAAAGTACTCTCGTGGTTTTGTTTATGTAGCATTACCTCTGAACACTCAATCTTCACGTATGCAATGGCTTCCACATTCTAAGAATAATCGGTTTTATCTTACTCCTTCCCTCAGATGGTCTCACCATTTCAATTCTCAATGGAGGAGTATGCTAAGTGCAGGGGTAACAGATGATATTGCTGGAGAAGATCCGTTTTCTAGCTTCTATTTTTCAAACTACCGTACGAAAGTTTCTGGATTGGACAATCTTGGAAGAAATCTTAGCAAATCACTTTCAGCTTCGTTAAACTATACAAACATCATATCACTCTTCTCTTGGAATATGATGGTAACGTCGTCATGGCAGAAGTGGGATTTCTATAACTCTTATACTTATGATAACCAGTGGAGCAAAATCGATCCAATTTGGGAAAACGTGCGTTCCAACAGACTCTTAGCCCTTACTTCTGTAGAAAAAACATGGAGTAAAATTCGCTTATTCACAAAAGCGACAGTCAATTTCAATCATAGCGAACAACCATTTATACAGAATACTGTTGAATACAAGGCAAAGTCGAATATATTCTCCACATCATTATCATTGTCATGGACTAAATTATCATGGCTTCAAATCTATAATGATGCGACCTTCAATCTATCGTGGCAAGACAACGAACAATTTAAGTCGAGCAATTCACTTAGGAGCTATTATAATACTTTTCGTCTGCAAGTTCACCCAATCAAGAAACTAAATTTTGGCATATCTGCAAACAATAATATTATAGAGACAGAACCCAGTAAATATCATAGCCTGACTTTCGTAGATGCATCATGTTCTTATATCATTTCAAAAAGAATCGAGCTGACTGGCAAGGTCACCAATCTTTTCAATCAGACTAAGTATATAGAAGGTTATTATTCTGGTATCAATTACTTTTACTATGAACGTCCCTTACGAGGGATAGAAGGTCTTTTTTCGATTTCTGTTAATTTTTGAGTTCTTATTTTTGAAAGGATAATCAAGCGGAGCTAAGTCGAAATGACGGACATATTGGGATAGGCAAAGGATACCTTGATGCATATCTATGGGAAAACTACTTGCCCGAAAAACATTGGTTTCATTGATTGCAAACATTTTTCTTGCCAAGGTAATGACTATAGGATCACTCTAAAAGGCTGCGGATATCGGATGCTTACAATGAAACATCACCTATGTGCCTATATATTATAATTAGTCGTCCCTTAAAAACTATATTTCAGCATAAAGTTTGTACTGACAAGCTTTATGCTGATTCTTTTTATAAGGTACAAAAGAACTCTCATAGCTCTTTTGAAGTTATATGCTGCCGCAGCTAATAATACATTGATAGCATCTCCTTTCACACCTTTATAAAAGTTTCGAGATAATCGGTGGTCTGCTTTAAGATGTCCTATTGTTGGTTCTATACCTGCTCGTTTACAAAATAGTTTGTGTTTCTTTTTCTTTTGGTAGTAGCTGTCTTTAGCTTTAGGAACGTCTGGAATGA
>NZ_KB905321.1 GCF_000378745.1 Prevotella amnii DSM 23384 = JCM 14753
AGAGAGCTGTTTGGATGTACGTTTAAGCATAAATATCTGCAAGAATTATAATGTAAAGGTACAAAAACTTGCAGATATTTGCAAATAATTTATAGCATAATATACTATGAATCAGATGAATATTAGGCTTTTAAGGGTGGACTATATAAGAAAGGAACGTCAGAAAACAAAAGTAGAATTTATAGTGCCGTTACACCCCATTGCCAAGACGATTATCGAGCAGCAAAGGCAACTACAAGCGGTGAAAGAAGAAAGCAATAACACGGATATGGATAACCGTCTTATCTTTCAACCCTGTTGCAGCAGAAGTGTGTTAGCAGCGAAGTTAAGCATCGTAGGCAGGGCTTGCGATATCAAGCAACGCCTGTCCTATCATATGGCAAGACATACCTTCGGAACGATGTGCCTAAGTGCAGGTATCCCCATTGAGAGCATCGCCAAGATGATGGGACACGCATCAATTGCAAGTACGCAGATTTATGCGCAGGTAACCGACTGCAAGATTTCGGAAGATATGGATAGGCTTATTGCCAAACATAAGTGTACGAATGGGATAATGCAAAAAGCAGCATATAAAACAATAGTGTAAGGTTAGAGGGGAAAATGAACTTTCGAGCATCACAAAATGATAATAGATAATCAATGAAAGAGGTGTGAATATGAAAGCAAAGCATCATCAAAAGGACGACCAGAGAAAGATAGAGGGAAAGCAGTCCAACGACAACACAAGAAAAGTCATCGAGCGTAGCTTTTTTGAGTGGAGCGATGGTATGCGTGTTATTCGTCAAGGCAAGGGAGAGGTTGCTATGACGGAGGGCGAACTGGCAAGGTTTTTCAATGTTAGTTGACAGAAAATTAATCATAAGGTCAGGCTTATAAAACAGACTATGTGCTTGAAGCATTATGAGATAAAAGCAGCTAATGCCATCAGTAGCGTAAGTAAGCAGGGGGATAACGTGGAGAGTTATGCGCCACTATACCCCTTGCCCATTATCATCGCCCTTTCCTTTCATCTTAACAGCGTAGAGGCAGGTATGTTTAGGAAATATCTCTGCCAAAGGCTGCAATCTCCTGCGCCAACATTCATTCCTATTATTGTTGATACAAGTGGCGTACAGGGTTGCTGAGTGGCAGTTATATATACTACTGATTATATCCTTTTTTCTTTCACTGTTATATCTTACTACATAACTACATTAAAGGTAAAGCGTTGAAAGAGAAAGGATTAACGAGTATTTACAGTATAGGATATACAGAAACTACAATATAACTACTTTTCTAAAGGTATGCTGCATTTTGGCATATTCGATATATAATTTTGCAACCAAAATAAATTAAAGATTTAAGATTTACAAACTTATGCCAAATTTGATATACTGTGAGGGAGAGTTCTATCGCATATCCCCTAAAAATAGTAGGATACTAGAATGTTCGGATATGGGAATACATCCGTGGAAACTTTGTTATAACAAAAGAGAAGTAGGCCACTTCTATAAACTGGAATGTGGAAATAATGTTCTTTTTGCATGGACAAGCAAAGGGGTTTTCTATTCAGAAAGCAGAGGGCATTATTGGCATTTGGTACGCCCTCATGCCCCCTCCCGTATAATTCAAAAACAATCCAAACAAATTAAATTAGAAGGAAATAAAATGAGTAAAAAAGAATTATTAAACGATGAGAAATTAATCGAAAAGATAACTAAAGAAGCATGGGGGGAGGCGTCTATTATGGTGCAGTGGGATATACCGCTACTTGAGAAATTTAAGGACAAAGTCGATTGGAAAAAAGTTTCTGAAAGTTTTGTTGTGTTATGGTCTCTTCCATTATTAGAACGCTTTGAACAATACATCTGTTGGGACACTTTGTCGGACAACTATAACCCTGCATTGCTTCAGGAAAATATCATTGATAAGTTTATTGACCACTGGAATTGGACAAAACTTACCAACAACCTTGAGATAACATGGACTACTGAAAAAATAGATAAATATGCCAATCATTTAGATTGGTCAATGTTGTTAGACCGACTTGAAAATCTTTTTTCAGATGATATGGTAGACCCGTTCTTGTTTTACCAACGCTATAAGAAGTATATACCAAATGATCTTCTTGTTCAAACAGAACTATGGGCAGCAATGCGTAAAAAGATGAGGGAGGAAGAATATAATAAAATCATGCAACAGATTAATACTTTATAGCTTCAATCTTATGTATATGGAAAAATATCTTACGGTATGTGGAATTGGTAATGGTGGTGGTATCATTGCCGATAGTATTTATCAGCAATATGCGGTAAGCGATGAAAACGCATGGCAAAACAGTGGCATCGACATTATGGCTATAGGTAACGCTTGGGACTTAAAAGAACTAAGTGTAATAAATAAGGTGAAAGGAAAAGCTACACAAGTTTCCTTCTCTCGTATTACCGTGTTCATAGCTTGCTTGGGTGGCGATACCGTGCCTGCGCTTTTACCTTATTATATAGAAATGGCAAAGCAACAAAAAAGCCATGTGCTGGTGTGCTTTACTTTGCCCTTTGCCGTTGAAGGTAGGGAGAGGATGCAAAAAGCATATCATGACTTTGAACTGTTGCGCAATGCTGCTGATGGGTATATACTTGTGGAGTTTAACGCCTTGCAACTAAATAGCAGTGGAATAGTAGAGGCGTTTCGAGAAGCTAACAACTATGTGATAGAAGCCCTTGCAGATATGTATCACACAGTATTCTATCCCAGTCTGCTTTGTTTTGACAGCAATGATTTCTGCATAGTAATGCTCCGACAAAAGGGAAGAATTATTCCTTTTGTCAAGAGATACTCGTTGCCAGAGGCTGCTACTATAAATGAAATAAAAGAGGCTACACAGAAGTTTATACGTGATACTCAGTCACTTGTTACCCTTTTGCGAGAGCGCATATATGGCATTGTTCTCGACATCGTGGCATACATAGATGATGAGCGAGGAAAAGCCATCGTAGAAAGCGTTGATACCCTCTTTCAGCAAACCTTTGCAGATGATTGTGATATAAAATGGACAATACATTCAGCAGATGAAAGTACGAGAGAAATATGTTTTAAGCTCTATCTGAAAATAAAAGATTAAGTGGCTTGGGTTAATGAGGCATTTTTATTATATTTGTAGCACTAACGTAAAAATCTAATTATTAAAGTTATAGATACACTATATGTGCTGTGTTTAAAAAGCACTTTGGAGGTCTGCAAGGTAGATAAAACTTGATGATAAAATGAAAACAACTATTACTTTACAAGAATACCTTTCTAAAGGTAAAACCTTTGTCATTCCTGATTATCAGCGTGGCTATATCTGGGGACAAGAAGGTAGGAGCAAGACAAACGCCGTAGAGTATCTGATGAATGATTTGATACAACGGTATGAGAACAGATTCGAGGTATTCCTTCAAGGGGTTACTGTTACGGAGTACGAAGATGAAATCATACTCATTGACGGGCAGCAACGCACCACCTTTCTTTATCTTTTACTGAAATGGTTGGGATATAGCGAGAAGTTTGATATAATGTACAAGGTTCGTGAGGCATCGAGCAAGTTTCTTAAAGAACTTAACTTGGAAGATATTGAGGCTGATGAAAATGAACCTTATCAAGACCATTATTTCTTTAAGAAAACGCTTCGCATCATTGCAGACAAGCTTCAGGATATAGATAAAGAGGCGTTCTTAGACTTCGTACTCAAGAACGTAATATTCTTGTACATCAATGTTCCCAATGAAGAGCAAGCCAAGAGAGTTTTTACCATGATGAATGGCAATAAGGCTGTTATGAAGCAAGAAGAAATAATCAAAGCAGAGATACTGCGCCTTGCATCATTAAGTGAAGAGAAATCAGGCGGTATAGCGCACGAATGGGAACTAAATGTGCTTAGAAGTCGTTATGCTCGTGAATGGGATAAGTGGCTACACTGGTGGAACAGAGAAGACGTGAAACGCTTGTTTAAGTGCGATAACACTATGGGACTGCTCATCAGCACTTATCTTTCGATGAAGACAAAAGAAGTACTCAACTTTGAAAGTTTCAGAAATTCTTGTCTACCAAATGGCACTCCCTACGATGCAAAGATGGCGTTTGATGGGCTTCGACGATTACAAAAGCAGTTTGAAGATGCTTTTACCAACCCTATTACCCACAACCAAATAGGTGCTATCTTATTGATAATGAGAGAGGACGACGAAAGAAAGTTTGTTCAACATTATTTTGTAAATAAGCAAAATGATGAAAAAGCCTTGAAGGATTATTATATGCTTGCTTTCTTGGGTATGACGCACGATGAAATTATAAATATAAAGAAAGGTGCAAAAAGCTTTAGCGAGAAATATGAGAATACTTGGAATGCTTTGAACGATGACTTCCTGTATATACAAAATAAAGAAAAAGCTTTTCGATTCTTGCTTAGGCTGAATATAGATGAAGACATCAAGCAGGAGAGAGCCTTCATTTTTGATATATGGAGCAATCGTTCTTTGGAGCATATCTATCCTAAATCGAAAGTAGGACATCAAGACGAAGAGGGCAAATGGTTTAGAGGCGATTATGAAGAATGTAGCGAGGAAGATATTACGCTAAAACGTGAGGATATTACGACCGCAGACGGACTTACAACAACTGAGCATAGCATCGGCAACTTGGTACTGCTCTATAAGAATGAAAATTCGAAGTTTAACAACAGTGATTTTGAGGAAAAAAAAATAATGTTCTTCAGTCCAAGCCGAGAAGAACTGTTCAAGAGCCGTCATCTTTTACACACAATATGTGTATTTGCTGAAAGAGGCAGTTGGAACGGAGCAGCCATATCAGAAAATAAGAAGGCAATGATAGATAAATTCGAAAAAGATTACAAAGAATTGAAAGAAAAGTATGATGAATAAGATAAACTTTAAAACAGGGACAAACTACACTTTGTCAGAGCTATTCTCTGGTGAAAGAAAAATTATCATACCCGATTTGCAGCGAGATTATTGCTGGGGAGATGAGGTGCATACAGAAAACAAGATTGAATTGGTTAGTGATTTTACAACCAATCTAATACAATCATTTGAGCAAGAGCAACACAATACACTCAACCTTGGCTTAATATATGGGTATGAATCACTCGAAAGCCATATTCAGCTTTGTGATGGGCAGCAACGCATCACAACCTTGTACCTCTTGATAGGAATGCTTAATAAAAAGGTAGAGGGTAATCCTTTTAGAAAACTCCTCATCTCTGATTATGAATATCTCAAAGATGATAAAGAACCTTACTTGCAATATTCCATTCGCGAGTCGTCGCTCTACTTTCTTAGCGATTTAGTTTGCCATTTCTTTATCGAAGAAGCGAATGACAAGGAGAATGTAAAGTATGTAGAGAATATCGAAAGCGCACAATGGTTTTTCAACGATTACAAGGACGATGCAAGTATCCAAAGTATGTTGAGGGCATTGAAAAAGATGGAAACCATACTTGGGGATAAGACAGCCGAATGGTGTTATGAGTTTGGAAAATTCCTCACTACACAACTTACCTTTATGTATTATGATATGGGCAACCGTAAGAACGGAGAAGAAACCTTTGTTGTAATCAATACAACGGGCGAACCACTGACGGCAACCCAAAATCTGAAACCATTGGTTATTCATGCTGACATCAATAAGGGATATGCAAGAACTGATGCCGATGGGCATACATCTACAATAGCTATCGACTGGGAAGAGATAGAAACATGGTTTTGGAAAAATAGAGGTAACGGCAACGATACGGCAGAAGCTGGGTTTGATGAGTTTCTGAGATGGGTGACAATGTCTTACGCTGATAAAGAAACATTACAACAAGCTTTGGAGCAAAAGACAGCTCACTTTCCTTACGAGAAGATAGCTTTTAAAAAAGTTTATGAGTATTGGAAGGTTATACAATTTCTGTTTAATGAATGGGGTAACACCAAATATCCAAAGAAAGATTTTCTTTCGCCTAAAGAGAGTGAGAAAGGCATCAGTCAGCTTGATTGCTTCCAATTACTTCCGTTAATGGTATACTGTCTACAATGGAATGTTACCGAGGCAAAAGATAGGAACTTGCTGCGTTGGTATCATTTCTTGCACAATATTGCAAGGAAAAGCGGTGTAGGTAAAGCGGTCAAGGATTTGGTTTATGACGCTATCGAGATGGTTAAAAGCTATCAAGATGTTTTGGAGCTAATAGAAAACAAGAAGTGTCTTAAAATCTCTGAAACCATTCTGACATACGAAGAAAGGCTGAAATTAACCATCCTGAAGGAGAATATTGGTGATAGAGAAGCGATAGAAGAGGCTTTTTGGAAGGCTCAAAATAGAGATGAGATAAAGAGCCACCACATCTGGGCAGGCGAAATAAAACCACTTATCGACTGGGCTACTGCTGAGAACGTTTTTCATCTTGACGCGTTCAATGGCTATTTAAATATGTTTGATAGATTGTTTGAAGGCAATTGCGAAGATAACATCGATCTTGTTAGGCGTGCGCTGCTAACTCGCTCATTAGCAAACTACCCAATTAAACAAGGTAATAAATTTAACTTCGGATGGGGCTGGGATAATTGGCATCAACTGATATGGAAGAACTCGGAAGCGTTCAAAAAGTTTTTTGATGATTGTATAAAGAACGCAGAAACAAATCTTGAAGCCTATTTGAAATCATTGTGCGACGAGTTCCCACTAAAGCAAGATTGGGCAGAATTTGTGCATTGTCCTTATCTGCTTGAGTATTGCAATATGAAACACACTTTTTGTGATGATGGCAAAAACCATATTTTGATCAAAAACTATCGGAGAAGAAAGCAATTTGCTGTAAAGAATGCCCACTTATTGTATTCATTAGGTGCAACGTGGCAGAATGATAACATATTGAATGGTAACATATTGTTCGATGATAAATATCCTCAGTGGAGGGTTTGGTATTATCAAGGACAAAAAGGCAATTGTGTTGTAATAGAGAATACTGAAAGAGATGTAGCAATAGATGTTGTTTGCTCTGTTACAGAATGTACAATTACACTCTTCCGTAGAAAAACAGATGAAGAGAACATAAGAGAGTACTTTAGCACTATCTGCTCAACGCCTGAATGGGAATGGAATGGAGAGCGATGGAAGAAAAGGATTGATTATAAATTAGACAACGGAAAAGTTCGAGATGTCTTAGATGAGTTGATAGGCAGAATAGAACAAATGGACTAAGAGTATGACTATTGTTCAGATTTCTGACACGCACAACTGTCATCGGCAACTGGCTAATCTGCCAGCTGCCGATGTTCTTGTGCATTGTGGCGACTTTACCGATATGGGTACAGAGCAAGAGGTGCTCGATTTCCTTAACTGGCTGATAGAATTGCCATATAAGCACAAAGTTTTTGTTACTGGTAATCATGACCTTTGTTTATGGGAAGCAGCTGATATTGAGGGTTTGCCCAGCAACGTGCATTTTCTTCAGGATAGAGGTTGTGAGATAGAAGGGATGAAGTTCTATGGCTTAGGTTACAACCATTCAGAACAATTGATACCAACCGACATAGACATCCTTGTAACGCATGAGCCTCCATGTATGATTTTAGACAAATCCAACGGGACACATTGGGGCAATGCTCCGTTGAAAAACAAGGTGATGGATATAAGCCCTAAGTACCACTTTTTTGGTCATGCGCACGAGGCATACGGTACAATAAAGCATGGAGAAACAACATTCTCAAATGCTGCAATTCTTGACGACCATTATAAAATGTGCCATCAGCCTAAAGTGTTCTGTTTATAAAGACCACTTTGGGCTATACGGTTAAGTCTATATCTACCGTAACTTCTACTTCAAACTTCCTCACCCATAATGAATCGAAGATTGAAAAATCTAATATATCGTTCAATTTACTGCAAGCGTGGATAAGGTGCATATCCTTACTCCATTCCAAATCCAATCCCTCGTTCTAATTAGTCCACCCTTAAAAGCCTAATATTCATCTGATTCATAGTATATTATGCTATAAATTATTTGCAAATATCTGCAAGTTTTTGTACCTTTACATTATAATTCTTGCAGATATTTATGCTTAAACGTACATCCAAACAGCTCTCT
>NZ_KB905322.1 GCF_000378745.1 Prevotella amnii DSM 23384 = JCM 14753
GACATTTCCAAATCAGTAGTAGCAGTAAACGGTGTGCCACTCGGCACACAGGATAACCTGTTCTGCATTACTGGAGGTGAGGGGACAGGCAAGAGCAACTATGTGGGTGCCATCCTTGCCGGAGCGTTGGGAGAAAAACGATTGCCGATAGAGAAGACCTTGGGATTAGAGATTACTCCCAATCCCAAAGGCTTGGCGGTCCTACACTATGACACGGAACAGTCCGAGGCACAACTCCACAAGAATTTGGGCAAGACATTACGCAGGGCTTCTCTGACAGCAGTACCTGAATATTATCATTCTCTGTATCTTGCTTCGCTTTCCCGTAAAGACCGATTGAAACTTATCCGTGAGAGTATGGACCTGTTTCATCACAAGCATGGGGGCATCCATCTTGTGGTGATTGACGGCATAGCTGACTTGATACGTTCCGCCAACGATGAAACGGAAAGTATTGCCATCGTGGATGAGCTTTACCGCTTGGCAGGGATTTACAACACCTGCATCATCTGCGTACTGCATTTCGTGCCGAATGGTATCAAACTCCGTGGGCATATTGGCTCCGAACTTCAACGCAAGGCGGCGGGAATTCTTTCCATAGAGAAAGATGATAATCCTGAATACTCTGTGGTGAAAGCTCTGAAAGTCCGTGACGGCAGCCCATTGGATGTGCCGATGATGCTTTTTGGATGGGACAAGGCGGAGGATATGCACGTCTATCGTGGTGAGAAGTCCAAGGAGGACAAGGAAAAGCGCAAGACCGATGAACTCGTTGGCGTTATAAGAGAAGCTTTCCGAAATTCTTTCAAACTCACCTATCAGGAACTTTGTGATGTTCTTATGCGAGAAATGGAAATAAAGGATAGAACCGCAAAGAAGTACATCGCCTACATGAAAGAACAGCATATCTTGGCACAGGATATCAATGGCAACTATCAAAAAGGAGAATTATGCCGTACATAAACTATAATGCAGAAGACACTTGGCAAAAACGCCTGTTCGATAAGCTCATGAATGTCGAGGACAAACTCGACCGTCTGCTTGTCCTGCAAGAGCAATCTGTTGATACAACTGTCCATCCTCCCCTGAAACCGGAATATCTGGATATCATAGATGTATCCAAGATACTCAAAGTAGAACAAAAGACCATCTATAATTGGGTGTGGGCAGGAAAAATTCCCTATCTTAAAGCCAATGGCAGGTTACTTTTTCTTCGGGAAGAGATAGATGAAATGTTGCGTAAACGAGATGGTTGGTAACGAAAGACGGTATAATAACAAGTTAGATTTTGGCAATATATTTGTTTTATTGCCAAAATCTAACTATCTTTGCACCGGACCATTAATGCTAGCAGGATGAACGTCAGTAATATAATTGTAGATTTTGCAAACGCCAACAAGGAATTCAAGACGAATGACTTGTCTGAGTATCTTTCCGGGAAGATTGAACTTTCCAAGAAGATGTTGTCTTGGCATTTACGCAAGTTGTTGGACGAAAAAAAAATATTCAGAATAAGCAAAGGAGTATATACAACAACCCCCAAAAACATTTTCCATCCTGTTCCTAATGCTCACTCCATTCGGTTGTATAAGAAATTAAAAGCGGTATATCCCTTATTGGACTTTTGTGTCTATAACGGCGAAATACTGTCTGACTTACAGCATCACCTGTCGTATAACAACAATATCTATATAGAAACGGAGCGTGATGCCACTGAAACCATTTTCCACTTTGTACAGGATATGCACGAACGCAGTTTCCTTTCGCCAAAGGAGGATATTATGTCCGATTATATCCGGTTGGACAAAAGATCCTTTATTGTGAAGCCTCTTGTTTCAGAATCGCCCATACAGGAAGTAAACGGCATAAATGTACCAAGAATTGAGAAACTCTTAGTTGATATCCAATGTGACAGGGATTTCTTCTACCTGCAAGGGCAAGAGTCCTTGTACATGATGCAGAATGCCTTTACCAACTATAATGTGAATATAGGAATGTTACTGCGTTATGCCTCACGGCGCAATATTAAACCGCAAATAGAAAAATACATCAAAGATTTTGTATGATCAAGAAGGAATGTATGACTGCAGAATGGATAAAGGCCATATCTGTTCGTAACAAATATAAAGACCTGAATTTGATAGAGAAAGTTATTAGGGCAATGTCGCTCTTGGAGATGCTGAAATTGTCCGGTTGCCCTTTCTGTTTCAAGGGCGGTTCGGCTCTGATGCTTATTTTGGGAGAATCAGCCCATCGACTATCCATAGACATTGACATTATCTGTCCACCAGGTACGGATATTGAACCCTATCTGAAAGATATAGAAAAGTTCGGTTTTATATCCAAAACCCTTGAAGAACGGCAGCAGAGAGACACGAATATTCCCAAGAGCCACTCGAGATTCTTTTATCACATAGCTTATAAGAACGATGATAAACCTGCATATATACTGCTTGATGTCCTGTACGAGGATTTACAATATCACGCTACTGAAGAAGTCGAGATTAAAGGTCCTTTTATAGAATTGGATGATGAGCCGTTGAAGGTAACCGTGCCATCCGCTGATGATATTCTCGGTGATAAACTTACAGCATTTGCCCCCAATACCTCTGGCATTCCTTATATCAAGGGAGACAGGGATTGCTCACTGGAAATCATCAAGCAGCTGTATGATGTAGGCAGGCTGTTTGAACATTCCGGTAACTTTCAGCACACTAAGGATACTTTCACCCAAATAGGGAAAATAGAATTGCAATATCGGGGCTTACCCGCTGAACTGTCACTCATTTATGAGGATATTAGGGAGACCGCCTTGTGTCTGGCTACCAGAGGGCAAATGGGTAAAGGTGATTTCAAAATGCTACAAAGTGGCATTAAGAAAATAGACGGCTACATCTATAAGGGGAAATATCGCATAGAAGAAGCTATCGTAGATTCGGCTCGTGCGGCTTATCTTGCTACCTCAATAGAAAAATCAAGCACGAGAATTGAGAAATACGATGGAAATCTAAACACCATACTTGCCATGGAATTGTCTCCTTCCGTCAATAATAAACTCAACAAATTGAAGAAAGTACTACCTGAAGCTTTCTTCTATTGGGTCAAGACGAGCGAACTATTACAAAAATAATCAGTTAGATTTTGGCAAATAATTACAAATTATTACTATCGGTAAACCTTTTCGACATACAAAAGTTAAGGGCTAAAATTCTCACTCAGACTTCAGCCCTTTTTGTTACTTTTGTTTTCGATGCAAACTTCAATAACATGGGCTACACATTTTAGCGGACAGCCGGTCTATAATCAGATAATAAAATTACTTGATAAACAAAAAATCAAGAAAATTAGCCTTGAAACACCTCGAAGTGGAATTTATGTTAAACGTTGACGGAAGTACTCACCTTATCATAATACTCTTTTTACCTTTCTCCTTTTCTGTCTGAAAGGGTGTCAGTTAGATTTGATAAAGTCTTTGGGCAGGATTCTGAACTGGGCATAGAAGCATTTGCAAAAGTAGCCGGAATTGTTAAAACCTACTTTGTAGCACACTTCGTTGATTTTGCAGTCGTCGGCCTTTAGTAACTGGGCAGCATATTTCAGCCGTTCGATGCGGATATAGGTATTTCATTATTTTTATGGAGTCCCCATGGAAAACGAATATGTTTTTTATTAGCTTGTATCTTTGCCGTTCACTAAAAGATCTTAATGCTTAATTCTCTTAAAAGATTGTAAGTCCCTGAGGCGACTCTTCTGCTGTTAATAGTACTTGTAATGGTATTCGCTCTAATAGAGATCTTGATGGAATTCGTGATATTTCGTAGTTTGTTCCATAGCTTATAGAGCAAAGCTATTCCAAGTAGTTACTGAATAGGCATCCTTAGTCATTAGTTTGGGCCAATGATACCGACGATGAAGATAAATAGATATCAGTAAACAATAAAATCTATCCCTTGAAGAGGTATTCTTTTTACTTAAACTAAATCCTCTAACAATTTTAACGGATTTCTTCATCGTGGTTAGCATTGAGTTGTCAGATAGCAGATTCTTTACAAAATATATAGTTAAAATCTGTTTTTAGTTTACTCAGATGTTACATATTAATTGATTTCGTGTACAATTATGATAATTTTTCTCACACATTATGTTAAATATGTGTTAATAAAAAACATCTGCTTTATTGAGATATATTTGATTAATTTTGCAGCAAAATAATAATATATCCAATAATCCATATGTCATCAGAGATATTAAGAATAATAGAAGGAGGATTGAATAACGATAGGAGAAAGATTATAAATTACTCCAATCGTCTAGCTACCCGTTTGGAAGCTGAAGGCAATGTTCGATTGGCTCGTTGCATAAAAGAACAACTTCAGAGCTCGACAGTTAAAAATATTGCAACTGTAGATGCTATGCGTATGCTACCTTTGGATTCTGATAGTAAGTTACAAATAGTTGAAGTAATACCGGAAGACTCAACGCGCACAAATATTATCCTTTCTGATAGTGTTGAGAAACAACTAAATGAATTCATAGAATTAGTAAAGCACAGTGATGAATTAGAACAGGCTGGAGTAAACATGCCAAAATCTATGCTTCTTTATGGGGTGCCTGGATGTGGTAAGACATCCATAGCTCATTATGCCAGCGAAAAAACGAATATGCCTTTGGTTGTAGCAAGATTGGATGGAATTGTCTCATCACTGCTTGGCAGCACAGCAAAGAATCTAAGAAAAATATTCAGTTACGCTAACAGTATGCCGTGTATTTTGTTTTTGGACGAATTTGATGCAATAGCCAAGGCTCGTAATGATAATCATGAGTTGGGAGAACTAAAGCGTGTCATTAATAGTTTGCTTTAAAATATAGATTCTATGCCTACTTCATGCATTCTCATTGCAGCTACTAATCACCCCGAATTGTTGGACAATGCTGTTTGGCGGCGCTTCACAACAAAAATTGAGGTCGGTATGCCTAATGATGATGCAAGAAAAAAAATAATTCTCAACTTAACGTCTGGATTCAATTGTCCTTTTGTTGATGATGCTCAAAAGATGAAAAGGATATGTAACCTGACAAAAGAAATGTCCCCATCTGACATTTCTACTATGTTCAACAAACTGAAGGTAAAGGGAATTGTCAAAGGGAGCGAAACTATCGACTATGAGAATGTTTTGGTTGCGATCTTTGAGTATAATGGAAAAGATGAAACACAAGATATATTTATCAAATTCCTTAGCACGAATGGAGTTAGTCAAGCCAAGATAGCACAACTGCTGAATATCAGTATAAGAACGGTCAGAAATGTATTATCTAAAAAATAGCGAATTATGGCAAAAGAATTTCCTATACAGAACGTGTCTTTCAGAGGTGAAATCGACCGCTTTTTGACAGAAGGTGGGGGATCTGAAGATTTACCAAAATGGGTTGATGACACTACTCTTTCTGCCAATGCAGAAAGAGTTTATAGGCAATTAAAATCATTCTCAGAGTTGTTTTCTGATACGAACAGAACGATGCCTGTACTCACAGAAGTAACACTGAACAAAAAAGCTACCGCTAAATCACATCGTCCTGCAGTGCGAAAAATGATGGATGTGAACTCAAAACGAAATATTCTTGGAGTAACATTTGTAGGAAAGCTTTTGGTAAAGATCGATACTGAAGTAGATCTGCACAAGATGGAAAGAGGGTTCAGAATTGCAGATATAGCCAATTTGTCCAAAAATAAAAAAGTAGGATTGTCTGCAATAGAAAGCATCTCTCGATACAAGGCTGTTATTGATGAGAACATCGTAACAGATGACCGTCTCAAACTGCAGATGGTTGATTATCTGAACAATGAGTATAATCATCGTTCTCGTATCGCTTTGAGTACAAAATGCAGGGAATTTGGTGTTGAGTTGGAGGAATTGAATTATGCGAGTGGTTTACGCTTGTTTTGTTTGACACACGTATCTGAAGAAGCACTAAAGACAATAGTATCAATGGATAGTGTCTTGGCTGTCAGGAAAATGCCAACAATAGAATTTGAAGCTGCGCAAAACGAAGACAACTCTAACATTGAGATTATTTTACCGCAGGATGGTGTGAACTATCCTATAGTGGGCTTGTTGGATTCTGGTGTAGGCTATAATGATTACCTACGTCCTTGGATAATTACCGGAGAAGAAAATATTGCAAATTTGGTAGATGGAGACATAAACAGAAGTCATGGAACGGCTGTAGCAAGTGTCATCAACTATGGCGATTTTCTGGAAAATAAAGATTTGACCAAATGTGGACCCTGCAAAATCAAGAGTTGTATAGTTAATACAGATAGAACGCAAATATATGAAAACGAATTAGTGGCTAACATACAAAATGCGATTACCAAATACCCAGAGATTAAGATTTGGAATCTCTCGCAAGGTACCACAAGAATAATAGAAAATGACAGATATTCCGATTTGGGTATCGCATTAGACAGTTTGCAGAAGGATAACAAAATTTTGATTTGTAAGTCTGCTGGTAATGTCAATCCACATGAGGAAAATCAAAGAATAATAGCTGGGGCCGACTCTTTGTAAAGTCTTGTTGTTGGATCTATTGCCCACAAAAAGACAACTAATTATGATGCTGACGAAAACGACAGGAGTCCTTTTTTCTCGTATTGGTCCTGGTGTTGAAAACGTTGTAAAGCCAGATTTAGTTCACTATGGCGGCAATATAGACACTCACCTTTCTCTATTTTCTGAATGGGGAAGACAATTTTGCCTTTGGAGCGGAACAAGCTTCTCTACTCCACGAGTAACAGCCTTAGCTGCTAATCTTAATCAAGAGATTGGAGGAGAATGTAATCCTTTGCTTTTGAGAGCATTACTTGTCCACAACTCTGATTACCCTGCAGGTTTGTCCAAAACAGCTGAAGAATTCCGCAAAGAAATGGGGTTCGGATTACCATCTGCCATTACGAATATGCTTAATAATGACGCTAATGAGTGTACAATGGTTTTTCATCAAACTTTGCAGAAAGGAATAAATATTGTTTCTCTAGATTTTCCATATCCACAGAGTTTGGTTGAAAACGGCTATTATATCGGTGAAATAACCTTAACAATGGCTGTAAATCCCATATTAAATGCTAGTCAAGGTTGTGAATATTGCCAAAGTCAAGTAGATGTTCTTTTGGAAACTTATGATCATGTAGAGCGCGTTCATTTGGACGAGGGAACCATAATGCGTAATGAAATAAGAATGTCTAAAGATGCCAAGAACGTACTCAATGCATCACTTTATAGTACAAAAGCTTTCAAAAATGAGTTTGCAGAAGAACGTATGCTCATAGAACAAGGTGATAAATACCAACCTATCAAAAAGTATTCTGTTGATTTGTCTAAGATGACTAACGCCAACAAGGAAAAGGCATTGAAAGGAGATAGAAAATGGGCTTTGAAACTCAATGGCTTATACCGTGATGCAGCAGAACAAGCACTGGAGAGAGACGGAGAAGATCTTTCACAAGATATTATAGTCGTTGTGACAATAAAAGACCCAAGAAAGAGAGGCTCTGTATATGCCGAATGCCTTAGTCTGCTTGGACAAAGAGGATATATTCACAACGATATTAAGGTAAATAATGATATTCAAGTTGATAATAATTAGCAAATAGATATAATTTGTTGACTAAATATGATTTCCACGGGTCGTCTCTTTTGGGCTTACTTAGCCCAAGTTTAACCGGCAAAATTATTTTTCATAAATTTTCGGGATATTTTGTGTAGTATTAATTTGATAAATGATTGATAATCAAGTGTAGGGTATTGTAACGAGGGGCAAAAACCGATTTGTAGGACACAGTCATATCAAAATTATTTTGTTACTTTGCACTCATGCACGCAAATGTACAGACACGATTCAATCCTGCCACAGGCGACATGGCTCCTTATTATCGCATCAAGGAGTCATATCGTGACGTGCAGGGTCATGTACATTCGCTAATTTTG
>NZ_KB905323.1 GCF_000378745.1 Prevotella amnii DSM 23384 = JCM 14753
TCTTTTCGATTAGGGGGCTTACTTTTGAAAAAATAAACCCCGAAGTCCAATTTTACTGGGCTTCGGGGAGGATATTTATGCTCTTTTGAGTTTTACCGGACAGCAATAACTCAAAACACAAACTTGCTTCCCAGATAAACACTATCTTCTGACGCCACGCTTCGTGGTTGGTAACGAAGGTTGACTTTCTTGCACTTTGGATTGAGAAACAAGCCATTCGTTGAGATCTTTGTAAGTTCGATAGCGAACAGAACCGTCTATGATAGATGGGCAAAACTGCTTCAAAACGTCAAACGATTTTCGCCCTGCTTCATCATTGTCCAGAAAACTCTCAACTTGCTTGTAGCCTTTTATCTTCTCTTGAATGCGTGGCAAAAGAGCCAGGGAATTAAGAACTATGGTGTCGCAAGTTGAAGAAGGATTTAGTGTATGCCACGAAAGGAAATCCATAAACCCTTCAAAGATTTGCAAAACGTCTCTGCCTTTACTAATAGTTGTAATCGCTTTTGGAGCAATGCAGCCTTTGAAATAAGGACTACGAATTTCCCAACCGCCAGCATCGTTTGCAAACCCAATGGCATAGTATGTCCGATTGGTATTATTGTATCGAATTTCAGAACAGAATCTATTGGCAATGCTGAGAGATATTCCTCGCTCTGCGATGTAACGTAACAAATAAGGATTGGTAAGTGATTGCACAGATATGATTTCTAATTTGTGCTTAGAGGTTTTTCTTTCACCGCCAAAAGAAAAATCTTGATGCATTATTTGTTTTGAACCGATTAGAAGTTCAATGGCTTTGTTCATGGTACAATGCTGTAAAGTACGTACAAGGTCAATAATATCTCCATGTTCGCCAGTTCCAAAGTCATACCATTGGTTGCGCTCTGTATTTACTTTGAATGATGGTGTACTTTCGTTGCGTAGTGGGGAGCAGTACCAAAAGTGAATACCTTGTACTCGTGCAGGTGAATAACCCTGTTGCTGCAAATAATCTGTGATAGAGATTTGCTTGATATTTTGTATTTCCATTGTGATTTTATTTTGATGTTTGAAAAGAATAACTCTCAGCCTTTTTCTTTTGGAGGCTGGTTGTTGTTTGTTTGGTCGGAAGGTCGTACACTATAGGCACTACTTTGCGACCGACCAAACTTATTTCTATTTGGTCAGGTTGGTTCAGGTATATATAGCCTGTGTCCGACCGACCAAAGGTTTTAGGGTAGATGGTCTTGGCTGAGCCGATATTTTCCTCATTCTTCTTTAACCACTATGCCTTTGTTGAGCAAGAATTGCAAAAGTTCCTTGATTTTAGTTTGCCCATAGGATAGCCCCACAATCTTAGCATAAGCCTCTTTGAGAGCTACGATAAGTTTACTATATGGCAAGACTTCGTGCAAAGAAAAGGCTTATGTCAATACTTTTCGATGTTCCGTGTTGCTTAGTTCGTGGTAAGAATGGCGGTGGGACTTGCAATCTGTATCCGTGTAGGAAGTGTCGATTTCGGGAATGCAAATCTCATCTTCGACATCCTTGAGCCGAAAGGCAAACTTTTCAAAAGGTTTGGAACGAATGATGGAAGGTGCAACAATACTACGTTCAGGCATGGTGTTATCCTTTGTAATTTGCAGGACAGTTTCTGCCTTGTTGTTGAGTTCCGTCCCAATATGTCCACGTGCGTTGTCATCGCCCTTGTTGAGGTGAAGCACGGTCTGAATATGGATATTCTGTTCACTTGTCCACTGCATCAGGTCGCCCACTAACTTGGTTGCTTCGGTTGAATTGTTGATATCGAGCATCAAATCACGGATGCCGTCAATGACCACCAAACCCACATTGGGTGTGTTGTAAATCGCATAACGGATGATTTCTCTGCGTTCATTAGGGTCAGCAATGGATCTAAGATGACTGAACTTCAAATTCTGCGGTTCCTTGTCTATCGGCAGTTTTGCCAATTTCAAAATACGTTGCATCACAAGTTGGCAATGATAAGGACTTTGTTCCGTATCAAAGTAAAGAATTGTGCGTTTACTCTCAGGAAATGATGCTTGATATTCCAGCACCTTTCCATTGATAAGAGCTGCAGCTACGATTGCACTCACGTTGAAAGTCTTCTTGGCTTTTGCCTTACCTGTCGACACACTGAAGTTACCTAATGTGCTAATAATGGCTTCACCTGCTTGTAGTACAACAGGAGGAAGCGCAAACTCATCCGTTACATGAATAAGCGACTTTTGCCAAATGTTTTCATAATCAGTTGTATTCATCATCGTCCTCCTGTCTTTCGTCCTGCTAAGTCGAGTGCAAGGTCTGCATCAACAATAATCTTACGACCGATTTGTGTAATGGCACGATTGATTTTACCACTCTGCTTGATACGGTTAGCGGTAGGAAGACTGCATCCGAAGAGGCGTGCAATGCCAGCCAAGCCATACACATATCGCTTTTCTTCTTTGGAGGAAGCCTTACCGGTTTCTCCATTCGTGGACATATTGCCGTGTTGTGCAAGGAAAAGCAACTTTTCACCGGTCATCTGCCAAACAGGTTTGCCCAATAATTCGTTTATCGTCATAATTCGATTGTTTTGAAATGAATAACTCGCCCTTGCGCATAGGGCATTCAGTCAGGTCTGACAATGCAAAAGTAGAGGACTTTTGATGTTATTCCAAAAGGCAGGGACGCAGTGGGAAGTATCCGGAAATGTAAGGAAATCATAAGGGCTCACTAAGTGTAAAACAGCAGCCTAAAATCACACTTTCAGAGATAAACTCGTCATCGCACGCTATCAGATTTAAGTGCCTTTGTTGTGAAACCAAGAATAAAGCCCAGCCCTTTATGTTAATACTCAGAGTTTTTGTTTTATTGAGACTAATTTATTACCTTTGCTCATTAGAAATAAATAAGGCAAATATGGAATTTGAACCTAAAGGTATACTGAAAATTGAAGGCAGTTTTTTTGTTCCAGACTATCAGCGTGGCTATAGATGGGGAACATCAGAAGTAGAACTACTATTAAATGATATTACGGAAAACGGCAAGCAACATGGGCAGAATTATTATCTCCAGCCAATTGTCGTAAAGGCTATCGGCAAAAATAATTACGAACTAATCGATGGGCAGCAACGACTTACTACGCTTTATCTAATACTTAGTTATCTGCGTAAACAGCTTCCTAGTGCCCGTATTCGCTATGATATTACTTATGAAACCCGAAAGGAAACACATGATTATCTTCAAAATATAGACTTTAGTAAGAAAGAAGACAACATAGATTTCTTTTTCATTGCCAATGCTTTTGAAACAATTGAAGGTTGGTTTGAAAAGAAGCAAAAGAATGGTGAAGACTTATTGGGGGTATGTATTAATTTTTATCAGCAACTTAACGATAATGTGAAAATTATATGGTACGAACCGGATGAAAATGTTAGTGGGGTAGAACTTTTTACCCGATTAAATATTGGTCGTATCCCTCTCACTAACTCAGAGTTGGTAAGAGCATTGTTTTTAAGTAGAAATTGCGTATTGACTGATGGTAGACAATTAGAAATAGCGGCAGAGTGGGATAATATCGAAAAAGAATTACACTCTCCGGCTTTCTGGGCATTTCTTACCAATTATAATCCAAAAGAATACCCAAACCGAATAGAATTGCTATTTGACATGATGGCTGGTGGACGAAAAACGAAAGATAAGTATGCAACCTTCTTTTTCTTCAATCAGCGCATTAATGAACAAGGGGATAAGATAGATGTATGGAATAGCATTATAGCCTTTTATGAGCAACTAAAAGAATGGTATGAGAGCAGAGAATTATTCCATAAGGTTGGATATCTTGTTGCATTGAACCAAGAAAACCTTCGCCGTTTGCTTAATGAAACAAAAAAGATGAAAAAGTCGGAGGTAAGCAACTATATTGACTGCAAGATAAAAGAAAGTCTTAAAGGTATAGAATCGCTGGAGAGCTTAAATTATCACGATAATTACCAAGACATTCATAATGTATTGCTTCTTTTCAACATTATCTCGATAATGAAGAACGATGATGAAAGTCTGCGCTTCCCCTTTGATAAATATAAGGCAAATGGTGTAAAATGGAGCCTGGAACATATACATGCCCAGAATGCTGAAACCTTGAACACAAGCGAGAAACGCAAAGAATGGTTAAGGCTCCATTACGAGGTTTTGCCAAAAGGAAATAGTGAGGATATTAAAGAGTTAGAAATAAGAATAACAGAAGCTCTTAACTTAGATGTCGTGAGTAGAGAATTGTTTACCACTCTTCAGCGAGATGTGTTTAGCTTCTTTTCCGAAGAGGAAAATGGCGAATATATAGACAATCTATCTAATATGGCTCTACTCAACTGTGCAGATAATGCAGCTTTGAACAATTCTGTGTTTGAAGTAAAACGTCATCAAATCATCCAAATGGATAAAAAGGGGCACTTCATTCCATACTGCACACGCATGGTATTCCTAAAATACTACAATAGTGAAATAAACTCGCAATTACATTCATGGGACGAAAACGACCGCAAAGCCTATATGGCAGCTATAAGCGAAGCCCTGTCCCCATACCTAACCTCAATAACTGAAGAATAAATGAAACAATATAGCTTTATAGATGTTTGTCAACAAGAGTTAAATGGCATAGAAATACCTCTTATCCAGCGAGATTACGCACAGGGGCGCAAACAAGAAGCGAAAAAACGTGGTCGATTCCTACAGGCTTTGCATGAGGCTGTAAAAGGAAAAGGGATAAGCCTGGATTTCATTTATGGAAGTCTTACAGAAGATAAGAAGCTTATTCCTTTGGATGGTCAGCAACGGCTTACCACTCTGTTTCTATTACATTGGTATGCAGCCAAGCGCGATGGCATAGTAAAAGAGGAATGGGAATGTTTGGGTAAGTTTACATATTCAACTCGTATCAGTGCACGGCGCTTTTGCGAACATTTGCAGGAGTTTACTCCTGATTTTGAAAGCAAAGTTCCAATTTCAGCACAAATACATAACGAGGCGTGGTACTCGTTATCTTGGGATAACGATCCTACAGTGGTATCCATGCTTCAAATGTTGGATGATATTGCGCTTACTTTCCATGATATAGATGACCTATGGGAGGAAATATGCAAGAATAAGAAGATTACTTTCTGTTTTATAACCCTTGAGGATATGGGGGTTACTGATGATATTTATATCAAGATGAATTCACGCGGGAAGCCTCTTACTGATTTTGAACATTTCAAGGCAGAGCTGACAAATTTGATAAAACGGGAAGATTTCAGCCTGAAAATGGACAAAGACTGGACTAATATGCTATGGCCTTACCGAGGAGATAATAATATTATTGACGAAGAGTTTCTTGCTTATTTCCATTTTGTTACAGACATTATATGTATCAAGAAGGGTACCGATATTATTGGGGCAGATCAAGTTTTTGATACTGGTAATAGTTATTTTGAAATGATATCGGTTTACAAAGATGAAGATAACCAGAATATCAATTTATTGGAAAGATACTTTGATTGTTGGTGTGAGATTGGGGATATTGATAAGTATTTCAGCAGTTACCTTGCAAATTCCAAATATGAAGAGTCTAAAGTAAAAGTTTACGATTGGAATACCAACTTGTTTAAGGACTGTTGTGAAAATTATCGGGGAATAGGACGAAGAGGAAGCTCTTTTACTATAAATAAAATAATAATGCTATATGCTTTTATTATCAGGAACACTGAAGGTAAACATATTGATGATAAGATATTTCGTCGCAGGCTTCGGATTCTACGCAACCTTGTGTGGAACTCAATTTACGAATTGAGAACAGATCGTATACAAAAACTCTTGGAAGAAACCGAACAGATTATCCTAGAGGGACAAATTTCAGTCAGCAAGGAAGACAGAGGATTCAATCGACAGCAGAAGGAAGAGGAACTCAATAAGCTAACTTGGTGTGAAACTCATTCTGCGTATGTTGATAGCCTGTTCCATTTAGAAGACCATCATCTTCTTTACGGATGTACTGCTATAGCAGATTTGGGAAAGCCAGACATGATAGAAAAACTTCGTACTTTTCTTAATATCGAATTACAAACCATCAGTAGGGCATTGCTTACTTATGGAGATTATGGTCAAACCATTAACAATTACAAGCAGATAGGCAATGGGGCAGAAGACGTTTGGAAACAGCTGCTACATCCTTCTAACCAGAGAGGCGGATTCGAAAATACACGGCGTGTGCTTTCGGAAATGTTAGACAATAGCCCTGCAGTCACGGAAGAAGAGCTGAATGAAAGAATAGACACTTATCTAAAAGTAACAGAAACTCCTAAAGATTGGAGATATTACTTCGTAAAGTATCCTTGCATACTGTCAAAACCAACCAACGGAAAGTACGACTGGAAAAACAGCTATGAGTTAAATATAATGAGTGCCAATACCTATCGTGGGCGTTATTGGGATGCAATTTCCCTTGCAATATACAATAAATATGGAGAAATAGAGAATTTATTTTTGGATAATTGGGGAAATCCTCTAATGTTACCATCAGGAAACAAACTTGTTAATAAGCAAGGGTATTTTATAGTACTAAATAAAGAAGGAGAAACTTTGTATGAAGAAAAGATACCTCAAACTGATGGAGTAGACGCTAAGGATAGAGTTAATATGGCATTGTCACTGATTAAGAGTTATTAAATAGACGAAGATGGAAGAAAATAACAAGTGGGTCGTTGCAGCAGCCAAAGTAGCACAGCGACTACATAAAGATCAAAAAGATAAAGCTGGTGTAGACTACTTTAGTGGACACTTGTCTTACGTTGCCTCCTTGGGAAAAACATGGCAGGAAAAGGTTGTTGGATATCTTCATGATGCAAATGAAGATACACCTAATAGTATTGACTCCATTCTAATGATGCTTGAAGAAGAATCAAAAGACACCTTGCTTGCTCCAGAAAGAGATAAAATTTCTAAAGCATTACTTCTACTCAATCACCATACAACCAAAAGCAGAGAAGAATATATCAAGTGCATAAGTAGAGATCCGTTAGCAAAAGCCGTTAAAATAAACGATTTAACTCACAACATGGATGTTCGGCGTTTACCACATATTTCCCCCAAAGATATTGAGCGATTTGAAAGATATAGGAAAGAGTATGCCATTCTTATTAAAGAGTTCACAAGAAATATTGTACACTAAGTGAAGGGTAACTATAAGAAAAGCTTATCCGTTTGACAAGAGCGAGCTAATCATACAAAATATTCTATTGCTGTCCGGTAAAACTTTTTCAAACAAAATAAATTAGGGCTAACACTTTTCACGAAGTATCAGCCCTTTTGGTTATCTTTGTTTTGCTAA
>NZ_KB905324.1 GCF_000378745.1 Prevotella amnii DSM 23384 = JCM 14753
AATGTACATGACCCTGCACGTCACGATATGACTCCTTGATGCGATAATAAGGAGCCATGTCGCCTGTGGCAGGATTGAATTGTGTCTGTACATTTGCGTGCATGAGTGCAAAGTAACAAAATAATTTTGATATGACTGTGTCCTACAAATCGGTTTTTGCCCCTCGTTACAATACCCTACACTTGATTATCAATCATTTATCAAATTAATACTACACAAAATATCCCGAAAATTTATGAAAAATAATTTTGCCGGTTAAACTTGGGTTAGATAACTCGTCAAGACAAACGATAACATCAGAATATGGGAGATGTAATCTATTGATAAGTATATCATATCCAACTTTATCCGTTACCAAAATCACATCGTCATAATACTTTTGAAGTTGATTACAACTCAATATCCAACTTGCATAATGATAAATCGGACTTGACCAACCGTAACTATCTTTCAGGCAGTCCTTATTACCCGACCAGAAACTCTGTACTATTTTCATTTGTTTATGTTTGGCAATCGATTATTACTAATATTGATATCAACATTGTTATGCTTGACCTTATGGTTACCAAATTTATAAGTAAGTTTTATGTTTAGACACCGGTTATCATAGTCATTCCGATTGTTAAACACACAATTCTCATATACCACATGATTGCGATTATAATATGTTCCAAATAAGTCATTAACGTTGACATCCAATATCAACTTGTTCTTCATGAGTACCCAATTGAAACCTATTGAGAGATTCTGGAATGAGTTATAGTGAATATATTGTTCCTGTCCAGGGAAATAGTATAAATATCTTGCATAAGCTAACCCCTTACTTCCAATCCTATAGGATAGATTCGTGGTAACAAAAGAGCAGAATCCTTCTAAAGCCCCACTATTCAGAGATAGGTCTGACGATTTAGACTTATTATAGTTCACAGAAAGCTGTATGGCAGCATTGCATCTGTTATGGCTATAAATATAACTGACATTACCCATCAGGCTATTTGTAGAAATACAGTTACTGTACGTCTGCTCTGTCTGTGAATTTTCGTTATCATTGACAAGAAGTCCTATACCATCAGATGTATACATGTAGGAGACTCCGATACTCAACGTTTTGTATTGATATCTGAATTCTAAATAATCCATTAAAGACGGCTTCAAGAGAGAATTACCAGCCAAATAAGTGTAGGCATCGGAATATGTCCTCGCAGGATTCAATTGCATCATCTCTGGACGGTTAATTCTTTTGCTGTAACCTAAATATAACACACTATTGTCACCGGACTTGTAACTAATATCAATAAATGGGAACCAGTTGGCATAGCTCTTTGAAAAGTGATTAGTCTCCTCGCGAGGAAAGCCTTCCGATTTGGTATGCTCATATCGTACTCCCAATTTAAGGAACATTTTTTTCCAAGTCTTACTGATGTCTGCGTAGAAAGAACCAATGGATTCTTTGTAGAGAAAGTCATCAACAATATTGTAACGAGAGTAATTATCTGTATGATAATGAGCGTATTCTCCTCCCAATTCAAATCTAATCCACGAAAAGGGTAACGTGAGATTCATATTCAGTGTATTCACGAAATAGCTGTTATCATACAGGCTATTGGACAATTCCAGCTGATTATCCGATGTGTAACTACTGTTTGACATATTTTTTGCCAGATTATAGTTGTAGTTTATCAACAACTTCTTTCCTAAACTGTCAATGTTCCATTCATAGTAGGGCGAAAATGAAAAGCCCTTGTATCTATTATTTGAGCGTGTTTTTTCTGAGGAAAAGTATTTCCTGCTTCCGAATTTTTCCTGATATACATCCGACATTCCATCTTCGTCCATATAATTGAATGAAGACATAAAGCCAATGTTCATTTTATTGTTCAGAAAGATGTTCGTGTTCAGATTTTGACTAATGTAGTCTGACTTTTGGTATGTCTTATTGTTTATAAGTTTTGTGTAATCAATATATTCAAAGCAGTTTCTGACATCATGCATACGCTTTTCCTTCCAATAGCCCAATCCATATTCTACCGTGAGCCAATTGTTTGAGACAGTGATATTTCCACCTTTCTCAAAGCTTGTTTTGCGCCTCTGGAGATAACCTATATTTAGAGAGCCGTCAAGACCTAAATTCTTTCGATTTTTGAGAACGATATTCAAAACGCCAGTATTTCCCGATGCACTGAACGCAGATGATGGATTGGTTACAATTTCAATCTTATCTAAATCATCTGAAGGAATGCTATTCAGATAGTTCACCAAATTCCTGCCCTTGAGATTTGTCTTGCGTCCATTTATCAAAACAATTACATTATCTTTACCTACCAACGATATTTCTTCAGGATTGGATGGATTTATTCCTGGAATATTTTTGATTACATCATTTGCTTTGAAGCCATTGGCATACGGACTGTTTCGAACGTTATATACCAAACTGTTTTCGTTGAAAGTGATGATTCTTTTCATCCCAACTACGGTCACCTCCTGAAGTTTTTTATTAACTATCGGAAGTCTAATTATACCTAAATTATTGTCGTTTGTAAAATCAATGGTATCTCGTTTCAAGATTTCACCTAATTCTTTATATCTCAATATGTACATTCCTTTTTCCAGATCTATAGAAAAAGTACCTTTTTCATCGGTTAGGACACTTTTTATAGTGTTGTTCGAAATGTCAGAAATTAGTACTTCTGCATACTCCAAGGGTTTGTCATTATCATCAGAGATAAGAGTGCCTGTGATATTGTGTGTTACTTTTTGTCCCATACCCTGCATAGATATAGTTAGGAGTCCCACTATCAACCACAAATGTTTATTCGTTAATTTTTTCATATAATTAATTATTTTGTTACAAGCTTTGATTAGCGTCATTTATATTTATGAATATTGACGTGGCAAAAATATTTGTTTTCCCAAAATTCTTCTTTACACAAAAGTGTAATTCTAAGTCTATTGTCTGAAATATTACACAAAAGTGTAATCATGCAGCCTTGCAAAGTTCACCATACTTGGAAAAGAACCCCATAATACCTCTTTTACTGGAGCATACTGGAACGGTCTCAGATGTCAGGTAGTCAATGGATTTTCCGATTTGACGTGTACCAAATCCCAAAACTTTCATTACTTTCAATAGTTTGCTGTCAATCTCTGCAATCATATAGCTGTACTTGTCCTCAACTATCGGCTTTACTGCTAATGCCATTAACCGCTTGAACAATGTCAATGTTGATATTCCCGAATCCTTTGCAACGGCAAAGCGCCCTATATGCCAAAAACTATATTTACTTTCCCCGTGAATAGCATTTAGTGGGTTTATCCCATATATTTTTTCGATAGGAAGAGTCTTGTGCTTATCCCAATGGAAACTCCTGATGCAGCCAATTATATTCCCAAAAGCATCCCTTGCAATATAGATATGAGATTTGTTATCATACAGATATTCCTCTTCTTCAAGCACTGATTTGATATCTTCATTTACTTCTTTCTCTGTAAATGAAGATAAGTGATGGGAGTAATTTTCCCTAACCACAAACTGTGCTATTTCCATCAGACTCGTTTTGTCTGCCATGAAGATAGCATAGTCCTTAAATGTTGCAATCTGTTTTTCCATAATGCTTTTTGTTTCTTGATTTATATGGCAAAAATACTTCTTATGCAAATATCACCTATTACACTTTTGTGTAATTTGGCATCTCTCTCTTTGTTTTTTACACTTTTGTGTAATCTTTTTGCGGTATTCCGCATTAAAAATGTACTTTTGTAGTGAAATATATCAGAGAACCTTAGCACGTTTAGCATATATGACAGACATAAAAGATTTCTTTATAGCATCGAACACCGTGCGCAACGCACCTGACTATGATTCCAATGTACTCTCTACATTGGTGCAAACCGTAGAGGCTTTTGCTCGTATTACCTATCAGAGTGTTTACTTGATAGACTATTACAGACAGGAATTTCTTTATGTGTCGGACAACCCTTTGTTTCTTTGTGGGCATACGGCAAAGGAAGTAAAGGAGTTAGGGTACAGCTTTTACTTGGAGCATGTGCCAGAGGACGAACAAAAAATGCTTGTTGAACTAAACAGCAGTGGATTTAAGTTCTTTGATACTTTCGATAACGTTGATAAATACCAGTGCTCTATGTCCTATCATTTTCATCTGAAGAGTGGAACGAGGAACAAACTGATCAACCATCAGCTTACTCCTATACTATTAACTGATGAAGGCAAAATATGGATTGGTATGTGTGTTGTATCACTGTCTTCACATAAAACAGCAGGACATGTAGAGTTCCACAAAAACGGACTAAGCAAATATTGGAAATACTCTTTTGAAGGACATAGATGGAAAGAATGTGAAGGAGTAGCCCTAAAAGAAGAAGAACTCGAAGTGCTTAGATTGTCAGCATCGGGTCTTACTATGACGGAAATAGCAGATAGAATGTGCCGCTCGTTAGATTCTATCAAAACCTATAAACGCCACGCCTTTGAAAAGTTAGGCGTGACGAATATCACCGAAGCGATTTCAAGGGCAACCCTAAACAAATTGTTCTAAAACGATATTTCACTTTACTGCAAAAGTGAGGAGAAATAGAATCTTGGGAAATAGTTCACAGGTTTTCCTGTTGCAAGATTATACATTGCCGTTGTACATAATCCCGCTGCAATCCACGAGGCTATAGATAATTGTGGAGGTGGCAACATTTCGCTTTCTTTTTTATATTGGGTTACAATTCTTTCTAACCACTCTTTAGGTTGATTCCAAAAAGCTCCATGTTCTGTAACATACTCAGCCACCTTTAATTCAAATCCCTTTGGCTCTTCAGTCAGTTCAGACAAGGAATGCCCCAATGGGTCTACAACCGTAACAAAGCCTGCCCAACCAAAGTTGTATGGGTGCAGTACCGGGATTTTTCTTTCCTTGCAAATTTCATCAAATACGAATGGGGTTTTATCCTTAAAGTCCAAGGCATTGATAGACACATCATACCCATTCAGCATCTTTTCGATGTTATCAGGGGTCAGGAACTCTGTATGGTAATCTATTTGCGCTTCAGGATTGATATTTAGCAAACGTTCAGCCAAACATTCCGCCTTGTATCTGCCAATGTCATTCTCTGTATAGTTCTGCCTATTAAGGTTGCTTTCCTCTACCTTGTCTCCATCAACAATAGTGATATGTTCGAAACCAAATCTTAAAGCGCATTCAGCTATAATGCTGCCTATACCTGCACCACCAAGGAATATTTTATAATCCTTTATGATGCTTTGTTCTCTTTCGCTCACATAGAGCCTGTTTCTGCTGTATCTTTCTTCCATAATGAAACAATTATTTTAGGCAAAAGTAGATGTAATAAAGCATATATACTCTACACAAAAGTGTAATAATCAATCACATTATTGATTATTTTAGATTTTATAACATATTCAGAAGGTAATATGTTTGCGTTGCTACTCCTTATAGTTATCCTCCAACATCTTTTCCAAGTCGGAAGCCTTATAGAGTATCTTCCCTGCAAACTGCGTGTAGGGAATAATCTTTCTGTCCCGATAGTCTTGCAAGGTACGTGGGCTGATATACAGCCGCTCACACACCTCCTTGCCCGTCAGGAAATGCTCTCCTTCAAACAGCGGTTTGTGTGTCTGTGCCACTTCCTTTATCCGTCTGTTCACTCCTTCAAGTGCGGACAGCACCACCTGCATATCATCCGCTTCCATATTCAAGTCCTTTACTGATTCCATAATACCCTTGTCTTATTTGTTATTCTTTATTCTGTCTGTTTTTGTCTTCTCCGATTTAGTCTGCAACAGCCGCTCCACGTCCTCACGCTTGTAGTAGCACTTGTGTCCGATTTGGGAGAATGACAGCACGCCTGTATCACGATAATGCTGCAATGTGCGCTTACTGATATTAAGCAACTTGCATACATCGCCGTTGTGCAGCCAATCGGTGTGCCTGCTCTGTTCCCCAAATGCCTTGTGGCAGGTTTCAGCAAGACAGAGTATCTCATTCCTCAGCCTCGCCCAATTTGAATCCGTAATGATAAAATATCCCATAGTTTTATTGTTATTTTGTTTGTAATTCTGTCTTATTGTTATTGACAATATCTTTGCCTGTTCTGCGTTTCACCGCACGTTTCTGCCTGCAAAAGTAGGATGAGTTTGTCATACTTCAAAGCACAAGGGAACAGTAGGGAAATAGAGGGAAAAACAATGAAAGGACAAAAGGATTGTCGCTCTCTTTCTTTGTCTCTTTACTCCATTTTATCATATCCTTTTAGCCGACGCAATACGATGCGTATTGTAGCAAATTAGCACCTGCCTTTCTTGCATCCTTTACACACTTGTCCTCTTGTTTGGGGCTTAAATCCTTGTTTCCCGACAGTTTCCTGTCAGAAATCCGTGAGAAATTCATTGCCAATTTGCGCAACATTATGCAAGCACTCTCCGAATGCTTGGAACTTTCCAGTTCTCTTCATAACTTCACTCTCGGAAACCAAACCAAGCATATAATGAAAAGGAACGCAGATAAAGGCAATTCAGTGGATGAAAATAATACGCCCAAGCAAAGGAAGACTTCCTCCAAAAATGGTGAGATAGAAACCTATTTCTCCTCTTATTATGAGTTTAGGTACAACACGGTGTTGGGGCGAACCGAATACCGAAGCAAGGAAGATGCTCACTTCTCAAAAGTGGGTCGCTATGAAATCAACACGCTCCGCAGGGAACTTGACAACGATGTGGGGATTATCACATCTTCCAACAACCTCTATTCCATTATAGAGAGCAGCTTTTCGCCACGTATCAACCCTATACAGGAGTATTTCAAGGGATTGCCCTTGAGGGATATTGGTAATATCTGTGGTAATAATAGTGGCAATAGCGATAGTTGTAATCATGACAGTAGTGGCAATAATGAAAACAATTGCTGTTGTGATATTTCTTCCCTTTCACTGAAAGCCATTCCTGACTTGGCAAGTTGCGTTGTGGTGCGCAATCATGAAAAATGGCTACCATATCTCACCAAGTGGCTCGTGGCAGTGGTCGCCAATGCAATGGACGACCGTGAGTGCCGTAACCACACCAGCCTTGTGCTGACGGGCGA
>NZ_KB905325.1 GCF_000378745.1 Prevotella amnii DSM 23384 = JCM 14753
CGCTATCAATGCCCATTGCCTCGCTTACTATGGAAAGCGATACTATTTCAAGGTCGCTAAATCTCGGAACGACGCCTGGGCGTGGAATATTACCTTGCTCATTTACTAAATCTTTTGAGAATAGCTTGCATATATCAAGGATTTTTACGAAATTTGTATATAAGTTGTGCATACTGATTTTATAACTTAATGTATTGAGCAATACTAAGTTACAAATAAATTCTTGTATGTACAACTTTTCTTTCATATAAATTTATCTATTATTTTAATTCCGCCAACGGGTTATATATTTTTTATTATCATTGGTAGGTTTTTGTATATGGGTATTTATGGTATTTAGTTTTATTAAATATCGTAATGGTTTTGTAATACCACAATATACATCAATAACACGTGTTATTTATTCGTGTTATATATCAAAACAGAGGCAAGATAGGATAAAACATTTATATATTGTTTGTCGTAATGTAAAGGCTTCTGCTGGTTTTGCAGATAAGCCAAATGTTGTAGTTTTAATAGGTGAGTCTGCTTCTATTTATCATTCTGGACTGTTTGGTTATAAATATAACACTACACCTAATCAGAAAAGATTAGCGTCTAAAGATGATTTAATAGCTTTTGGTAATGCAGTTTCTGTAGATGATCATACACATGGTGTTATGGAATCTGTGTTTTCTTTAGATTCTTTAGGGACTAATTTTGATAAGATTCCTTTATTTCCTATTCTTTTTAGAAAAGCTGGTTATAGAACATTTTGTTATGATAATCAATATTTTATAGGAGGGATTAATTTTCTTTCTGATGCTATTTTATCTAATATAATGTTTACTTATCGTAATTCTAAAGGGTTTGTTTATGATGAAGATCTTGTTAATAGTATTCATTTATCAAAGCAAAGCTCTCTTTATATTATTCATTTGTTTGGGCAACATTATACTTATAATATAAGGTATCCTAAGCGATGGAATAAATTTAAAGCTGACATTTATGATAAGAGTCGTTGGAATGAAGAGCAAAGAACTAAAATTGCTGAATATGATAATGCTACATTATATAATGATTTTGTTATCAATAAAGTTATAGAAAAGTTTAAAAACACAAATACTATTTTAGTTTATTTTTCAGATCATGGTGAAGAAGTCTTTGAAACTAGAGATTATAACGGTCATGGTAATGCTGCTTTTTCTCCTAATATAAAGTATCAGATTCGTGTACCTTTATTTGTTTGGGTTTCTGATAAGTATAAAAAGCATCACCCAAAAATATATAGTAAGCTCAAAGAAGTTAAGAAAATACCAATAATAACAGATGACATTTCGCATACATTATTATCTTTAGCAGGATTAAAAACAAAATGGTATAATCCGCATCGTGATATTATAAGTAATACTTATAATAAAAAGAAGCCGAGAATAGTACTTAATTCGATAAACTTTGATACTTATAAGCCACAAAGTGTTAATTAAAATAATTTATGCTACCTTACTATTAGTTTCTATAAGTGTGTCAGTTTCTATAATGAAGTTGTCTCAATCGGCTGCAAAGAAGTTAAGACTATAGGTATATATTGTGCTTAACGTATGATATTTATATGGTAGATAAATTTTCTCCCCCCTGTTTCTTATATTGTTTAGAGGTATAAGAAATAGGGGGGAGTAAGTAATAAAACTTGCTAATTAGTGTGCTTCTAACCAGTTTTTACCCCATCCTGCATCGGCTATAAGTGGAACACTGAGAGTGCAGGCAGCCTGCATTTCTTCTAAAACGATGTGCTCTACACGTTCTTTTTCGTCAGGGAAAACAGAAAAATTTAGTTCATCGTGTACTTGTAGTATCATCTTAGAGCGAATATTTTCACGGCAGAATCTTTCATATATACGTATCATAGCTACTTTTATAATGTCAGCTTCTGTGCCCTGAATAGGAGCATTTATGGCGTTACGTTCGGCAAAACCTCGTACAGTAGAGTTCTTGCTGTTGATGTCGTTAAGATACCGGCGACGTCCAAAGATAGTTTCAGCATAACCCTTTTTTCGAGCTAATTCTTTAGCACTTTCCATAAAATCATGTACTTTAGGGAAAGTGTTGAAATAGTCTTCTATAAGTTTTTTAGCTTCATTGTTTGGTATTCCCATACGTTGTGCTAAACCATAAGTAGTAATACCGTATATAATACCGAAGTTAGCTTGTTTAGCTTTTTTGCGTTGTGTGTCTGTAACATCTTCCATAGGAATGTGCCATATTTTTGCAGCTGTTGCCCTATGGATATCATAACCGCTACGAAAGGCTTCTATCATATTTTCATCTTTGCTAAGATGTGCCATTATACGAAGTTCTATTTGGCTATAATCTGCCGAAAAAAACACACATTCAGGCTCGGGGATAAAGCACTTGCGAATTTCCTTTCCATCGTCTGTTCTAACAGGAATATTTTGCAGATTGGGGTCGCTTGAAGACAGTCTCCCTGTAGCTGTAAGGGCTTGATTAAACGATGTGTGAATGCGTCCTGTGCGCTTGTTAATAAGTTTAGGAAGAGCATCTACATAAGTGCCTAATAGCTTTTTAATGCCTCTATAGTTTAGTATGTTGCGAACAATAGGTGAAGATGCTTCCAAACTTTGCAATACCTCTTCATTAGTAACATACTGCCCTTTCTTTGTTTTCTTAGGTTTTTCCATTATTTGCATCTTTCCAAAGAGAATATCGCCTACTTGCTTGGGGCTTGATATATTAAACTTTTCGCCCGCTTGCTCGTATATTTGTGCTTCGTAAGTCTGCATACGTTTGGTGAAAATGTTAGAGGTTTCTTGTAAAGCGTCTGTATCTAAGCATACTCCGTTCATCTCCATGTTAGCTAAAACTCTTACGAGAGGCATCTCTATATCCCAAAAAAGTTTTTCAGCATTTACATCTTTTAGCTTTGGTAAGAGTACATTATATAACTGTAAAGTAATATCGGCGTCCTCACAAGCATATTCGTATATAGAAGTAGGGGAGAGGTTGCGCATGTTTTTCTGCTCTTTTCCTTTTGCTCCGATAAGCTCATCTATGTGTATTGTTTTATAGTTAAGCAGCGTTTCTGCCATATAATCCATGTTGTGATGTAGCTCAGGTTGTATAAGGTAATGAGCTATCATGGTATCGAACATCTTGCCCTTTATGTTGATGCCATATTGAGCAAGCACCTCGTAATCGTACTTAATATTCTGACCTATCTTTAATATCTTATCTTCTTCATATAGTGGCTTGAAGATATTTACCATTTTTTGCGCTTTATCTCTATCAGAAGGAATAGCTATGTAGAAAGCCTTATTAGGCTCTATGGAAAAGCTAAGTCCTACTAATTCTGCTTGCATTGTATTGGTAGAGGTGGTTTCTGTATCTAAACTTAAAATATCAGATGTAAATAAAAAATCACAAACACGTATAGCTTCTTCCTCATTATCAATTAGTTGGTATTCGTAGTGTACTGATTTGAGGCTTTTAAAATCGGATAAAATGCTGCTGTTCGTATCTTCGCCCGTATTTTCTTCAAATAAATCGAGCTGATTGTTTACGTTTTTAGCTATTTCTTTGCTGTTCTTAACATATTTATTTAGGAGGTTACGAAATTCTAATTCAGTAAATATTTCGTGTAGCTTATTTATATCTGGTTCTTTTGTTTTTAGGTCGTCCAGTTTTATATTAATAGGAACATCGCGGCGTATAGTGGCTAAAAATTTAGACATCTTAATATCATCTACAGCGTTTTCTATTTTTTCTTTTAGTTTTCCTTTGATTTTATCGGTATTAGAAAGTATGTTATCAATAGAGCCAAACTCATTGATTAGTTTAGATGCAGTCTTTTCTCCTACACCGGGACAGCCCGGAAAGTTGTCAGCAGCATCGCCCATTAATGCAAGTAAGTCTATTACCTGTGATGTCTTTGGTATATTATATTTTTCTTTTATTTCTTTTTCGCCTAATATTTCGTATCCTCCACCATGACGAGGACGGTACATATAAACATGACTACCTATTAGTTGGCCATAATCCTTATCAGGTGTAAGCATAAAAGTATCGATTCCATCGGCACTAAAACGGGTAGCAAGGGTTCCTATAACATCATCTGCCTCGAAACCGTCGGCTTGCAGTATAGGAATGTGCATGGCTTTAAGAATGTCTTGTATATAAGGTACTGATAGCTTTATGTCTTCTGGTGTAGCTTCTCTTTGTGCTTTATATTGTGGAAAAGCTTCATTGCGAAAAGTTTTACCTACATCGAAAGCTACACCAATATGGGTAGGTTGCTCTTTTGTAATAACCTCATGAAGGGTATTAAAAAAGCCCATTATGGCTGATGTGTTCAGACCTTTTGAGTTTATACGAGGGTTTTTTATAAAAGCATAGTATGAGCGAAATATTAAGGCGTAGGCATCTATTAGAAATATTTTATCCATAATTATATATATTTTAGGTGTAAAATTACTAATATATTTCCATAATCTCCGATAAAATAAGTAATTTTGTATCATATATCAATGAGTGAATGGATACTTTATCAATTATAAAACGACCTATAGAATCGGAATTAAACGACTTTATTGATCTTTTTAATTCATCGTTAGATCATGAAGATGGTCTGTTAACACAAGTGTTACACCACATTAAGCAGCGTGGTGGAAAACGTATGCGCCCCATTCTTATATTATTGATAGCTAAGAGTTTTGGGAAAGTTTCGCCGACAACGCAGCATGCTGCAGTTGGCTTAGAGCTGCTTCATACGGCATCATTGATACATGATGATGTTGTAGACGAGAGTAATGAGCGTAGAGGACAGGCCAGCGTAAATGCTTCTTATAATAATAAGGTGGCAGTGTTAGTGGGCGATTATGTGCTTTCTACAGCGTTGCAGCAAGTGGGATATACTAATAGTAACAGTATAGTGAAGTATCTTGCAGAGCTTGGGCAAACGCTTAGTGATGGCGAAATATTGCAGCTTTCTAATATAAAACGTGAAGAGATTACAGAGGCTGCTTATTTGGAAATCATTGCACGAAAGACAGCTATATTATTTGAAATATGCGCTGCTATAGGTGCAGAGAGTGCTGGCGTTTCAGAAGAAGATGTTGCTTTAGCACGAGCTTTTGGTAAAAACATAGGAATGATTTTTCAGATACGCGATGATATTTTCGATTATTTCGAATCGGAAAAGGAGATAGGAAAGCCTACAGGGAACGATTTAACCGAAGGAAAGCTAACCTTACCATTAATATATGCACTTAATAAGACTGGTGATGAGCGTATGATGATGCTGGCTCGTAAAGCAAAAATGCTTTCTATAAGTAGTAAGGAGATAGAGGAGCTGGTAACATTTGCAAAAGAAAAGGGGGGCATAGAATATGCTGAAGAGTGTATGAAGAGGTATCATGCTAAAGCTAAGGTTTTTATTGATACTAAAATTAGCAATCCTGTCATTAAACAGTCGCTTAGTACTTATTTAGACTATATTATTAAACGTAATAAATAAGGGGTATTTACACATCTGAAAATTAGCTTCTTATATAACTGAAAAGCAATGCTGCATATAGCGGCATTGCTTTTTTATTTAGTCGTCCCTTAAAAACTATATTTCAGCATAAAGTTTGTACTGACAAGCTTTATGCTGATTCTTTTTATAAGGCACAAAAGAGCTCTCATAGCTCTTTTGAAGTTATATGCTGCCGCAGCTAATAATACATTGATAGCATCTCCTTTCACACCTTTATAAAAGTTGCGAGATAATCGGTGGTCTGCTTTAAGATGTCCTATTGTTGGTTCTATACCTGCTCGTTTACAAAATAGTTTGTGTTTCTTTTTCTTTTGGTAGTAGCTGTCTTT
>NZ_KB905326.1 GCF_000378745.1 Prevotella amnii DSM 23384 = JCM 14753
GTCCGCTCGGACAACAATCCGCAGGGCTTCCTCATGGAGCAGTTTATGGTGCGACAGAATCAAGACCTCCAAACCTATAAACGATAGCACGATGAAAAGGACAAGGGGATTTTCATTCGCACGGTACTATCTGAGGGCGCACTTGTGGCTCCGCCATCATTGCGACAGGCTCACGGCAAGGCAGCGCAAGCTGATTGTGTTCGGATTAAGTTTTGTCTATCTCGTCTGTTCCTTAGTGATGATAGCGCAGTTTTTCCTGCCGCACGATAAGGAGGAAAGACTACCTATCCCCAAGGGAAAAATAATAGACAGCGACATCCATACAGATAGCGTATTTATACGACTTTATCAACAATATTCAACTAACAGTAATGAAAATGGATAATAAACAGAAAGAACAACTGAAAAAAGGACTGGTATTCGGTGGGCTGGGACTGCTTTTCGCCCTCTCGATGTGGTTCATATTTGCCCCGTCGGGCAAGGAGAAGAGCGCAGCGCAGCAGGGACTGAACGACAGCATACCGCAGGCGACTACCGAACAGCTGACGGGAAACAAACTTAAAGCCTACGAATTGGGCGACAAGAGCCGTCAAGACGAACAGACACGCGAGGAGATGGGCAGACTTTCGGATTACTTTGATAGTAATACCGCCCCCTCCTCGGAAAGCGAGCGTGCGGAAGCAGCCGCTTCGACGGCAAAGATTGAAAGCTCGATGCACCGCTATGAGGAGAACAACCGCCTGTTGAACTCTTTTTATGCGCCCGACCCCAATGAGCAGGAACGTGAGGCACTGCGCTCGGAGTTGGACAACCTCAAAAAAGAGTTGGCAGCCAAGAACGAGAATGAGGATGCGGAGGAGAAGCGACAGCTCGCCCTGATGGAAAAGAGTTACCAAATGGCGGCAAAGTATCTGCCACAGTCTTCTTCAACTACCAATGCTGCCCACGCTTTTACACCCGCAAAGGAAAAAGGTGCTTTGAATATACCGGCAAAACCGCAAGCGTCTTCAACGGGTTCTCTCCCTGCAATGGAGGTCTTGGCAGAACGCAAGCAGGTAGTGTCTTCGCTCAACCAGCCGCAATCTGACGAGGATTTTATCAAGGAATATGGCACAAAGCCCCGCAATTTAGGCTTTCATTCGCTCACGAGTGCGGTTTCTGCCGTGTCCCGTAACACGCTCAGCGTGGTGGTGGACAGGACGGCAACCCTTAAGGAGGGCGACAATGTGGCGTTGCGCCTGCTCGAAACTGCCAAAGTGCAGGGCTTGCGCATTCCCCGCCAAAGCCGACTCATTGCGAGGGCTAAGATTGAGGGCAACCGTCTGCACCTGCTCGTTAAGAGCATTGAAGTGAAGGGACGGATTATTGCCGTGAAGCTCTCGGCATACGACACAGACGGACAGGAGGGTGTGTTCATTCCCGGTTCGGAGGACATTAACGCCCTCAAAGAGGTGAGTGCGAACATCGGTGGTTCGATGGGGACTTCCTTCACCTTTGCTTCCTCTGCCAAAGACCAAATCATCTCGGAGGCAGCTCGTGGGGTGATGCAGGGCGCAAGTCAGCTGCTCCAAAAGAAACTCCGCACCGTCAAGGTAACACTTAAAGGCGGCTACCGACTGTTCTTGGTTCAGTCAAAATAAGCATATCAATCAATAAAAATAGCAATAACAAAATAACAACAACAATGAAAAAATGGATTTTTTCGGCTGTCCTGCTTGCCACGATGGGAGCGTCAGCCACTGCACAGACAACGATTTCAACCCTCACGCCCGACCGTCCGCTCTCATCGGGAGAACTCTTTCAAGGCATGAGCAAGGCAATCCCAAACGGACGCATCGTCCTGCCATACGGCTTGGAGGTTACTTTTGAAAAGACGGTGCATCTGATTTTTCCTGCGCCTGTCCGCTATGTAGATTTGGGTTCACAGAACATCATTGCCGGCAAGGCGGAGGATGCGGAGAACGTACTGCGTGTGAAAGCTGCCGTCAAGGACTTTGAGACGGAGACCAATATGAGCGTGATTTGCGAGGACGGCTCATTTTATGCTTTCAACGTGAAGTATGCCGATGAGCCAGAGAAACTCAGCGTGGAGATGAAGGACTTTCTGTCGCCCGTCGAGGGACGTTTGCCGAGCAACCGTGCGGACATCTACTTCAAGGAACTGGGTAACGAGTCGCCCGTACTCGTCAAGCTGATGATGCAGACCATCTATCAGAATGACAAACGCTATATCAAGCACATCGGGGCGCACCAGTTCGGTATGAAATTCCTGCTTAGGGGATTGTATGCGCACAATGGCTTGCTATATTTTCATACCCGAATAGACAATATGACCAATATGCCGTACTCGGTGGACTTCGTTACGTTCAAGGTGGTGGATAAAAAGGTGGCGAAGCGCACCGCCATTCAGGAACAGGTGCTGCAACCACTCCGTGCCTATCATCAGGTGAATTACATCAAGGGAAGGCACACAGAAAGTTCGGTGTTCGCCTTGGAGCAGTTCTCGCTTTCAGAAGATAAGCAGCTTGAAGTGACGCTTTATGAGCATAATGGTGGACGAACGCTTACCTTCTATGTCGAGCCGCAAGATTTACTTTTGGCTCAGAAGATTGATAACCTAAAACTCAAATGGTAATGAAAAAGTATCTCTTTCTACTGACGTGTGCGGTGGCAACGACGCTGCCCACACAAGCACAAAGACTGATTCCAAAGCAAAAAGGAATAGAAATAATAGGCAACCAGCCAATCATCAAAGGCGAAAAACTCTTTGCCAAAGACAACTTCGGCATAGGCATTTCGCTCACTCGCTATCTGAAGCGTGAGAATTATTCATTTCTTACGGTAGAATATGAGCAACAAAATATGCCGTATCGCAGCTATGATGTGAAACTCAAAGATGCCTTCGTGCATTTGGGTTATATGCAGCCTATTGTTTCTGACAATGGTAAAAATGTATTTGCCTATGCTGGAATATCCGCTTTGGGTGGCTATGAGGAACTTAACGAAGATAAGAAACTACTTCCCGATGGCGCAAAACTACTCGATGACTCTCACTTCGTCTATGGTGGAGCGGTGCATCTATCCATAGAATGTTTCTTATCGGACAATGTGCTGTTGCTACTCAAAGGACAGGGACGCATACTCTTTGGTACGGATGTTCATCATTTTCGCCCTGCTGTATCGGCAGGAATCAGGTTTAATCTATAAATGTAGGGAACAATGAAAAAGAAAATTTTTAATAGTATATGGGTAATGGGAGTACTTGCCCTTGCCGTGTTTTGTTTATCTGCTTGTGATAGGGAGTTGGATGTTCAGCAGTCTTACCCGTTCACTGTCGAGACGATGCCCGTTCAGAAGAACATCGTCAAGGGACAGACGGCAGAAATCAGGTGTACACTCAAACGTGAAGGCTACTTTGCCGACACTCGCTACACCATCAGATATTTCCAGCTGGACGGGAAAGGAACGCTAAGAATGGATAATGGATTAGTCTTTAAGCCCAACGACCGCTATCCACTCACAAAAGATGTGTTTCGACTCTACTACACCTCCGCTTCGACAGACCGACAAACCATTGATGTGTATGTGGAGGACAACTTCAAGCAAATCGCCAAACTGTCGTTCAACTTCAACAATGAGAAGGCGGAGGAAAAGGGAAAGTCCACCGCAGTAGTAACCAAAGCCTTGAACGATGCGAACAGCTAAACGCTTTGCTTTATTCTGTATAATGTGCTTGCTCTGCCAGCCGTTCTTTGCCCAGCGCAGGGTGCGGCTGGCGGACTTGCCACCTTTTGAGCGTGCGGTGGTCGTCGTGAAATACTTCGAGGGGCTACACAGAAAAGGTTGCTATCCGTATGTCGGATATGGTCATCGGTTGCAACCAAGCGAGCATTTCTTTTCCAATATGACGGAACGGCAGGCGGACTCCCTGCTCCGTGCCGACCTATGGAAATGCTTTGAGCATTTCAAGGGCTATGGCAAGGATGCACTACTGCTTACCTTGCTTGCCTACAATATAGGCATAGGTCGTTTGCTCGGTTACGGTAATCATCCCAAAAGCCGACTAATACGAAAGATAGAGTCGGGCGACAGGAACTTCTACCGTGAATTTGTCACTTTCTGTCGATATAAAGGCAAGGTTCTGCGAGGACTTGTCAAACGACGAAATGTGGAGTTTGCCCTGTTTTATATACCCTGATTATCAAATACACCCCTTGCGACTTTTTTATGCTCCGCAAGGGGCGTTTTCTTGTCGTTTTAGTCGCCTTCTTCGTTATGATTGAGTAACTTTGCAAAAAATGGAAATTGTCAGACTTTTTGTATGTAATTAAATTATAATGCAATTATTGCGACTTTCTTTTGCTTCTTTTCTTTGGTCGCCTGCTCGTTCAAAGAAAAAGAAAAGAAGCCACGCAATTTTTTAAGGTTGCGTGGCTCATTGTGTTAGGGATTTTCGGTTGTTTCAATTATCCGCTCTTCGGGGTGGGTATCGAAAGCCCAATTGATTTGTTCATCGGGCAGTGTGCTGTGTATTCCTCTGCCCATCACCATTCCACAATCTTCAAGGATTTTCCGCTCGGCTTCCTCTCGGTCTGTGGCTACAACCTCAAACACACCTTCAAAAACGTATTGGGTGCGTACTCTGTAAACTTTCCTTTCCATATTTTCAAAACTCAGCGATTAGTAATCTGTGTTCCATTGGTTCACCATTCGATAGCCAACGGTGGGTTAGCCAAAAATGATGTGCGCCGTAACCATAGACAAAAAACTTGTCAAGTTCCGTTTCTTGGGAGATTTGAAGGAGTGCGGTCTGCAACTCCTCCTTGTTCTCGGCTATGCTTATGGCATTGATAACTCTCACGATGATGTTGGGTATTTCATCTGCCCACGAGTTGTTGAGAGCTTTGCTCGAAAAATTATGAATAATGCCTTCTACTTGTACTTTCATATTGTTGTCGTTTATAGGTTGATGTTTTTATTTACTCTCTGCAAATAAGGGCGCAGTCCTCTACCTCGGTGGGTAGTCCAAAGGCTGGAACGTGGGTAAAATAAGGTTGCATATTCCCCTCTATGTCTGTGTGGGGCGATATAACCTCCGCTTTGGTGTCCTTACTCCATTGGTCTGCGAGTGCGATTTCTTCGTCTGTCAGTCCTGTACTATCTCCATTGATAAGGTAGCCTAAACTCCACGTT
>NZ_KB905327.1 GCF_000378745.1 Prevotella amnii DSM 23384 = JCM 14753
GGTTTTCACATACCGCTCACCGCCGTTTCGGCGGCTTATTTCAACTATTTTGTCATGGTCGAGAGATTTTATCAACTGACCATATACCGGCTGTCCGAAAAAATGTGTACTTTTGCCCATGTTATCTGAGTTGGGAAACAAAAGCAAAGATAACAAAAAGGGCTGATACCTCGTGAGAAGTGTCAGCCCTAAATTTGTATCTTACTCAAAAGTTTAGCGGACAGTAATAATTAAAATAAAGTAACTGCTCCTAAATAACTTAATCCTTAATCATGATGAGTCGAACTGTCATTGCATGAAGACGTGTCTGAGTGAGTGGACGTATCTGAATTTATGGATTTGTCATTACTAGTTGATTTTGCCAATTCTGAGTCAGATGAATTTGGAGCTCCAGCAATTCCTTTCAAATGAATTTGCTCTTTGCAACTAAGACTTTCAAAAGTCTTAATGTCCATAATTTTTCTTTTTTTTATAAATTTAATTTTTATATTGTTATACATAATAACCCCTACTTAAGGTTATTTATTTCTATTTTGATTGTTTCTTGCTCCGCTAATATAATTTGTATTTCCTTTTGAAAACTCATATACAATTGAAATACCAAACTGCCTTTTATCCTTGTACAAAATGGTAGAGGATTGGTATTGTTTGTCGTTTATACTATACGTCTCTATAGATTTTTGGTTAAAGATATCTCGCGCAAAAAGTGATAACGTGATATTACTTCGTGGAATATAATAGGAATAATTAATATCCATTATGAACATATCGTTTATTATTCTTTGATTACTCTTATTTTTAGCAATATATGTAGTATTCAACGATATTTTGTGATCACCGAACATTAACTGAAATGGGACTGTTGCCACTAACAAATGATTATTTCTCCAATCATAGCCATTGTAAAAACGTCCAAATTCTAAGTTAATACTAGGGTTCAAATAATAACGTTTTTTCCTGAGGTTATAATAAACAGATAACCCCCAACTATCTATTTTCCCTATATTTTGCCATTTCTTTATAAGGTTCCCTTTTTTGTCATAATTATCTGCTTGTAGCTCTGTAACATTGTTTACCCATTGCTTTGAAAGACAAAATACAAAGTTTGAATAGGTAAGACTAGCGTCCACTTGATGTTTTGTGGATGGAGTAAGTAAATTATTGCCAGATTGCAACACTTTACCAGTTTCTATTGTCTTATAGTTTGTCAGCATCCATGCTAATGGGCGATTAATCGTTTTTTCATAATTGATATCTATTCCTATAGATTTCTCACTATATCTCAAAGATATTTTAGGGAGAAAAGACATTGTTTTATAATGGTTATTGTTATTATGTTCCACTTGTAGTACGGCATTTCCGCTAAATTGGCTATATTCCATAAAAACGGAAACTCCCGAAGTGAACGTGTGTTCTTTATGTTTACTCTGTGAGTTGTTTACATTGGAATCCATATTTTTAATTTCTAGATAAGAATAAGCTATGTTACCATTTACACTAAAATTCTTAGATTTATTTGTATAAGTATATTCCAAAAAGGAATTTGGAGATATGCTTATATTTTTAAGGTGCTGTGATTGGATATTATCTATGGAGACAGTAATGTCTGATATAGATCTATTATAGGAAGCCTCCCAATGTAATGTATGGTTTCCCATATTGCTATTTAAGAAAAAACTACCTGTAAAATCATTAAACTTTTGTGGATAATATAGTATATCTTTAATTTCTAATAATTCCACAGAATTTCTACGTTTCTTTGTATTATCTATCCCATAATTAAGATTTAATCCAGCAGAAAGTGCTTTATTGAATGTAAGCTCCCCACTATAGTCAGCATAAAAATATTTTTCGCACTCCTTATCAGCAAAATCTATAATGTTTTTTTTGTTTCCATAATCATAAATAGAGAATTCTCCTTTCATTTTTTTTAATAATTCTCCTGTAATAAGCAATGTCGTATTGAATTTATTTTTACTCAACTGTGTAAACACATTACCTATAACATTCCCATTTTTTCCCGAATAAGCTTCAAGAGAGGGGGTCAAAGAATAATTGTTATCCTTATTTAATATAATAATTAGCTCATATTGTATTCCGTGCCCTAAAGTAAGTTTCTTTAATCTTATTTCATCAATATTCTCCGTAAATAATGAACGCAGATTATTTATAATCTCTTTTGTTACAGGTTTAAGAACTCCCGTTGTACCCAACCGTATTCCTGCTATTGGATGCCTAAAGTAAGAGAATTCTTCATCATTGTATAGAGCACCAGGTATAAAATTCAATATCGCACCTAAGTTTTGATGCTTAAATACTTCTACATCTTTTATTTTAATAACATCTTGTATGAGTGAATGTTTTACCATCTTACGATAGCCATTTATTTTAACTTCATCCAAAACCTTATAAGAATTTACATAAAACTTAATTTGTTTTTGCCAGCAGTGTAAGGTACTATCTAACAATTCGTCGCCGAAATAGCTGATTTGAATTCTTCGAGCAATGACATCGTTTGGAATGTAGGTATTTCCGATAGAGTCTGTTATAAACCTCAACGGTTTACCCTCTTTAGGAAAAAGAGTGACAGTAGCTCTAATAATAGGTGTAATACTATCAATGTCAAACACCTGAAGCAAAGTTGAATCCATAGGACTTTGTCCAAATGTGTTAAAGGGATAAAGAAAAGTCAATAAAAATATGATAATACTCTGTTTCATACTAGAACATTTACCTTTACAATTAAAATATATATTGATGCATTATGATAATACCATAACGTTTGTTCTATACCTCTAAGTGCAATATTATGCAAAATATTTCAATTTATCAAATTTTTCGAAGTGTTTTTCTTTAAAAAAGTTTCACTTTTCTCTTTTTTCTCACTTTACAGTGTAAAATGATTAATTATGAGTCTTTTTGATAGCATAATAACAGTACTAAAACTTGAACAAATTATTTCCAATAGAATTAGATGTGACTAATTTAAGGTGTACCTACAATTTATTTCCGTAAAAGCACACTGTTTTCATCAGAAAATATTATCTTTGCACAATCAGTTTAAGTGTCGCAGAGTCAACCAGCAAGTGCAAAATTACAAAACGTGTTTGAAGAACTCGCACTTAGATGTAGAAAGGTTTAATTTTTCTCTCGGTCTTTCGTTCAGTTTCTTTTGTATCGACATAATTCTCTTTTCTGTATAATGTTCAAACGAATCCTTTTTCGGTATATATTGTCTGATTAGTTTATTTGTATTCTCAATAGTTCCTTTTTGCCAAGAACAATATGGATCAGCGAAGTATACGGGCACTCCTAAGAACTTGGTAATGTCCTTATGTGCTGCAAATTCAGGTCCGTTGTCTGTTGTAATGGTCTTCAGAATGTCCTTGTATGGTAGCAGCAGTTCCCTAACTACCTTTGCCAGAGACTTTGACTGCTTCCCAAATGGCAGTTTCTGCATAAGCAGCATATTGGTGGATTTCTCTACCAGTGTGAGTATGGCATGTTGGTCAGGGGCTACGATTAAGTCCATCTCAAAATCTCTTCCCGTCAACTTCCTTACTTCTTTCATGGATACTTAACCTGTCTTTAATTGGAAGATGTCCACACCTTGGGACGATGCCTGTATTTCATCTTATGCCTTGTGTGTTTGGCAAGTTCCCCTGTTGTATAATTATGAATGATATTATAAATGGATTGGTGGGACACCTTTATTCCCTCATTCTTGCGCAGATAACCTGATATTTGTCGTGGAGACCACTGATCATTGGTGATATATTCCTTAATCTTCCAGACTAATTCATCGGAGATCCTGGCGTTCTTTACCGTTCTCTTTCTGCGCTGCATAGCCATATCGTGCGCCTTTGTCCAGATATACTTTCCCGATGGCGTGCTGTTGCGTTTGATTTCACGTGATAGTGTTGACTGACTGATGCCGACGATTGCGGCAATCTCTTTTCTCCCTGTTTTCTTTTGAAGTAAGGCGAAAATTTGCGACCTTTGCTCCGAGATTAATTGATGATACATTTACAATACAAAGTTAGTTAATCTTTGGGAGACAGCGGTCTCCTTTTTTTTTATTTGTATTGCTGGTTGTTTTTTTTCTCGCCGAGAGAAAAATTAAACTTTTCTACACCAAAACGCGAATTCTTCAAATACGTTTTGTAATTTTGCACTTACTGGTTGACTCTATGAATAGATATAATTTCTGCAAATACTGCATTTTTTTGAATAATCATAACTTAGTAATTTAAAAGATAATTATCTTTGCATATTCATGGTGATAGTACACATTAAATATAATACAAATAAGAAAAACAAAAATGATTACAAAAGATAGTATAGAACAGGCTTATAGCTTCTTTCATCAGAAGTATAGAGTATATAAATTTTCAAATAGCTTACAGCAAAAAGATGATATAGAATTGGCTATTAATTCATTTGTGGAATGTATGAACACTGATCTTTATAAACTTTTATCACATGGAAATAATGATTTTCTACTTAATCATTCAACTTTTGCAGTAGATATTAAAAGAGCTATAGAAGACTTAGAAAAAATGTTATAAATATATTCGATAGCAAGTAGCAATATGTAAAAATGTTTTAAATAGTGTTTTATTGTTAAATTTATAATTATATTTCAGTTTACTTTTGCATTTCCCATAATTATTATTACCTTTGCACCCACTAATAAGAAACAGAATTTATATCTGTTTTAGTCGTTTTTATACCGCGGAGTGGAGCAGTTGGTAGCTCGCCAGGCTCATAACCTGGAGGTCGCATGTTCGAGTCTTGCCTCCGCAACAATAGATGCTTAAAAGTTAATCATATACTTTTTAAGCATCTTTTTTTTACATATATTCTTATATGATGCAGATATAGGGGGTCAGTCCTAAAACCCAGTTGCAAGCCCTCTCCTCTCAGGCACATAATTTCATAAGTATTTGTTATCTTTGCATCATGAAGAATCACCAATTATTACGTTGCATCTTTCCAGATGTACTTGCCGACTACTTTGATGTTGTCGATATTCAAGAGAGTGTTTCGCAGATTGACTTTTGGCTTGACGAGCGTAACTTTATGGAAAAGTCAGACCATAAGTTAGGCACTGTAAGCAGTTATGGTTTTACCAGCGAGCGTGTTATTCAGGACTTT
>NZ_KB905328.1 GCF_000378745.1 Prevotella amnii DSM 23384 = JCM 14753
CGTTCCTAAAGCTAAAGACAGCTACTACCAAAAGAAAAAGAAACACAAACTATTTTGTAAACGAGCAGGTATAGAACCAACAATAGGACATCTTAAAGCAGACCACCGATTATCTCGCAACTTTTATAAAGGTGTGAAAGGAGATGCTATCAATGTATTATTAGCTGCGGCAGCATATAACTTCAAAAGAGCTATGAGAGCTCTTTTGTGCCTTATAAAAAGAATCAGCATAAAGCTTGTCAGTACAAACTTTATGCTGAAATATAGTTTTTAAGGGACGACTATTTAAAAATAATTTATCAGTATTCAAACTATTTACAATAGATGTGGTAAAATATTATAACTATATAATACTATTAAAGTATCGCAAAAATATAATGTTTTAAAAAAAGCTCGACCTCACAGAAAGTTAATTGTTTATAAGGAAAAAACCTATATTTACAGAATACTTATAATTTGGAAACATTGCTTTTAGCCTGTACATTCCATTAGGTAAAGGAGCTATTAATACATAATTAACTTTAGGATTATAAGATATTTGTTGAATAATATTTCCTTGTAGAGTTTCTACTATATAGTAGTTTATCTTAAAAGCTGCCAACTTATATGGTAGAATTACCCTATTATTATCATTAGTTAATAATGTGGAGAAAAATGGTGATGATTGTTCTTTAATATTTTCTTGCAATGCAACACTTTCATTATCATACCTATCCATAGCAGTTATAGCAAAATGAAAGTTTCTTTGCATCGAAGGATCTTTTAAAACTAAAGACTTGCCTATAAACTTAGTGTATAATAAATTTTCAGCTTTATTAATATCCACTGGAAATTTTTTACTTGCATATATATTATAATAAGGTGAAGTTCCTTTCCATTTTAAAATCTTAATACTACTATTTTTATCTGAAATTATTAAATTGTTATTGTTATTATAATATGAAGGAGCAGCTATATTATATTTATAACCATACAAAACAGGAGGAATGGCAGGACTAATATTAAATAATTTTTCATAATCAAGTATTCCTTGTGTATTATTAGTAAGAAAAAACGACCTAAAGTGAGCTTGTCCTATTCCTAAACTACGACTAATATTCATTTGCCGCTTTACTTCATTAAGTGTCCAACTTCCTTCTTTAGGACTAAGGAGATAAGTGCCTATTCCTGAAATAATTTCTTTTTGACATCTATTTTCATTCCAATCAGCAAGGAAAGGATAGTAATTATTACCACGAAAATATTGCATAGGATAAAGCTGATCCATTAGTCCTAAACGTAACCATTCTTGTGCTTCTTGTGAAAAACGGTCGCGAGCATTATAATTCTTAGAAGAATAATGTTTTAAGTCAGCATATTTTCCTATAGGCGAACATGATATTCTTACCCAAGGTTTTATAAATTTTACTTGATCATGAATAGTACGCACAATCTTTGTTATTTGTGCACATCGGTCATTTGACCTATCTCCATATTTACTTGTTGGTTTATGCCATGAATCAGGATAACGAATGTAATCAAGATTTATACCATCTACATCATAATGCCTTACTATTTCTGTACATATTTTTGCTAAATAATGAGAAACATTGCCATCTGCAGGATCTAGGTATGCCTCTTTTGAAATGTAATGTAATTTAAGTCCTTTCTTTTGAAGTTGTTTTACCCCAATCGACTTTTTGTTTCCTGCAGGTATAGATACTATCCATGCATGTATAGCCATTCCTCGTTTATGACATTCTTCTATTGCAAATTTTAAAGGATCGTAGCCATTTTCTGGAGCTTTCCCTTCTACACCTGTAATACATCTGTCCCATGGCTCTATAGCAGAAGGATAAATAGTAGTAGCACGTATTCTAGTTTGTAACAATACAGTATTTATGTTAGCTTGCTGATATTTATTAAGGATAGATATTAACTCCATCTTTTGATACTCTATATTCTTTAAAGAATTAGCATAAGTCTTCGGCCAGTCAAGATTAGCAAGAGTTGTTAACCATACTGCCTTAGTTTCTCTTTTAGGTGAATGAATATAAGGTATTGTATCAGAAAAGGTTTGTGCCATGCTTTTGAAGCTTGTTAGCGCAAAAATAAAGGAAATAAATATTTTATTATACATATATTAATTATAAGAACAATGTAAATACTTGTTTTTTAGATGTAAATAACAGGAAAAAACCATAAATAGGTTACAAAGATATGCAATTATTTTTGTATTCTATATATTTTATTTATCTTTGTCAAAATATATGTTCTCTACAATTAGATTTATATAGATAATATTTTTTTATAATAAAATAAAATATGAATATGATGATTAAAAGATTGATGATTATCATGGTAGTTTCCATGTTGAGCTTAGGAGCGTTTGCTCAGTTTCAAGAAGGTAAGGGTTATTTAGGTGCATCGCTCACAGGCTTAGATATTCACCATAATAGCAAGTATGGTTTAAACATAGGCCTTGAAGGTAAAGCAGGTTATTTTTTAAGAGACAATTTGATGGTTTTAGGACATATTAGTGCAGAGCATAATGGTTCTGATACTGTAGCTGATCATTTCACTGTAGGTGTAGGCGGTCGTTTTTATATTACACAAAATGGTCTGTATCTTGGTGCGAATGTTAAGTTTACCCATGAGAATATTAATTATAACGATTTAAAGCCTGGCGCTGAAGTAGGATATGCTTTTTTCCTTAATCGTTCTGTTACCATAGAGCCTGCACTATATTATGATAGGTCTTTTAAGAATGCAGATTATTCTACTGTAGGTTTAAAGATAGGCTTGGGTATATACTTATTTGATGATTAAGATAGAAAATAAAAAGGATGCAAGAATTTCATTCTTTATTATTAGAGAAAGCTGTTAATGAGTTTTCTCAATTTCCTGGTATAGGTCGTAAAACGGCTCTCCGATTAGTTCTCCACCTGCTTCGTCAATCAACGAGTCGGGTGGATGAATTCTCTAATGCAATAACTTTGATGAAGCATAACATAAAGTCGTGTAAAGTATGCCATAATATTTCTGATACTGACCTTTGCCCAATATGCTCGGATATTCACCGTGATAAAAGTATTGTATGCGTAGTAGAAAATATTCAAGATGTGATGGCTATAGAAAACACACAACAGTTTTCTGGATTATATCATGTTCTTGGTGGTATTATTTCGCCTATGGACGGAGTAGGTCCAAACGATATTGAAATAGATTCACTTGTAGAGCGTGTACGTAGTGGAAGTATAAAAGAAGTTATCTTTGCATTAGCAAGCACCATGGAAGGTGATACAACTAACTTTTATATATCTCGAAAAATAAAAAATTTTAATATAAAGTTATCTGTTATAGCTCGTGGAATATCTGTTGGTGATGAATTAGAATATACCGACGAGGTAACTTTGGGAAGAAGTATTGTCAATCGTACTCCTTTTGATAATTAAGAATAAAAACAATGGAAAAGGTTAGGAAAATATTATTAAGCGAATTATTAGGTCTTTTAATAATAGGCTTGTTTATTGTAGTGCTTTTCGAAACTAATTTACTTTCACCTGGTTTAATATCTGATAAAGAGCATTATAATTGCCTTATAATTGCCCAATTTATTATGCAACTATTAACCATAGCTGTAATACCTTTTGCTCTTTATTTATTTAGATTTCCTTTTATTAAAAACCAGCTATTATCTTCTAATCCAAAGGTTATAAGCACATTATTATGCTGGGGTAGTGTTAGAATATGGCTACTTTGTTTTCCTATGATTTTAAATCTATTTTATTATTATTTATTTGGTTTTGAGGTTAGCTTCTTTTATTTATCTTTGATCCTATTGTTAAGTATAGTTTTTATATTTCCTTCAAAGAAAAGATGTGTGCACGAATGTAATTTAGATAAAGAAAAGCTATAATTTTATTTATAATTTTATGAATATAAAGATTAACGATCATCAGTATACATTGCGTGCATTAGAGCCTGAAGATCTTGATTTTTTGTATATTATAGAAAATGATAGTTCTCTTTGGAAATTTGGCGCATCAAATGTTCCTTACAGTAAATATGTGTTGCGTAATTATATAGCCACTTCTAACAACGATATTTATATAGATGGACAAGTACGTTTAATTATAGAAACAGAGCTAAAAGAAACTATAGGTATGGTAGATTTGGTTAACTTTGATCCTACACATCGCCGTGCTGAATTAGGAATAATTCTCTTAGAAGCCTATCGTAATAAAGGTATAGGACAAGCTGTTATCAAAGAAATTTGTCATTATGCTTATAAATATTTACACTTAAATCAGGTTTATGCTATTGTAGATAAAAATAACTATTCATGTTTACAATGCTTGCAAAGAGTTGGTTTTATAAAAGGTGCAGTGTTAAAGCAATGGCTGTTTATAAATAATGATTATATAGATGCTATAATTCTACAATATATCTTTCATGAAAAAAATATCGTTTAAATATTGGTAGAATAAAAAAAAAACAGTAACTTTGCACTCGCAAAAAGGGATTAACACCTTGAGGTTTTAGTTTTGGTGTGTTAGTTCAGTTGGTTAGAATGCCTGCCTGTCACGCAGGAGGTCACGAGTTCGAGTCTCGTACACACCGCTGAAAGTGTTTTTCCTTTTTGGTGTGTTAGTTCAGTTGGTTAGAATGCCTGCCTGTCACGCAGGAGGTCACGAGTTCGAGTCTCGTACACACCGCTGAAAGTTCTCTAAAAACATTAGAGATTAAATAATAAAATATTAAAAAGACCATAGCCTTTTCTAAGTTATGGTCTTTTTAATTCATACTACTTATCATACCCTAATTATTATTCAACAAGAAAAATGGGGTCAGTCGTAAAACCCAGTTGCAAGCCTTCTCCTCTCAGGCACATAATTTCATAAGCCTGTAAAGGAAGAAAGGAATGTCCGTTACTCCCCTAAACTGTGCCCTGAAGGCTTTGACTTTTGCGTTGAAGGATTCAGCATTGGCATTTGTGGCTCTGTTGACAAAGAAATTGAGTATGGTATCATAATGGTTCTTAAAGGTGTCTATCACCGTATAGAAGTTGTCCACCCCCAACTTCTCTACCTCGTTAAACCATTTTGCCAGCTTCAGCCTT
>NZ_KB905329.1 GCF_000378745.1 Prevotella amnii DSM 23384 = JCM 14753
TACTACCAAAAGAAAAAGAAACACAAACTATTTTGTAAACGAGCAGGTATAGAACCAACAATAGGACATCTTAAAGCAGACCACCGATTATCTCGCAACTTTTATAAAGGTGTGAAAGGAGATGCTATCAATGTATTATTAGCTGCGGCAGCATATAACTTCAAAAGAGCTATGAGAGCTCTTTTGTGCCTTATAAAAAGAATCAGCATAAAGCTTGTCAGTACAAACTTTATGCTGAAATATAGTTTTTAAGGGACGACTAATTATCATTATCCGACATCCATATCTCCTCATCTTATTTGATTATCCTTTCGCAGTCGGCCATGCTTTGAATACGATACCCCGGTATCGAAATACCGTCGTTATAGCTATGCATATAATGATCGATAACTCCACTTAGTATATCCCACACTTTCTTAGCCCTATCCGTCTGTATAGGGTGCATTGCTGGATATTCGTAACCTAAAAAGCAATATCCATTCACTTCTATATCGCCTTTGCAATTGCCTTTGCAATTGCCTTTGCTTAATGCGCGATAGGTATTGATGGTTTGCGTGCGTGTTTTGATGAGGGCAGTTTTTGCGGCTTGATTAAACTCTTCCAAGAATATTTTATGTTCTGCGGTTGATGAAAATAGGTTATCAAGCACTTGCTTTCTTACGCGCAGCAAACTTCTAACAGCCTCTTTGTATTGTTCTCCACCCACACGCTCACAATCGTGCCCAATCCATATAAGTTCTCTTTCTATCGCTTCAACTAATGGAGAATTGAAAATCTCTTTATACTTTTCTATATCTTTCATAAACAATATTGATTAATAATAAAGGAAGTTTGCATCTTTCTTCCAGCGTTTCATTATATTTTCAATGGCATAGCCAGCGTCATCTACATGGTTAGCCATAACAACCTCATCTGCCATCTCTGCGTATAGACCAGCAGTTTCCTTATTGCCCAATACTACAATATAGGTTATAATACCATTATCTTGATTGCTTTGGCAAAGTTTGCTAATTGTTTTCCTGTCTTTTCTATCATCATCTGTGAGGATAAATTCGAATGGAAACATAATATCCTCTTCGTTAGGATACATTTGTGCAAGTGCCCATTGAGCATGTTTCCCAAATGCCCTAAAAGAGTAATGCGTATTGATGCTATTGACCAGTGAAATTGAACGACGGCCATGATGATCTGTCTCATCGTATGCGCAGGAAGGTTCATCGCTATAAGCTATAAGCAAATTCATAGACTTATTACCCTGTGATACAGAATAGCGAAAATCTTGTAGCTGGTAAAGAGAACCTCCAACTAGGGGTAATAACTCCTCCTTATCAATAGCGGATATAGAGAAAGGGTTAGGATGATTGATACCTATTAATCTTGCTTTGTCATCCCCCTCTTTACTCCAATTGGAAAAAGAATAATGATCATTCTGCTGCACTGCCGAAAGAAAAATGCCTTTCTTCAAAAGCCATTCCCAATCTTCAGTATCAAAACTGATAAGTCCTATCAAATGTTGGTGAATAAAGCGCAAGAGTTTATCCGCGGCATCGTCTATACTTTCGTGCCGATGTAACAGGATGTTGTAATAGTCCCAGTGTTGGCTGTGCCTTTTATATGATCAGCATGTTCGTTGAAGTCTATAATATAGACACTCTGAAAGAGGCCATTATATCCTTTGAGTTTTTCGTCTATAACAGAGGCATAAGTATCTGCATCGTCCGTCAAAATGATATAATTGTATGGAAAATTCTCTGAAGAAAATGTGGGAAAGCTATTTTCCCATTTCTTCATTATACGATTGGCATGATAGCCAAAAGATACGATAGAATAACTTTTCTTCTCTAAATCTGTTTTTATTGTTCAATCATTTTTTGCAAAGATATTATCAAGGTTATGCCAAAATAAAACATACAAAAAAGATTTTATATCTAATACATTACTTCCTTAATGTTATGCAGCAATTTGGCATATTAGAAGAATAACTTTGCGAATGATTCAACCATAATATGAAATGATGAAATATAAAACCACATACACGCTCTTATTATTCTCGGTTATTGTAATAGGGTGGATATTACTTTCAAAAGGAAAGTGTGCTATGGAGCATACTGACCACAAAGTGAAAGACAATACTGTTTTACGCTCTGACAGCTCTGAGTTAATATGCGATGAAGATAGTTTATATCCAACTGTAACGATAGGAAAGAACGAGGATAGATCTGTTTATACCTTTTACTATAAAAGAAACAAGTTGTATAGAAAGACTAATTGTACGAGAGAAATTCTGTCTGTACTGCTTACTAAGAATGATAACGGAGATATAGTAGAGCCGTATTCTATCCTATTTGGCACGTTATCAGAAGATGGGCAGAGCATATTCATCGTTATTGACACAGGTAATTGTGGGCGTGGTGGGGCTTTCGATGGTCAAGAATTGTATAAAATAAATATTCAAACATTACAATCAAAATGTCTTGTAGAGGCAAATGAAATAAGCATATATGCAAAAGGCTTTCGTGTAAGAAAGTTATCATTAAAGCGCGAGGGCGATTGTACTGCAAATGATGAATATGCAGAGTCGTTTATATATTATAATATGAATGGAGAAAAACTTTCTAAATAGAAATACGCAATATGAAAAAGAAGCTATGTATAAGGAATGTAGAGGTTGTTCCTGATAATGAAGTCAAGAATCTCAACCTTTATGCAGCCAAGTTTCTCGCACAGAGAATAGAGGGATTGATAGAGGTTGAGCGACATTGTACCTCCACTATACCAAGTACATTAAGGGGAGAAGATGCTCATACCAAATGGCTTCGCTTTTTAAGACAAATGGCAAACTCGTTTAGCAAGCTCTCCATACCTCGTGCTTTTGAAACATTAAAGGAAACCGAAAGCGATGAGATAAAATATAGATTGAAATTATTTGCAGATAATTATCAACATCTTTGTAATTAACTATGAACAGTACAAAAGATACATTTAGCTGGGAATATTCATTCCCAATAGAAGAGTCGTGGAACATAGAAAACGAATTTGCCAAATGGCTACTACCACGTTTACAACTATTTACAGAACAAACAATGTTGCTCCCTCCTGCAACATCGCCCAAAGTATTAAGAGATAAGTTTGGCAACGAACACGCCCATAAGCTATGGATAAAATATTTAAAAGAGATGCTTTTTGCTTTTATCTACTATGCAGAAGATTATAAGTATTTAAAATATCCAAAATATGATGCAGTGATAGAAAGGCGCATCAGCCGTGGCATACACTTGTTTGCAAAATTCTTTCAACACCTATGTATTGATGAATAAATCAGAATAATCCCTTAAATTATCATAGATTTAAGGGGGCTATTTTTATATCTTCCTGCTCTATCATTTCTATTTGAATATAGAAGTCATCAATGTAAATAAGGTCTTGTATAGCCAATTCACAATGAGAAAAGAGGTTGTGAAAGATATTAACGAGGTGGAGAGGCTGACTCCATTCACGGTCAAGATGCTCGTTCCAGCTATCATTTTCGTCTTCCATACCAAGATAATCCATAAGAGTAGGATAGTTAAGTCCTTCATCACCCAAGTTGAAACTTAAAGTCCACCCAATGCCATCTTCTAAACAACAATTAGCAGTCATAAGTGCTTCCCACACTTTTCGAGCGTGTTCCGATTGATCAGGATAGCGAGCTGGAAGATCGTTTTTAAGGTAAATATTACCGCTCACATAGCAGTCGGCATTGGGAGGAAACACCATATTCATACGTTTTTGCGTGTCTTGCATTCTGCTATATAATTGTTTTGCAGCCTATATCAGCCTGTCATTCAATGCTGAGAGTAAAACTGCATTTTCTCTATTGTACTCAAACTGGCGGAGTAAATATATCCATCTGTCAGTTCTCAAATCCTCCAAGGCGATGGTACTCTTACTATCATTAATTTCAGCGCAACGAAAGAGTTGTTTTTCTATTTTATAAAGAGTGTCTTTTTTATTCATAATAATCGAAGTATAAACATTAATATACAGCAAAGGTAGCTATGAGCTTATGCCAAATAAATGCAGAGTATAAACAAAATCTTCCTTTATGCTTATTTTTGGCATAAGTGTAGATGTAACTTTGCATCAATGTAGAAAATTTGTGTATATTTGTGGCAAAATAGAAATTTATATATGGCTGCTAATAATTTGGGACGTTACGTTTGGTTGCTTGATACGATTAGGCGACACAAGCGATTGACTTTTGAAGAAATCAATAGACTATGGGTTTGTAGTGGTTTAAGTTATGGAGAAGGCGACGAAATTCCCCTGCGCACATTCCATAACCACAGAAAAGCTATATCCGATATATTCGATGTCTATATAGAGTGCGATAACAAAGATGGTTATCGCTATTATATTGATGCGCCTGAAAAACTGAAAAGTGATAGTTTACGCTCTTGGCTGATTGATAGTTACAGTGTGCTTAACCAAGTGCAAGCTGATAA
>NZ_KB905330.1:0-1026 GCF_000378745.1 Prevotella amnii DSM 23384 = JCM 14753
GTCTGCTATACCGTCAATGACCACAAGGTGTATTCCCCCGTGCTTGTGATGGAATAAGTCCATACTTTCACGAATAATCTTCAGTCTGTCCTTGCGTGATAGCGATGCCAGATAGAGGGAATGATAAAACTCTGGCACGGACTTGACACCAGCCCTGCGAAGTGTCTTCTCCAAGTTCTTATAGAGTTGTGCCTCCGATTGCTCTGTATCGTAGTGAAGTACAGCCAATCCCAAGGTTTGCTCTGCCTTTAATCGTTCTTTCCCAAGTGTGCCAGCAAGGATAGCAGCAATATAGTTACTCTTTCCTGTTCCTTCTCCACCTGTGATACAAAACAGATTGTCCTGCGTTCCAAGCGGAACACCATTTACTGCCACCACCGACTTTGAAGCGTCTGGCGGATTATCGTAGTCTATCTCACAAGATTGCAATATCACCATCGTCTGTGCATACATATTGGTGAACATATCATTAAGAAGCACTTTCAAGTCCTTTGCTTCATTGCCCAAGGCAAAGAAGTCCGATATATCCTTCTCCGACTTACCCCCTTGCAATGGTAAGGTTAGACTCAATACCTTGTATTGAGCAAGTGCATCTGTCTGCCATTTAGCTTCTCTAATGCCTGTCTCATCAGAGTCGTACAATATAATAATGTGGCGAAAGCGGAGCTGTAACCCTTCGATGATATTCTCTGGAATCTGTGCCGTCTCACTGTTGAAACAGATGGCATTGAAACCATGAGCCGAAAGTGAAAGCACGTCTTTCTCCCCACCTGTGATGAAAACAACATCCCCTTTGCTGGGCAGCTGCTGGAAGCCAAAGACATAGTCGTTCACTTTCTCACCCCCATAAAGAAAGCGCAGCTTACTCTTAGGGCGATAGACTTTTACAAACTTTCCCATACTGTATGCAAACATCGGATCTTCATGTGTTGAACCAAGTGTAAACGGCTTACCCTGATTGGAGACAGACTCATAGCGAGCAAGCGACTTTACATGAAAACGTTGCAGAGTCTTAGTATCAATACC
>NZ_KB905330.1:2816-3345 GCF_000378745.1 Prevotella amnii DSM 23384 = JCM 14753
ACCTTAACAAAGTCTTTCCTCACGTCCAGTCCGAGCATTGTGGCTGCAAACCAAAAGCAGTCGCCGGAGTAGGCATCGTTGCCAAAGTCCTTCATTCGGTAGCAGCTGGACTTGTTGTCGAGATAGATATTGCACGATGCACGCCTGTCGTCATACAAAGGATTTCGGAAATTGCGCTTTAGCACAAAGTCGATAGGCATATAGAAGCAGAACACATCCAGTCCTTTGTTGGTTCGGCTCAGTATTTCTTCTTTGATGTTCATAGCTCCTCAAATAAAGTTTGACCATCACCCATATATCCTTTAAGGACACCATCCTTGTAGGCGTTGAGCCGTTGCAGAGCTTCCACTCGTCTGAAACCCTTGAAGGAGGCACGTCCGCTCTTGACGGCGACGTAAAGTCCCTTGAACGGATAGGCAACGTGGTTGCATGATATATACCTGAACGGGATTGCGTTGGTGTCCCTCCATCGGGCAAGGGATGCCCGCGAAATGCCCAAGAGTCTGATGACGTCGGAGGAACTGAGTTC
>NZ_KB905331.1 GCF_000378745.1 Prevotella amnii DSM 23384 = JCM 14753
CCCTTATGGAAAAGGCAATATCTTCGTTCAAAACGAGCCTTTTGAAGCCATTGGAGAACTGGAAGACAAGGACAAATACGACCTTGTTACAAGTAACATTCCTTTCGGTGATTTCATGGTCTATGACCGAGAATACAGCAAAGGCAAGGACACTCTCAAACGTGAGTCCACACGTGCCATCCACAATTACTTCTTCGTGAAAGGTCTGGACTGCATCAAGGAAGGTGGCTTACTGGCATTCATCACCTCTCAGGGTGTATTGGACAGTCCTCGCAATGAAGCCATACGCCGTTACCTCATGCAGAACAGTCGCCTTATCTCCGCTCTCCGTTTACCGTCGGGCATGTTTTCAGATAATGCAGGAACGGATGTAGGCAGTGACCTCATCGTCCTGCAGAAGCAGACAGGTAAAGAAATCAGCGAGGGGATTGAACAGCAGTTTGTAGAAACTCTTTCCGTTCCCAAAGAAGAAGGCTCTTCTGTCGTCTTCAAGCACAACTCACTTTTTGCAGGAGATTGGAAAGACATTGCTCACCGTATCATCGCCACGGAGCGCACGATGGGTACAGACCCCTACGGCAAGCCTACATGGGAGTATCGCTTCGATGGCAGCATTGATGATATGGCGGAGAGTATCAGGACACAGCTCTCCTTGGAAGTTGAGCAACGCTTTGACCGCAAACTCTATGAAACAGGCATACCTATGACGGAGGAGGAACGGCAGAAAGAAGCCGAGAAGCAACTGCATAAGTTAGGGATAACGGTTGATTTGCCCAAAGAGGACCCAAAAACGGACAAGGAGGCGGAGAATGCCTATAATTTGATGCCCGACAGTATCAGGAAGCAACTACCTAAACTTTACAGTACGGAAAAGGAACTCATTGGCGATAAGATAGCCTATGCACGCTATTTCTTCCCGATGGGAGCATACACAGCCTACCTTCTGGAATATGACCCTAAGAGCCGCATTGGTTTCGGTGCTGTCACGATGGGTTACGGCTGGGAGCTTGGCAATATGTCCCTTGATGAGATGGAAGGCGTGAAGGTAAGAGGACTGGGGATTGAACGCGACCTGTATTTCTCTCCTAAGAAATTGCACGAGATAGCCGAGTTGGAAGAAATCGTCAGGGAACAATATACCAAAGAAGAAGTGGTGGCAGAGGAAATTAAGGAAGAAGCGGTAACAAATACAGAAGACACGGTTAAGAAGACTGTGAACGGTACTTCTGGAATCAAGATATCCAAGGAAGAGTTGGAAACTGAAACAGAAATTAATGTCGGGCAAGTCATAGAACCGGACGATTTTACCATTACCAAGGCACAGGCAACAGAAAATACCGTTTCCAATGGAGAGACTACTCCATTGCAACCACCATCATCGGAGTCTGTACCACAGCAATCTGTGTCAAAGCAACCATCCATAAACGTTGAACCTGCACCCGAAGGTGTACCCGCCTTGACACTTCACCGACAATACGAACAGGAAAGGTCGGAAATCCGTACGGATATTGAAGCCCCAAGAGAGATGAACGGACAGACGGTGTTCTTTGACGACGATCATCATCCAGTGGTGGGCAACAACATGGAAGACATCGGACAACCGGAGCAACTGTCACTGTTTGCCCCAGAGGAATACAGCCTTTGGACAAGAGAGGTAAGCCGTGTGAACAATGAAATCAAGGATAATTCAGGAACTTCACAGGCGCACCGTCCTATAACACAAACTGCTCCCCAGAAACCATCGGAGTCCAAGATACAAAAGTCAGTAACCTCTCCTCAACGGCGTACCCGTAGTAGCAGGAAAGCAGCTTCTTCCTCTTCACGTGAGCCATCCCTTTTCGACTTCATGAACGAAGACGAGGAGCGCAAGCCAAAACCGATAGCGGAAGTCAGAAAGGAGTTTGACGCTTCCCCACGCCCTTTTCTCTCTTCGCCGGACTCACACCTAAGAGACGGCACCATTGTCGTGCAGAAAGGGCAGGTGGGGTTTCTTTCTGATCTGAAGCGACATCCAACCTTTAATCCGATGGACTTGCCGTATGCACAGCTTTCCCGTCTCAAAGCCTATATCGAGATACGGGAGTGCTATCATCGTCTCTATGACTACGAGGCAGAAAACCATGCTGAAGACAAGGAAGACCGCAGCAGGCTCAACCACCTATATGATGACTATGTTGCACGCTGGGGCTACTTTAACCAGAAGGCGAACACCGACATCATCAAGATGGATGCTACAGGCGTGGAAATGCTCTTCTTGGAACGGTCCGAAAACGGCAGGTACGTCAAGGCGGACATCTTTGACCATCCTACGACATTTTCCACCACGGAACTGACCGTTGCCGCAGACCCGATGGAGGCTCTTGGCGCATCGCTCAACAAGTACGGTACGGTGGAACTTGACTACATGAGTTCACTTTTACCTGATATGGAGGAAAGCGACATCATTTCTTCCTTGGAAGGTCGCATCTATTTCAATCCCGAAGAAAACGCATACGAGGTGGCGGACAAGTTCATTTCGGGCAATGTAATTGAAAAGGCGGAGCGTATCGAGTCATGGCTATTGGACCATCCCGACCACGAAGAAGCAAAGCAGAGCCTTGCTGCCCTACGTGCAGCCACGCCAACCCCCATTCCATTTGCAGACCTTGACTTCAATCTCGGTGAACGCTGGATACCCTCAAAGGTCTATGGCAGGTTCGCATCGGAGTTTTTCGGGACGGATATTGGCGTATCCTACCATTCCAATATGGACGAATACAGCATTATCTGCGACCGAAAGAATGCCAATATCTGGCACAAGTATGCCGTACAGGGTGAGTTCCGCCGCTATGACGGCATCAATCTCCTGAAGCACGCCCTGCACAATACCATTCCCGACATCAACAAGAGCAAGGAAGTGACGGATAAGGTTACGGGAGAGACCAAGACCATTAAAGTAAGGGACGGACATGCCATACAGATGGCGAATGCCAAGATTGAGGAAATCAGACAGGGCTTTGTCGATTGGCTCGGACGCACGCCAGACACCTTCAAGCAGCAGTTATCTGACCGTTACAACCGCCTTTTTAACTGCTTTGTGCGTCCCAACTTCGACGGTACGCATCAGTCGTTTCCCGACCTCGACCTTAAAAGATTGGGCATACAAGACCTTTATAAGAGTCAGAAAGATGCCGTGTGGATGCTGAAGACCAATGGAGGTGGTATCTGCGACCACGAGGTCGGTGCAGGTAAGACGCTTATCATGTG
>NZ_KB905332.1 GCF_000378745.1 Prevotella amnii DSM 23384 = JCM 14753
ATGTAAAGGTACAAAAACTTGCAGATATTTGCAAATAATTTATAGCATAATATACTATGAATCAGATGAATATTAGGCTTTTAAGGGTGGACTAAATAAATGTATTACTTATTTTTCAAAACTTTCTTTTAGCAGAAATATACATACTATTTCTCTTAAAGAAGCATAAAAATCATACCATAAGAGAATATATATCAACTATCTCCTTTTTACTTAAAATAGGTGATGAAGAATGATTTTTTATCAAATTTTCTCACCATAACAAAGATCTCCGGCATCACCAAAACCTGGTACAATATACTTATGCTCATTAAGCCCTTCATCTATAGCCCCACACCATATTGTAGTATTTTTATCAGGGAATGTCTTTTTAATATGAGAAATGCCTTCAGGGGTTGCTAAAACGCAAGCCACATGCACATGTTTAGGAATACCTTTAGTAAGAATAGCCTTATAACCTAATTCCATAGACCCTCCTGTAGCAAGCATAGGATCAGCTATAATTAAAGTTTTACCAGTAATTTCTGGTGTTGCTAAATATTCCACATGAATACCTACTTCGTGATGAGCCTCATCTTTATATTCACGATAAGCACTTACAAAAGCATTTCCCGCATGATCAAATATATTAAGAAAACCATTATGGAAAGGAAGACCCGCACGAAATATTGTTGCTAAAACTATCTTATCTGAAGGAACATTAACTTTAGATAAACCTAAAGGAGTAACAACCTCTTTCGTTTCATAATGTAACGTTTTAGATATTTCAAAAGCTTCAAACTCTCCTATACGTAAAACATTGTTACGAAATAATAATCGATTCTTTTGATACTCTTTATCTCGAATCTCTGCAAGATATTGATTAATTATGGAATTTTGTTCCGAAAAGTTGATAATTTCCATTAGCTATTTAGGCATTAAAGTTTTTACGTTTATTATAAAGCATAATACAAAATTTTGGCAAAAATAAGCATTTCATTTCTATTTTGCAATATACATTTAGCAAATATAATTAGTTAAATGCTTATTTTTAATTATTTAACCTACATATATCTTAACTTTGATAGAATTTATAAATATATCTTTGGGCAAGTTTATTAAAAATGCTACCTTTGCGGTGTCTTAGTAAATAAGATTAAATTAAAAAAAAAGAATAATTATTTTCCAACTAAATACATTTTATAAAATGGCACAGTTTGATAAAAGTGTACTAGAAAAGTACGGTATCACAGGTACAACAGAAGTTGTTTACAATCCTTCTTACGAGAAATTGTTTGAAGAAGAAACAAAAGCAAGTTTAGAAGGCTTTGAGAAAGGTCAGGTAACAGAGCTTGGTGCAGTAAACGTGCAGACAGGTGTTTATACAGGTCGTTCTCCTAAGGATAAGTTCATCGTAGATGATGCTAACTCTCACAACACAGTATGGTGGACTTCTGAAGAATACAAGAACGACAACAAGAAGATGTCTGAAAAGACTTGGGCTGTAGTTAACGACTTAGCTAAAAAAGAGCTTTCTAACAAACGTCTTTTCATTGTTGATGGTTTCTGTGGTGCTAATAAGGATACTCGTATGAAGATTCGTTTCATCGTAGAAGTAGCTTGGCAAGCTCACTTTGTAACAAATATGTTCATTAAGCCTATCAACGAAGAGGAATTGGCACAGGAACCAGACTTCATTGTTTACAATGCTTCAAAAGCTAAAGTAAAAAATTACGCTGAATTAGGATTAAATTCTGAAACCTGCGTTGCTTTCAACGTAACAACAAAAGAGCAGGTTATCCTTAACACATGGTATGGTGGTGAAATGAAGAAAGGTATGTTCTCTATGATGAACTACTACCTACCTCTAAAGGGTATTGCTTCTATGCACTGTTCTGCTAATACCGACTTAAATGGTGAGAACACTACTATTTTCTTCGGTCTATCAGGTACAGGAAAGACTACTCTATCAACCGATCCTAAACGTCTTCTTATAGGTGATGATGAACACGGCTGGGACGACAATGGTGTGTTTAACTTTGAGGGCGGTTGCTACGCTAAAGTTATCAACTTAGACAAGGAGTCAGAGCCTGATATCTATGCTGCTATCAAACGTAACGCTCTTCTTGAAAACGTTATGGTTGATGCTAATGGTAAGATAAATTTTGCTGATAATAGCAGAACTGAGAATACTCGTGTATCTTATCCTATTAATCACATTAAGAACATCGTACTAAAGAAGAATTCTGTATCTGCTGGTCCAGCTGCTAAACAGGTTATCTTCCTTTCTGCAGATGCTTTCGGTGTATTACCACCAGTATCTATTCTTAATGCTGAACAAACAAAATACTACTTCCTATCTGGTTTTACAGCTAAATTAGCTGGTACAGAGCGTGGTATTACTGAGCCAACTCCTACTTTCTCAGCATGTTTCGGTCAGGCTTTCTTGGAGTTACATCCAACAAAGTATGCAGAAGAATTAGTTAAGAAGATGGAAAAGAATGGTGCTAAGGCTTACTTGGTTAACACTGGTTGGAATGGTACTGGCAAGCGTATATCTATTAAGGATACACGTGGTATTATTGATGGTATTTTAAGTGGTGCTATTAACAATGCTCCTACAAAGACTATTCCTTATTTCAACTTTGTTGTTCCAACAGAACTTGAAGGTGTTGATACTAAGATCTTAGACCCACGTGATACATATGCTGACGCTACACAGTGGGAAGAGAAAGCTAAAGATCTTGCTGCTCGTTTCCAAAAGAATTTTGTGAAATACACAGGCAACGAAGCTGGAAAAGCACTTGTAGCTGCTGGTCCACAGCTCTAATATCTCTCTGAAGATATATCAATATAATATTAAAATGCTCACATCTGAATATATAGATGTGAGCATTTTTTATATAATTTCATAGTATATAAGCTCGCCTCATAGTTACCTAACCCAAGTTTAACCGGCAAAATTATTTTTCATAAATTTTCGGGATATTTTGTGTAGTATTAATTTGATAAATGATTGATAATCAAGTGTAG
>NZ_KB905333.1 GCF_000378745.1 Prevotella amnii DSM 23384 = JCM 14753
GATTTGGGTTTTCCATGAGAATATCCTTAAATTACTTTGCTTATCTTCCTAATGACCTTACTACCTCATTTGCACGTAAAATTTGAAAGCCCGACCGTGATGCTGCAAAAGCAGTTGAACGAGAGGGAAATGTATCACTTATTAACAACAAGAATTATGACAAACAACTATGCTATCTTGCTATCGTTAGGCTTCTGTAAGGAAGATTATAAGTTTGAAAACTTCAAATCTGATTTTGGTTACGATTGGACAAGTGAAGATTTAGACGATGCTATTGAGAGTGCAGGATTTGATATACGAAATGTAAGAAACTGCTTGATGGATATACTTTGGTTTAAAGTTGTGTATGAATATGTTGATAATAAAGGCTGTGATAGAGAAGACTTTGATTGCTATGTGAACGGCTCACTTGACACCCACTTCTACTTCAAGGAGACTGAGGTAAATTCAACAGAAGACATAGAAGAACTTCTTGAAAGGGGAAATGAAATATCACATCGTCAAGTTTTTAATGCTTGACGATGTTTTACATAAACAAATAACAATCTCATCAATATGGAAAATCTATTTGAGACTTTAGTTGAGAAACTTCGCAAAGGCATTGTTTCTTTCGTGTATCGTAAGAAAGACGGCACGGAACGTCATGCGTGTGGTACGCTATATGGTATAGGACACACCATTAAGGGCAACAGCATTCATCACCATAGCAAATTTACACTTGCTTACTATGATGTAGATTGTAAGGGGTGGAGGTCGTTTCTTATTGACAACCTCATTGAGGTAGGCGAACTTCGTAAAGGCACAATAGCAGAACATCATGACATTTGTCTTGCACTTGTTGTGAAACTGAAAGAGAAGATGAAGAAAGACGGAGTTACAGCTTTTGCTTATCGTAAAGTTGATGGTTCTGTGAGATATGCACACGGCATTCTTTCGGATAATATAGATATTACGGGACAATACTTTGTCTATTATGACACAGACAAGCAAGAAGAACGTAAATTTCGTATTGACGCTTTCATTGGTTTTGGTGAGCCATCAAATATTGAGGTAAACAACATCTTCACAAGCAATGAAGAGCAACAAGTGACAAGTGGTAAGTCTTACAATGACTTTAGTCAGCTTGATATTAAGACCATTCTTGCAAAGAAAGGCATAGATATTGAGGACACCGAGAATTTCATGGTCATAGACTTATTGCCCGAGCTGAATAAGGAACAGCTAAAAGACCTAATCATAAAGGCAACATCGAGGCTTGCAGAGTTATAAAAGGCAACGGAGGGGCTTAACTACCCCTCCACAAACTTATATGTTTATGAAACAAGCAAATCCTGAGAAGAGAACGCACCGCTATTGTACTAAATGTAATCATGAAGTGCAGTATGAACGAGTATTAGACTATCCCTTTTATTGTCCGCAGTGTGATGAAAATATGTATAACTTTGAAACGTATAGAAGAAAATGAGGTATCCAAGAGTAGATGTATTCAAGCGCACGAAGTATAGTCCTATTTACCAAGAGATTTATCAAGTAGATACTATGCGCCCTAACCGACCAATACGCAGCAAGGCAAGTATGACTAAGCAACAAGCGAATGCTTATGCAAGACGTGAGCTTGCTTTATTAAAGAAAGAGGGATATGAGAAAGTTGTTTATAATTCTATGATGATAGACTTATCAAAGTTTATCCGTTAGAAGAAAGTCCGTGGTTTGTCGCCACGGATTTTTGCTGTGTGCTGTTCCTAATGGTCGCAGCACAGATCTATCATAGCCCTCTTTCATTTTACAAGCCCTTGATTATATATACAAAACCTCCCTTTTGCCCTATCAAAACACACTATCGCAAGTTTTTCATTCTTACTTTCCCTCATGTTTTCTGCTTTATCCTCACAGCGTAGCCAGTGTTCTGCAAAGCATTAGGAACGCACTTATCTCATATACATGAGCGTGCTTATCCTTTCTGCTTTGCAGAACACAGGCTACGCTGAAACCCTTAAAACAGACAG
>NZ_KB905334.1 GCF_000378745.1 Prevotella amnii DSM 23384 = JCM 14753
TGCAATGTGGGAGAGTAGGAGACCGCCTTCTTTTATAATAAATAAAAGCTCTGATTACAGAAATGTAGTCAGAGCTTTTTTTATGCTCTTTATGAGCATTAGCTTCTGAGTTGACTTAAGTAGTTACTATTTACTTAAATGTAAGTTTTTTTTTGTAGCTTTGCAGGTATATTGAGAAAGATTTGTGTTTTTTTTAAGTGGATAATACAAACTATAATAATAGTTTATATTATAATTATTGTACTGTTGCATCTTCCAGTAGTACAAAACGTAATAGGTATAGGTATATCTAAAGCTATTTCAGAAAAATTAGGAACACACGTTAAGATAGACCAGATAGAATTAGGCTTTTTAAATCGTATTGTTATTAACAATATGATTATTTATGATCAAAGGAATTATAAAATGCTTTCTGCAGAGCGTTTAGCATTTAAAGTAGATGTAATTCCTTTGATAGAGAAAGGCTGCTTGTCAGTTTCTTCAGTCCAACTTTTTGGTATGAAAGGCATCTTTTATAAGCCCCAAAAAGCTCCTGCCAACTATCAATTTATCTTAGACTCTTTATCTTCAAAGGATAACTCTGAAAGAAGTAATTTTAATCTGTCTATTCGTAATCTTATAATGCGTAATTGCTTTTTAAAGTATGACCGTTTGGGAGAGCCATTGCGAAATTATGGTTTTGGTTTGAATCATATACGAATAGAAAATTTATCAGCTAATCTTATTATTAATAATATAGCTCACGATACCATAAGTGCAGAGGTTCGCTCACTAAGTTTAAAAGAAAGAAGTGGATTCAAATTAGATAGATTAGGATTAAAATTGTTTGCAGATAGTAAGCATGCAGAGCTTTCTAAAGTTAATATAGTTACACCATATAGCAAATTGTTAGGGGCTAATATTAATGTGTATTATTGTTTTGAAAAAGGCAAATTAAAAAAGTCGTCTTTAAGAGGTAAAGTGAGATTTAATAATGCTATAATATCAACTTCTGATGTTCGGCTATTTGTGCCAGCTTTGAGTCATGTTAATAGAAGATTTAGTTTATCTATAAATTCTATATATGATGCAAATAGAATAAGGTTGTCTAAATTTTCACTATCCTCTTGTGATTGTTCATTGTTTGTTAAAGCTAAGGGAGAATTAAGATTAAGTCATAGTGTTCCAGATATTTATCTTAATAAGGTATCTTTTGGTATAGATAGTTATACACTTAAGTCGATAGATAATATCTTTAAATTAAAAATTCCTAAAAAGATTATTGACTTGGGTAATATTTATTATCAAGGATCTTTTACGCGTACTAAACAATTACTTAGTATTAAAGGGCATTTACGGAACAAGGTAGGTGAAGCTAATATAAATTTAAAAATAAAAGATAGGAATTTTAAGTTGAGCATATATAGTCCATTAATAAGGATGTATAAAATTATAGGAGATGCAAGATATGGTAACCTCTCTATAGGTATGAACCTTTTAGGAACTACTGATTTAAAGAATGTTGGCTTAAACGTAACTGTTCCATCTTTCGTATATAATAATTATTCTTATAAAAACATAAGTGTAAAAGGCTTGTATGCTAATGATAGTTTTGGTGGGAAAGTAAGAGTAAATGATCCTAATGGAACTTTATCTTTTGATGGGGTTGTGTCTGATATCTATAAATTTATATCTAAAAAGAAAAAATTAAACATAAAAGCAAAGGTTATAGTTAAGAAAGTAGATTTATCAGCTTTTCATTTCACAAAAATATTAGGTTCTCATATATTGCTGTCCGGTAAAACTCAAAAGAGCATAAATATCTTCCCCGAAGCCCAGTAAAATTGGACTTCGGGGTTTATTTTTTCAAAAGTAAGCCC
>NZ_KB905335.1 GCF_000378745.1 Prevotella amnii DSM 23384 = JCM 14753
AGGAGTTCTCATCTCGCGGAAGGCTTCGCACTTAGATGCTTTCAGCGCTTATCCATACCAGACTCAGATACCCAGCAGTGCACCTGGCGGCACAACTGGTAAACCGGAGGTCTGTCCAACACGGTCCTCTCGTACTAGTGTCAGAACCACTCAAAACTCCAACGCCCACGATAGATAGAGACCGAACTGTCTCACGACGTTCTGAACCCAGCTCGCGTGCCACTTTAATGGGCGAACAGCCCAACCCTTGGGACCTTCTCCAGCCCCAGGATGTGACGAGCCGACATCGAGGTGCCAAACCACCCCGTCGATATGAGCTCTTGGGGGGGATCAGCCTGTTATCCCCGGAGTACCTTTTATCCTTTGAGCGACGGAGTTTCCATACACATCCGCCGGATCACTATGCCCTAGTTTCCTACCTGCTCGGCATGTCTGCCTCCCAGTCAAGCACCCTTATGCCATTACACTCTTTGAGGTCGGTTACCAATCGACCTGAGGGTACCTTTGGAAGCCTCCGTTACGCTTTTGGAGGCGACCACCCCAGTCAAACTACCCACCAAACAATGTCCGCGCTATGCGCGTTAGACCTCAGACAGCCAAAGGGCCGTATTTCAACGGTGGCTCCACTTCTGCTGGCGCAAAAACTTCTAAGCCTCCGGCCTATCCTACACATCGGATGACCAAGGTCAATGTTAAGCTATAGTAAAGGTTCACGGGGTCTTTTCGTCCCATCGCGGGTAATCGGCATCTTCACCGATACTACAATTTCACTGAGATCATGGTTGAGACAGCGTCCGGATCATTACACCATTCGTGCAGGTCGGAACTTACCCGACAAGGAATTTCGCTACCTTAGGACCGTTATAGTTACGGCCGCCGTTTACTGGGGCTTCAATTCAAACCTTCGAATTGCTTCTAAGCTCTCCTCTTAACCTTCCAGCACCGGGCAGGTGTCAGGCTGTATACATCATCTTTCGAGTTAGCACAGCCCTGTGTTTTTGTTAAACAGTTGCCTGGACCTATTCTCTGCGCCTCGTATATTTAAACACGAGGACCCTTTATCCCGAAGTTACAGGGTCAATTTGCCTAGTTCCTTAACCATGAATCTCTCAACGCCTTAGTATGTTCTACCCGACCACGTGTGTCCGTTTGCGGTACGAGTTGCTTAAAAATTTATGTTAGCGGATTTTCTTGGAAGTCTGATTACCTGTACTATCAATTTCCTCCGAAGAGAATATTGTACTTTACGCTTTCTGCTCGAAATGTGGATTTGCCTGCATTTCTCATTACATACGGCGGTAAACGTTCCTTTCCGTCTGAACGCGACAGTGTCACTACTCCGTCTCCACGTCACTCTTTAAGCAAGTTGCGGAATATTAACCGCATCTGCCATCGCCTGCTCCATTAGGATGAGACTTAGGACTCGACTAACCCCGGGCTGATTGGCATCGCCCGGGAAACCTCGGTCTTTCGGCGAAAGGGAATCTAACCCTTTTTATCGTTACTTATACCTACATTTGCTTTTCCATAAGCTCCAACAGGTCTCACAACCTATATTCTAAGCCGATGGAATGCTCCCCTACCGATACTTTTTTTATATACTATCCCGCACCTTCGGTATCTGACTTTATACCCGATTATTATCCATGCACGGACCCTCGACTAGTGAGCTGTTACGCACTCTTTGAATGAATGGCTGCTTCCAAGCCAACATCCTAGCTGTCACGGGGACCACACTTCGTTAGACTAACTTAGACAGAATTTCGGGACCTTAGATGACGGTCTGGATTCTTCTCCTCTCGGG
>NZ_KB905336.1 GCF_000378745.1 Prevotella amnii DSM 23384 = JCM 14753
CGGAAGGCTGCCGTGAGAATATCCTTAAATAGCGTAGCGGTACTTTGTGTTCTTACGACCTTGCTTACCTTTGCAAAGGAAAATTAAAGCCAGATCGTGTATGCAAGGAGTGTAAACGACTACAACGAACACAGGGCTATGCCCAAGGATAAGAGGGTAAAGAATAGCTGTATTGCCGTAGGCTTTAAAATAGGATGATGTCATAACCGCTCTCCCAAAGTCCCTTGAAAACCTCTGTCGAAATGCTTCGTAGAACATGAGACTGTGGTTTTCATGGGATTAAAACAGCTCTGTCTGTTTTAAGGGTTTCAGCGTAGCCTGTGTTCTGCAAAGCAGAAAGGATAAGCACGCTCATGTATATGAGATAAGTGCGTTCCTAATGCTTAGCGGAATACTGGCGAAGCTGTGGGGATAAAGTAGAAAGCATTAGGGAAAAGCAAGAAAGAGAAAAACTTGCGATAGCACGTTTTGATAGGGCTATGATTGATGTGTGCTGCGACCATCTGGCGCAGCACAAAAAAGAAGCTGGCAATCTTTATGGAAAACCAGCATCTAAGATGATATATACACTTATTCTTACAAAAGGATTACACTAAACCAAAAGTGAATTTATACGATTTCAAAAGTATAAACGTAATCATTACTTCCTGGGTCATCATAATTAGCATAGAACTTTACTTTTCTTGGCTCAACTTCTGCTATTGTAGCATTGTCTGCTAACAAGTAGTTTCCATTCTTTAGCTCAACAAAGAAGTGTCCTACATACTCCTCTTCTACATCGCCATAAGGGAAGTAGTCGCTTAGATTAGCACCACGCTGACGAACTTCATACCCGAAGAATCTTGCACACTCCTCAATTTTCTCTCTTAGTTCGGTTTCAGTTGAAACATTAGCACACTCGTTTCTGAATTTCTCGATTGTAAACATAGCTTTTAGTTTTATGACTGTAAATTTAATAAATTCTCTACTTGCATGTAAGTTGCAAGTAGAAAAATAGATATAAAGATTACTTATGCAGTGTAACCATATACAACATATTATTGGAAGTTGCTTAATTCTGCTTTACGCTCCAACTTCACAATATCCTCCCATGAAAACCATTCAGGTTTTAAGTCTTCGGGTATTTCGTGCCAACGTCTCTTTAGTTCGTCTATAGTTTCCGCAATGGTATCACCCCAAAGACCATATTTGTCATTGTGATAACGAAAGTCTTGCTTATCACGTTCTTCCTCGCCTGTCTCTCCAAAATATGCTGTCAAATCATTGTATATCTTCGATAACATCATATACTTTCCTCTGCAATGATATTCTCTAACTTCTATATCTGTAATAGGGTTTATGATTTCAAAATCACACTGCAAAGGACACCCTGGTTCTCCATCCATATCATTAGATGGATGGCAATGATATAACTCTGTTGGAATTGCGTTAGTAGCTGTATTTAGGTCAAGGTAAAAGTTACCTTTCTCATCCTTGTAAGCAATGTTCCCACTGTAGTTTCTTCCCACTCTCTGCAACTTTAATCTTTCCATATGTTTAATTTTAAGTGAATACTTTTCCCTTTAGTTCTCTACTTTTTACAGCAGGAGACTATCGAGCTTTCAAATTTTACGTGCAAATAAGGTAGTAAGGTCATTAGGAAGATAAGCAAAGTAATTTAAGGATATTCTCATGGAAAACCCAAATCTTTGATTTGCGGAAGGCTGCCGTGAGAATATCCTTAAATAGCGTAGCGGTACTTTGTGTTCTTACGACCTTGCTTACCTTTGCAAAGGAAAATTAAAGCCAGAT
>NZ_KB905337.1 GCF_000378745.1 Prevotella amnii DSM 23384 = JCM 14753
CTATAAAGATACTGTTTTAATCTCAAACAAAAAAGAGTTAAGAAAGATTAATTGCCGTCATTTTGTTTTTTTATATGTTTTCAGCCCGATGGGGGCTTCTCGCCCCCTGGCCCCTCGGTGTTTTCAGGTATAGATTATTAAGGTTTTAATATTTTTGGATAAAACAGTCGCACATTTCAAAAAATCTTCGTAATATTACACACGACAAGTGAAGACACCCGATTTCAGGTATCTATCACGTGAGGTTGGAGGCGTGTCAAACTGTTCCAGCCTCTTTTCGTGTAATTGGCTATGGATTAAGTCTTATTTCTTCTTCTTGTGATCTTCGTCATAAGGTTTGTCGCTCTTCCAGAGAGCATAGATAAGGAGCAGTAGTCTGCGTTCCATGGCAGTGACTGCTATCATCTTCTTGTCGGGATGCTTCTGCACAATCCTGTCGTAGGCTTCTTTTAGATGCTTGCTGCGCAGTTGGGCCTGCACAGCAGGCATATAAAGTATGGCACGGATACGGGAGTTGCCTTTTTTTGAGATTCTGGACGTCCCTTCTACATTCCCCGACTGGTTGTCCTTGACATCGAAGCCGGCATAGCTGGTGAGTTGCTTTCTGTTCTGGATGAGCGCGAAGCCGTTAGTCTCAGCAATGACTGTAATCACAGAGGTGAAGCCAAGTGAGGGAGCAGTAATGATGTTCTCTACCTTCTTGTTAAGAGCCTCGTCAGATGCGACTTTCTCTTTCATGTTCTTGAGGTTCATCTTCAGACGCTTGTCCAAATACGACACCATAGCCTCGTAATGTTTGACTACGCTCTTCTCAGCCTGATGGCTGTGCTCCAAGGCTTCGAGATGGTTTTTGAGCGCAAGGCGCAGCTTTTTCGTATCCTGAGCAAATCTTGTCATAGCTCTCAGTTCGTGATAGATCTCCTTGCTTGGCTGCCATGGACGCATACTCCTCTTCACACATCCCACAAGGGCCAACACACGGCTGTCGATGGTGTCATTCTTGGAGATCATCCCCTCCCAAATGGCAAACTCTCTTGCCTTGTTCGGCATCATGATGATTACGGTGCAACCAATCTTCACGAGATGGTTGGCCAGTTCTTCATGATACACGCCTGTGGCCTCCATGACATACCGTAGCGGTTTATCGGTGTAAGCCTCCTTGCGACTCCATTTTACCAGCTGGTTAAAGCCAGTCTTGTTGTTCTTGAACGTCTTGACGTCGGAGTTGTGAGCCTCCTCTGCGAAGCTGAACATACACATGGTAACTACCAACGTCTCTTTGGAAACGTCAATGCCTACACATTGTCTTAAAATGTAGTCATTTTCCATCAACAATTTTGGTCTCATAAGCTAAAACTTTAAGTTAATAATGTTATGAATATAGACCAAAACCTTCCTGCGCCTTAACTCTTGGATCTACACTTGATCATTTAGAAATGTCCTTAGATACTTTGTCCTGACTCTAGAAGATAATGAAAAGAGGGACGGGCATCTCTTTATAGCGATATGGATTACACCTACCTGGTACGAAATCTCCTCGCCCCTCAAGGCCTATTTCACTAGCAAAACTACGATAAATAAGCCTCACTTCTGTTACCAGAAGTTAATTCTATAATCGGATGCAAAGGTAAGAG
>NZ_KB905338.1 GCF_000378745.1 Prevotella amnii DSM 23384 = JCM 14753
GAATAAAATTTGTAGGACACAGAACTCATAAGAAAAACGAGGAAAGTACGGTAACAGTAACAATTAGGCGAAAGTGGGTGTTAAACTTGGGCTAATTCTCTCAAATAAAGGGAGAATATGAGAGGAAATAGAGCATATACAGCCTAAAAATCAAAAAATATAGACTGCAAGTGAGCCAATAGTGCTCAAAAAAAAGTAAAAAAGAATTGATAAATATATATTTATGAGAGGAAATAAGCAATCAAGAAAGATTGAAAAAGTTATAGACTTAGCAAAAGAACCTCGGTTTAGATCAAGCAATATTGTAGATGAATTTGCTGATAATTTCTATGTCATTTCATTCTCAAATGCAAATGGATATGCAATTGTATCCAAAGATAAAAGGTCTTTTCCCATTTATGCGGTATTAGACTCTGGTAATTTTGATAAATATGCTCTTCAAGAAAAAGAAATGAAACCATATATCCAAAATATGATTGCGGGTAATAGTAAGGAAATTCAAGATTACCAAAAGAAAATACAGCAATATAATATGGCATATCAAACAAGAGGAAATGAATATCAATGCAACAAAATTTCTTAGAAAAATAGTAGGAGATCATATTGATTCTATATATGACAATTGTATTGTCGGCAATGGCGATTTCGATGGGTATGGGTGGTCTGAAGATAAACGAGTTGCTGAAGATTTCTTTAATCATCCACATGCTTTTATTATAATGACTGCATCGTCTGGTTCTCTCAATTATGTTTCTTATCATACTTTTGTGATTGACGGAATGATTGAATTTAAGAAAAGAATAAAAGGTAGCGGATTTCTTGGAACTGGAATGTTTAGAAAATGGAGAGATGGCATAAGGCATCTTTATCATGTAAATGCTGGCTGGAAAGGTTCTTCTAATGGTTATTATCTCTATGTTCAAAATGTGAACGATGAATTTGAGTATACAGGGAGCAATGATGCAATGGATTATCGTTCAAAGACAGCCTATCTTATTTTATGGTCAAAACAAGATAAATAATATACGTATAATGAAAAAGTTTTGTTTAATTATTACAAGTCTTTTATTTCTTGTATCATGTTTGTTATCTTGCGATGACATTAGTCAAGAGCCACGTGTAAAACAAGAATATTTGTCTTTTACTGCAAAAGGCGGCAAACAAAATGTAGAAGTGGTGTTGAAGCGTTATTCGTGGAAATTTTGTGGTCTGTTAGACCCGGAACGAAATTATGTAATGATTGATTCTGAAAAGATTGAGAATGAAGTATTGGAGAATGGTGTTCAACGAATTCACTATGACTGGATTACATTCCTCATTTCAAAAGACAAAAAGAACATAGAGGTGATTGTAGATAAAAACTATACAAAAAAAACAAGACTAATTGTTTTTGATGGCTTTGGGGAACGAGTTGATTTTAATTTTAGGGTGTTTCAAGCCCCATAACCGGGTCAGTCCTAAAACCCAGTTGCAAGCCCTCTCCTCTCAGGCACATAATTTCATAAGTATTTGTTATCTTTGCATCATGAAGAATCACCAATT
>NZ_KB905339.1 GCF_000378745.1 Prevotella amnii DSM 23384 = JCM 14753
TGAAAACCTCTGTCGAAATGCTTCGTAGAACATGAGACTGTGGTTTTCATGGGATTAAAACAGCTCTGTCTGTTTTAAGGGTTTCAGCGTAGCCTGTGTTCTGCAAAGCAGAAAGGATAAGCACGCTCATGTATATGAGATAAGTGCGTTCCTAATGCTTAGCGGAATACTGGCGAAGCTGTGGGGATAAAGTAGAAAGCATTAGGGAAAAGCAAGAAAGAGAAAAACTTGCGATAGCACGTTTTGATAGGGCTATGATTGATGTGTGCTGCGACCATCTGGCGCAGCACAAAAAAGAAGCTGGCAATCTTTATGGAAAACCAGCATCTAAGATGATATATACACTTATTCTTACAAAAGGATTACACTAAACCAAAAGTGAATTTATACGATTTCAAAAGTATAAACGTAATCATTACTTCCTGGGTCATCATAATTAGCATAGAACTTTACTTTTCTTGGCTCAACTTCTGCTATTGTAGCATTGTCTGCTAACAAGTAGTTTCCATTCTTTAGCTCAACAAAGAAGTGTCCTACATACTCCTCTTCTACATCGCCATAAGGGAAGTAGTCGCTTAGATTAGCACCACGCTGACGAACTTCATACCCGAAGAATCTTGCACACTCCTCAATTTTCTCTCTTAGTTCGGTTTCAGTTGAAACATTAGCACACTCGTTTCTGAATTTCTCGATTGTAAACATAGCTTTTAGTTTTATGACTGTAAATTTAATAAATTCTCTACTTGCATGTAAGTTGCAAGTAGAAAAATAGATATAAAGATTACTTATGCAGTGTAACCATATACAACATATTATTGGAAGTTGCTTAATTCTGCTTTACGCTCCAACTTCACAATATCCTCCCATGAAAACCATTCAGGTTTTAAGTCTTCGGGTATTTCGTGCCAACGTCTCTTTAGTTCGTCTATAGTTTCCGCAATGGTATCACCCCAAAGACCATATTTGTCATTGTGATAACGAAAGTCTTGCTTATCACGTTCTTCCTCGCCTGTCTCTCCAAAATATGCTGTCAAATCATTGTATATCTTCGATAACATCATATACTTTCCTCTGCAATGATATTCTCTAACTTCTATATCTGTAATAGGGTTTATGATTTCAAAATCACACTGCAAAGGACACCCTGGTTCTCCATCCATATCATTAGATGGATGGCAATGATATAACTCTGTTGGAATTGCGTTAGTAGCTGTATTTAGGTCAAGGTAAAAGTTACCTTTCTCATCCTTGTAAGCAATGTTCCCACTGTAGTTTCTTCCCACTCTCTGCAACTTTAATCTTTCCATATGTTTAATTTTAAGTGAATACTTTTCCCTTTAGTTCTCTACTTTTTACAGCAGGAGACTATCGAGCTTTCAAATTTTACGTGCAAATAAGGTAGTAAGGTCATTAGGAAGATAAGCAAAGTAATTTAAGGATATTCTCATGGAAAACCCAAATCTTTGATTTGCGGAAGGCTGCCGTGAGAAT
>NZ_KB905340.1 GCF_000378745.1 Prevotella amnii DSM 23384 = JCM 14753
AAGACAAACACCGATGTCATCAAGATGGATGCCACCGGAGTGGAAATGCTGTTCTTGGAACGCTCCGAGAACGGCAAGTACATCAAGGCGGACATTTTCGACCATCCGACGGCTTTCTCCACCGCCGAACTGACTATTGCCGCAGACCCGATGGAGGCATTGGGCGCATCACTCAACAAATATAGCACGGTGGAGCTTGACTATATGAGTTCTTTGCTTCCCGATATGGAAGAGAGCGATATGCTTTCTGCCTTGGAAGGACGCATCTTCTACAATCCCGAAGAGGACAGCTATGAGGTAGCCGACAAGTTCATTTCAGGCAACGTGATTGAAAAGGCGGAGCGTATCGAGTCGTGGCTCTTGGACCATCCTGGGCACGAGGAAGCAAAACAGAGCCTTGCTGCCCTGCGCGCAGCCACGCCAACACCCATTCCTTTTGCGGACCTTGACTTCAATCTCGGTGAACGCTGGATACCTGCTAAAGTCTATGGCAGGTTCGCTTCGGAATTCTTCGGGACAGACATTAGCGTATCCTACCATTCCAACATGGACGAGTACAGCATTGTCTGTGACCGAAAGAATGCCAATATCTGGCACAAGTATGCCGTACAGGGAGAGTTCCGCCGTTATGATGGCATCAATCTCTTGAAGCACGCCCTACACAATACCATTCCCGACATCAACAAGAGCAAGGAGGTGACGGACAAGGTTACGGGAGAAACCAAGACCATCAAAGTAAGGGACGGACATGCCATACAGATGGCAAATGCCAAGATTGAGGAAATCAGGCAAGGCTTTGTCGATTGGCTTAGACGGACACCCGACACGTTCAAAGAGCAGCTCTCTGACCGTTACAACCGCCTTTTCAATTGCTTTGTGCGACCAAACTTTGACGGCACGCATCAGACTTTTCCCGACCTTGACTTGAAACGGTTAGGCATAACCGACCTATATAAAAGCCAGAAGGATGCTGTATGGATGCTCAAAACCAATGGTGGAGGTATCTGCGACCACGAGGTAGGAGCCGGCAAAACGCTTATCATGTGTACTGCAGCCTACGAGATTAAGCGATTGGGATTAGCGAACAAACCGATGATTATCGGACTGAAGGCAAACGTTTTCGACATTGCCGACACGTTCCGCAAGGCTTACCCCAATGCAAGATTGCTTTATCCTGGCAAGAATGACTTCAACAAGCAGAACCGCCAACGCATCTTCAATGACATCAAGAATAATGATTGGGACTGCATTATCCTCACGCATGAGCAGTTCGGCATGATACCGCAAGCATTGGAGAT
>NZ_KB905341.1 GCF_000378745.1 Prevotella amnii DSM 23384 = JCM 14753
GATAGACTTGAAGAAGTAGCGTACATCGCCACCCTCCGTGTAGCGATACCGTACCAACTGCTTCTTGCGCCAGCGGTAAAGGGTGGACTCTGAAATATTCAGAGTCCCGATAAGGTCTTTGGTTGTCATCTCCAGCTCGTCGTCAATGTCTTGGATAAGACGGGAGGTGCGCTCAACATACTGCTCAATACGATTGAGCTTGTCTATCAGTTCTTGATAGGCTTGGCTTTCTACTGCTATTATTTCCATCAGCGTAATCGTTTGGTTTTAATTGTTACATGTTCTATTCCAAGTTCACTGACTAACTGTGAAAGTCTTCTGAATGCTTCCTCAGTAAAAACCTCCAGATGAATTTCTGCTATAGGTAAAGGACCAGGCTGCCCATTACGTGCAAGAAACTCAAATATTTTGGTAGACTGGATGCCCACCTTTGAAGCGTACATCAGAATTTGTTCAAGAGTCATTGCTGTCTTTCCTCTTTCCCAGCGCAAGATCCGACTCGAACTAACTTTCAGAATAACAGACAAATACTCCTGCGAATAACCATTTTTCACTCTTGCTGACTTCAGCATTTCCAATAACTTTTTCATACTTATAAAGTTACTAAAGCACCGTTACAAGAGCAACCCGCCACATGCAAATGTTTGCACACTATGCAATCCGTCTTGCAGACGGTGCAAGTTTGTTTGTTAGTAGCGGAATACACAGTGTACCAATAAATATAACGAACTAAATCTAAAACATTTTATTACTCTTATATCTTTGTATAATTATTATTGTTTTGTAAAACTCCAGTGCAAGGTGCAAGTCCCTTTATATATAAGGGCTTGCATCTTGCACTGGAAAATGTAGCAGTAAAATCTTTAAATATTTATGGCACAAAGATTTGGAGATATAAACAAAAAGATCTAACTTTGTACTCCGAGAATGGGAGTGAACGTGCTTTCAACAGATAGTCAAAATAGCGGTCATAAACCAGTCAGTTTGCTGCTACATTTCTGCTACAGAGACTGTCAGTACAAAAAGGTAAATATTTAGCTAACAGCGATAAGGACATATTGTGGATTAGTTCAGGCTGGTCCACAAAAACAATTGATGAGTTACAGTAATGTAACTCATTTTTTTTGTCTTATAGCTAAATTTAAACTACCCTTATTAAGGGTCAGTCGTAAAACCCAGTTGCAAGCCTTCTCCTCTCAGGCACATAATTTCATAAGCCTGTAAAGGAAGAAAGGAATGTCCGTTAC